>JAAZIU010000034.1 GCA_012800735.1 Clostridiales bacterium | reverse complement strand
TCATGCCCTGTGTTTTTATGATGTTTTTTGTTTTCTTTTGCCGTTTTTCCAAAGGTTTGGGGTGGTTTTTAAACAGGGATTTCATAAATATGGAGCTGTAGCAATATTTGTGTTTTGCTACAGCTCCGATTTTCTTGAATATAAAATTAACCGTCCCTGAATTGTAATCTAATCGGGGACGGTATTTCAATTATTGATTTGTCTCTTCTTTTTTGCGTTCTTCAAGTTTTTTGCGGTATTTGTCCTTTAGTTCTTCCAAGAGATTTTCAACTTCTTCGTGGGTAAAGCTATAATTTTCACCGCAAAAGTGACATATTGTATCAATGTTTCCCGTCTCCTCGCGCAGCAGCGCGGTAAGTTCGGTAAGACCGAGAGATTTTATACCGAGGCTGAATTTTTCTCGGTTACAGTCGCATTTATAATAGGTGTCAACTTTGTCAAACAGATCATATTCAATCCCGTCTAGTATAGTTGCGATAATATCCTCCGGTGTCTTGCCCTTTTCAAGCATCGAAGAAACTGAGCTGAAAGACGCGGCGTTCTTTTCAAGCTTAAGGACGGTAGCTTCATCTGCTCCCGGCATAAGTTGAAGAATAAATCCTCCGGAAGCGGTGCAGACGGCTGCGCCGGTATCCTTGTCATTCCTTATTCTGACGCCAACCCCGCAGACTGACGGTGTTTGTTCGGATGTAAGAAGATAGTTTGTTATATCGTCTCCGATTTCGCCGTTTATGATAGGTGAGATGCCGATATATGGCTCCTTAACCCCCTCGTCTCGGATGACGCTGAGGTTGCCGCGCCCGATAAGTGAACCAACGTCAAGTTTTCCGTTCGGTTTACGCGGCACATCGGCTTTTGGATTCTGAATATATCCCCTCACATCGCCGTTATAGTCTGCGGTACAAATAATGGTTCCGGAAGGACCGTCTCCGTCAAACCGCAGTGTTGTAAGATCTTTTTTGTTTTTAAGCATAACACCGAAAATACTCGTTACGGCAAGAATCCTGCCGAGCGCGGCGGCGGCGGTATTCGACGGCTTGTGTACCGCGCATGCCTTATTTACGATTGCTGTATTGTCGGTGCAGAAAATACGGGCTGAACCGTCGCGAGTCATCGCCCGTATAAGCGGGCTCTTTGTTTCATTAAAAATCATTATATACCTTAAAAGAGTTATTCAATATTTAGTTTAGTTGAAAGCAGACGCTCTGTTATAAGGAAGAAGGTAACCAGGAAGAGAATATTTACAAGGCCGGTCAACAGCATTACAGAATTGACGAATTCCGCGCCGGAATTGAAATATTCCGCTCCGAATCCTATATCGTTGTAATCAAGTATCCATGGGATCCGCTTGGCGGTCAATACAAACAACAGGGTAGTGAACACTTCCATAATCATATTGCATCCGACATATGCTCCGGCGGCAGCAATTGCTTTGTTGCGGTTAAAAAGCTGGCCTATCGCAATTGACATGTAGAACATCATCAGGCTTGAAGCAGTATTGATTATTATCGATAGTATAAGCTGTATGATGAACAGAACTTGCTGCGTCGTTTTAATAGAGGATAACATAGAAGAAAAACCTTTTAAGAAATTTCCAAGAAAATCATGTCCGGCGCCCATTATCAATCCCGAAATAACGCATACCGCTACGCTTATGATTATCCAGAATATCGAGACTGTCAATCTGACAAAGATATGCTTCCATACTTCGACAGGGAGGGTATATGTAATATACGCCTGATTGCCGACCATTTCCCGATAAAACCTGATAATGCTGAAAATTCCGGTAAGAAGAACCAGAAAAAACAATCCGATGATAAGAAATGTCACGGAAATATAAAGAGGCGGATTTAAATACTTTGAATTTACATTCAGCTGGATTATGTCAAGGATCTTGCAAAACAAGGTAAGAGAAAGAATAATGGCATACATATACCAGTATCTTCTGGCAGTGTTTTTGAATTCATGTTTAAATAATTTTCCCATCATATGCTTTCACCTTAAAATCTGTATGTTTCCCTGAAAAGCTGATCTACGCTCTTTCCCTGAGCGCGTATATTATCCGCAGCCTCCGCCAATGTAATCTGGCCGTTTGATACGAATATAACATCGTCAAGAATCCTTTCAACATCAGAAATGAGATGAGTTGAGAGGAGAATTGAGCTTTCAGGCGTATAATTTTTGATTATGGTGTCAAGAATATAGTCTCTCGCTGCCGGGTCGACACCTCCGATCGGTTCGTCAAGCACATAAAGCTTCGCTTCACGGCTCATGGTAAGAATCAATCTTACTTTTTCCCGGTTGCCTTTCGAAAGGGTGCCTATCTTAGTTTCGGGATGTATATCAAGCCGTTTCAGCATTTCATACATTCTCACCTCGGAAAAATCCTCGAAGAAATCGTTGTAAAGGTTAATCATATCTACCACTTTCATACTGCTGTCAAGAGCGTCTTTATCCGTCAGGTACGATATGACTTTTTTTGATTCAACCCCGGGGGAATTGCCACAAATCAGCACTTCTCCGGAAGTAGGAGTCAGAAGACCGTTAATCAGTTTTATAAGCGTTGTTTTTCCGCTGCCGTTAGGACCTAAAAGACCGACTACGCGGCCTTTGGTAATGGTAATATTCCAATTATAAAGTACCGGAACCGCGCCGTATGACTTGCAAAGATTGCGGCATTCAAGAAGCGGAGCGTTTTCGATGCCGGCTGAATGTAAAAAGTTTTCATTGTTGTTTTGCATCATCAATTATTCTCCATTACTGTTTAGTTTAGAGAGATATTCAGTTACTTCTGAAACAATCTCATCGTCGCTCAATCCGAGACTGCGCATTCTTTGGGTGAAATCTTCAAGAATGGTTCCGGCATATTCGTGCCTTATTTCGTCTAAGCGTGCAGTATCTTCGGTTACCACACGTCCGGAGGCTCGCCAGCGATTGTCTTTCGGTAATATCAGACCGCGGCTTTCAAGCTCCTGAAGAGCGCGCTGCATCGTATTAATATTGACCTGTGCGTCTGCGGCAAGATCTCTGACACTCGGCACGGCTTCTCCGGGTTTGAACTCACCTGAGATCAGAGCCGCCTGAAGCTGTTCTACCAGTTGTATCCAGATCGGACGGTCACAGTTTATATTCCACGTCAATCTTAAATTCCTTTCTTATGTTTTTTCACTATCCCCATTATAGTATTAGTGGATTAATGTATTAGGTATATAATACACCAAAATTCGTAAAAAGTCAATTATTTGATTAAACAAAAAACTCGACGATTTATCCCGTCAAGTTAGTAAAAATATATAAGGAGAAAAACCTTTTGATTTCGAACAAAAACATATTATCATGTATCTGAGTTTATTTCTTTCATCAGGTTGGCAATAACTTTTCGCAGGATATCGCACATCTGCTTTTGGTCCTCTTCAGAAACACCTTCAAATATAGCGCTATCGATTGCTCGGATCGTTTCATACATATGTTTGTTGTATTGCTTGCCTTTTTCCGTTATATATACCAATGTCTGACGAAGATCATTTTTGTTTGGTTTTCTTATAACATATCCTTCGCGCTCCATTTTCTGAAGCGTAACCGAAACGGTAGGGGCTTTAAGGTGCGTCAGATTTGCGAGTGTAAGTTGAGTGCAGCCGTCGTTGAAATTGAGATGAAATAGAAGATTCCGAAAACTGTCCTGCATATTAGCCTGAGTATGCTTTCTAATATAGTCATCGCACATCTTGTTGACATCCCTTATAAGCATCATCGGCGAAGCGTGTTCACAGCAGACTTTCGCAGACGGAGGATTTTCTGCGCTGATCCCCTGAGTTTTATTTACATTTATTTTCATGTTATCACCTTTTTTAAATGTAACTACGAAACGGTTGAATTAGTTAGGAAACTAACGCTATAAATATTATACTATATTCAAATGCTAAAAGTCAAGAGCAAATTATTATTTAATAATAAATTAATAAATCAAATTAAACAAAAAAAGATATTACGTGTTTTAGCATTTACTAATGCCGATAAAACCGTATATCTTATTATAGTCTTTATTAAATGAATAAATAAACTAAGACGGAATTAATTACCGACATCGCTCGTGATTGCACCGGTAACCCAGCAAATGCCGAACACCGCCACATTAACAGCAACTATCGTCGCTCCGACCGGAGTCCCGGCGAGAATCGATATCATCATTCCGATAAAAGCGCAGAAAACGGCGATAACTGCCGAAAATATTGTAACTGATTTAAAGCTGCGAAAGATACGCATCGAGGATAAAGCAGGGAAGACAACGAGCGCAGATATAAGCAGCGAACCGACAAGTTTCATCGCAACAACGATTATAACCGCTGTTACAACAGCGATAAGAAGATTATAGTTTCCGGCGTTGGTCCCGGAAGCTTTAGCAAATTCCTCGTCAAAGGTAACTGCAAAAATTTTGTTATAAAAAAACAAGAAAATGATTATAACAGCAGCCGACAGGGCAATGGATAAGATAACCTCTGTCTTTGTCAGCGTAAGCATTGAGGTTGAGCCAAAGAGAGTGCTGCAAACATCACCGGTAAGGTTTGATGACGTTGAAAAAACATTCATTAATAAATAACCAAAAGCAAGCGCGCCTACCGAAATCATGGCTATCGCGGCGTCTCCCTTAATTTTTGCATTTTGTCCGGTTTTCAGTATCAGCACCGCGCAGATTACCGTTACCGGCAATACGAGCAGCATTTGATTTGACAAATTAAGCGCGGAAGCGACGGCAATCGCTCCGAAGGCGACATGTGAAAGTCCATCGCCGATAAAGGAAAAGCGCTTTAAAACGAGCGTCACTCCAAGCAGCGAAGAGCAGAGGGCTATCAAAACACCCGTTATAAGCGCGTATCTCACAAAAGGATATTCAAAGTAATAAATAAGCTTGTCAAACATTTTTAAGACACGCCTTTCTGCCGGGATAAAAAGAAACGTCCGATTTCGCTTGATATATATTCTTTCGCAGAACCAAAGAAAAGAGTTCTGCCTATATGAAGTATATGACTCGCGTATTTTACCGCCGCGGCAATGTCGTGCGATATCATGATTATTGTAATACCCTCATTGTTCAACTCAGATATAAGGTTATATAATTCTGAAGCAACTTTAACATCAAGACCGGCAACAGGTTCGTCAAGCAAAAGTATTTTTCTTGTCGCGCATAGCGCCCGCGCAAGCAGTACTCGCTGCTGCTGTCCACCGGAAAGTTCGCGATAGCTCCGTTCGGAGAGATCGGTTATTCCCATTCGTTCCATACTTGCTGCGGCGATGTTTTTTTCTTCATTGTTATAAAACGGGCGAAATCCGCAGCGCCCTTGGCACCCTGAAAGAACTATTTCTTTTACGGACGCGGGAAAGTCTTTCTGTATTTCTGTATGCTGCGGAAGATATCCTATTTCCTTCTTTCGAAGTCCTTCGCTTGTCTGAATCCGTCCGCTTATCGGCTCCTGAAGATTGAGCAATGTTTTCATCAGGGTTGTTTTACCGGAACCGTTCTCTCCGACAATACAAAGATAATCTCCGGCAGAAACGGAGAAATTCAAATTCTCAACGATTATTCGGGAATCATAACCAAGCGTCAGATTTGAGGCTGTGATTAAATACATTATTAATCTCTCCTAATTCAGCGCTTCCCTCAGCACTTCAAGGTTGTCTTGCATAATTGAAAGATAAGTTGCACCGTTTTCCGCGTCTTTTATCGTGGTTGACTGTATTGAATCAAGAGTCAAAATCTTCTGATCCTTTGTTATAGTATTTTCAATTATCGTCTTTGCGATTTTTTGATCGGAGCCGTCTATTGTCATTACCGCTTTTAACGAGAGTTCATCGACCTTTTCGGCGAGAAAAATAACGGTTTCAAAAGTTGCCTCAGTTTCAGCGGAGCAGCCGGCAAAGGCTGCATAATAGTTGAGACCATAATCATCCACGAGGTATATGAAGGGAAAACGGTCGCCGAAAAGCAGCGTCTTTGTCCTGCTTTGAGAAACGATATTCAGATAATCATTGTCGAGGCTAATAAGTTTTTCTTTGTAAGATTCGGAATTTATCTTATAGCTTTCGGCATTGTCCGGATCAATATTTTCAAGAGCCAAGGAAATTGAATCAACGAAAACCGAAGCATTTCTCAGCGAAAGCCATACATGCTCATCGTATTCAAGTAGATCATCTCCATGATGTTCATGTTCTTCTTCATTATTATCGAGATGTTTATGGTCGTGGTCATGTTCCTGCATTCCCTCGATAAATTCTTCTTCCTTAGCGGAATCCCCCAGGACCTCAAGCAGATTAATAACCTGCATTTCTTTATTTGAGACTTCCTTTAAGGCGTCATTTACCCATCCGTCAGATTCGCCGCCGACATAAATAAAGAGATCGCATATCGAAATCTTCATAATATCTTCGGCGCTCGGCTGAAAGCTGTGCGGATCAACTCCGCTGTCAAGCAGAAGTGAGATATCAACTCCCGAATTGCTTTCGCCGATTATATTTATCACCCAATCATATATCGGGAAAATTGTTACAACGACTTTAAGTCCGCTGCCTGAAGGGCTGACGGAACCACAGAAGGCAAGGCTGAAAATCAGAATAGCAGCCGTTAAAAAAACAGATATATTTTTAAACAAGATAAAGCTCCGTTAATTAAAGATACTAAATAATAAAATGAAAGCCGTAAAAAAGCAGAAATTAATTCTCTGTATTATACATATAAGTTTTCATCGCCGAATATGAGAACCATTATCAATTATAGCACTGTGAAGTTAAAAAGTCAAGCAATTTGATAACAATTTTCAAATCTCAGATGAAAGTTAATTATTCAGATAAAGCGGTTTCTCAGAAGTTATCCAAAATAAAAAAATCCCGCGACGGGGATTTTTAGATATATAATGCCAGCTATTCAAAAAGTTGAATCATTCTTTGCGTTTAAACATAGTGCCGGACGAATTTCCGTCAAGCACGTATTCGACGGTTTGAGGGCGTCGGCCGTAAAGTATCCAGGTGTCAATGCCGGCAGAAGTAGCCAATCTTGCGGCATCCAATTTAGTTATCATTCCGCCGGTACCGCGGTTGGAAGAGGAATGATCGGCAAAACTGTAAATCGCATCAATATCGTTAACAAAATCTATCAGCTTGGCATCCGGAACCTTTCGGGGATCTGCGGAATAAAGTCCCTCTATATCGGACAGCAGAAACAGCTTTGAAGCTCGGCAGAGAATCGAAACTAAAGCAGAGAGCATATCGTTGTCGGAAAAAAGCTTCTTTTCTGTTTCAATTTCTGTATAACTGACCGAATCGTTTTCATTAACAATCGGGATTATCCCCATGTTAAGCAAAGTATCAAATGTGTTTATGAGATTAATTTTTTTTTCTTCGTTATCAATGTCATCGGCGGTTAAAAGAATCTGGGCTACCATTTCGTTGTATTCGGCGAAGAATTTGTCATAAATATGCATCAGTTCGCACTGACCGACAGCCGCGGCAGCCTGTTTCAACCTGAGATCAGTGATCTTTCCGTTGATTCGCATTTTATATTTGCCGACAGCAATAGCTCCGGAGGTTACAAGTATAACCTCATATCCGGAATTTTTTATTCCTGATGCGGTGCGGGCAAGCCGGTCGATCAGCTGATAATCGCAACTCCCGTTTTCGTTTGTCAGAGTTGAGGTGCCGACTTTAATTACTATACGGTTTTTAATTAATCCCATTTCAAGCCTCCGATGAGGTAATAATTCAGTTTCTGTAATATTATACCCCATTAAATAAAAAAAGTCAACCGTAATATGTGAAAGTCACATATTACGGTTGACAGAGTATGCTTCGAACAAAACTTAACGCTCTTTTTTGATAACGGCGACAGAGCAGAGAGCAGCTGCGCCGAGCAGAACGAATAAAGGGGCAAAATCGGAGGTTTGAGCAGCCGGCGCGGGCGCTGCGGCAGGCGTTTCGGCAACAGGCGCCGCCTCGGCGGCCGAAGGAGCTTCCGGAGCTGCTGTTTCTTCTTCAACAACAATAGGCGGAACCAGTGTCATGTTAGCGCCCATGTCGTATATGTCGTTCATGAGACCCTGACCGTACTGAACTATCGGATAAGCTCCGTCTTCGTCGCACCATGTGATTATATAGTTGAAGAACCATCTGTGACCGTCAACAAATTTCACGGTTCCGGTGCGGTCGATCTGATCCCAGGGCATCGCGCACTCGTAATAGGTGTAGCTGCCGTCGTTTATGCATTCGAATTTAAACGGGCATTCCGAATAAATAGCATATTCGGCCGAGTTATCCCTGAATTCTTCCGGAACAGAGCCGGTATACTTCCATTCAAGAGTATTGTCGGCAGAACGGTTAAAGCAGCACTGCATTACATGATATGGATCCTGCGGCAGATCATCAACCGGCAAGGTTGCCATCAGCGCGAGATACATTGAAGAATAGTTTGACCCGGGAGCTTCAGCTTCATAATTCTGAGAAGAATAATCTTTCTCTGCTATCTTGAAGAAGCAGTAGAAATTATCCTTATCCCATGTTCCCCACGCTTCGCCGACCGCCTTGTGGTCCGGATCGTTTGCATCATACCACTGACTTACATCGGGGGTATAGAAGTCATGGATCTTCATGTAGCAGTCGTCGAGCTTTCCGTCGATTGTCGGCGGAGCGGTTGTTCCGACGAGCTGAACTTCGTCATATGCGAATAAAGAAAGCGATAGGAAAGCAGCCAGAAGCATAATAAATGCTGTAAAGAATGCGACTTTTTTCATTACTATATTCCTCCCTGATAATCGGTCTTTCGTTTATGTTTATGCTGATAAATTAATTATAATCCTTTAATTTCCTGATGTCAATATATTTTTGAGAAAATATACAGTAAAATGAATATAACATATTATTATAAGTGGTATTAAAATTAATTATGGATTAAAAAACCGCAGCAAAACAAAAAATGATATAATCCCCACTGTGTAGTCTTGAAATATTTATTATTTCATGTGCCTACTTTGTGGGGATTATATCAACGTGTCGATAAAGTTTTATTTAACCGTCAAGCTCTAAATACATATCGATGATAGATGAATAGTGTTTGGTGGCAGATTTCTCTCTGGAAGCAAACGCGGAAGCGAAATCGCTCTTCTTTGCAGAAATGAGATTCTGGAGAATAAAGGCATAACCCTTCCATCCGTCATAAACATAGCCAAAGTCAAAGGTACGACCGTCGAGCAGCATATCGAGAACTGCAACCGACTCCTCGTCTCGGCTGTATTTTACCTTAAGAGCTATCTCATAATAAGCCGGTATAACCTGTTTATAAGATTCGGCGTTGAGAGCTTCAATAATAACCGAGTTGCGCTCTATATCAGTTGTCGTTTTCGGAATCGCCATAATGGTATGAGCGCCGTCAGACATCGTAAGATAGTTTTGCTGCGCTTCGTCATATTTCGGATAAGGTATAATACCGAAATCGGTCTCCATGCTGCGATAATGTATCGCAGAGGTGAAAAGCCCGTTTAAATACATGGTGCGATTGTTTTGCCAAATATTGGCATATACGCCCCAGTCGCCGAAGTGAGCGCCGTTATTATTCCATGCAAAATCATTTATTCTTTCGACGATTGAAATCGTTTTAGGAGTGTTGAAGTTAACCTCAGGTACACCGTCTTCATCTTTTGTCATAACGGGATTGTCGAAAGCATACTGATAAGTAATAGTTGCGGAATAATAGTCGCTTACCAATCCGAAGAGGTCTTCGCTGTCTCTGTTTCCGTCGCCGTTGATATCGTTGTAAACGTCTTTTATCGTTTCGGAAAGCTGGTCGAGCGTCCATTTGCCTTCCTGAACCGTTGTATAAGGATTTTCAACTCCGTAGCTTTCTATAAGCATTTTATTGAAATACATGCAGTAGGTAAAGCGAAGAATAGAAAGACAGTATTCGCCCGCCATCATATACGCCTTGTTCTTAATTGACAAGGCATCCTTCGCGTTTCCTATGTACCAGGGCTGCTCGAGATCTATAAAAGGCATATCATACCAGTTTAGGTAATTATTGTCGGTAACGGTAGAGCCTACTTCGATAACCTGACCCAAAAGCAGATCGAATTCATCATCGCCAGCCAAGACCGATTTACGTACCTGATCCTGAGGCGTATCGTAATATACGCCGGCAATTTTGATGTTGAAACGCTCCATTACGTCCTGGTTGCGCCTGTAAATCGCATCTTCGATAACGTCGCCGGTTTCCTCAAGTTCAGCTCCGATTTCCTGTACAAAGTCATCTCTTGTCCGTCCCGCCATCTTGAAGGTATAACCATCGTAATCCGCTTCCGGCAGATTGTCGGGCAGCGCAAGCCTTGCTTCATATTCCGAAGTGGTAGTTTCCGCAACGGCGGTTTCGGTTTCGTTTGCATTATTTACCGTTTTGCCGTTGTCTGAGCCACCTCCGCAAGCTGCGAAGGATAACATCATAGCCGCAAGAATAAGCAGCGAAATGAGTTTCAATCGGTTTTTCATAATTTCACCTCATTTTGTGATTTTTTATATTAACCTAAATAAAGATCAATCATTTTTTGCATCTTTGCTTCAATGGGTTTTTGGTGCCTTTCAATTAATGAAGCAATATCAGCGTCTCCTTTAGCGAATTTAGTTCTTAATGCCGAGGCTAAATCTGCGTTCCAGTCGTAAACTACCGCCATATCGACTCCTCTTGAAGCCCGCATTATCTTCAGCATTTCAATGCTGTCTTCATTGCGGAGTCCTTTCTGAGAGACGGTGGAATCGTAATAAACCGGTATTACCTCATCATGCGACAACATAGCAAGTGTATCCATCACAAGCGCCGTATCCTCGCTTCTTGCATTGGTAACGGGGATAAGCATGGAGCAGAAATTGCCCATCATAGTTGTCTGGTATTCATCCTGACTCTCGTCAAACTTCGGAAGCGGAAGCATCCCGAAAGTATCATCCATGTCGCGCATCAGCTGGGCAGCTTTGATCTCGGCGGTAAGGAAGGCGGAGCGGTTTGTGGTGAACAGATAAACATATCCGCCGGTGGAGGCATTGAAATCGTCCCAATGAGCGTTAAACGTCACCCCTTCGGTTCCGAAAAGATTTGCTACCTTTGTGCAGACATCATAGAATCTTTCGGATCCGGCGGAGAAATAGGGCAAACCTTCTTCATTGGTCTTAATATATCTTTCTCCGGAAGCATAAATAATCTTGTCAGGCGCGTTTGGATGCGCGGAAAGTCCGTATACGGAGTTGCCGTTCTGTTCCCATTTGTATGACTGATCTCCGTTTAAATTCGTGACTGCATTGCAATATTCAAAAAGACTGTCAATAGTCCATTTGCCTTGACGAACAAGATCGTATGGCATCTCAAGACCGTATTTCTCAAGCATATTCTCATTGAAGAAGAGACACCATGAGCTGTCATAACCCATTAGATGCGCGTCTCCGGAAGCGCAATAAAGATTTTCGCCGATCTTTGAAGAATCATTATAAGCGGTGTCCCAATATTCGGCGTCAAGATTGAAATTTTCAAGACTATACAGATTTAGGAAGTAACCCTGCGCCATTTCATTAGCTACCGTGGTAGGAGAGAGATACATAACATCGTAGCTGTCATCGCCGGAAAGAACCGATTTTTTTCCGATGGAGTTATTACTGTCAATGTTGTTTCCATAATCTCCTTCCGTTCCGGTTCGCGTGTCAATGATTTTGCAGTTGAGCGCCTGTTCAAGCCGTTGATTGCGCAGGTAAACGGCGTCGTTTAACACCTCGCCGTTCAGCTCTTCGGGACAGATGGTTGTATACATACCCCAATAAGAATGAAGATTAAGAATGGTATAGCTCTCGCCTCCGAGATCAACATTGGGTATAAGGCTTTCGGTTTCGGCTGCAGTTACGACTTCGTCGGCTGCGGCTCCATCTGTGGTCACTAAATCCGAATTATCTCCGGAATTATCCCCGCATGAAGTAAAACCAATCAACAGGGAAATGATGAGAAACGCAGAAAAAAGTCGCAGCAAAATGGAATTCATAATAGTTCACCTCTTTTGAAAATGTTTTGTCCGGATTATATATTAAAATTGCTATTTTATTGTCTTTCGCTTAAATAAAGCAGAGCCATGCGGTAACCGTCGACTCCGTATCCGATATAGTGTTCCTCACATGCCAATCCGGCATAGCTTATTCTTCGGAATTCTTCTCGTGCGTATATGTCGGAAATATGCACCTCAACGGCGGGGAGAGCGGCGGCGTCTAGCGCGTCGAGTATTGCGATGCTGGTGTGGGTATAAGCCGCCGGGTTAATTATAATCGCATCGAAAGAAGACGGCGCGGCGCCTATCCAATCGACAAGGTCTCCTTCGTGGTTTGTCTGACGTATGTCAACGGTAAGCTCAAGTTCCGCAGCCCACCGCTCTATCATTTCTACAAGCTCATCGTAATCGGTGCAGCCGTAAATTTCGGGGTCCCTGCTGCCTAACAAATTCAGATTCGGACCGTTTAAAACAAGTATTCTTGAACCTTTATTCATTTTATATTATATCCTTTAAACCGGAAATTAATAAAATACGTTCAGCCGCAGCTTCAATGCCATCGTTCCCGTTTCCCGCAGATACTTTAAAGTCGGAAACTGCTTCATAATAGGGTTTTCGCCTAATATAAAGCCGCCACATTTCTTCTTCGTTTAGAGCTTGAGACAGAGGTCTGTTCTCGCGGGAAAGCAGCGATATCGGCCGTTCAATCCAGAATACCGTGGAATTTTGACGAATCAGACGTCTGTTTATCTCTCTAAGCGGCGATCCTCCGCCGTATGCTATGACACATCCGCTTTCTTTTGAAGCTATCGAAACACAATCGCTTTCAAAATCCCGGAAGCCCTCCTCACCGTATTTTGCAAAGATTTCAGGGACAGTCATTCCGATTTTGTTTACTATCATTTCATCGATATCAATAAACCGCCGTTTCGCGAGTTTCGCAATTCTTTTGCCGATGCTTGTTTTGCCGCAGCCCGGCATACCGACAAGACCTATTGATTTGTTTTTGACTTCAACAGTTCTCGTCAGGTCGCTGATGTATTGAGATTCGTCTGCATCAAACGGAGCGTCGTCATCTTCGGTTTTGCCAAGAAAGATATCACGGGCGCGGACTGCTTGAGCGACAAGCATATGAAGACCGTTTATTGCTATTATCCCGAGCTCATCCGCGCGAGTAAGAAGCGGAGTTCTTGAAGGATTGTATATAAGGTCGACACAAGCTTTCAGCTTTCCGAAACGTTCGAGAGGAAATTCGGGAAGGCTGCTTTTATCCGAAGCTTCGAGCTGTCCGTCCTCGGTGATATAAAGCCCGGCGCCGTTATTTGGATACATTCCGACCGGAGTTGTATTGACAATCAGCTCAGCGTCGAAATGTTTGTATAAATTGAGATAATTGTCTGTTCCGGTTCTGGAAATAATGATTACTTCAGAAGCGCCGAGTGTTCTGAGAGCTTGAAAAGCTGTTTTTGATGTTCCGCCCGAACCCAAAATCAGGGCTTTTCTGCCATTAATTTCAATATTCGCCGTTTTCAGCATAGATATAAGTCCCGAAAGATCTGTATTGAAGCCGTAAAGTTCAAATCCGCGTACAATAATAGTATTGACAGCGCCTATGCTTCGGGAGGTTTGAGAAATGCGGTTAAGCGCGGGAAATACTGTTTCCTTGTACGGAATGGTAACATTTAAAGCGTTAATACCGTTTCCGGTTTTCATTCGGTTGAGGAGAGATATTACTTCCGATTCGTTCTCAAGTTCAAGCAAACTGTAGTCATATGAAGCAATAAGTCGGTGTATTTCGGGTGAAATCGAATGGCTGAGCCTTCTGCCGATAAGTGCAGCTTTAAAGTTTTTTGAAAAAATCAATGTTTTAGCCTGCGAATTGTCGAAACCGCTTGATTTTAACCCGATAGAATGATATAATAGGGTATAAAATCAAAAAGGCGGAATGAATTATGGATAAGAGCCGTACGCCGATGATAAGCGTACAGATGTATACTCTGAGGGAATATACAAGAACGCGCGAAGATTTGTTTAGTACGCTCGACAGATTAGCTGCGCTTGGAATTACCGGAATACAGGGCAGAACTCCGGCCTTTATGTCGGACGAAGAATTCGCCTATCAGCTTGCAAGCCGGGGGCTTTATGCCGATTCTGTAATAGCAAGTCTTTCGGATATACTTAATAATCCCGCTTATGCATCAAACCTTGCCGGGGTTTTCGGTATAGATGTCGTCAGGACTGACGGCATGCCGCCGGAGCTGATGATGAGCCGGGATGGTTTTGTAAGTTATGCGCACAGACTTGAAGCAGCGGCCGAAAGGCTCGGCGAATACGGCATCCGACTGATGTATCACAACCATCACGGAGAATTCACTCTATTCCATGATTACGCCGGCGAGGAGTGCATCAGCGGTATGCAGCTGCTGCTTGAAAATACCGACAAAACTTTATTCCAGCCGGATCTGCATCACATGACTTACGCGGGTTTCGCGCCGGAGAAGCATCTTTCGATGTTTTCCGGGAGAGCGCAGTATATTCATCTGCAGGGCTACGGCATAAAGCCGGGCTTTGCCGCTCCGTTTACCATGCCGGTCGGACTAGGAACATACGATTGGCAAAAAATAATATCAACAGCCTTAGAAATCGGCATTTACAACTTCGTGCTGGAGCAGGATTTTACCCTCGGCAACCCCATTGATGACATTGCTTTAGGTTATAAAAATCTCAAAAAATATCTTGAAGCTGCCAAATAATCCTAAATCTGTGAGTTATCAACCAAACGTAATAAGATGCGTTCTCTTGAAAGTCTCGCCGGGAACGGCATAATTTATGCCTTCCTTATGTTCCAGAATAAAATCAGAGTCAACGGGATCTTGAATACCCGCCCACGGCTCAAGGCAGATATAAGGAGCGCCGTGTTTGTGCCATAGCAGGAAATAATCAAATCCGTCAAACTTAACGTTGATTTTTCTGTCGCCTGATTTATTTATAAGTGTAACACCGTGAGAATTAAGATGCTTGAATACGAGCGCATCGACCGCAAAATACCGGTCGAGCAGCGGGAACTCGGTTTTGTTTTCAAGCAATGTCACATAATTATGCTCAAGCAGGTTTCCGTCAAGAATATAAGCGCGAAGGGTTTCGGGAAGGTCAAAAACGACTTTGTAGTTTTCGATTCCCTCGGGAGTTGCGTAAGCTTCATGAGCGCCGACAGAGAAGAACATAATATCTTCTCCGGTGTTTTTCACCGAATATGTAACTTCAAGCGAATTATCTTTAAGTTTGTATTTCGCTCTGAAAACAAAATCAAAGGGATACATCTCCTTGGTATTCTCATTTGATTTCAGCTCGAACACCGCGCTGTCTTCGTTGATTTTAACGACTTCAAAAATCGATTTTCTTGCAAAACCGTGCTTTGAGAGCGTATAAGATTTACCTTTGTATATAAAGCGATCTTCTTTAAGCCCGCCGCAGATGGGGAAGCAAATCGGCGCGCGTCCTGTCCAGAACTGCGGATCTCCCTGCCAAAGCCATTCTCGTCCGCTTGAATCCTTAATTGATTGAAGCTCGGCGCCAACCTCACTTATTTCAACAGTCAGACTGTCGTTTTTAATTGCTACCATACTTTTTCACCTCATATTGTATTGAAAAATCCTGTATTACATGGGTATTATACCACACATTTCAGGGTTTGTAAAGCGGAAACAACACAAAAAAATGAACCATCGGAGATATTATGTTTTATAAAGCGAGCGTTCATGAACTCAGCGATTATCTTGTCTTTTCCGGAAGGACACTTATGTCCGAAGAGGGGCTCTGCGTCGACTGGTCGGGTGCCGGGTTTGAGCTTTTATGTATGGCAGAAAGACTGATAATCAGTTTCGGAGAATACAAAGCAGAACAGCCGTGTTATGTAAAAGTCTATATTGACGGAAAACCTCATTCATCATACGCAATCTCTACCGGCAGAGAAAAGCTGCTTATCAATCTTACAAGCGATTTTCATAAGGTATCGGTTTTCAGAATAACCGAGGGAGACAGCCCGCTTATAATAAAAGGCTTCGAATTTTACGGCTCCGAGATCGGAGTAAGGGAGCAAAGACGAAAAAATCAGCTCAAACTTGAATTCATAGGAGATTCTCTTACCTGCGGTTACGGTGTGTTGGGTTCGCGTCATTCCGAGGGCTTTCATACTTATGAAGAAGATGTTACCGCCGGTTTTTCCTGGCTCGCAGCGGCTGAACTTGATGCTGACGCGCGATATATTGCAATCTCCGGGCAGGGAATAGTAAAAAACTGTAACGGAGAAACCGGCACCCCTATTCCGTTGTTTTATCAATGGCAGACAAGAAGCGGCAAGGAACCTGCAGATACCTCCTGGTCGCCGGATATAATAATAATAAGCGCGGGAACCAACGACTGCAGCGGCGGAGTATCAAAAGAAGAATTTCTGATAGGCGCCGAAAAATTTACGGCTCAGCTAAGAACAATCCATCCTTCTGCCGATATAGTTTGGGACTACGGAATAGCCGGCGATTTTTATTGCGATACATTAAAATCAATGGTGAAAAAACATTCTGACAACGACAGCCGTATCCACTATTTAAAAATGCCTGAGATGAATCGCACAACTGAACTCGGTACAAACGGCCATCCAAACAAACGTTATTCAAAGAGGGCGTCAGAGGCTCTTATTCCGCTTTTAAGAAAGATAAAAGACCGGAGGAACGACGAAAATAACTAAGAGAGACATCAAAGTGAAAATCTGTATTAATATAGCAACAGCTGTTTTTGCCGCGCTGCTTCTTGTTTGTCTTGTATCCTGCGGAGAGGTGACAAAAGAGCCGGAGGAAACAGTAGATCTGACAATTCCGCATAAACTAACATATGTTGTAAATAATCGCTTCGCCGGCAGGATAAACGGAGAAACCGAGCAGATTTTAACCGGCGCCGAGTTATCTTCCCGAGTAACCGCCGTTGAAAAGGACGGTTATATCTTTAAAGGCTGGAGCGACGGTTCAACCGATTTCAAACGAGAAAACGATACAATAACCTCAGACACGACTATTACCGCGATTTTTGATTACAATGTTAAAAATTGTCCGGTAATTGACATAGTAACCGACGACGGAAGAAATATCGAAGATAAGCGCGAATATGTCGGCGCATCTCTTTCTGTCGCCCATTCAGACGGAGGCGAATATGATTTATCACCTCTCGCAATAAAGATAAGAGGAAGAGGCAACGCCACCTGGAATATGGAAAAGAAATCGTATCGAATAAAGCTGTCAAGAAGACGCAATCTGTTAGGAATCGGTGAAGGACCGGCAAAAGACTGGGTACTGCTTGCCAATCACTGCGACCAATCTCTCGTACGTAACATAGCAGCCTTCGATTTAGGCAGAAGACTACCCGGTATCGAATGTTCATCCGGATCGGCGCTGGTGAATTTATATTTCAACGGCAGATATCAAGGCGTATATCATCTTTGCGAACAAAGCCAGGTCGATAAATACCGTGTCGATGTCGGCGATGACGGCTGGATGGTTGAGCTTGATATGTATGCCGACGGCGTTCAGGATTTAGACTGGTTTTCATCCGGAAATCGTCCTTATTCAGTCACCTACGGAGGCGGTTCGATTGATAGAGTTACCGAAATACACGACTATATCCGCAGCTGTACCAACGCTATTAAAAGCGGGGAAAAAAGCGAGATAGAAAAACTTATCGACATTGATTCCTGCATCGACATGTATCTTTTGCACGAATACGCAAAGAACATTGATGTAGGCTGGTCTTCTTTCTTCATGTATTATCGGAACGGTAAGCTGTATTTCGGTCCGCCATGGGATTTCGATTTAGCATTCGGCAATGACCACAGGCTTGATAACGGCAGTTACGAGGGTATTTATGTCGGAGAAAACAGAGGTTTCGATCAGGGAAACCGATGGTTTATAATGCTTTTCTCAAACGACTGGTTCAAACTGATGGCTGCAAAGCGATTTTTTGAAGTCAAACCTATTATAGAGGATGAAATAGAGTATATAACAGAACTTTCCACAAACTGTCGATATGATCTTGCTAAAAATTTCCAGCTCTGGCAGATTTTCGGGCAGAGGATAAATCAGGAACCCGAACATATCATGGCGCTTTCAAAACAGCAGGATCACGCCGCATACCTTATCGAATGGATGAAAGCGCGTCTTAGCTGGCTCGACGGTTACTTCAATCAGGTCCTTAAAACTCAACAATAAACCATAAACTAACCAAGAAAGGAATAGTCATGAATTATCAAGTTGTTTCAGCGGCAGAATTCACCTACCCTGACATCAAGGAGTATAAGTCCTCTTCCCGTGAAATCAATCTTTGCAGCGCCCGGGGCAGTTACGCCGGCTGCCATATCCTCCTTGACGGTCTGCGTTCGCCGGAAATCTAAGTCTCGGCAACCGGCTTTGAGGGCGGCGAATTCTACACCCTTATGCCGATATTTGTAGAGAGTACTTTTAATATCAAAAAGGAAAACTACAGAGAGAATTATCCCGAGAGAGAAGCCCCTTACTATCTCTATGACTGCTACCGTCCCTTCAACGGCTTTTTGATACTCACCGACGGTTTCGGCGGACTCTATCTTTCCGTTAAAGTCGATAAAGATGCTGAAGTCGGATTTATTAAAGGCTCTGTTAAGATCAAAGCTGACGGAGAGACCGTCGAAATTCCTGTAAGCATCGAAGTGTTTAAAGCCATAGTCCCGGATACCACCATAAGTCTTATCAACGGCTATTCAATCGGTACTTATTATAATTATAAGGGAATCAATCCTACCCCCGCCGAATTTGCCGATATGGATCAAAAATCTATGGCGATGCTTCGCCGTGCGCGGCAAAACACGATGTATGTCGGCGGAGTAAAAGTCACAGATAAAGATGACGGCAGCTACGATTTCGACCTGTCGGCGCTTGAAGCTGTGATGGAGAAATACGAGAAGAATGGTTTTACACGCTTCTTTGGCCCGTCGGTTGGCTGGAGAAAGAGCTGGCATGAATCGACGATACTTATAAACGGCAAGATACCTGCAATGAGCTTTGAAGCTTATAAATATCTTACCCAATATCTTCCGAAGCTTCAGAAGATGCTCTCCGCGCACGGCTGGAACGACCGTTTCGTTCTGGGAGTCGCAGACGAGCCTAATGCGCCTAATAGTACCGAATACCGCGCTCTCTGCGGCATGATTAAGAAAATAGCTCCCGATATCCGTCTCGCCGACGCGATGAGTTGGGGACAGAATGTCCCGGGCGGCGTCGATGTCTGTATACCGCTGAACTCCGAGTTTGAAGCACACATTGATGAGTTCTCCTATATCAGAGATCAGGGAATTGAACTCTGGCATTATGTCTGCTGCGGTCCGCGTCACGACGGATATACAAATCGATTCATGGACTATCCGCTGCTTTCCAGCCAGTACCTCTTCTGGGGCAATTACAAATATAAGCTGACCGGATACCTGCACTGGGCGGCAATGCATTATCAACCGAAACAGAATCCTTTTGTTTCAAACATACCCACACATAGGAACACCGACTCTGTCGGCCTTCTGCCTCCGGGTGATACTCATATCATATATCCCGGCGACGGTGAACCCTGGATGTCGGCAAGACTTGAAGCTCAGCGCCGCGGACAGGAAGAGTTTGAACTTCTAAAACTGATAGGTGAAAATGACCGCGAAAAAGCTGACAAGCTCTGCGAAGCCGGCTTCCGTAAATTCAATAATGTCGAATATGACATCAATAAATATACGGCTTTAAACCGAGAAATCCTTAAAGCCGCCTCTGAGCTTTAATAATATAAAGACCGGCGCCCCAAAAAAGGCGCCGGTTTTCAATTTATACATCGCGATCGCAGTAACCGCAGTATTTTCTTTCATTCTTTTGTTTGACGATTTTTGGCAGATATTTTTCGTGATTCGAGATACAGACAGGATTTTTACAATATCTTTCGCCGGAAAATATATATTTTTCACCTTTTACCGGCAGCCGATCCGGAAACTTTTCGGTAAGCGTCAATATAAGCGCCATCCGGAGATATAACGCATTTTCTGCCTGCTCAAAGTATTTGGAACGGGGATCATCGTCAACTTCGTATGAAATCTCATCCACTTTAGGCAGGGGATGAAGAATAATAAGATCATCCTTGGCTTTTTTAAGTTTTTCATTGTCGAGGACAAATATGCCCGCTTGCGACCGGTAGTCAGACTCACTTGAGAACCGTTCCCGTTGTATTCGCGTCATATAAAGCACGTCTAACAAAGCGATGCATTCGTCAAGTGAACGGCATTCAATGATCTTACCGCCGTTTGCCGAAAGCATTTCTGTTGCATATCCCGGCATTTTAAGCTTATCGGTGGATATCAGATAATAAGTGTTTCCGAAGTGCGGAGAAAGCGCCTTTGAAAGGGAATGAACGGTCCTTCCGTTAAGAAGATCACCGCACATACCGATGGAAAGCCCGTCGCATCCCCCTTTTTCCTCTCGTATGGTATACATGTCGGTCATTGTCTGTGTAGGGTGAAGATGCCCGCCGTCACCCGCGTTAATCAGCGGTACGCGGCAATAAAGGGATGCGGCGAAAGCTGCTCCTTCGACGGGATTTCTCATAGCAACGACATCGGCGTAGGTGGAAACTATTTTAATAGTATCCCTCAGCGTTTCTCCCTTTGAAACCGAACTTGAATTAGGGTCGGAAAAACCGATTACCGAGCCTCCGAGCCGAAACATCGCGGTTTGAAAGCTTAACTGAGTTCTGGTAGAAGGCTCATAAAATAAAGTCGCTAAAACCTTCCCGGCGCACGCGCTTACATACCGGTGTGGATGTATTTTCATATCGGCGGCGAGAGTGCACATTTCCTCCCATTCCTTTGCGGGAATATCGCTGAAGTCAATCAAATTTCGGAAAGACATATTTATCCTCTTCATTACGGAAAGACGTTTTATGATTTATCGCAGAAAAAGTTCATCCGCTATATAAACTTATTTGTCGCGTAAATAATCACTTCTTAATATCGAGTATTCTCCGATATCCCGGTATCTGCCTTTGACATACATAGCCTGACGACGAATCCCTTCGAATTTCATCGAGCAGCTCTCCATAACATATGCGCTGTGTTCGTTCTCAATCATATATCGGGCGTCTATGCGGTTTAGCGATAACTGCTCAAATCCGAAGCGAATCACCCGCTTGGCAGCCTCGACTGCATATCCTTGCCCCCAGAACCGCGGATTTAAAACATAGCCTATCTCTCCGCGGTTATTTGCAGGATCAAGTTCGGTAAATCCGCAGGTACCTATCATTTTTTCACGACCTTTAAAGTCTGGCAGCACAACACCCCAGTCGAAAAAGCTCCCTCCCCGGTAATCATCCTGAAGCCTTTCAATATAACTTTCGGTAAACTCGGGCGAAGGATGAGGATACCAGAGAAGATATCTAGTAACCAGCTCCTGACATGAGTATTCATACATATCTTCACAGTCGCGGGGGACGATCTTTCTAAGCAGAAGCCGTTTTGTCTGAAGAGACGGAATGTTTCGAAAAACCGCTTTGATATTTGACGGCGTTGAATTTTTAGCTTCTTGTCCGGCTTTGTCAAAGCCGATTATATGCTTAATAAAATCCATCTCAGGTGTGATTACGGTTCAAGCAGAGCCTTTCCGAGAGCGCTGTCGGAATCAAGGATTACAGTCTTCTCGCTGCCTTTAAGAGAAGCTTTCAGAGCCTCAAGCGCAAGCTGGAATTCATAGAAGTCTTTTTTGTCGTCGGTGTCATAAGCTTCTGCGAGCATTCGCATGTATTCAGCCTCTCCCGCCGCCTCAATTTTTGCCGCTTCCGCTTCGGCGTTGGAAATTGTTATATTTACCTGTCTGTCGGTGTCGTTGATTATAAGGGAAGCCTCATAATCGCCGTCGGCGCGGTATTTTTCTGCTATCTGGTTCCGGTCTGAGATCATTCGGGAATAGACCGCCTGTTCGTTATCTTCCGGAAGATCAAAGCGTTTGATTTTGACATCTATTACATTGATGCCATAAGTCTTGCTGACCTTTGTAACGTTGTCGGAGATAGTCTGATATATATAGTTCCTCTCAGCTCCGTCGTCCATATTGATTATATCATTCTGATAAAGAGTTCCCATCAGATTCTTAAGAGAGTTATAAGTTATTGCGTTAAGTCTCATTTCAGCTTCATCGAGCGAGCCGATAGTTTTGTAAAAGGTAAGAGGATCTTCTATCGCCCACAGCACATACATATCCACTGTCATGTTTTTCTGATCAGCGGTAAGCGCTTCAGACGGCGGAATGTCGTAAAACATTATTGTCTTGGGAAACTTTTTTATTTCGTCGACGAACGGAGCTTTTAAGTGAAGTCCGGCTTCTGCCGATGTATCAATAATTTTAGAGAATCTGACTACGCAGGCGTATTCGTTTTCAGCTACGACATAAAGGCTGGAAAACAGCACTGCCAGCGCGATTACGACAATTACAGCCACGACAATAAGTATAATAGTCTTTTTATTTAATAAGGCTCCCATCTCAATTACCTCCTTCAGTTGCAGGAGTTCCGCCTGTGCTTACAAGACTTTCAAGCGGAAGCAACTTTTGTGTGTGGGACGAGTCGGATACATCGATATAGACCTTGACATCGGGCAGCATCGCCTCAATAGCCTCGTAATACATCCGGATTCGGGTTATTTCGGGATTCAGACGATATTCATTATACATTGCGTTGAACATAGCGATTTTTTCAGTCGCTTCGTTTATACGGCTTTGCTTCAAAAATTCGGCGTTTTGAATAAGCTTGTCAGCTTCCGCCTGCGCCAGCGGCAGCTGAGCGTTCTGATAAGCTTTTGCCTGGTTAATCGCAGTTTCGGCTCCCTGTTTTGCTGTTTCGACGTTTTTGAAGGCTTCGATGACTTCCTGTGTCGGCGGTTCACTGTCCTGAATCTTGATGTCGGTAAGCGTTAAGCCGATATCGTATTTTTCAAGCTCAGTGGTTACAAGGTCGAAGATATGCGTCTGCATCTCGGCTTTTCCGGTCGTCAGAGCCTCGTCAACATCGGCGGAACCGACTATATTTCTTATCTGACTTTGTGTCAGGTTTTTAAGAATCAGCTCCGGCGAATATGAGTTGTAAAGATACTTAACCGGATCGGCAATCCTGTATTCAACGAAGAAATCAACGTTGATAATATTGTAGTCTCCGGTAATCATCTTACTCTCGTTTTCGATGACATCATAACTCCCGACGCCGCTGTCTTTTGAGCGATAACCGATTTCAATCTTTTGATAGATATTTACATCGACCTTGTGAACCTGCTGAATGCCGAAAGGAATCTTGAAGTGTATTCCCGCGTCGGCTATTCCGGTTACTTTACCGAAAGTTGTAATAACGCCGCGCTGCTTGTCATTTACCGTGTAGAAGCAGGTTGACAGCATAATAATCAGGACTACGGCAGCTAAAATCAATAAGCTGAATTTGATGATTTTCTTCTTGTCCCGCTTGATTTTATAATATCTGTTGTCGGAAAATTGTCCGCTGTTCATATGAATATGCACCTCCGTGCCAATTACAGCATGTTTTTTTACTTGCTTTGATATATATTATACAGCTTTTAATTGAATAAATCAACACCTGACAGTTCATTTGTAAAAAATCTTGTTTTGTCTTGCGCAGAGAAAGATAATGTTATATAATATAGGTAACGGATAATTAGCATATAGAGGCTTGCTGATGATTAATAAAAAATTTGCATTTATCGGAGTCGGTAATATGGCAGGAGCGATAATAAAAGGTATGGAAACGCTTTCCATACCTTATGAAAATGTCTGTCTTTTCGATACCGATAAATCAAAATACGAAAGATTTGCAAAAGAATACAGAAAAGCATCAAACGCGCATGAAGCTGCGGATTTTGCCGATATTATTATTTTGGCGGTAAAACCACAGACATTTTCAATCCCTCTTGAGGATATAAAAGAGAATGGAGTTGTTTTGGACGGAAAAGTTTTGGTTTCCGTCGTAACCGGCAAAACTATGCAAAGCATCTGCGTGGCGATCGGTAAAAACGATTTGGGTGTTATAAGAACAATGCCAAATACTCCGATGCTTATCGGCAGAGGGGTGATTGCTCTGACAAGGAATGAATATGTCGGTGATGAAGCTTATGAGGGCATAAAACGCATTTTTGGCGCGCTTGGCAATGCTTTCGAGCTTGAAGAGGGAAGAATGAACGATATTATCGCTTATACAGCCTCTTCTCCCGCATATGTTTTCTATTTTATTAAAGCCATGGTTGACAATGCGGAAAAACACGGCTTTGACCGCAAGATTATTAAAGAAATAATCTGCGACGCAGTAACAGGCTCGGCAGAATTGCTTAAAAACTCAGAGCTTTCGGAGGAAGAGCTTATAAAAATGGTTTGCTCTCCCGGAGGAACCACTCTTGCCGCGATGAATGAGCTTTACGACGGAAGATTCGCGGAAATACTCGACCGGGCAATGGACGCCTGCACAAAAAGAGCGTATGAATTATCAGAAGATTGAAGATAGATAAAATTATGGCAAAAAAGAAATTTAACTTATTTGAAATATTCAACCCGACAAAAGACGGAAAGGGAGTTAAAAAGACATCATACGGTGATGGTTGGGGAAAACGTGACGCTCCGACTTTCTTTAAGATGTATATAGAAAATCTCGGTCGTCTCCTCTCGGTGAACATCTATATGGTTTTAGGCAACTTTCCGCTGTTTTTCGGACTTTTTGCAATGGGCGGTTACCTTAACAAGCATACAACCGCTCCTTCATCACAGCTGTTCGGACCTGTCTTTGGCGTGTTTAAAATAAACCCCGGTAATCCCGCGATATCCGCGTTGATGGGGGTACACGGAATTCAGACAGAGCTTTCGGTCAACACGACCGCCACATTGATTCTTTTCGGGCTCAGCGGGCTTGCTTTGTTTACCTGGGGATATGTATCCGTCGGAACAACATATATTTTGCGTAATATAGTCAAGGCAGAGCCGATATTCATGTGGGACGATTTCTGGTACGCCATTAAGCGAAATCTCTTTCAGGGAATGGTAGTCGGAATCCTTGATGTGCTGTTTATGGGCTTGCTTGCCTATGACGTCGTATTTTTCTATTATAATATAGGACCGTTTCTGAACAATGTTATGTTCTATTTCTCAATCCTCGTCTCGGTAATATATTTTCTTATGCGGTTCTATATATATATTTTATTGATAACCTTTAATCTGAAACTTCGCCATATTTATAAGAATGCCTTTATCTTTTCAATACTCAATTTCAAACGCAATGCGCTTGCTCTTCTCGGGATTGTCGCGCTTGTGGCGACAAATTACGCGTTGTTTATAATGTATATACCTATTGGTATAATTCTCCCGTTCATAATCACTCTTGCGACCGGCGCTTTCATAGCGGCTTATGCGGCATATCCGAAAATTAAGGAGATAATGATAGATCCCTATGTCGATGAAAAAGAAGACGAAATAAAGGAAGAACCGATATTCCGTGATATGGGGTGAAAGCGGATATTTTCCTTCCGTTTTATTCACCGTTTTACCTTGTATTGAAATGTGAATTATGAGAAAAAATATATACGACATACTTCGAACCGCAGAAATTGACTTGCGTAGAGAATACGATAGATTGTATAAGCAATTCTATAATGAACCAATTAATACATCATGTAAAAGTTATAGAAGTATTGCGGATTTAATTGCGTATAAGTTTGTCTTATTGGATAAACAACTTATAGGTAGATGTATATCTGTCGAAGATTTTAACGATTCTCATGACTTTTATTTTATAGAAAACCCTCTAGAAATTGATATTGAGTTATTGATAAGCTTTGCTGAATATATCTTAACATTTTGTTTGGGTTTAATATTTAGCCATATTCTAACTATTGATGAGTTGAAACAGCTTCCTAAAAATGTTATAAGCTGTATGGAAGATCTCGGCTACCAAAGAATCAGAAAAGAAAATTGCATAATATTTGTTGAAAAAAATCCTGCTGCAATAGCGGCAGCAGAAATTATAGAATCTGAATTGAGTTATTCTATACTTGAGTACAATCATCATCGTTTGAAAGGTCAATTGACCAAGAAAAGAACTATTTTAAAGCATATGGCTGATAACATTGAACCTAAGCGAAAAGAATTAAAAAGCATTAATGAAAAATTTACATCAAAATTATTCTGGCTGCTTAATAAGTTTATTCGTCATGACATTTCTGAAAATGAACAGATTAAAAAAATGACAGATGACAAGCTGGAATCGGTATATGATGATATCTATCAAATGTGGTTACTTGCTATATTGCTACTCGATAATGCAGAAAGAAGCAAAAGAATAGATGATTTAATTGAATATATAAATAAGTAATGATTCGATACCGTAAATTAAATTATACCGAAAGTATTCATATTCATGAAAGCGCTGGAAATTTGATTTTCACTGCTATCTAGATTGAAGAAGCAAAGAATCTTTTAGAAATCATGCTGTCTAAATCCGCTCATTTGCAGATTTACTTGTATTGTTAACCATTTTCTATTGAATTCCGGTTTATAATATTGTATAATATACTCAGACGAGCTGTAGATTGAGATTGAAAGGGAGGTAAAGTGTTATGAAGAATAAAACGGCGCCTGCGCCGGAAAAGCAGGATCTGGCATCCTACCTCTTTCATCAGGGGACGAATTATCGCAGCTGGGAATACATGGGCTCTCACAGAGATGGCGATTACTATGTATTCCGTGTCTGGGCGCCCAACGCCGACTCCGTTTGCCTGACGGGTGATTTTAACGGCTGGGATCCCGCGGAAAATCCGATGACAAGGATAACCGACGGAGGAATATGGGAAACAAGGGTTGCGGTTAAAGAATTTGAAGACGGAAATGTCAGATACAAATACCGCATAATCCGTGACGGAACCGCCACTCTTAAAGCAGATCCTTATGCTCAGAGCCAGGAAACTCTGATGCAGACCGCATCAATAATTTACGACGCTCCCGAATACGAATGGCAGGACAAGAGCTGGCTTGAATACCGAAAAAAGCAGATGTCACCGGACAAAAACGGTATTTATTCCTGCCCGATAAACATCTATGAATTACATCTTGGTTCATGGCGAACCCGGGACGGAAAAACAACAAAGAATGACAGCGATAATTATCTGACATATTCTGAGATTGCCGATGAGCTGATTCCTTATGTCAAACGGATGGGCTATACCCACGTCGAACTGATGCCGGTTATGGAGCATCCTTTCGACGGCTCCTGGGGATATCAGATCTGCGGTTATTACGCTCCTACGGCAAGACACGGCTCTCCGAATGATTTCAAGAACTTTGTCGACAGACTTCATCAGTCGGGGGTCGGAGTAATTCTTGACTGGGTGCCGGCGCATTTTCCAAAGGATGAGCACGGTCTTTACGAATTCGACGGCTCGCCGCTTTATGAATATCAGGGTCAGGACAGGATAGAACATTCCGGTTGGGGTACCCGGGTATTCGATGTCGGGCGCAACGAAGTGCAGTGCTTTTTAGTTTCCAACGCTCTTTTCTGGCTTGATGTATATCACATTGACGGACTTCGGATAGACGCGGTAGCGTCGATGCTCTATCTCGATTACGACAGACAGCCGGGAGAATGGATTCCCAACGTATACGGCGATAATAAGAATCTCGAAGCAATTTCATTTTTCAAGAAGCTGAACGGAACCATTACAGGTCAATTTCCGGATGTAATGATAGCCGCGGAAGAATCCACCGCATGGAAAAATCTTACAAGACCGGTATCGAAAGGCGGACTCGGCTTTACTCTTAAGTGGAATATGGGTTGGGCGAACGACATGTATGATTATGTCTCCGTTGACCCGGTATTCCGTAAATACAAGCACGATAAGCTGACATTCTCGCTTATGTATGCTTTCGGTGAAAATTACATACTTCCGGTTTCTCACGACGAGGTGGTTCACGGCAAAAAGTCACTGCTTGATAAGATGTGGGGCAACTATGAGCAAAAATTCGCCGGCTACCGCACATTTATGATGCACATGATGGCGCATCCCGGCAAAAAAATGACTTTTATGGGCACCGAATACGGTCCTTTCCGCGAGTGGGACTACGAAAATCAGCTTGAATGGTTTATGCTCGACTACGAAACGCATAGAAAGCTCCAGGAATTCAACCGCGACCTTAACGCGCTTTACCTTGAATCAAAACCGTTCTGGGATGATGACTTCAGTTGGAATGGCTTCAGATGGCTTCTGGCCGACGCAAAAGATGATAATGTAATAGCTTATAAAAGATACGATCGCAAAGGAAATTCGATTGCCGCAATATTTAATTTTTCCGGCGCAGCCAGAATTAGATACAGAGTTCCGACTGTTCTAAAGAATGAGCCGGAAAGTTACTCTTTTTCGAAAAAAGATCTCAATCTGGCTTGGAGAATTATTTTTAGTTCCGATAACATTGAATATGGGGGAGATGATTTATTTAAAGATGAGCTTTATATCGAGGAAAATGGCGACATATCGGTAAATCTGGCGCCTCTTTCCGCGATTTATTTAAAGTCAGAGCCGTATGCCGGCGAAAACACGATAGTCATTGATAAATAAAAACAAGGAGCGTGCAGTATGTATACGAAAAAGGAATGTGTCGCCATGCTGTTGGCAGGCGGAAGGGGAAGCCGTTTATATAAGCTTACCGATAAGATAGCAAAGCCCGCAGTTCCTTTCGGGGGCAAGTACAGAATTATCGATTTTACTCTTTCGAACTGCATCAATTCCGGAATCGATACAGTCGGTGTACTGACTCAGTATCAGCCGATGGTATTAAACGAATATATCGGAACCGGAGAGCCGTGGGATCTTGACCGTTCTGTAGGAGGCGCAAGAGTACTTCCGCCTTATCAGGGAACAACTTCCGACTGGTACAAAGGCACCGCAAACGCGATTTATCAGAATCTGAATTTTATCGCAAGGTATGATCCCGAGTATGTCCTCATTCTTTCCGGCGACCATATCTACAAGATGGACTACTCAAAGATGCTGGATTATCATAAGGAGCGTAACGCCGACTGCACCATAGCGGTTATCGACGTACCGATTGAACAAGCGAGCCGTTTCGGAATAATGAACACTTATGACGACGGCAGAATATACGAATTTGAGGAAAAGCCGCCGAACCCGAAGTCAACCCATGCCTCGATGGGAATTTATATCTTCAGCAAAGATAAGCTTTTCAAATATCTGACTGAAGACGAAGAGGATCCGGAATCTTCAAAGGATTTCGGAAAGAATGTAATTCCTAAGATGCTGAATAACGGAGAGACTATGTTTGCCTATCCTTTCTCAGGCTATTGGAAAGACGTAGGCACACTTGAGTCGCTTTGGGAAGCAAACATGGATTTGCTTGGCGATAATCCCGAATTTTATCTTAACGACCGCAGGTGGAGGATCTATTTCAGAAACTACGCGCTGCCGCCGCATTATATCGGCTGCGAAGCTGAGGTCAAAAACTCGATAATTACAGAAGGCTGCAATATCCACGGATGTGTAATCAATTCCGTGCTTTCAAACGGAGTTGTAGTCGAGCCGGGCGCCGTTGTCAAGGATTCCATCATTATGGCTAACACCTGCATAAAGAAAGGCGCCGAGATCAATTATTCCATCATCGATACCGAAGTTGTTGTAGGCGAAAACTGCCGTATTGGCGCCCCGCGCGCAGATAACGTCAAGATAACGCTTGTAGGTTCAGAGCTGGAAATCGATCCCGGAGTTACAATAGAGCCGGGTTCGATGATTAATGCAGCGGACCTCGCCTCTCTGAAAAACAAGAATAATTAAAGAAGCCGTCTCTGATTCTGATAAAGAAAGGAATGATATCATGTCGACCGCCGGTATTATTTTCGCCAATCTTCATGACTCAAATCTACCCGAACTTACCCGTCAGAGAAGTATGGGATCGGTACCTTTTCTCTGCCGTTACAGATTTATCGATTTTGCGCTGTCAAATATGGTAAACGCCGATATAAGCAGTATCGGAATTTTAGCGCATTACAATTACTACTCGCTGATGGATCATATCGGTTCCGGTAAAAACTGGGATCTTGCCCGCCGAAGCGGAGGGATACAGATTCTGCCACCCAATGTTTCAGCATATGCCGAAACGCCTGCTACATACTACAACACGCGCCTTGAAGCGCTAAAGTATAACATATTCAATATTGAACGCATTCAGGACGATCTAATTCTTATGTGTCAATGCGACTGCGTAGCGAATTTTGACTTCGGCGAGCTTCTTTCCGAGCATGAAAGTTCAGGCGCCGATATTACAATCGTTACAAAAAAGGTTCATCTCACTACTCAGGAATCAAGAAATCATGTTATTTTTGATTCAAATTCCGACGGAAAAATAACAGATATTCATGTTAAGCCAAATGATATAACTGGTTATAAGGATGTAAGCCTTAATGTAATAGTTATATCAAAAAAACTCCTTGTCACGCTGATTCATGACGCCATATCTCATAATTTCACCTCTTTTTACCGTGATATTATAAGCCGTAATCTTACCTCAAAAAACATCAAGCTTTTCCGCTGGGACGGATACTACGCGGATATTTTAAACTTTGAAGATTATTTCAGAACGAGTATGGATCTTATCTCGAATGAAGAAAATCGCAATGCGGTATTCGGCATCCGTAATCGTCCGGTACTCACGAAAGTAAGGAATTCACCGCCTACCGTATACGGTGATAATTGCAAGGTTTCAAACTCCCTCATAGCCGACGGTTGTATAATCGAAGGGAAGGTTGAAAATTCGATACTATTCCGTGGAGTTAAAATAGGCAGAAACGCTTGTATCAAGAATTCTATACTTTTCCAGGGAGCTCAGATAGGAGAGCATGTCTCTCTTAACTGCGTCGTTTCCGACAAGAACACAACCATCCGCGACAGAAGCGTATTAAGCGGGAATGAGTCGCTGCCGTATTATATATCTAAAGGCAGAATGATTTAACTTTTCCTTATTATCTGTCACTTTTAAACCCCATTCTTATAATGTGAGGTAACATATAAATGAAAATATTATTTGCGGCTTCGGAAGCTCTGCCTTTTGTCTCAACCGGAGGGCTTGCTGATGTCATCGGCTCGCTTCCTGCCGCGCTTGCAAGACAAGGGAATGATGTAAGAGTTGTGATACCGCTGTATAGCGCCATCGACCAAAAATGGCGCGATGAAATGAAGTTCATATGCGCGGTCAGAATAAAACTTTCCTGGAGAAACCAATACTGCGGTATATTCAGTTATGAATACAACGGAGTAACCTTCTATTTCCTTGACAACGAGTATTACTTTAAGCGCCTCTCTCTTTACGGTAATTATGATGACGGAGAACGCTTTGCCTTCTTCTCGAAATCCATTCTCGACATTCTACCGTATATTGATTTTATCCCCGATATAATTCACACAAACGACTGGCAGACATCTCTTGTCCCGATATATTTGAAACAGTGTTATAATCATGTCGGAAATTATCGCGCGATAAAGTCAATTCATACAATCCATAATATTGAATACCAGGGAATCTATGATTTTAACGTTCTGGACGATGTGTTTTCACTGGCGCCGAGCCAGGCTTCGATAGTCGAATACAAAGGCAGCGTAAACCTCACCAAAGGCGCTATTGTCTGCTGCGACAGGCTGACAACCGTTTCCCCGAATTATGCCAAACAGATTTTGACAGAAGAATACGCAAGCGGTCTTAACTATATATTGAATATGTACCAAGACAAGCTCAGCGGTATTTTGAACGGCATAAACATAGATTATTACAACCCCGAATTTGACCCGGTTTTAAAAGCTAACTACACAGCAGCCGATATGTCCGGCAAGTCCGAGAATAAAAAAGATTTACAGCAGTCACTTTCTCTGCCGGTGCGCGATAATGTTCCGATGTTTTCTATGATATCAAGGTTGGCTTCTCATAAAGGCTTCGACCTTGTGACGGCAGTACTCGAGGGCTTTCTCTCGGAAAATGATGTTCAGTTCGTCGTTTTGGGCAGAGGAGAAATACAATATGAGCGCTTCTTTACGAGAATGTCTGAACTTTTCCCGACAAAGTGCCGCTGTATCATCGATTATAATAAAGAATTGGCTAACCGTATTTACGCAGCTTCGGATTTGTTCCTTATGCCTTCTAAATCTGAGCCGTGCGGTTTGTCACAGATGATAGCTTCAAGATTCGGAACAATCCCGATCGTTCGCGAAACCGGCGGACTTTACGATTCGATAAAGCCGTATATAAGCTCAACCAAAGAAGGCAATGGTTTCACCTTCGCCTCTTATAACGCATATGATATGCTTTATGTTATGAAACAGGCTCTGAAGCTTTATTACGAAAACCATGACGAATTTGTCGAACTTCAAAAGAAAATTATGACCGTTGACTTCTCATGGAATGTCTCGGCTCAGAAGTATATCGAGCTTTATAACGAGACTGTGAAATAAAAATACATACATCGAGGATTCTGCCCAAACATTTTCTAATTATACATCCGACACCAAACCGAGGTTCGATAGATGCGAATAGGGTTAGCCACCTATGAATTCAGAAATAAAAATATTGATTTTAATATTGGACAAATAAAGCGAGGACTGAGGGAAGCATCAGGCAAAGCAGATATTCTTTGCTTTGGTGAAGCTTTTTTACAGGGGTTTGATTCGCTTTGCTGGGATTTCGAAACAGACAAACATATTGCCGTAACGCAAAGTTCCGAAATCATGAATTCTGTCTGCCGCCTGTCACTCAAGTACGGAGTCGACTTGATCTTTGGATATATTGAGCGAGAAGATGAAAGTATTTATTCGTCTTGTGCCGTTATAACGAACGGACAACTAACGCATAATTATCGAAGAATATCTCATGGATGGAAAGTCTTTTGGCGGACAGATGATCATTATAAAGAAGGCAATACCGTAGTAGAATTTAACTATAAAGGTTATCCTATAATGATTGCCATTTGCGGGGATATGTGGGACTGTCAAGAAAGATTCAAAACCGACGGTCTGTTGATATGGCCGATATTTGTAAATTTTAAGCTTGAAGAATGGGAGCAAGTTGAAAAAGAAGCGTATGCAAAACAAGCATTGCTTTCTGCCGAAAGAACAATGATGATTGACTCGCTTTCTCCCGAAACGGAGCCAAATGGCGTAGGAGGCACTTTTTACTTCTGCAATGGAGAAATAATCCAAAGCGCTGAGTATGGTGTGGAAAGTATTATGATAATAGAAATATAGCAGCTCTTTTTGATATTTTTGCGATATAGCTGTTACGGTTTTAAACTGTAATATTCATATTACGCAATTTTATCAGAACCAAATGATACCAAAATAAAAGAAGAATAAAAAAAGAAAGAATAAACAAACAAATGGAAACATACATCACCCCTGAATTATTAAACGTCGACAAAGTCAAGGAATTGATAACTGTCAAGCTGAACAGGTACTTCGGAGTAACACCGCAGGAAGCTTCTAAAAGCAAATTTTACAAAGCTCTCTGCCTTACTGTGAAGGATCTTTTGACTGCTAAAAGAGGGGCATTCCACTTAAAACTCAAAAAACAAAGCCCGAAGCGCATATATTATATGTGCATGGAGTTTTTGCTCGGGCGTCAGCTTCGCAATAATCTGATGAACTTGGGAATTGAGCCTCTCTATCGCGCAGCCGTTAAGGAGCTTGGTATGGAGCTTGATGACCTGTACGAAGCTGAACCCGATCCCGGTCTCGGAAACGGCGGTCTCGGTCGTCTTGCCGCTTGTTATTTAGATTCTCTGACTACACTTAACTATCCGGCATACGGCTATTGTCTCTTATACGAATACGGTCTCTTTAAACAGAAAATAGTCGACGGCGTTCAGGTCGAACTTCCGGATATCTGGATGCCTGAAGGAGACGTTTGGTTAGTTCCAAGGTCTGACAAAGCCTGTACTGTAAAATTCGGCGGCAATCTCAAACAAACCTGGATCGACGGCAAACTTGATGTTACATTGGAAGACGCCGAGGAAGTCCTCGCGGTCCCATATGACATGATGATATCCGGCGGCGGCAGCGAAGCTGTAAATGTTTTGCGTCTATGGAAAGCTAAGAATCCTCCGGACTTCAACATGAAACTCTTTTCACAGGGGCAGTATGTTCAGGCGATGCAGAACTCAACAAACGCAGAAATTATATCAAAGGTTCTTTATCCCTCCGATAATCACACCGAGGGCAAACTGCTGCGTCTGACTCAACAATATTTCCTCGTTTCAGCTTCACTTCAGTGCATTATCAATGACCATATGTCAAGGTTCGGTACTCTTATTAATTTCACCGACAAAGTCGCAATTCATCTGAACGACACTCACCCCGCGCTCTGTATACCTGAGCTTATGCGGCTCCTGATGGATCAGTACTCCTATTCATGGGATAATGCGTGGGATGTATGTCTTAATACCTTCTCATATACCAACCACACGGTTATGCCCGAAGCTCTCGAACAGTGGAACGAAGCTCTTTTCCGGCTCAAGCTGCCGAGAATATACGATATCGTTTGTGAGATAAACCGCAGATACTGCGCCGACCTCTGGACCCTCTATCCCGGCGACTGGGACAGGATATCAAGAATGGCGGTAATTGCGAACAACAACATCCGCATGGCAAATCTGTCGGTCATCGGCGCTTCCCGCGTCAACGGTGTTTCTGCTCTGCATTCAGATATATTAAAGAAAACCATTTTCCGCGATTATTATAGGAAATCACCGAATAAATTCATCAATATCACAAACGGAGTTACACATAGACGCTGGCTTTTATACTCCAACCCGAAACTTTCAAAGTTCCTTGACGATACGATAGGTGTTGAATACAGAAAAGAGCCGGAGCGTCTCATTGAGCTTGCAAAATATAAAGACAATGCAAGAATACTTTCTGAAATCGGAAAGATTAAGGCGGAAAATAAACGGTATTTCGCAGAATACATAAAAAAGAAGTCGGATATTATAATAGATCCTGAATCGATCTTCAATGTTCAAGTCAAGCGGATGCATGAATATAAGCGTCAGCTTTTGAACGCATTAAGGATCATTTCCATCTATGATTCTCTTAAAACAAATCCGAACTTTGAATTTTATCCCACCACTTTTATATTCGGCGCTAAGGCGGCTCCCGGATATGATATGGCAAAGGAAATCATACGACTTATCTGGAATCTGAAAGCAGAAATCGATGCCGATCCCGACATAAGAAAGAAGCTTAGAGTCGTCTATTTGGAAGACTATAACGTTTCGCTTGCCGAGCCGCTAATCCCGGCAACGGATATCGACGAACAGATTTCACTTGCCGGTAAGGAAGCAAGCGGCACCGGAAATATGAAATTCATGTTCAACGGAGCGGTAACGATAGGAACTCTTGACGGCGCAAATGTTGAAATGTATGAGCGCCTCGGAGATGAAAACATCAAAATATTCGGTCTTGATACCAATGAGGTTGAGGATCTTTGGAAGCGCGGATACCGGGCTGCAAGCTACTATCATCAGATACCGCTTTTGAAAGCCGCAATCGATCGAATGAGCGCCGGCTTTAACGGTATCAGGTTTGAAAATATAACCCAGTATCTTATCTCCGGTAACGGAGGCGTCGCAGACCCCTTTATGTGTCTTGCCGACTTTGAATCGTATATGACAGCTCATAAAGAGCTTGACTCCGACTATCTCGATCGCAAAAAGTGGAACCGCATGTCACTTATGAATACGGCCAGCGCCGGATTTTTCAGTTCAGACAGGAGTATAACCGAATACGCAGAGAAGATTTGGCATATCAAGCCGATTAAAACAGATTGACTTTCTGATTAATGTACAATAATATAAAGAGCCGCCCGCCAAAGTTCGTAAAATCCCAAAAACAGTCGATATGCCGTCTGTTTTTCGAACCTGCCGACACTCTATATTCATCCGAGAATGAAACAGTTCGGTATCGTCATTCAGTTCCGGCCGGCTTAGAGTTGCGGATGCTTATTACGATTGATCGTTCATACGCTGCAGTCGCTTCTCCTTGTGTCAAAATTTATTTTGAAGACTCCAAAGAAAGTCGTCTGGTTAAAACTAATTTCTTTGGGATCATCGGGAAAAATGAAATATATAAAGCAGAGCTCAGCTTCGCTGAGCCTGCTTTCTGTAGGATTGAAATTTCGGCCGGCGGAAATAAAATTACCGATTCTCCGGAGCAGCTTCTTATTTATGATCCGAATAAAATGCCGACATCGCCCGCGGGCGGTGTAATGTATCAGATTTTTCCCGACCGCTTTTCAAAATCTCAAAACCACCCTGTAAAAAAGAAGAAATATACCGTAATAAATAATGACTGGGACAACGGAATACCAAAACATCCTGAAAAACCCGGCGACCCGGTCGACAACAACGACTTCTTCGGCGGTACTTTATGGGGAATAACAGAGAAGCTCGATTATCTGAAATCACTCGGGATAACAACTATATATCTCAATCCGATATTCGACGCTCACACAAATCATAAATACGACACAGGTGACTATGAAGAAGTCGACTCGATGTTCGGCGGCAACGAAGCTCTAAAAGTGCTTATCGATAAAGCCGGAGAACTTGGAATCGGCATAATCCTTGACGGTGTTTTCAATCATACCGGACAATACAGCAGATATTTCAACGCAAAAAAGCATTATAACTCTATCGGCGCGTATAATTCCAAAGATTCTCCCTATTACACCTGGTATAATTTCAAAAAGTGGCCTGATGAGTATGAATGCTGGTGGGGAGTTAAACTGCTTCCTTCAATAAATGAAAATTCCGGGTATTTTGATTATATTGCCGGTAAAGACGGTATTATAAAAAAATATACCTCGATGGGAATCGCAGGTTGGCGTCTCGATGTCGCGGATGAGCTTTCCGATAAATTTATAAAAGCAATCCATTCGGCGGCAAAAGCCGAAAATCCCGACTGCCTGATATTAGGCGAAGTCTGGGAGGACGCATCGAACAAGATAGCATATGGCGTGCGAAAAAAATACCTTCAGGGCGGAGAGCTTGATTCGGTTATGAACTATCCGCTTCGCACGGCAATAATTGAGCTTCTGCTTCGCCGCGATGTCGTGGGATTTGTTCGAACGACTCTTTCAATATATAAGAATTATCCCAAAGCGATCTGCGACAGGCTGATGAATTTGCTCGGTACACATGACACCGTGCGTATCCTTAATGTCCTGAGCGGTGCAAAAGAGACAAAAGGCTCGCTTCCGATGAAAGAACTTGCCACGACAGCGCTTACTAAACAGGAACGTGAGTCGGCGCGAGAGCGTCTTAAACTCGCTTGGCTTATCTGCGCAACAATGTATGGCGTCCCTTGCATCTATTACGGCGATGAAATCGGTATGGAAGGATGGAGGGATCCGTTTTGTCGACTTCCGATGAAGTGGTCAAATATTGATAACGACCTGCTTAGTTTCTTCCGCAGGATAAACGCGGTGAGAGAAAGCATTGAAGATTTCAAGGACGGTGATTTCGATATAATTCACTACGACTCGGAAATGCTTATCTATTCCAGAAACAGCACCGTAATCGCGGTAAATATCGGAGACACCAAAAGGCATTTAGTTTTTAAAGAACCAAAAATCAACGCCCTTTCCGAATCACTTGAGATAAAGAAACGGAGCTTTGTTCTCGCGCCGATGAGCGGTATGATATTAACGGAATAAAACTGAAACGCCGCTATAAAGCGGCGTTTTGACAACATAAAGAGAATTTAAATTGTCAGTTCAGATCCTTAGATAAATATAAAACCAATTCATCGTCATTGCAGCAATCGGCATATTGCGGGCAAACATAATCGCCGTACCAAACCCCGGTTCCGTCGGGAATATACCCGCGTTTCACATACATTCGCTGAGCGCTTCCGTATCCGCTGTGCAATCCCACCCCGAGATAAACCATGTCGGCATATTCAGCAGCTATTTCTTCCGCAATGTCCATCAGTTTGCTGCCTATCCCGTTATTTCGGTATTTTACAAAAACACCGAAATCAACGATTTCCGGATATCCCTGATTTGCAAAAGAACCCCATTTTGAATCCGGATATATATTAATGTATCCTGCTATATTCCCTTTATATTCGGCAACTAATGCAATAACTTTTCCCTGTGTTTGTTCAATAAATCTTGTTTCATATTTTTCAACATTCTGATGCCATCCCTGAGCTATTTCCTCATCGGTGATAATTTGAGCATCACTTTTTACCATATTACGTATTAATATCTCCTCATCTCTGTGATAAACCACACTGTTACCTCTTTGTTTTTAAAAATCCGATTGAAATCAAGAAATATATCAAAAAAAGAAAAAGAACCAAAGCTTAAATACAAATGTATAATAACTCTGGTTCCTGTCTGGTCCGTCCTGCGGGACTCGAACCCACGGCCTTCAGATTCGGAATCTGACACTCTATCCAACTGAGCTAAGAACGGAAGCCGTTGCAGTAAGCAAATAGTATTATACCATGAAACCGGCGCTTTGTAAAGAGATTTCGCGAAAAATTAACCTTAACGACGAAAAAGACAAAATGAAAACAAACGACATATATAATGTAATAATTGAAGATGTCACCAATATGGGCTGCGGAGTGGCGCGAGTAGAAGGTCAGGCAGTCTTTGTCTCAGGCGCGGTTGACGGAGACGAGGGTGAGATCAGGATAACCAAAGCAGGACAGAATCTCAATTACGGCGAGATCTTAAAACTTACTAAACCTTCGCCATATCGAGTCAAGAATAACTGTTCGGCTTTTCCCGAATGCGGCGGATGTTCATTTCGGCATATAAGCTACGAGCATGAAAAAGAGCTTAAACGCCGATTCATCGAATCGGCGATGAGGAAAGCCGGTGTAAAAATCGATGTATGTCCGGTATATTCAAATAATGAAACCGAAGGATGGCGAAATAAAGTTGTGTATCCGGTTTCCGATGGAAAAATCGGCTGCTACGCCGAGAGAAGTCATGATATTATCGAAGCCGACCGCTGTCTCATACAGGACAGAGAATTCGACGCTATAGTAGACTATATAAAAGCGGAATTATCAGATGGTACCGATTTTCCGAATCTCAGGCACCTTTATCTTCGCCGCGGGGTGAACACCGGCGAGGTAATGGTCTGTTTTGTCGTATCAAAAAATGACAAAAAATATGTCAATATATCTTCGCAAATCATCGATATATTCCCAAATATAAAATCGGTGATGGCAAATATAAACCCCGCCGACACTAATGTCATTTTAGGCGGAAAAACCGAGCTGCTCGCCGGCAAACCGGTAATCCGCGACATTCTCTGCGGCGTGAAATTCGACATTTCCGCCGAATCGTTTTATCAGGTAAACACGAAATTGACGGAGCAGCTTTATCGACGAGCAACGGAGTTGCTCGATTTAAAACCGGGAGAGAAGCTTCTTGATCTATACTGTGGGATAGGAACAATAGGTCTCAGCTGCGCTAAATTTTGTCCGAGAATTGACCTTACCGGGATTGAAATAGTCAAAAAAGCGGTAGAAAACGCAAAAAACAACGCCGCTCTCAATGCTATAAAAGCAAACTTTATATGCGCCGACGCTGCCGACAAAAGAATCATCGAGGCAGAGCTTACAAGCGCTGACGCAGTAGTTGTCGACCCGCCGAGAAAGGGTCTCGGCGCAGAGCTGTGCAAAACCCTCTCCCGTATCGGTCCGAAAAGGATTGTATATATCTCCTGTAACCCGCAAACGCTGGCAAGAGACTTAAAAGCACTTGAGGGAGCATATAGATTCACAGAAGCAGAACCGTTCGATATGTTCCCGAGGACGGGACATGTAGAGACGGTATGTTTGTTGTCGAGACTTAATAATAAACAACATATCGACTTTCAATGATATAAAGCAATAAAAGCGACACGAGCATTACGTTTTAACATTAGAATGCTCGTGTCGTTTTACTCGGTATATTAATTCAGTGCAAAGCCATCCTATTCAAAAATCATCTCAATCAAAGAACACCGCAAAGAACTCCTCCGCCTTAACCATAGCGCTTTCCTCAAATGAAGCCAGAGTAGATGCCACAGCAGAAGGATCTTTTATCTCAAGAAGCATATACACCGGCGTTATCTTTCCGTTTGCAAAATCATAGTATCTGGTTATATCGATGCAGACACTATCCATAAGCAGCAGCGCAACTTCGGCAGACTTTTGGTCACGAAGAATTTTATTTTCATGATATATTTCAAGATAAGCAGGTTTCAAAATCTGTTCCGAAAGATAGGCTAAGGCTTCAAGAGTAGCTCCGGTCAATTCTGTGTCTTGTATAGTAACAGGAATGGCGAAATGATTCAGCCCAGAGGGACAATAGTAGTTTTTCTGCGTTTCTTCATACTTAGGCAAGGGAGCAACGCCAAAATCAAAGCTTTCGACATCTCTTGGCTGCATTGCGCCGGTACCGACCGTTGAAAACAACACCCGACCTTCCATGAAATAATGGCGTCCTTCCATAAAATTGGAGGTATGCAGAATGTCATCGTTATAAGCGATGAAATCTACTATCTTTTGAATCCCGCTTACGAGGCGTTCGTTATGCAGGTTGGGTATATAACTGCCGTCATTTGTCCGTTCGGTGACATCAATGTCAAAACCCCAAACGAAATAATTAGTCAACGCTTCTAAATTGAGATAACCGAACCGGTCGTTCTCATCAAGTTTACCGTTGCCATCTAAATCTGCCGCAGTATCTTTGATAGTATCAAGGAAGCGATCCCATGTCCATTTACCGTCAAAAATATTATCATACGGAAGGTCTATTGCCATATCTTCCATCAGATTTTTGTTGAAAAGCATATACAACGGAAGCGAACCTGCATTGTTGTATTGTGAGAAAGCAAAATACAGCCTATCATTAATAATAAATCGCTCAGTGATATCACCGTAAAAATAGGATTTGTTGAGCTGCATATATGGCAGATCAAGTATATTATACAGCGCTCCCTCACTGATGAGCGGAACCGCATTGTCCCAGGCAGAACCAAACTGAATCATTTCAAATTCATTCGCCCCGGCCATTATGCTTTTATTCAAATCCTTAACACTGCCATAAGGAGAAAACTCCAAATTGATGTTTAACAGCTCTTCCGCCTTTGTATTTCGTTCAAACACAGTGTCATTCAGTATCTCTCCGTTTATCTCCTCGGCATTTAACAGGAAAGATTCCCTGTATACATCAGCTTCAAAAAGCTTATTATATTTAACTCGAAATGAAGCGCCGTCAAAGTCGAGACCTTTCAATGTATCCAGCGGAGTGGTTTCTGCTTCGGTTGTTGTTTCAACCGTTTCGGTCACGGTGGTTTCAGTATGAGCCTCCGATTTATCAGAGCATCCGAAAAGCAGCGTTAATATTATTAGCAGGACAAAAATCTTATTAATTTTACTCATTATTGTATATCTCCATTGATAATTTATATAATTGCAAATTGAAACCTATATAAATTGTACCCATATCAGACGAAGAATATATATTCGCCGGGTATTTGTCCGAAAACAGTACCGTTTTCCGCGTGCTGCCTGACAATTTCTGAATGTCCGCAACTGCGAATGTATAGCGAACCCATAAATAGGTTTACCGCCGCAATACCGTCCGCGCCGTTTTCATAATACATATCCATCAATCGTATTTTTTCAAAAGGCGCCTGAACCGTGCCTACGAACTTTTCTTTTTTAAACTCTTGACCGGCTCTCGGATCGGTTGTAATTGAGCCATCCGGTAGTTTCCAGAGCGGATCGTCGTCATTATGGTTGTAATATGGCGTACAACCATCGACAATCCCCATAAATTTAACGCCGTATTGATGAGCGATCGCAGCATATTTTTCCGGCTCATTTGTTTGTATGCAGACAAAATCCAAAGTCCCGGACTTCATCAATCCGGTAAAGTCTATCGCTTGCTCTTCGAGCGTGCAGCCTGAATGATAATACTCTACCATCAAAAGACTGACTTGAATATGCTTTCCGCGCTTTTCGCCGAATGAGTCAGCCAATTTGCGCAATTCACGGCAAAAATCAATCAGCACATCAGGCGAATTATATCTGGGATCAAAAACCTTAGGCCAGCGGGTAAGATCAAGATTGATGCCGTCAATATCGAATTTTTCGAGAACATCCCGAAATACCGAAAGGTAGTATTCGCGGACTTCGGGTTTGCCGTAATCAAGCTGAAGTTCGCCGGGACGCCTAACTTCCGGATGTTCTGTCCACCATCGTCCGTTTAAATCTCCCACTCCTTTCAAAAAGAAATCATCGTCGGGATTAAAATACAGGTTTGCGCGAATAGAAAAATGCACTTCCATACCACGGCGATGACAATCTTCCGGCAGAACGCGGAGAACATCATATCCATTCTTTATCGAATCTTCAACATATTTGAATACCCTTACATCTCCGATCCGCTTCCCGGAATATTTATCGGGAGTAACACCTTCTCCAAGGTATGAATTGACTTCCGATTTCCAAAGTAAAGGTCCCATAACTTGCGGCATTAATATTTTGACATCCGTATTTTCGTAAACATGGCTCAGACGCAAGTCAAAACATTCGCCGGGAGTTCCATAGGTAGAATAGTGGCTGAAACCGTCAATTACCAGAATAAAGTCACGATCGGCCTCTCCGGGGACGGGAGCAAGATCGGCATCTTCCGATAGTTTAATGAAACGAAGGCAGGAAAGAGAAGCTTTAACAGAAGGAGTGGAGGGAAATGTACCATATGGTATGCGGATATGGAGTTTCGTGGACTTAAGCTCGGCGTTTTTCCAGAAAACAAGATATTCCCGACCTTCTTCGATACCAATCCGCCGTCCGTATCGTCCGCCGCTTTCTAAAACGACAGCAGTAAATCCTTCATCATCTAAAGCAAGATCGATAGCGGCGCTGCCTGCCCAAATTGCGTATTTTCCTTCGAGTTTCAAATCAATGGTTATAACTTCCGGCATTCCTTTGGTAGAAAAATCTATCGAATCATAAGGAGTCTCGGGAGTAATCGGCAAAACGGCATCAACGGAAAGCATATTGCCGTGTGTTCCGTTGATAAGATAATATTCTTTTGTTTCCCAGGGTATTGTGTCGATTGATTCGGTATTTTTAATATATGGTAAAAAATCGCGTATTTCAATGATATCACCGGTTTTGATTGAATCGGTATTAGTGATTTCATTATATCTTAAATGTTTCGATTTCATAATGTTTTCTTTCTGTTTGTCCTATTTAATTAAATATTTGACATTGTATGTATATATTATAGCAGATAATTTTCAGACTGTAAATAGAATAATTCTGCCAATATATTTGAAATAATGTCAAAATATGATACGATAATCTTGACAACGAGAGAAAGTGATGATATACTATAAAAAACAATTTGCTGAACAAGAGATGGTTTTCATATGGAAGTTACAAATAAAAATGTTGTATATAGCTTTACGGCTGAAAATCTGACGCTGGAAATACTTATCGAAAAGAGTGATTATCCGATTAAAGTACCATCGGTAATGATTTCCGATCATACGCACCACTATATTGAAATATTAGTCTGCCGAAAAGACTCTATAAAAATCAACAGTCCGGACGGAGTTATAACGATACATGAAGGAGAAGCGGCCATAATCCCGCCTAATATTTCACATCGTTGTCTGAATGAGAACGATGTTGATATTTGGCGGGGGATTTCTTTTGTCTTACGAAAGTACCATACGCCGGACTGTCAGGATTTATACAGTCTTATTGAGCCTTTCGGTATCGGCAAAAAAATTATGGTTATTCAAAATATTCCTATATTATTTTCGATTATAGAAGAGCTTACGGAGGATCACGATAGTACCAAAAGAATTATTAACAGTCTGCATTTTATATATCAGTTATGCAAAATATCAGACGAATACAGATTTAGCAACAAGTACGAACAGAGTGTTGAAGTAAACCGCGACAGCGGTTTTATTCGTATGAGTCTTCTTGATAGGATCATCAACACAGAATTTATGAAGCCGTTGACTGCCGAAGAAGTTGCGCAAAGATTAAACATCTCATCCAGGCAGCTTGCCCGAATTGCAAAACAAAGATATAATAAAACTCTTTATCGTGTTATTATAGAAAAAAGATTAATTACAGCGGCAGAGATGCTGCGAACCTCAGGTATGTCAGCGGAACGAATTGCCATGATGGTGGGTTTCTCCTCAAAAAACACTTTTTGGAAGGAATTTCGGAAAAAATATAGCATGACACCGGCGGAATATCGTAGTGAAACCTTATTTGATTAAAGTGAAGGTTGTTTTTTCGGTATAACCGCATATATAATCGTTTTTATCCTACATAAGAAAAATAAGCTTTGGGAAGAAATAATATGAAGAACAGGTTTAGTATCGGTATAATATTTGTTTTAATCATTTTGCTGATAGGAGTGTTCGGGTGTATGATGAATAATCCGGACTTATCAAACAACACGGAAACTAAGGTTTCCCTTAACGAAAGGCAGAAGAGCATCCTTGCGGAATATGGTTTGCCTACTGAATATGATGAACTGCTTTTATCTCAGAAAACAGCTATTGTTGCGATTGAGGAAATGCTCTGTTATGCCGAAGAAAAATACGACATTTCATTTTCATATGCCGGTTATATTGCCGCAAGCCCATTGGAAAAAGAGCATATGATTGCGTTCCCGACATCAGGCAATAAGTGGTCGGACAGTTTTACAATAACAAATAACGGTGACAATTACGAAGATGACTACATCAATGTAGCGATAAACGAGGAATTTACATCTTATTTATGTGATAATATTAAGTCATTTGCGCCTGATGCGGAGGTCAGGGTTTTTCCGAAAATTACAAAGACCTATTTTCATGAATTGCCGTCCGGTGATATTAATTATGACGGTATGGTAGAGAGCAGTCAGTGTGTTTTTATTGACGAAAGCACTTTTAATGAAGAAGATTTAAGTAAATTTCATGATCAATTTACTGAATTTATGCAAGAACATAAGCTTTACGGCATAACTCAGATTATCCTTCTTAAAGAGGGAAGAATAGAGTATCTTACAAAATATAACTATACAGATTATCTTTTTGATGAACACCATATAAGCAGAGAAACATTCTATACAAAAAAATAAGATGTTTGCTTCGATGTGAGGTGATAGGGTGAGTTTTGAGAATAATGAAATTGGCAATAGAGAAATATTTTCTTATTTATTCAAACTATTTCATAATAACCGAAAGGAGAAACATGAAAGTAATTTTACACGATCTGGAACCATCGCGCAGCGAACAACTATCGTCAAAATGCGATGCAATCATTGAAGCGGACGGGAAATACGCGCCTTGTCAAGGTTGTTTCGGTTGTTGGGTTAAGCATCCGGCGGAGTGCTTTATGAAAGATAAACTGCAAAAGGCCTGCCGTACTTTGGGCAGAGCTGAAGAGCTTGTTATCATAACAAAAAACCTATACGGTTCTTACAGCACAAATATTAAAACCGTGATGGACAGAACGATAGGAGCTTCTACGCCGCTTTCCACATACAGAGCGTGGGAGATGCACCATATACTGCGTTACGGAAAACATTCTCTTTTTAAAGTGCTTGTATACGGTAATATTACCGAACAGGAGAAAGCAACATTTACTTATATGGCAAAGAGAAATGCGATAAATGACGGATACAATGAATCCGAAGTGCTGTTTTTTGCCTCGGCTTCGGAAGCGGAGAGCGCTGTATGAAAACGGTATTTATTAATGGCAGCCCTAAGAAAAAAATAAGCGCGTCATCATACCTTTCGGCAATGCAGCGCTTGTTTGTCAAGGGTGAAAAGGTTACAAAACAACTTCGAAACAAAAACGATTATGAGAGTATTTTTGAAGAGCTTAAAGATGCAGATGCGATAGTGCTATCTTTGCCTTTATATGTAGACGGGCTTCCTTCACATGTACTGGCTTTTTTGGAAGAGGCGGAGATGTTCTTCCGAGAGAATGATTTGCATCCAAATCTCTATTGCATTGCTAATAACGGCTTCATAGAAGGGCGACAAAATGAACCGCTGATGCAGGTACTCGAAAACTTTTGCTTCCGGGCGGGAATTAATTGGCGCGGAGGTATAGGCATAGGCGGCGGCGTAATGCTGAATGTTACGCGATTTGTGTTTTTGGTTCAAACAGCTGTTTATATTATTATGCTTATTATAACCGGATTCCAGACAGGAAATTATTTTCACGAGGGAGTTATTTCAGCATTTTTACAAAACGTCGGAGTTCTTTTATTCTTTAACGCCGGAGTTATATTCTTTTTCATCCGTATGGGAATAGCTATTAACAGGCGCGGAAAAGATTTTGGTAAACATTACACACGTATTTTAATTCCTTCATTTATTTTTATTCCGTTTGCCAATTTATTCTTTTTGATTTATTCTTTATTTAAAGGCGGTCTTTTCAGAGGCTGGCTTGCGAAAAAGTAAACCTGGGAACAAGTCATTATTGAACATCAATTTATTTATTAAAAGGCTTCGCGAAAAAATCCACAAAGCCTTTCTAAAATATTTAATTATTCAGCAAACCATATGAAAGCATAGCTTCCCTCAATAGCAATTCCGATTTGAGTCATATTTGACCAGAATCCTTCGCCAAGCAAAACGGCATTATGTCCGGCAGACCCCTTCCAGGCATCAAAAGCCTGACTTGGTGTAACTGTTCCACTGCAATAAAAGGCGTTCTCATATCCATTGCCGGTAAAATTCGTAAGCTCTCTGGGCTTGTCCCACATCATTTCCGAATATTCGTGGTCGCTTGTATAAGCGCCGCCCGACCAATAGGGGCAAACAGACCAGGAGTGGAGATTGCCGTTCATTCCTCTGCAGTCTTTCTGATCTTTTGGATTGTTGTTAATAGAGTCTATGACATGGGCTCTGGCCACTTTTGTCAAATCCATATTCAACCTGAATGCAGGCAGATTGTTTTTACTCCTGTATTGATTTATAGAATCAAAAAGCTGCTGCTCGTTATCTGCCAAAACATTGTTTAAAATATAACGAAGCTCTTCTTGATTAAAACCCATTTTACTTAACTTATTATCGGTTGACGGATTCTCTTCGACAATGATACCTGCTGCTATGTCTACTTCTTTTTGAGTAAGAAAAATCCCCTCAATTTGCTTGCCGTTTGAAGCGGTATATTTGATTATCCCCGTGTCTTCATAAAGAACATAGCTTGCTAACTTTTCTTTGGGCAGCTTCAGTATCCCTTCTTTTTGACTATATTCTAAAATGACTTTTGCAGGTTGTGTTGCAGTCTGAGGAACCCAATTCACAATCATTCCGAGGTATTCGGCTATAACTCTTAAAGGTACCATGGTTCTGCCATTATATATTATTGGAGGTACATCCAGAGTGTCATTACCGGCTGAAGTTTCAACACGTTTGTTATCAATCTTAAATTTCGCCCAGCTTTTTTCGTTGCTGAACAGATGTACAATCTTATTTATTGTATGCCAGCCGACTTGTAAGCCGAATTCTTCAGAAATAACTCTGACGGGAACCAAGGTTCTGCCATCCTTTATTATCGGACTTACATCCGATTGAACTTTTTTCCCATTGATAAATACATCTATCGGCTCGGTAGAAATTTCTGCATAAACCGCTGTATTTATATTAAGCGATATCAGAATAACTATCAAAAATAACGTGATGTTTTTTCTCATTTTTTTCACCTTTAATCTAACGATATAAGTTAATAACGTTATTTAAAACGTGCATCAGTTTTTTGTTTTTTGCCTTACATTAATAGATTACGGAATAACTTTTCTGAGATCGGGGTAACAAGAAAAAACTATTCTTTTGAAAACTTTTATATATCCTGTGTTCTGATAAATATTCTGACATTATTATACAACGAAATGATTAAATATTCAATATAATGTATAACATTAAAATAAAATAATTGTAAAATTATTATGCATACAAGAAAAACATCCATAAGATAAGTCCGGATTATTGAAAATAAGACAGTAATATGCTATAATTAACTTAACGATATGAACCGTCGCAAGTCGGTATTTATTTTAAAACTCATGTAGTGTGTTCCGGAAATATTGAGCAAAATAAGTAAATCTTAAATTGCAATATCAAGTTGCAATAGTTTACGAAGAATTTACGGCAGAGATGCTGCGAACCTCAGATATGTCAGCGGAACGAATTGCCATGATGGTGGGTTTCTCTTCCAAAAATACTTTTTGGAAGGAATTTCGAAAGAAATACGGTGTGACACCGGCAGAATATCGGAAAGGAAACTATAATTGAATGAGGGGCTTTAAATGAGTTTGGATAGTGATTTACAAGCTGAGAGGGTAGTATTACTGACAAAAGAGGATGAAAATTACATGAATCTACTTGAAAATATTATTAAAGAAATTTCCACGGCTTTTGAGAACCAAGAGAAAGAAAATAAAGATAAAGAGGAAATAAAGAAAAAATATAATGGTGACGAAGGCAAAAACGGAATTTATTTATTATATAACCAGAAAGAGGTGATATATGTCGGGATTGTAGGCGAGGGAAAGTGTACATCTTTTTATCATAGAATGTATGCTCACGGGAACGGAGCTCATAAGCGTGAAGATTGGTTTGATGAAATAAAATATTTTAAATATATTCGTTTTCCCCAATTTAATAAAAAAGAATTAGAGGCTATTGAATGGCTAATGATTTTTTATTATGAAAAACCTAAGTATAATAACACCGGAATATCTAAAAAAGAGTGTGAGGAAATATTAAATAAATTACAAACAAATCAGACATGAAATGTATGGTTGAAAATTGGGAGAATAACATGGTTTTCAGAATAATGGAAGAAAACGATTATAAAGGCATATATGACCTGTGGATAAACACACCCGGTATGGGACTTAATTCAACTGACGATAGTGAAGAAGGATTCAAAAAGTATCTTAATAGAAATCCTTCAACAAGCTTTATCGCATTGGATAGTAATAAAATAGTAGGGGTTATAATGGCCGGTCATGATGGCAGAAGAGGATATATTTATCATACAGCGGTCTTGCCTGAATACAGAGGGAACCATATAGGGAAAAAGCTTGTCGATCTTGCTATGACTGCTTTGGAAAAAGAAGGAATTAATAAAGTTGCTTTGGTTGTGTTTGAAAAAAATGAAATTGGCAATAGATTTTGGGAAAGCCAGGGATTTACAACGCGTGACGATTTGATTTACAGGAATAAGAACATACATCCGCTGAATAGAATTAACACATAAATATGATTTGTTAACTACATCAGATAAAATCGGCAAACGAAGGAGAAGTCCATGGAATTCGGATGGATAAATTTATTTGGCGCAGTAATAGTTGTTATCATACTTATACCCAACATAATTTACGCATTTAAAAACAAAGGCGAGAAAAACCTTTGCACCAACAAAGCGATGAACATAATTGAGCAGATAGGAAGATACGCTTGTATTATATTGATGTGGCTGCCATTGTTTGTTTGGAAATTCGGTTTTGCACATGTTTTTGAAATGCTGTTGTATTTTATTGGAAATGGTACTCTGTTGTTTGTATATTTATTTATCTTTGCTCTGTATTTCGAAAAAAAGACAAAGGGTAGAGCTATAATATTAGCTGTGCTGCCGGCGTGTATTTTTCTGTTAAACGGTCTTTTGCTGCGGCATTGGCTGCTCGCAGGATTTGCTATATTATTCGCGATAGGTCATATATATGTAACGAAAAAGAATTTAGAAGCAATTCAATAAGGATGAAAGACAAAAGCCTCTTTACTAACTCAATTAAGTTAGCAAAGAGGCAAAGTTGTTTTTTATTAATGCTCTGAGTATTATTCCATTATTTTAGATATAAGTTTCTCAAATCCATTGTTTAACTTTGACTCAATAGTCTGATAATATGAAGCGAAATCATAACTTTTCTTTCCCTCAACCAGCGTAGATAAAACCTGAAATCCGAGTCCGGTCGTGTCAAAGTTAAAACCGAAGTCGCATTTTTTGTTTTCATGCAGTAGGGTTAGTATTTTGACCGATTCTTCGTCTCTCAGACACTTGTTGTGAAGTACAGTATCAAAAAATTCAGGGCGAAGATGCACATAGCTTTCGTAATTAAGCGCTTCCAATATTATTCCGGTGCGTTCGGGGTCATCACAAAGTCTCGGAACTGCGAAGACACCACCGCCAAATCCCACGAGGTATTTTTCCTGCGCCTCATCAAGCTTTGGATAGGGAAGCAGTCCGAAATCAAGTTCAATGTCTCGAGTACGCCCATAATAACAACCGATATCTATCGCTGTGAACATCGCTCGGTTCGCCTTGAATATGTCAAGTATCTCCCGCTCGCCGCCGACATAAGTATAATTACCGTTGCGCATTATATCATAATACTTTTCGACAATGGTAACCATGCGTTCGGTATTCAGCGCAAGCCGCGGTATTCCGTCTGTGTCCGGCTCTGTAATATTTTGGTCGCAGGCAAACATGAATATGTAACCGCAGCCGGCAATTGCGGTATAGCCATATTGGTCTTCTTTAGTAAACTTACCGTCGCCGTCAATATCAGCGGAAACAAGCTTCAGCATTTCAGTGAATTTGTCAACAGTCCACTTATCGTTGAATACAGTCTCATAAGGATTTTCCAAATTATAGTTTTCGATATATAATTTGTTGTAAAGCAATACGACGAAGCCTTGATATGTAATTGAATAATCTCCAGTGGCGAAGAATAGCTTATCCCCGATCTTGAAATTTTCAACGATCGAGCTGTTCCACCATGGCTTGCTTAAATCGACATATGTGAGATCATTGATATTATACAACAGATGGTCAGCCATCATGCTTGCGGTTGTCCAAAGCGGATTAGGAATAACCAAAGAATATGTACTGTCGCCTGAGAGAACGGTTTTTTTCAAATCGTTATATATTTGTGATTCCGGTGTTTCGGTACAAGTAAAATCAATGTTGAATCTCTCAGCAACCTTAAGATTGCGCGTATATGCTGCATCGTTCAGTTTGTCGCCGTCTTCTTCTACATCAATGAGATATTTTGCGTTATACTCGTTTTCGGCCAAAACATTGAACTCATAGCCCTCATAATCCCGCTCCGGAAAGTTAGGCGCGTTCGAGGGTATTTCGGCGGTTGTTTCTTCCGATAATGTAGTTTCATCAATCGAATTATCTGAATCAACTGAGCTTTTATTCGAATTGCATGAAACTGTTGTCCAAATCATAGCTAAGATTATAAGCATCAAGATAACTTTTTTCATTACTAAAGTTCTCCGTTTTTGTGTTTACTTATTTTTTATATTATATTACTTTCCGAGGATCGCACACTTTATTACTCGTGTATCGCCGGGAAGATCAATACAATAATAAGTTACAAGCAGATTGCCGTTCTTAAGCTCAAGTCCGGAAGGATAGCCGATATCAACATCATTTCCGCCGTCATATATAACGATCTCCGGCGCTTCGTCAAGATCGCTTAAATCATCTTTTAAGATTTTAGCGCGAACTCCGTGCGGTTTTTTGCGGTAGCCGTAAGTAAGGAATGCTCTGCTGCCGGAAATCGGCGTTATCGTCTGCGGAAATCCCCATATCGTTGTCATTACAGATTCGCTCCACGTAAGCCCTCCGTCACGGGAATTGCAATATTCCATTAAACCTCCCTCGTCATAGCATCTAAAAAGGCAGGTTAATGTACCGTCAGGCGATAAGTATAAATACCCTTCGTCATAATAATGATGCTTTTCGGGATTTGCGCGTATGATTTCGGTGACATAATTCCAAGTCACGCCCTTATCATACGACTCAACAAGATAATGCTTATAGCTGTCCGGCGCTTCTACTCGTATCGGCAGCAACAGCTTGCCGTTGAATTCAACCGCTTTGGAATGCATCGCGGCATTAGCATAAACTTCACGACAGGCGCCTTTCGGAATAAGTTTCCCGTAATTCGTCCATGTGTAACCGTGATCCTTTGATATCGCATAGTGAACTCCGCAGCAGCGCCATATCGCGCCTTTGGTAACAGCTAATTCACCGTATGTGTCAAACAAAGTCGGTTTTTCCGTCATAGGATGAGCCTGCCAGGTAAAATAAGACGCAAAAATGCTTCCGTCCGAAAGAGTCGTTATGTGCGGATCCTGCTGTCCTATATCATCATCCGGGGCGATCATCACAGGTTCGCTCCACGTTTCGCCTTCGTCGCAGCTTCGCATGATTACGGCTCGTGACATCGAATGATGGTGATGATATGGTGTTTCATTCGGCGCGAGTCTGAAAGCAACAAGAATATCGCCGTTTAAACAGCGCGTAAGACAGGTAAAAGCCGAATAATGATCAGTGTTTTTGTACAGGATGGAATCTCTTAAAACCTTCATTATGTGTTACCTCGGTTTTTGCTATTTGTGTTAAGATAATAATAACAAATATGAGCGTGATTGTCAAGTGTTTTATAAATAAAGCATTAAATCTTTAGTGTTAGTCGTATGGATGTTCCGAGTCAATGTAATATCGGTTAATTATTTATTGGCTTTAAACGGAGATAATGTCTCAAAACATAAACTTTCTGTAAACATACGCGAATAGTTATTGACATATGCCAAAAACCGTGTATAATATAAGTAGATGGCATATGCCATAAACTATAAGGAGGTGAAATACATGCCAAGAAGAGATGGAACAGGCCCAATGGGTGCCGGTCCGATGACCGGAAGAGGTTTAGGATTTTGCACAGGCGCTAATGCATTAAAATACGGAGCCGGTCTCGCAGCAATAGGATTAGGTATCGGATTTGCCTGCAGGCGCGGATTCGGTCGCGGGCTCGGTCGCGGTTTCGGCAGAGGTATGGGATTCTTCAACCAGACCTCCGAAAAAACTCAAAAAGAGCTGCTGAATGAAGAGAAGACCATCCTGCAAAATCGACTTGAGGTCATTGAAAAAGAGTTAGAGGACCTGTAATGGGCATCAGGGATAACCGGATAGTACTCCGGTTATCTCTGAATCATATGGAGGTGATGAAATATCGCAAGACCGGTAAAGTGGAGAAGAGTTTGCTGTTTGCCTGAGATTAACAGGTTCGGACCTCTTGATTCTGCTGCAATATCAGAAGAAAATGTCATAATGACCGTCGACGAATATGAAACTATAAGACTTATTGATTTGGAAGGTTTTACACAGGAAGAATGCGCCGCGCAGATGAATATAGCGCGCAGCACAGTTCAGGGTATATATATCACAGCAAGAAAAAAGCTTGCCGAATCATTGGTCAACGGTAAAATATTACTGATCGAAGGCGGCGAATACCGTCTTTGTGAAGGTACATGGAACGGCTGCGGCCGCGGCTGTCACAGACAAAGACGCGGCAGAGGTTTTCGTGGCGGTTGATTTATATTGAATTAGCTTTCCGCAAAAAACAGCCATAGCATACTGAGTAAATTGAAAACTACAAAAAGAACGGAGAAATATAATGAAAATAGCAATACCTGTAGATAACAAAACATTGGATACAAATATATGCGCATCTTTCGGACGCGCTCCTTATTTTCTAGTTTATGATACGGAAACTAAGGAAAGCGCATTTATAGAAAACACCGCAGCGACAAGCCCCGGCGGCGCAGGGATAAAAGCAGCTCAGATGATAGTGGATAACAAAGCAGCTGCTTTGCTGACTCCTCGCTGCGGACAAAACGCCGCAGATGTGTTGAATGCAGCCGGTATTAAGATTTACAAAACAATAGCCGGTTCAGCTCAAGATAACATTGACGCTTTTACTGACGGCAAACTTTCTTTGCTGGATGATTTTCACGCCGGCTTTCATGGCCGCAGAAGCAACTGATATGAAAATTGCCGTGTTAAGCGGCAAGGGCGGCACAGGTAAAACTCTTGTCACGGTAAATTTGGCAGCAGCGGCAAAGACAGCGACATACATTGACTGCGATGTTGAAGAACCTAACGGACATCTATTTTTCAAACCGGAAGGAATCACAGAGGAAAAAGTAACCGTAAAGATTCCGATGGCAGATGAAGAATTATGCAGCGGATGCCGTAAATGCGTAAATTTCTGTAAATTCAACGCTCTTGCCTATACAAATAAACTGATTGTATTTGATGAGATATGTCATTCCTGCGGCGGATGTATCCTAATTTGTCCCGAAAAAGCTTTGACAGAAAAGGATAAGGTTATCGGTACAGTTCAAAAAGGAACCTCCGGAAATGTATCTGTATACACCGGTATTATGAATGTCGGTGAAGCCTCGGGGGTTCCCATCATAAAAAAACTGCTTGAACCGGAAAATCAGGAAGCAGATAAAATGACAGTTATCGACTGTCCTCCGGGAAGCGCTTGTATAGTAATGGAAAGCATAAAAGATGCCGACTATTGCATATTGGTCGCCGAACCTACATTGTTCGGCGTGCATAACCTTAATATGGTATATGAGCTTGTGACTTTATTCAAAAAGCCGTTCGGAGTTGTTCTTAATAAATGCTTGGACGGCAAAAATCCGGCTGAGACATTTTGTATAGAGAATAATATCAAGATATTAGGTCGTATCCCGTTTGACAATGAACTCGGAACACTTAACTCAAATGCCGAGATCGCCGTAAATGAAAGTGAAAAATACCGGGAACTGTTTTCAGTTCTGCTTCAAACTGTGACAAAGGAGGTGCAATCATGCGGCAGCTGCTGATCCTCAGCGGTAAAGGCGGTACCGGCAAAACGACGATAGCAAGCGCGTTTATAAAGCTCGCCGACGCCAGAGCATATGCGGATTGCGACGTGGATGCTCCTAACCTGCACCTCATTTCCGATTGGAATGTGGAACCGATAAAATCAGATTACTACGGACTGTCGAAAGCAGAAATAAACTCTGAAATGTGCATCGGCTGCGATCAATGCAAACAGAATTGTCGCTTTGATGCCATTTCAATTACCAACGATGAATACAAAGTTGACCATTTCGCTTGCGAAGGGTGCAGCGTCTGCGAGTATGTCTGTCCCGTTGATGCTATATTAATGGTTCCGTCGGTTGACGGCGAGCTGACTCTTTATTCTGACTCCGGCAAAGTTTTTTCCACGGCGCAGCTCAAAATGGGCAGCGGCAACTCAGGCTTACTCGTTACTGAGGTAAAAAAACAAATGAGGTCATCGGCGGTCAATGCAGAACTTGCTATAATCGACGGTTCACCGGGAATAGGATGTCCGGTAATTGCCTCTCTTAACGGCGTAGATATGGTTTTGATTGTTGCAGAACCTTCATTGTCAGGCATCAGCGATATGGAGCGTATCATTGATACGGCAGCGAAATTCGGAATAAAAACTGCGGTATGTATCAATAAATACGATACAAATATCGAAAATACAAAAAAAATCAAAGATTTCTGTGAAAAACAAGAACTTACCTTTGTCGGCGTTATTCCTTATGACTCAAACGCAGTTAAAGCCATAAATAATGGTTTAACCATAGTAGACATTGAATGTAAATCAGGCACAGCGGTAAAAGAGGTTTATAACAAGACGATTGACCTGCTTTTTGAAGAAAGCATTAACTAAAGTTATGATTATTAAAACCTTATCTGAAAACACATCGATATCAAAGGACTTTGCAAGTGAACACGGTTTAAGCCTTTATATCGAAACAAAAAATCATAAAATATTGTTTGATGTAGGCGCAAGCGATCTGTTTCTTCAAAATGCAAAAACATTTGGTATAAACATTGCTGATATTGATTTCCTTGTTATCTCGCATGGACACTACGACCATGGCGGAGGGCTGAAAACATTTTTCGAAGAAAATGAAAAGGCCGAAGTAATCATACATCAGCTTGCATTTGAAAAATATTATTCAGCCCGTTCAAACAATAAAATTGCATATATAGGTCTTGATGAAAATCTGAAACAGAACAGACAAATTGTTTTTACATCAGACTATCATGATATCGGTAATGGAATCTATGTGTTCTCCGGCATTCCGCAAAGCGAACCGCTTCCAATATTAAACAATACTTTGTTCAAAGAATATCAGGGACAAATGATACACGACAGCTTTGAACATGAGCAAAACCTCGTGATAGAAGAAGACGGGAAAATACTGCTGATAACCGGTTGCGCTCATAACGGTATTGTCAATATAGTCAAGCATTTTTACACGCTGAAAGGTCGAATGCCCGACTGTGTAATAGGCGGTTTTCATCTTTCCAGCCGTTCCGGCGGCGATGAAGCCCCGGAAGTGATTGACAGAATCGCTGAATATCTGAAAGATACAAAAGCAAAGTATTATACTTGTCATTGTACCGGTATTGAACCCTATAAAAGGTTGAAATCAGTAATGGGTGACAGTATTGATTACCTTGCCGCAGGCAGTGAATTGACTTTTTAAATAAAAAAACCGATAATATAAATTATAAGAAAATACGGAGGAAAAATATTAATGCTTAGAATTGCAGTAGCAACCGACAAAGGAATTGTAGCCGATCACTTCGGACATTGCGAAAGCTTCATGATTTTTGACACCGAAAACAAGCAGATAATCAAAAGCGAAACCGTTGCAAATCCCGGACATAAACCCGGATTTCTGCCTAACTTTCTCGCCGACAGAGGTGTAAATGTAATTATCAGCGGCGGTATGGGCGGCGGCGCAGTACAGATTTTCAATGAAAGAAACGTTGAAGTTATCGTAGGAGCTTCCGGCGAATCAAAAACATCGGTTGAGGCTTACCTGCAAGGTTCACTGAAATCAACCGGTTCCGTTTGCCATCAGCATATTGATGACTGCGCCGGCAAAGAGTAATGAATTAAATAAAAAAGTGCTTGCACCGATTTAAGTGCAGGCACTTTATTATTTAGAATCAACAACGATAAATAACTCTATTTTTTAGTCATTCAGTTCATGAGTAATATCATGAACGCTTTTTTCAACCGCTTCTTTATTCATGATATTTTCTAACCAATCCGGCTTAAAAATAACGTCCATCGCATTGCGCAATGCCAAATTAGCTCCGTCGGAAAAAGGGAATCCGGCAAAGTCAAACAATACGCCAAACTGTACCTTAAGGTGTCCCATAACGAATGACATCACCGCATCCCGCGGCACGCCTTTTTCCACGCAGGCATCCACCGCCATACGCATACCTTTGACCAAGGGTGCGGTGATGGATTCGACAAGAGCCGGCTCCAAAAGAATCATCTGATCAATGGTTATGCGGAAAGCTTTGTCTATGGGTTTAAACATAAGACGCGCGAAAGCTTCGCCCCGCTCATAGTCTTCATCCGAACCTTGATGGATAGCGCAAACCATATCCATCTTTGCGGCTCCCGTGCCGCCGAACCAATCCCGCTGCGCAGCTTCGCTGATTCCGTCTTCAAACGGGAAAAGACTGGGATGACAAGGATGCACGACGAAGTATTTCAGGTCTTCCCGCATAAACATTACTTCTCCGAAGTGAGCGGCAGGATCAAGTCCGATGACCATCGCTCCGGTTTTCATCTGAGGCACAATGTCGGCAGAAACATTTTTGATAAGCTTATCAGGCACCGCAAACACAACAATATCAGCCGACTTTACCGGTTCTGATCCGGGAGAGGAAGTCACACCGTGTTTTTCTTTCAGCGCCTGCGCAGCCTTTTCACTAATCTCCACATAAGAGATTTCGTAGGACGGTTCATCCTTAATGTTCGGGGTAATGCGCATACCCATTTTTCCCCCCGCGCCCAGCAATACTACTTTTTGAACCATAAATAATTCTCCCTTTAAAAAAAAATTAAATAAAATTTCCTAAAATAATCGAATAAGGCTGCAGGATTATTGAATTTCCCGCGGCAGAATTAAATATCATCTTGATATCTTCCGTCATTTGTTCTTTTTTGCATATCGCATATCGCTCTGCTGTATCACCGTTAAGACAAATACCCTCGATACTCGGCCATCCGTCGAGGCTGAGTTTTATCTGCTCATCTGTTGTGTTTGCAATTAATATCTTGTTATCGCTTAACAGAATACAGAATTGTTGGCCGTTTATTGCCTTTACATTCTGTTCTCGAAAGATTACAAGCGCTTCGCGAAACACATAATAGGAAGGGAATACCATACCCGAAAAAGTCGGGAATTCTTCCGGCAATATTCTATTTTGTTCCGCAAAAAAACCGCGAGGTCCCGCCAGCTCAAAATAATCAGCGCCCGCTGCGCCGCTTAAAGACAATGCAATTATCGAACGCAGCATCCAGGAAGCGCACATCAGAGACATTTGGCGATTATCAATTTGATTAAGTAAAAGCTGTTCATGATCGGAAACTTCAGCGGTTGCATCGGGGTTCCACCTGATTTTTAGCGTTACCGGAGTTACATATACGGATTTATCGGGATATAAAGCCCGTGCGCTTATGACATTTGCCGCCTGACCGGCGGTTGTTTGCATAATTGAATGATTATCAAAGGCATGCACCTGCGGGTTGTTGGAATAACAGAGAAAATCCATCAGCTCACCCGGCAAAGGTTCGCGGTTCAACTGGGTGAAATACGCATCGGTTCCCGAACCGACAGGCAATCTAAAACTCAGAAGCATCCCGCGACAAATGGAAAGAATGGTTTTGTCAATTACTTTGCGGCCTTCCTGATAAAGGATCACTGCAGTGACGACCGGGTGTCGTGCCAGAAGATTGAGCAACAAAGGCATTTCCTGCTGCCAGTTTATCGTTAGAAAAACAAACAGATGGATTGAGTTTGTCATCTGAGCGGCTTGTTTCAGCAATTCATCAAAGAAGACAGGCTGTTCACAGAAATGAAGTTCCACTCTTATATGATTAAGACCTAATTCTTTTCCAATCTTTAGAGAAGCTTCATCGATAGGAAATCGCAAACAGGTTCCAAGCGAAAAATTCTCATTGATGGGAAGCAGTTCCGAATACTCAATTATATTATCCTTATCTTCGCCGGTCGGTTTGCCGACATCACTTATGCCGGAAGCTGTACAATTTATATGCACCGTCTGACTGAACCGTTCCCCTTTATCAACTTGAACAGGGAAAGGAAGATAAAGAGGAGTACAATATGTTTTAAATGATGCGTCTGTCCAGTTTCGCTGATCTTCGCACTCGAACACATCACCTTCAAAAGCTACACGGCAGCTAAACTCATCTCGCCGATATGTCATAGCCGAGATATCAAAAAATGGCTGATGAGGTGCAATCTGTTTTGGGAAGACGGTTTCTTTGCTTGTTCCGTTAGAATGTTCAATCAAACAGGGAAGACCTGCGCAGCTGATTGGATGCAATACGCAAAATCCCAGGCGGTTTTTTAAAAACCTCTCTCCCGCCTCTCCGGTTGAAGAAAAGGTTACCGTTCCATCCGCGCTGCCTTTAACACACCCCTGCCAGCGATATTGATAGTTGCCAACTGTATGCTCTGCCTGAAAATGATAGACAAATCTATCCGGATGCTTCTCAATCTTTTGTTCTTTCAAAGTATAGGGAACTGTACCCCAGTTCGGATCACGAAGGGCAAAGTAGACCTCGTCAATCAGCTTTTCGCCATGAAAACATACATTAAGCAGCCTGCCGTCCAGCATCGTTACTTGAAGCTCGCCTGCCTGCAGACAAATACGCTGCGGCGGCTGTTCAGGAATACCTATCCATTGATTTTTTGTTATGCGCTGTGTATCCATTTGCAAACCTTATAAATTAATTTTCATTTGTCTCCCTGAATGCACGAAGATTGTATAGTCCTTTGATAACCCATTCTTCTTCCATGGCGACGGTCTTTTCGATATCTCCCTGCCAAGGCATCCAGGATTCCAGCACCCAAGATATATTTGCAGGTAAAACCTGTATTGCCAACTCCAGATTAAGAAACCCATTACCCGTAACAGCGCCTTCAACATCGAAACCGAGCATTGAATGCTTTCTGCGAATAGTGTAATCTTTACAATGAAAATTAACCGTAACAGATCCCAGAATATGCAGAACTTCTCGAAAGCTTTCACCAAGCCCCAGATTATTGACTGCATCAAGACATACGCCGAGATGAGGGTCGTTAAATGCATCGATCAACTTTCTTATCCAATCACTGGGATAGTGATCGTGGTTCTCTATACCGAGGATTATACCGGCATCGGAAAACTTTCCAAGTACTTCATCAACTCGCCGCTTAGCGACATCCAAAGAGGGAACATCCTTACCGGAGTGGGGAAGTGTCCGAACCAATTTAGCGCCGAGAGTTTGCGCAATATTAAGATACTTAAGTAAATTGTCCTGTTCAAGTCCTGCCGTTCCAACCTCAAGTTCAAGATTGTGTTTTTCGGTAAGAACGCGAAGCTGAAGCAATTCCTCATGAGAAATATTATGTAAAGGCAGATTATCCGCTACTTGTAGCACTTCAGCGCCATGCATGACAGCCTTATTGGCAAGCTCAAGAAGCCCCATCGGATGTGCCGGCAAATCATATGCTTTATTGCCTATGGTATAAGGATAACTCCAACTTGATATACCAATCCGCATACTTTCAATCCTTTCCGCAGGCTTGCGGCTTCTTAAGTTCCACCGAACGTATGGCGGCAAACACTGCCTGCATAGTCTTCAGATTATCTTTTCCGCTTGTTTCGGCTTCTTGTTGATTGACAAAAGCGTATCGGAGCGCTTGTAAACATGTGGGAATAGCGGCAAATACATGACTACCGTGAATTGCCCAGTCGTCATCGGGGATATATGAAAGTCTTGTGGGTTCTTCAAAGGGATAAAAAGCTATATTTTGTCCGTTCTCAACTTCAATGTTATTTTCAGCATTCAGTGTTATAGTGCCATTTTCGAATTGAATGAAGGCCTTATAATGAAACTTATGAGCAAGTGTGCAAAGAACCGGAAATCCTTCCTGCATACGCAGCAGAGAGAGCGCCGTATCATCCACCGGGATATCTTGATATGAAGAAACGGGAATTGTCTGAATCTCGTCTATTTCACCGAAGAGAAACCTGACAACATCAAAGATATGCGGTCCCATGTCGCGCAGCGCCATATGTTCCATTGTTGCAAGCGCAGGTTGTTTGCGGATAATATCCCTGTCCGGTGAGCGCATCTGAATATGAGCATGAAGCACTTTACCGAGGGAAGCAGTTTCCATATGGTGCTTCAGGCTTTGGAACTGCGGCTGATAGCGGAAATTTTCATGTATAGCATACCATACTCCTGCTTTCTCACAGGCGTCAACCATGCGCCGGCAGCTTTCTTCGTCAAGAGACATCGGTTTCTGGCAGATAACCGGTTTGCCTTTAGCCGCGGCAGCCAAAACCAATTCCTCGTGGACTTCGGCATCTGTTATAATGTCGACAATGTCAAAATCCGCTTCGCAAAGAAGCTGGTCTACGGTTTCGTATACATTGGGTATATCAAAGCGATTTGCTGTGTCCCGGGCGCGACTGGTCGTTCTGTTCCAAACGGCTGTAACCTTGCAACCTATATCCATCCAGGCGGCAATCTGAAACTGCGCCCAATATCCGGTTCCCAAAACGGCTATTTTTAAGTTTTCTTTCATAACTATTTCCTGCATGATAATTATATGACAGAAGTACAAAATCTGAAAAGACAGCTGCAATATGACAACTGTCTTTTCTATCTGGTGGAGGCGACGGGAATCGAACCCGTGTCCGAAAACTCCTCCGCAAAACTTTCTCCAGGCTCAGCCGGACGATTAATCTCCCCGCGTCGACTCCATCCGGCAAAAAACGACGCGGGCAGCCCTTTTATCCGTGACTGTTATAAGGACGAACTCTCAGTTCACGTTCACCGCTGAATGACGCCCGACACAGAGCCGCGATACTCTCTGAGCGGACGGCTGCCTTAATTAGGCAGCAACAAGTTCAGTCTTGTTATCAGTTATTGTTTTTAGAGCTTTTATGGAGGTTCCCCACCTCCGCCTGCTTATCTTGTTTCAAAGTCCCCGTCGAAACCATTGCGCCCCCTTATAGATATCCGGCGTTTCGACTCCGCTCAATGTCGCGTTCGGCTTCGCGCAAAGCGTCGCTTTCGCGTTTATCATAAAGCTTTTTGCCTTTGCAGAGTCCAAGTTCAACCTTGACCCAGGATTTGACAAAGTATAACGACAGCGGAACAAGGGTGTATCCTTCTTTATTTATATTCATCGCAAGACGGTTTATCTCGCGTTTATGCATAAGAAGGCGTTTTTTCCGCAGCGGTTCTTGGTTGAAGATGTTCCCCTGCTCATATGGGCTGATGTGTATGCCGTGAGCGATAAGCTCTCCTTTTTCAACTGTGCAGAAGCTGTCTCTTAAGTTAACAGAGCCTTTGCGCACCGATTTGACTTCAGTACCGAAAAGCTCGATTCCGGCTTCATAAGTGTCGATTATAAAATAGTCATGATAAGCTTTTTTGTTCTGGGCAATAAGTTTCCTGCCTTTATTTTTGTCACGGCTTGCCATATGGAAATATCACCCTCCCTCAGCCGTCAAATCGCATTATTATTATATCACAACGGTAATATTTTGTCAATAGGAGCCGTCGCGCTTCCACAGCTCAACAAAACCCTTGCTGTCAACGAGCGAATACTCTCCATTCATAAACGCATACGGATCGAATTCATCGTCAAGCGCCCGCAAATCAACCGCAACATATTCAGTCGGCTGCAACTTCCCGTATAGAGGAGGATAGCTTTGCAGCTCGCTGATGAAATATAGATGCGGAACAAGGAAATCACCCGCCGTCACCGTTGCGTCTTTCGGAATTGATGCTAAAATCGCCTCAGACGCCTTATATGAAGCTTTATCTGCAGCATATGCGCCGGTATATCTTGCCGTTTTTCCGAAAGTAAGTGAAAAGGTGAAGATTACGCAAAGCATCAACGATACAAAAGGTCGTTTCCAATCCTCCGTCTTATAACTTAAATCTTTTTCATTAATTCTTGCCAACGCAAGCATATAAAGAACAATCATCAACGCGCAGGAGCCGTATGTATACTGAAAATCAACATTATACTGATAAATCCAGTTTGACATAAGGTTGATAACCAGCGCCGGCATCAGCAGAACAAGTTCACTTGCAGATGCTCCGCTGATCAAAGTGAAGGTAAGAGGCATGAAAGTCCATAGTATAAATTGAAATTTCTCGGCGTTAAAAACCTGAAGCAGCAGATACCCAATATCATAGAAGCAAGTTTTTATGACAGTCAAAAGACCTTTGCCGCCTCCCAGATAATAATTTGCAAATCTGTCTACCATAGCTTCTCCGCCGAAAACGGTTATCATCTTAGTAGCGAACAGATAATATCCCGCAGCGCCAAAAAGCATGATTATTCCGCGATATTTCCTTTTTCTTGAAAAGATAATGAAAAGGGCGATAGCAAAGATATAAATTGCAGCGTCTTCTTTTATGCTCAGAGTAAGCAATGTGAAAGCAATGGTTCCCACTCGATTTTCAATTAAAATGAAATAAATTAGGTAAAGAATACAGACGGCTAAAAACTTGTTTTCATGGAAATCGCGGAAGCATCCGTTAAGCATCGTCGGATACATCAGATAAACGAGCGAGCATAGAAGAGATGAAATCGGCGAGAACTTCAAAGCTTTGCCTATCCTGTAAACGGGAATAGCTCCGAGTGAAACTCCGAGAGCCTGAATAAAGAAAAGGTATAGCGGAGAGCGCCAAAGCAGATATCCGGGAAGGAGAAGATAAAAGAACGGAGAAAAATGCACCGCAAAATGAGTCAGCTCTCGCCCTCTCTCAACTGTTGTGAGCGGAAGACCGGTTTTTGCCATCATCTCAAACATTTGAGTAAAAATACCGAGGTCAAAGGTGGCCTCGCTGAAAGTGTGGTATTTGAACGAGGTTACATAGGCAGTAATAACGCCGAATATTATTGCCAGAATAACTATTGCGATATAGCCGCCGCGCCAACTTATATGAAAATCAACTGACAGGCGTCCTTTTGATAATGCAGCTTTGGCTATTATAATAATTACAAGCGCCAAACCCATGTTGTAATAGATATTTGAGTCAAGAATGGCTGCAAGCGCCGATGCGAATACCACCGCTGAAACACAAAGTGTTAAGTATACTATTGAAGTTTTACGAGTTAAGGCAACAAGAGCGATTAATGCCGAAAAAGCAACCGCAAGCGATATCCAAAAAAGCGGGTAAGAGAACCCGGTTATAAACTCCCGCAGTCCGTAGCTTTTAAATCGCACAAGAGAAAGAATTGAAGCGATTATATAAGCAGACGCTGCGGCAGCCGCCCAGAGCGATATATCTGATAGTGAGCGCTTATCAAGCCTTTGCCGTATATCTTCGGCAAAACCATATATTTTATCTTTAATCATCAAACTTCACCTCTTACGCTTTATCATTATAACATATATTGTACATTAATTCAATATTAATCGTAAGGAAAAACAAGTCTTCGAGTTTATTAAATAATTTTTTACATTTACCTTTATTTTATAACTTAAATAAATGATATAATATTATAATGTAAATGTGTTCGTGGCGTCCCCTTATTTTCGACTCTTGCTGTGCGTTGGGCTGGAGTCAATAAAGATCGAATCATGAATTATGATCCGATTTTATTTTTGCGCCCGTTATCTGTGGCGCATAATTTACGGTCAGATCATTTATTTCTGCATATATAATATTTATAACGTTAAAAAAAATCTAAGAATCATTTTATTAAGGTGAAAAATTAATGGCTAAAAATAAAAGCACATCAAAACTCAAGGTCTTTGCGCTCGGCGGCCTCAATGAGGTCGGCAAGAATATGTATGTTCTGGAATATGGGAATGACATAATCATTATCGAATGTGGAATTGGTTTTCCCGACGAGGAAATGCTCGGAATCGATCTTGTAATTCCCGATGTTTCTTATCTCGAAAAGAATCAGGATAAGATTCGCGGTATTTTCTTAACTCACGGTCATGAGGACCATATCGGCGCGATCCCTTATGTTCTCCGAATTCTGAACGCTCCGATCTACGGCACAAGGCTGACGATAGGCATACTCAGAAATAAGCTTGAAGAGCATCGTCTTCCGCGCAAGCCGGATTTAAACACAGTATCTGTCGGTGATGTTGTCAAAGCCGGCGGATTCAGCATCGAATTTATCAGAGTTAATCACTCAATAGCCGACGCATGCGCTCTGGCGATCAAAACTCCGGTCGGTACGGTTGTACATACCGGTGACTTTAAACTTGATATAACCCCGATTGACGGCGAAATTATGGATATACCCCGGCTTGGTGAACTCGGTAAAGAAGGCGTACTGCTGCTAATGTGCGATTCAACAAACGCCGAACGGAAGGGATATACCCCTTCTGAAAGAGTTGTCGGCGAAAACCTTGAAGGCATTTTTATGATGAATCCGGATAAGCGGATTGTAATTGCTACATTCAGCTCCAACGTACATAGAGTTCAGCAGATAATCGATACCAGCGCCCGCTTTAATCGCAAAGTCGCGATTACCGGCCGCAGCATGTTGAACATCGTTACCGCCGCGGTTGAACTCGGGTATATGAAAGTTCCGCGCGGCGCGCTTATCGATATAAATGATATCAAGCGCTACCCGATGGAGCAGCTTACCATTGTAACAACCGGAACACAGGGCGAGCCGATGTCAGCGCTCTATCGAATGGCTTTTTCCGAGCATGACAAGGTGGAACTTGGACCGACCGATCTCGTCGTTATCTCTGCTTCGGCAATACCCGGAAACGAAAAATTAATCGACAAGATCATAAACGAGCTTTGCAAGCGGGGGGTTGATGTTTTCCGAGATACTTCGATTGAGATACATGTATCCGGACACGCCTGCAAAGAAGAACTGAAGCTTATGATGGCTCTTACAAAACCGAAATTCGTTATGCCGATACACGGCGAATATCGTCATTTAGCGGCAAACAGAGAAAACGCCATCGACGTCGGGATTTCGGAGGAACATATTTTTATCTCTGATCTCGGCTTGATTCTCGAACTTGATGAAAACAGCTGTAAATTCAACGGCACCGTTCCCTCAGGCAAGGTTCTTGTTGACGGCTACGGTATCGGCGATGTCGGGAATATTGTTCTGCGCGACCGTCGTCACCTTTCAAAAGACGGACTTATTGTTGTTGTCGCGACTGTAAGTATTGATGAACGGATGATATTATCCGGTCCGGACATTGTCTCCCGCGGCTTTGTATATGTAAGGGAAGCGGACGAACTTATGAATCAGGTCAAAGTGCTTGCGCGCGATGCCCTGCAGGATTCGCTTGACCACAATGTTACCGATTGGACTCAGCTCAAAACGAGAATGAAGGATGACCTCGCAAAATTCCTTTTCAACAGAACAAAGCGCAATCCGATGATACTGCCCGTCGTAATGAATATATAAAGAAGATGTACTCAAACAAGGCGGCCGAAGCGTCGAAATACAAGATAACGATATATTCCTGCTATATAGGTTATATAACGCAAGCTATTGTCAATATCTTTCCTACGCTTCTGTTTATCCGATTTCAAAATGAATTCGGTATTCCTTTAAGCCAGATTACTTCGCTTATAACACTGAATTTCCTTTTTCAGCTTTCTGTCGATTTAATATCTTCAAAATTAATCTCAAAAACCGGATATCGCAAAGCGGTGGTTTTTGCGCATATATCAGCGGTGTCGGGACTTGTCTCATACGGCTTTTTGCCCTACATTGCGCATTCGCCTTATATCGGACTTATAATATCGGTGCTGCTTTGTTCGATAGGAGGCGGAATTATTGAAGTCGTTATCAGTCCGATAGTTGAGGCTTGCCCTACAGTACATAAAGCGCAGCAGATGAGCCTGCTCCATTCCTTCTATTGCTGGGGAAGCGTCGCGGTTGTGCTTTTATCAACCCTGTTTTTCAACACCGCAGGTCTTATAAACTGGAGAATACTGTCTGCTTTATGGGCGTTAATTCCACTTACAGGAGCAATTCTGTTCAGCTTTGTGCCAATTCTTTCTCTTGAAGAAACATCAGAGAGCACAATATCCTTCAAAAAACTGCTGCTTGAGCCGATATTCTGGATTTTGATGCTGATGATGGTTTGTTCGGGCGCGTCGGAGCTTACGGTTTCACAATGGGCATCGGATTTTGCCGAAGCCGGACTCGGCGTGGATAAAACTATCGGTGATCTCATGGGTCCGTGTATGTTTTCAATACTGATGGGAACGTCGCGTGTTATTTACGCAAAAATCGGCGAAAAGGTAAATGTATCCGCTTATATGCTTGCAAGCTCTGTTCTTTGCGTAGCGGGTTATCTTGTAATCTCGCTGTCTCCGTCTCCGTGGTTGTCGCTGATCAGCTGCGGTGTTGTCGGATTTTCTGTCGGAATAATGTGGCCGGGAACTTTCTCGGTTGCTGCGGCAAACGCCAGAAGCGGTGGAACCGCTATGTTCGCCTTGCTTGCTTTAGGCGGGGATTTAGGCTGCGCGGCAGGTCCGACTCTGGTCGGAACCATGACCGGAGTTTTAGACGGAGACATAAAGCGGGGAATGATTTTCGGCGTTGTTTTCCCCATCGCTCTGATAATTACGCTTATCATAATGAAAAGATATGTAAAAAAACAATCAGGAAAAACATAATCACTGGATCGAGGATGATAAAAGCGTATGTTATTAATTGTAACAATCATATATTAAAATAAATTAAAAGGGGCTGTATCAAAAGCCCGCGAAAAAACAGAGCCAAATTGCACAAAAGTAGTGCAAACGGCTCTGTTTTTTGGTATAATAGTATTATGAAAAAAGCTATTAACCAAGTAAATTATCCCACAAAT
>JAAZIU010000033.1 GCA_012800735.1 Clostridiales bacterium | reverse complement strand
TTGTTTTGTGTTATAATATTCATGGTGATTGAGTCCTTTTCTGATAATTTTGGTGTGGCAACTTTATTTTATCAGATCTCAATCACTTTTTCAATATCTTTAGTGTCACATCTATTGTAACACTACAAGCGCGTCGGTATTAAATTCGGGAAAGCTATTGACAAAATGCCGCGGATGTGTTATAATATATAGCGTTGAGCCCGATGCGGAATTGTGTAACGGTAGCACGGCAGACTCTGACTCTGTTTGTTGGGGTTCGAATCCCTATTCCGCAGCCATAAAAAATGCAGCCGTTAATACAAACACTTGTATTAACGGTTGTTTTATTTTTGCATTTATTTCTTTTTTGCGGAAAAGCAAGAAAGCTTTTTTATTGTATAAAGCTTTAGATATTTTTTGTTGTAAAATGAGAGACACACATGTACTTAAGGAGATGAAGTTGTATGATTGAACTATTGATCGTTATAGCTGCAATTGTGTTGGTGAGCGTGCTGCTGAGCACTTTTTCGGATAAATCGGGCATTCCGATGCTTCTGATCTTCATAGTTTTCGGTATATTAATCGGCAGCTCACCGATAATATCGGCTTACACAAATTTTGATTTCGCCAATAAAATCTGCTCTATTGCGCTGATTTTTATCATGTTTTACGGCGGATTCGGAACAAGCTGGCGCGCAGCGAAACCGGTCGCCGGAAAAGCGATTGTCTTAGCTTCATTCGGCGTATTCTTTACCGCAGCTATAACGGGTGTTTTCGTTCATTTTGTTTTGGGTTTTCCGATTATAGAATCGTTTCTGCTCGGATCGGTTGTCGGCTCGACCGACGCAGCCTCTGTTTTCTCAATTCTCAGACGGCGCAAGTTGTCGCTGAAAGACAGCACCGACTCCTTGCTCGAAATGGAATCCGGTTCAAACGACCCTTTTTCCTATATTTTGGCGATCGTTTGTATTTCGCTGCTTAAAGACGGAATCAGCCCTGGAAGAGCCTTTCTGATGCTTTTCCTGCAAGTAAGCGTAGGGCTTGCCGTCGGAGCCGCAATTTCATTACTACTTGTTTTCCTTATTCGGAAAAACATCTTTTTCAGAGGCGGAGGCAACGAGGTTTTCGCAATCGCGATAGCTCTGTTGGGTTACTCTCTGGCAGAGATACTCGGCGGGAACGGTTATCTCAGCGTTTATGTTATCGGAATCGTTTTGGGGAATCAGAATTTCGAATCAAAGCGGGGGCTCGTCTCTTTTTTCGACGGGATCAATATGCTGGCTCAAATTCTTATCTTCTTCACCCTCGGTTTGCTTTCAAATGTAATGAGCATTATAAACGTGTTTCCGATAGCGCTCGCAATCATGCTTTTTATGACGTTTATTTCAAGACCCGCGAGTGTTTTCGGTCTTATGGCGTTTATGCCGAATTCATCATTGCAGCAAAAAATATTGGTTTCCTGGGCTGGAATCCGCGGAGCGGCGAGTATCGTTTTTGCAATCGTTGCGGTCAGCGCGGTTGAGCTGCAGCACGATCTCTTCCATATCATATTTACGATTGTGTTGTTGTCGTTAGGCATACAGGGCGGCTTTATGCCGATGGTTGCGGTTAAAACAAATATGTATGACCCGCACGGCGACGTAATGAAAACATTTACCGACTATCAGGAAGAGAAAAACCTGCAATTTGTTAAGACTAAAATATGTTCGGAACATCCTTGGATAGGAAAAGCCCTTAAGGATGTTTACCTGCCAAATGATATTCGAGTTGCAATCATTGTGCGCGGAAATGAGCAGTTTATTCCTGACGGCTGCACAATTCTCGAGTTGGATGACAGTCTTATTCTGAGCGCTCTCTATTATAAAGATGAGCTGAACGGTTTTTCACTTCGCGAACGTACCGTCAAAAAAGGCGATCAATTTGAGGATAAATACATTCGTGATATCAGACTCAATGAAAATGAGAGTTTTATTTTTATCGAGCGCGACGGCGAAGTTATCATCCCGACCGGCGATGTTCAAATAAAGTCAGATGATACCATAGTTATCAACAGAATGATGCCCGCAGAAAACAACAGTAAAAACAAAGGATTTATTAAGAAAATAAAAACTTTCGGAATTAAATCTTCAAAAAACAAATAAGCATGTAAAAGTAACGCCTGCAATAACCGGATTGCTCCGCTTGCAGGCGCTGTTTCAAATTATCTGAGAATTATAATATAATCTTGTAATATTTGATGCGAAAATTATTCAATTCAAAGCTATTTCTTTTAAAATATCCGAAAATTCATTCTCATAATCATAAACGGAAATACTCCCCGTGCCGATATCGTAATAATAAGCCTGTATAGCAAGTTCCCCCGATTCATAAGAATGTCGTATGAAATCGTATGTCATCAGATTGTGCAGTTGTTGAATTGCATTCAGCTTTTCAAGCAGAACAAGCTTTTCCTCTTCTTCCATATCAGGATACTTGTTGTCAATATATTCGGATATCCGGCTGCTGTGAGAGATCCATTTCACCGTATCGGGAAGATTATCTTTGTAATCATTCAGCTTTCTGATTGCGGCGCATCCCCCGCAATTCGAGTGTCCGCAAACGATAATATTCTTTACCTTGAGAACTTTAACGGCATATTCAAGCGCGGATACCACCGAAAGGTTATCGTCCGGATCTTCTTCTCTCGGCACTATGTTTGCAACGTTTCTTATCTGAAATAATTCTCCGGCTTCAGCCTGAAAGAGTACTTCCGCATTTACTCTCGAATCGCAGCACCCGATAAAAAGCGTATGCGGGCTCTGTCCCTTTTCGAGACCTAAATAAAATTCTCTGTTGGTTTCAAACACCAATTCTTTAAATTTCTCGATTCTTTTCTTTAAGTCCATGTTTTCCTCCAATGCAAATATCACCTGTAAAAATCAACGGTGATTTTGTTTTCTGTTTGAATTGTAAATGCGCTTATATTGAAAGGAGCATGCCAATGCCTGCCGAAAAAGGGGTTTTATACCGCCATTACAAAGGAAATGTTTACGAAGTCGTCGCTGTTGCGAAGCACAGCGAAACGCTTGAAGAGCTTGTTATCTATAAAGATACAAGCGATGAAAGCAAAGTCTGGGCAAGACCGGCTTCAATGTGGAACGAAACCGTCATACTTGACGGCAAGCGCGTCAGGAGGTTTGAAAGGATACCACGCAATTAATTAAATACATTCAATAATGCGCGAATTTTAAAACAAGCCATATAATTGCAATACCAGATTCATTTCAAAATATTATATTATTCTAAAGCAAATAATAACCGTCAAGGGGGTATAAATATGAAATTCAATCAAAAATGGCTTGCAGGAATCTATGACTCCGACAAGGGAGAAGCGCCCGAGCTTTTCGCTGCGTCTGTTCCCGGCAACGTTCAGAAGGATTACGCCGATTACAAAGGCATTGACATTATGTTTTCCGACAATGTCGAAGCGCTTGAAGCGGTTGAAGACGTCTTCTGGATATACAAAACAAAGCTTGACTTTAAAGCCGAAAGCGGCGATTCCGTCTTTTTCGTCGCCGAAGGCATCGACTATATCTTCGACATCATTCTCGACGGCAAAAAGCTTCACTCGCAGGAGGGAATGTATACCAAAGTCGAGCTTGACATTACCGAAAAAGCAAAGCCGGGCTCCGAACTCAGCGTATTGATCCATCCTCATCCTAAGCGCTCCGGATATCATGAAACTCCGCGGCAGGAAGCGGATCAGAGCTGCAAGCCGCCGGTAAGCTACGGATGGGACTGGAACCCGCGGCTTTTAATCTCCGGCATCTGGAAACCCGCGTATATCGAGACGAGAAAACGCGGATACATCAGCTCTTGTGAGCCGTTCTATACCCTTGACAGCGCTCTCGAGAACGCCGAAGTGCGCTTTGAGACCGTCTGCGATGAAAAAGTCATTTATGCCCTCTTTGATTCGGACGGAAATGTCGTTTACAGCGGCGAATCCCCCGAATTCACCGTCAATGAAGTTAAACTCTGGTGGTGCAGCGGTCAGGGTGAACCGTATCTCTATAAATGGACTGCAGAAAGTCCCGCCGATAAAAAGGAAGGCGTCATCGGATTCCGCACAATAAAGCTGGTGCGCAATCCCGGCACCGGCGGCGATCCCGCCGGATACCCGATGAGCAGATACGCCGCTCCCGTAACAATCAAGCTGAACGGACGCCGCATCTTTGCCAAAGGCTCCAACTGGGTAAATCCCGAACTATTTTTCGGAGTTATAACCGAAGAACGGTATGAAGAATTGATAAAAGCCGCCGTCGACGCCAATATGAATATCTTCCGTCTCTGGGGCGGCGCCGGCATACAAAAAGACGAGTTTTACGACATCTGCGACCGCCTCGGTATTATGGTATGGCAGGAATTCATGTTAGCCTGCAACAATTATGTGGCAAATCCGCATTATATGGAAACGCTCGAAAGAGAAGCGACGTCGATAATCATCCATCTTCGCCGCCATCCGTCACTGGTGATTTGGTGCGGCGGAAACGAGCTATTCAACAGCTGGTCGGGCATGGACGACCAGTCGCGCGCGCTTCGTCTGCTGAACAAGCTCTGCTTTGAGCTTGATTACGAGCGCCCCTTCTTCCAGACATCTCCCTTAACCGGAATGGCGCACGGCGGATACACCTTTTTTGACAAAAATACCGGAGAAGACGTATTCGGCGTCTTTCAGAACCGCCGCAACACCGCATACACGGAATTCGGCGTTCCGAGCGCCGCCGGCGTCAATGAGCTTAAAAAGATAATACCTGAAAACGAGCTATTCCCGATTACAAAGACAAAGAGCTGGGAGAAGCATCACGGTTTCAGCGCCTGGGGTTATGATACCTGGCTCTGTCTTGAAACAGACCGGAAATTATTCGGCGAACCCGAGTCGCTCCGGCAATTCGTCGACAGAAGCCAGCGGATGCAGGCGACGGGATATAAGGAAATATTCGAAGAAACGCGCCGCCAGTGGACTGGTTGTTCTATGGCGATAAATTGGTGCTGGTGCGAGCCGTGGATAACGGCGGCGAATAATTCTCTTGTGTGCTACCCGATGGTGCTGAAGCCGGCATATTACGCAGTAAAAGAATCGCTGCGTCCGGTCGCGGCATCCGCAAGAGTCCCGAAATTCGACTGGACGGAGGGCGAGCTCTTCAGCTGTGAGCTTTGGCTGCTGAATGACTCAAATGAGCCGGTCAGCGATACGATAAGGGCAAGCCTCATAATCGGCGGGTGTGAATATGAACTGGGCGAGTGGAAAACCGGCAAAGCCGAACCGCGCACAAATATAAAAGGCACCGTCCTTGAATTCAAAATGCCGAAAATCGAAAAGACCGGTTTTATGACGCTTAAGCTTATAACCGAAACGCCCGGCAGGAGCAGCGAATATGAACTGCTCTGCCGAGCATGACATATATTGCTATACCATCCGAAAGCCTTTAAAGGCTTTCGGATTTTTTATTCGGTTATTTCTGCAAATGCATCGTTGATCTCACCGATGAGCTTTAACGCCGCCCCTTCATGCTTTGCATACATCGAAGCGAAGTCGGTATCGTTTTTCCTGAACAGATCCATAATACGCTCGTTATACGGTCCTATCTGGTAGAACTGTCCGATATCAAAGACACGGGTCTTTAGGATAATATCCAGCACTTCGGATGATTCCTCGTCGCGTAGCGTTTTTCCTTCAAGTGTTATGTCGTAATAAGCTTTTGTAACGGTATCAACAGACTCATAAGCCATCGCCTCCAGAACCGCTCCGGTCATCTCAAAATCCTGGACAACCATCGGCACGCAGATAAATGAGCATCCGTAAGGAGCGACGGTGTGGTAATAGGAGCTTTGGCTTTCGTCGTATTTCGGATAAGGCAAAAGACCGAAGTCGGTATCCATATTGCGGTATTTTTTGATGATGCAAAGGTATCTTGTGTAGAACATTACCTGATCGTTTGCAAACATATTCTCTATCGCATCTTTTGAATGATAAATTGAATAGGTCAGGTTGCGGTCATATGCAAGCGGTATATACTTATCCAGCATGTTGACGGTTTTCTCGGTATTCAGCGTAAGCTCGATATTGCCGTCATTGTTTATCGTCGCAAACTTCTCGCCGGCGGCGTTGACCATCCCCATCATCGAGTCCTGCCATATGCAGAAACCGTACATGTCGTTTTCATCCATTTTCGAGTCGCCGTTGAGGTCGCGGGAGAGACTTCCGGCCATCGAAACAAACTTGTCTATTGTCCAGGTACCGTCCTGAACGAGCTTGTAGGGATTCTCAAGCGAATTGTCTGCAATCAGTTTCTTGTTAAAAAGAATGCAGAAGGTGCAGTCGTTGTCAAGTGTGGAAATATCTCCGGTCGTGTAGAACATCATTCCGCGGATTGTAAGGTCGGAATTGGCTTTCTGATCCCACCAGGGGTTCTCAAGATTCAGCCATTTAATGGAGTTAAGGTCGATAACATATCCTTTGTAAGCCAAAACGGAAACATCATAAGCGCCCATCTGAGAGGCGTCGTAAGCATTGTCGCCTGCCATAACGCTTTTCTCGATAAATTTGCCGCCTTTTCCGGTGCCGCCGACAGAACTTCCCATATTGTTTATTTCTTTAATTTCGATATTGAACTGTTCCTCGACCGCGCGGTTACGAATGTAAACTGCGTCGTTTACCGGCGTTCCGTCTTGCTCGTCCGCGGTAAAGTCATATATTTCGGTCCAATCGTTGCTCCAGTTGCCGGCAGTCAGGATATTAAAGGTTTTTCCGCCGTAATCGGCATCGGGCAGCTCCGGTTTCAGCTCTGTTTCCGGCTGCGTTTCGGTAACTTCGGCGGCAGTCGTGCCGGATACCGGCGTTGTTGAGTCCGCCTTATCGCCGCAGTTAATAAACGACAAGGCGGCAAGTACAAGGATAAGGATAAGCGAAATGATTTTTGCGTGCCTGTTTTTCATTGGTTCCTCTCTTTTCTGTATATGAGTTTAATAAAACGACATACCTATATAGATGCAATTCTTTATCTGAAATAAGAATCGATCTTGTCGGCAATCTTCTGCGGACAATTTACGGCGCCGATGATACGGCAATTTCCGGCCGTGTCTGCTTTGAAATCGGTAACGCCGTTTTCCCTGACTGAAACAAAGCCTTTTTTCGACAGCTTCATTACTCCGGCTTCGCCTTCGACAGCATACAGAGCGGTTGAGGGATCCCAGGAGCTTCGCCCGTCATCGCAGCCGTTCAGCAGCAGCGCCAAAGCCGCCGGATGGCTTTTACCGTATTTTTCGATAAGCGGCTTTCCGGTGAGAATTGTAAGCCCGAGCTCATACGGCGACAGCGCCAGCGGTACGGGTGAGTTTTCAAAAAGATACGCCGCGGCGGCGATATCGCCGACAATGTTAAACTCCGCGTGAGGTTCGGCTGAGATGTCGGTATGATGGCGGAAATCCCCGCCCATTATCGCAATTTCGGCGCAGCGTTCCCGAAGAAGCTTTTTTCCCGAAGGGTCGGCTATCAGGTCACGGATATTTGAAAGCTTTCCGATAGTAACAAGGGTAACCGGTGAATCTGCAGCCGCCAAAAGTTCTTTCAAAACATCAAGAGCTTCGGGCGCGGAGAAATAATCCGGAGAGCCGTCGAAAGCGTCGGCAACCGGTTTTGCGTAAGTGCCGGGGTAAGATTCAATATTATTTTTATTTATATCAACTCCCGGCATTTTCAGTTGTCCTATCGGCAGCTCCCTGCCGTAGTATTTTGCTATGCCGCCGGCGCAGGCGGCGCCGTAAGCGTTGTCGCTGCAGGTGGTAATTCCGAAAAGACGGCAAAGACCGGCTTTTTCTGCTTCAAATATATATGACAGCGCGACGGCATCGTCCGGATCTCCGCCGATGTCGGTGTCAAGAATTATATTTTTATATTCAGTCATTAAGCGCCTCCTCTGTAAAATATTTCGATCCGATCATTAAGGCAATAAAAGTCATTTATTCGGTTATTTCAATACAGCGCTTCAAGCTTGCTTGTGACAATTATCGGATCGTCAAATATCACGGCGCCGTCTTCGTATCTGAAGTTGACGTCTGTTCCGTTCACTTTAACCGACTTCGGTTCTTTCGGCAGTCCCACCCGGGAAAGTTCAATCTCACCGTCAAGCACCGATATTAAAGTCCGTTTTCCCTTCATTTTCAGTTTTCCCCAAGCGACCGAGGTAAACCACGGGCAGCTGAAATCGCCTCTGATTTTCGGAGCGAAGCCGATGTATCGGCGGGGAAGATCGAATTCAAAACCGCTAATGATCGGTATAAAGGCAAACACTGCCATGCTGCGCGCATAGTTTGAGCCGCATTCTATCTCATTCCACGGATTTCGTTTTTCGCCGTCATATCTGCTGCGAACGGCTTTAACCATTTCAACGGCGCGCTTTTTGTATCCGCGGGACAACATAAGCCCTGCCAAAGCGTATTCAAAGCCGTGCATAGTCTCTTCGCAGTAAGGAATCGGAATCCAAGGCTTGTAAGCGCCTTTAGGGTATTCACAAATTAGTGTTCCTGCCTCGTCGTTCACTCCGAACAGCCGCCACATATTTGTAACTTCGCGCAGCCGCGGTTTGAAGTTATTTTTGTAAAGGCTGTTTAGTGCGGTGTCAATATTATTCGGATCGAAAATCTGTCCGAGTCCGCAGATGTCGGCGTGCCACTGCCCGAGCAGCTGGTCGATCGCGCAGCCCTCGCCGATCTGATACTTAATCTCGCCTTTTTCCGAATTCCAATAGGAGTCAACGCAGCCGTATTTTTCAAGAATAGATTTATCGTTAAGATCGATTTTCTGAATATAGTAACTGCCGTTAAACAGATTTTCATCTGTCCACTCGGCTCCGTTTTTGAAAATGTCGAGATATTCCTCTGCTTTTTCCTCAAGACCCAAATACGAAGCCATCTCGGCGGCAGCTTTCAGCGCCGCAAGATACATTCCCTGAAGCCATGCGGAAGGACCGAACAGCTCGACATCAAGGGTGTGATGCTGCCGTCCTTCAAGCACGCCGTCGCGATCCTTGTCCCAACCGACGGGGCTGTTTTCGTCCCAGGCAAATTCAAGCGCCTTCTGTACCGCCGGGAATATCTCTTCAAGCCATTCATTATCGCCGGAAAGCTTCCAGTCGCGATAAGTTTTTATTACTCCCGCCATCTGACCGTCAAGACAGGGCATATCCCAACCCAACCCGCGCCCTTGCGGCAGTTTCATTCGGAAGGCAATTCGACCGTCTTCAAATTGACAATATTTATATTCATTTTCACGCAGCGATCTTTCCAGCCGCGGAAAGAGGAAGCAGCAGGCGTATGCATAGCTCCAGACATGAGTGCAGCTGCCCTCGCAGCTTCCGTGATGTTCTCCCGCTCCTTCAAAACCGTAAAGGGAACCGTCCTCAAGCCGGCTGACAACGGCAGACTTAAGAACCGAAACAGTCCCCTGTATTGCGTCAATCACGGCGGAATCAAGCGAGGAAGAGAAGAGCGCTTCATGGAACAGTTTTGTGCTCTTGTACAGTGACTTAAAATTCACAAGCGCGTAAGATGCGGCGTCGACGGCAGACGACCATCTTACAGAATACCAGTTTCTCCAGGTTATGTCATTGCCGTCTTCGTCTTTGTATGGATCCCAGTAATTTACACATACCGGGATATACCAGGCAAGCACAAACCGCACCGCGCCTTTTTCGCCGGCGGCAAGGCTGATCGAGGCGGATACGGTGGATCCGTCACGCCTTGCGGCGGTATCGTATGACCGTTCCGGCAGCTCATTCTCGGTTGAGAATTCTCTCCAGAATGTCGAGACTCCGTCCTGCCAGCCGCCGCGATACCAGTAAAGCTGCGTATGCGAGCTGTCGGAATCGGTAAGAAGCGCAAGCCCGTTTTCTTTGTCCGATTCGGTCAGCAGCTCAACTCCGTTAAGCTTTTCGCCCGTAACTTTGCGGTTAACGGAAGCGTCAAACGGATTTATCAAAGAAAAAGCGGCGGTATAGCATAAATCGCTGTCAGAGGTATTTTCAAAGCCTATCTCAAAGAAAGCGGCGGGAATGCTCGAGTCGTCTTCATTCAGCGGGATAAGCGGATTGAAGGCGGTAAGGGTAATTCTGCCGGGGAAATTTTCGTCTTTAAATTTAATCTTGGCAAAAGGATACTCACCTTTGAAGGAAACACCGCTGAAATGAGGAAATCCTGCCATTGTGCGGTTCGACAGTCCGTAGCCGAAACCGGAGCCGTATTGTCCCGAAAGGTTTGTCGTAACGTCGCCGCTGAGAACTCTCGCGTCCTTAATTTCTTCGCCTTTTGTCGCCTTTACGGCGATATGGGTATAGGAGTTGTCCGAACCTTTGTTGGGGCGGTTGAAAATTTCCCAGTCGATGAGCCTGCCGTTCCCGGCAAGCCCTATCGAGCCGGTTCCGATCCCGCCGAGCGGGAAGGAGATCTGTTCAAGTTTTTTGCCTTTATGTACCGACATGATTAATCACCTCATGCTCTGTTGAAAATCTTCAATACGATTATACACAAAATCTCCGTGCTTGTCAAGCACGGAGAGGGAAAATATACTTTAACGTTTTTATTTGCCGAGAGCCGAATCAAGGTCGGCAATTATGTCTTCAATGTCTTCAATTCCGACCGAAAGACGGACAAGATCGGGAGAAATACCGCAGGCATAAAGCTGCTCGTCGGTAAGCTGCCTGTGAGTGGTAGACGCGGGATGCAGAACACAGGTGCGGGCGTCGGCTACATGAGTTACGACAGCGGCAAGCTTCAGCGAATCCATGAATTTGGTCGCCGCTTCCCGCCCTCCTTTAATACCGAAGCTTATTACCCCCGAAGTGCCGTTCGGCATATATTTTTGCGCGAGCTCATAATATTTGCTTGATTTGAGATCGGGATACTCAATCCATGATATACGGTCGTCACTTTCCAGCCATTGAGCGGCTTTCATCGCGTTTTCACAGTGTCTCGGAACTCGCAGAAAGAGAGTTTCAAGCCCGAGATTTAAAAGGAAAGCGTTCATCGGCGATTGGATTGAACCAAGGTCCCGCATCAGTTGGGCGACTAATTTCGTTATATATGCCATACGACCGAATTTTTCGGTGTAGGTTATCCCGTGGTATGAATCGTCGGGGGTAGTGAGTCCGGGATACTTGTCGCTATGCTTTTCCCAGTCGAAATTTCCGGAATCCACAATAACGCCGCCGACTGCCGTCGCATGACCGTCCATGTATTTTGTAGTGGAATGTATAACGATGTCAGCGCCCCATTCAAAGGGACGAAGGTTTACCGGGGTTGGGAAGGTGTTGTCGATAATTAGAGGAACACCGTTGCGATGAGCCACCCGCGCGAATTTTTCGATATCAAGCACTGTAAGCGAGGGATTTGCAAGGGACTCGCCGAAGATAAGTTTTGTATTGGGTTTGAATGCGGCTTCAAGTTCCTCTTCGGTGCAGTCGGGGCTGACAAAGGTACATTCAATGCCCAATTTTTTCATCGTAACCGCTATGAGATTGAAAGTTCCGCCGTATATAGCGGCAGATGAAATGATATGTTCGCCCGCCGAGCAGATGTTGAATATCGAATAAAAGGACGCTGCCTGCCCGGAAGAGGTAAGCATCGCGCCGACACCGCCTTCAAGATCGGCTATTTTCTTTGCGACTGCGTCGTTTGTGGGATTTGCAAGACGGGTATAAAAATATCCGCTTTCCTCAAGATCGAAAAGTCTCGCCATTTCTGCGCTCGAATCGTATTTAAATGTTGTGCTCTGTGTTATCGGCAAGACTCTCGGCTCGCCGTTTTTCGGGCTGTATCCCGATTGGATGCATTTTGTGTTAAAGCGATATTCAGACATTAAAATTCCTCCGTTTTGATTAACTTAATTGCACAGAAATCATCTGAAGAGCTGTATTGTGTAGTATCCGCGGCGTCCCGTCGAAAACACGCGGGCTTCCGGATGGAGCCTCGACACATATCCGACGGTTTCGTAGTTGTGTTTTTTGATTATTGATATTACCGTTTCAAGCAAAAAATCAAGTTCGGTATCTTCGGGAACGGCAATTTCAATAAACAAACGATTTTCCTTATCCGCTTCGTTTACGGCATTGTTGATAATCCCCTTCAGGTTGTCGGCATCGGCGGCTCTGTAACCTTTATCGGTGTAGTAATCGTAATCTCCCGAAGATTCAATGGAAAAGGAATCCGGAAAAACAGTGCGCCCGGGCATAGTTTCTGCCCTCATCATGAAGAAAGCATGAACGGGAAGATTTGGAATCGTCGTTGAATCGGGATCATCGAAATAAACATCGGTATAATAATATTCACCGTCAGACCTGACTGCGTTCCAGGTATGGCTTTGACCGTCAGCTTCGCCGAATACCACCGCGCACTGGATATCAACCATTGAAAGCAGATATCTCATTGCATTGGAATAACCTGAAGCATCCGCCTTTTTTTCGACTATCGCGCCGTAAACGGTCGAAACAAACTTTGACTGCTTCTTTGAACCGGCTTTCTCGCAGCTTTTGATAAGACGGTCGTGTATCGCCAATACAGCTTCGACGTCGGTCAGATCAGCGCCCAGATCACCGATAAGCTCATCGGCGGCGGCTTTAAGTTCAGATGTCATTTTGTATGCGGACTGACCGTCTGTTTTGTATTTTAGCATTACGACGCTGTTTTTCTCTGAGGTATCAGCGCTGCAGTTAAATGTGTCCAGGAAAAACAACGCAGCTTCGTCATACCGAACCGCCAGCATTACATTTTCGAATTCTTTTTCTGTCAGTCCGGTATCGAGAGTTTCGGTGCGGGAACGCAGCTGTTCCGCTGCCGAAACCACCGCTTCATAAATGACTTTTTCGCGGTCGCTGAGTCTTTCGTAGTAAGGTCCCGATCTTTCGGTGAAAACATAGCTGTCGCTGTTTTCAGGCGTATAGCCCAATATATTGAGTCTGATGCTGAGCCATCCGCAGAATACGACAAAGAGGACGGCGCAGGTAATAATAATGGTAAGCGCAAGCGGGCTGAATCCTCCCGCCGTCCGTCTGCCTCTTTGTTTCGAGTTTATGGCATTCACCACCTTTTCGTGTTAGTTTTATATATGGTAAATGTGTAATATCGACTATAAATATCATGATTATATCATGCGCCGATGTTTATTTCAATATGATTTGGTAAATTTTATCAGGTTTACATATTTTTGATGTTCAAAATATTCTTTCTCTGTGTAGACAAATCAGTCTTTATGTGGTATAATATAATGGTAAAATTTTATCTGTCTTTTTAAACCGGAGGAGAATAATTGAAGATTTGGGTTTTCCGCGTCAGCGCGATGATGACAAACTGCTATTTTCTCTGCGCCGATCCGCGGGGAAAAGGCAGCTGCGCCGTGATAGATCCGGGCGGAGACCCGGAAGAGTTGCGCGAAAAGCTTGAAGCGAAAGAGCTGACACCCGAGTATTTTCTTCTGACTCACGGACATTTTGACCATATCATGGGTCTCGAACCCCTCAGAAAATTTTATCCAAAAGCGAAAACATTGATTCACAGTTCCGACGCTAATATGCTGACCGATGTAGATTCGAGCTATATGCGGCTTTTCGGCGGTATTAACACTCCGTCAAAACCGGCAGACCGCCTGCTTTCCGACGGAGATGAAATCAAACTCGACGGGCTTAAAATAAACATTCTCCATACTCCCGGCCACACTCCCGGCTCGGTATGCTACATCGCCGGAGATTCGATATTCTGCGGAGATACGATCTTCCGAGACAGCATCGGCAGATACGACCTCGCCGGCGGAAACTGGGAAGAGCTTAAGCGCTCTCTTAAAAAGATAAAAGACCTTCCCGGCGATTACCGCCTTTATCCCGGTCACGGCTCATCGACATCACTCGATCGAGAACGCAGGGAAAACAGTTATTTAAATATGTAAAGAAGATGGATTCTTTAACATAGAAAATGAAGAGATGAAACGATGGGCGGAAGTTGATTTAAGTATATTAAAAAGAAAATGTAAAAATTGTTTTTTCTGCCTTTATGCATGACTTGAGTTTTCTTTTATTTCTAATTATTGCGGCAATAGCAATTATCGCCTCCGGCAAAGTGACCAAAGCCTTCTATAACCATCATGCGGAAGAATTTTAACCGATCCATGAAAGAGACTGTTTGATATTATGTGAGGAAGAACAATGTTTTATGACAATATTCTGCGTTTATATCAAAACAAAATATCTTTCAAGAAAATAATTGAAAATAACGTCTTTATTGTAAAAAAGATGTGGGAAGTGGATAAGACGTTTTTCCTGTTTTTTGCTTTTAGAACATTGTTTTTTTCTCTTGAAGCGATTATACAGTCCTTTATATTGAAAATATTATAAGCGTTATAGAAAATCATGGGACATTTCGTGAAATCATATATAACGCCATGTTAATGGCAGTGATTTATGGTGCAGAGCGATTATTGATGTATATTTCCACAAAGAAAAAAGATATTGTGTCGGTGAAGTTTGCAGTTCATATGAATTGCTTTATTTATGACAAGATATCCAATTGCGAGTTAGAAGATTTCGAAAATCCACAGTGGAATAACGACTTGAATAATGCTTTGTCGATAAACCAAGATGCCTTATCCACAGTATCTGTATTAATTCAATTTATTTCTTCTGTTATTTCGACAATAACAATAGCAATAATTCTATTTGCCTATAAGTGGTACTTGTGTTTATTCGTTATATTGGCCGCGCTGTTATCCTCGCTTTCATCCGCTGTAAATAAAAAACACCAATATGATTATCAAATTGAAAGCTCCAAAGATAGGCGTGAAGCAAGCTATTATCCGAGTATTCTGTTTAACGGTGAATATGCAAAAGAAAGAAAGATGTTCGGGTACTCTGAATGGCTGATAGACAAATATAAACGCGCAAATTCAGTTATTATAAAGAAACTGCAGGCACTATGTACGAAAATTGCAAGGAATCTTTTGGCTACAAACGCGATTTCCAATTTGCTCTCGGTGATTTTTTCGTCATTGTGGGAAGGGAAGCAATAAACGGAAGTATTTCAATTGCTTCATTTTCATTATATATATCTTTATTTGCTTCTTTTTCTGAGGGGATTCGAGACTTTTTAAGCACATATGTCGATTTGCAGGAAAAGTCATTATATTTGAATTATTTGACGGATTTCTTATCAAAAATAGAGAGCAAGCATATATTTACGGGCAAAGAACCTGTTGTGAGAAACAGAATTGACGTAATAGAATTTAAAAATGTATATTTCAAATATCCTTCAGAGGAAAACTATACGCTCAAAGACATAAATATTTCGTTTAGGAGTGATGAAAAAATATGTCTGGTTGGTGTCAATGGTGCCGGAAAAACGACATTATTGAAATTATTGATAGGTTTGTATGCCCCGACAGAAGGTGAAATACTGTATAATGGAAACAATGTACAAAATCTAAATATTTCAGAGTATCGAAACCTATTTTCTACATGTTTTCAGGATTTTTGTAAATACTCATTTACGGTTTCAGAAAACTTAATTTTTAACTATCAATCTGAGCAATCAAACCAAGAAGTGGTTGAAGCTTTAAAGAAAGTAGGGCTATTCGATAAGATCAATGGTTTTCCGAATACAATTCATACCCCTCTTACTCGGTATTATGAAGAAAGCGGCAAAGAATTATCAGGGGGAGAATGGCAAAAACTATCTTTAGCTCGAGCCTTTCTTTGCAGCAGAGCTTTTCTCATTATTGATGAACCTTCAAGTAATCTTGATGCCATAGCCGAGAATGAGTTCTTCAATAATATTGAAAAGAATATTACGGAAACCGGCGTTATGTTTGTATCTCATCGATTATCATCTGCGAAAATCAGCGATAAAATAATCGTTATTGATAATGGTGAAATAAAAGAGACAGGCAGCCATAGTGATTTGATGCGGAAAGATAGCCATTACAGCAAACTGTTTAAAATGCAATCAGAGAGGTATGAGTAACGCGATATAAGTCATATGACATATCTTAAGAAGGAAAGACCATAGAAAAAAAGTAAAATACGGAGATAAATCATGGATCTTGCAAAATTAGCCGACCGGCTTTATCCGGATATAAGCACTCTTCCGGAGGATATGGAAAAGAGATATCCGAAGCGGAATTTACCTGCAGACGCCAAAGTGACCCGCTTCGCGCCGAGTCCGACCGGTTTCGTTCACTTTGGCAGTCTTCTGCCGACAAGAGTCAGCGAAAGACTCGCTCACCAAAGCGGCGGCATTATGTTCCTGCGCATCGAAGATACCGACTCGAAGAGGTATGTCGAAGGTGCGGTCGAAAACATGATAAAAACCTATGATTATTACAACATCAAATTCGACGAAGGTGCGACGATAGACGGCGATGTCGGCGATTACGGCCCGTATAGGCAGTCGGAGCGCAAAGAAATATATCAGACCTACGCAAAACAGCTCATCCGAGAGGGTAAGGCTTACCCCTGTTTCTGCACCGCAGAAGAACTTGACGAAATGCGCGCGCAGCAGGAAGCAGCGGGCGAAGACCCGGGCTATTACGGTAAATGGGCGAAATGGCGGGATGCCTCAGACACAGAAATTGAAGCCGCGCTTGAAAACGGAATTCCGTTTGCGCTGCGCTTCCGTTCGGAGGGCGACCCGAGCCGCAAGATCAAGTTCACCGACCTTGTAAAGGGCGAAGTAACCGTTTCCGAAAACTTCATCGACCATGTAATACTGAAAAGCGACGGCATCCCGACCTATCATTTCGCGCACGCGGTAGACGATCAGCTGATGGGAACCACCCACGTCGTCCGCGGTGAAGAATGGCTGCCCAGCTTGCCTTTCCACATCCAGCTATTCAAAGCCCTCGGCTTCCGCCTGCCTAAATATCTTCACATCAGTCAGCTTATGAAGCTCGAAGACGGCAACAAAAAGAAGCTGTCGAAACGCGACAACGAAGCCGCGGTCAGCTACTTTACCGAAAAAGGCTACAGCTACGAAGCGGTAGTTGAATATATAATGACCCTCCTCAATTCCAATTACGAGGAATGGAGAGCCGCGAATCCCGACAAATCTTACACCGAATTTCCGTTCAGCGTAAAGAAGATGAGCCCGTCCGGCTGTCTTTTCGACGAAGATAAACTGAACGATGTCAGCCGAAATGTCGTCAGCCGTATGACAGCCGATAAGGTGTATGACGATGTAACCGAATGGGCGGAACATTTTGACCCGGAGCTTTATTCCTGCCTTACAGCCGACAAAGAAAAGGCAAAGCGGATATTCTCGATAGGTCGCGGAGGCAAAAAGCCGCGCAAGGATATCACAATCTGGGAAGATGTAAAGGACTATGTAAGTCTGTTTTACGACAATCTTTTCAAAGTAATCGACCCATGGCCGGATGAATTTTCAAAATCCGATATAAAAGCCGCTCTCGAAGGATTTATTAAAAGTTACGATCCAGCAGACGATCAATCGGCCTGGTTCGATAAAGTCAAAGCCGTTTCGGCGGAACTGGGATTTGCCCCCGAGATGAAACTTTACAGGTCCGAGCCGGAAAAATACAAAGGCAGCGTCGCGGATATAAGTATGTTCATTCGCCTGGCGGTAACCGGCAGAATGAATTCCCCCGATCTTTACGAAATAATGTCGATAATCGGAGCCGAAACGGTAAAAGCCCGGATAAGCGCTGCCGTCGACTCGCTGTAATTGGAGAAGATATATGTCAGAAGAAAGAAAATTCACACTTGAACCGGAAAGCGATGATAATTTCATAGACGAATTTATTAAGCAGGATTTAAAAGAAGGCGTTTATGACTATGTCCATACCCGTTTTCCGCCCGAACCTAACGGTTATCTTCATATCGGCCACTGCAAGGCGATGGTGATAGATTTCGGCACCGCAATTAAATATAACGGACAGTGCAACCTCCGTATGGACGATACCAATCCCGCCAAAGAAGACGAGGAATATGTCGACGCGATAAAAGACGATATCCATTGGCTCGGTTTCGACTGGGAAGACAGATTTTATTACGGTTCCGATTATTTTGAGGAGCAGTATCAATACGCCGAGGAGCTGATTAAAAAAGGCCTCGCATATGTCTGTGAGCTTACCCCCGAGCAGTTCCCCGAATATCGCGGAGACCTTTCAAATCCGGCAGTCTCCCCCTACCGCGACCGTCCTTCCGATGAGAGCCTTGACCTTTTCCGTCGAATGAGGGCAGGCGAGTTTCCCGAGGGAAAATATACCCTCCGCGCCAAAATTGACCTCGCTTCCGGCAACTTCAATATGCGCGATCCGGTGCTTTACCGCATTCGATATATCGAACACCACAGACAGGGCAACAAATGGTGCATATATCCGATGTATGACTTTGCCCACCCGCTTCAGGACGCTCTTGAAGGAATAACGCACAGCCTCTGCTCTCTCGAATATGAAGACCATCGCCCGCTCTATAACTGGGTTATCGACAACTGCGACGTTCCCTACCGTCCGCGCCAGATCGAGTTTGCACGACTTAACATAACGAACACTGTGCTTTCCAAGCGCTATCTGCGATATCTCGTCGAAAACGGAATAGTTGACGGATGGGACGACCCGCGCATGCCGACCCTCTGCGGTCTGCGGCGCCGCGGTTACACTCCTGCCGCGATACTTGATTTCATTGACCGCGTCGGTGTCTCAAAAGCCAACAGCATGGTTGATATCGGTCTTTTGGAGCATTGTATCCGTGAGGATTTAAACACTAAAGCCGAGAGAAGGATAGCCGTGCTGCAGCCGGTGAAGGTTATCATCGATAATTATCCTGAAGATAAAACGGAATATTTCGATTTTCCCAATAATCCCACCGACCCCGATTCCGGGACCCGTCCCCTTCCTTTTACAAAAGAAATATATATCGATGCAGACGACTTCGCGGAAGTACCTCCGCCGAAATATCACCGCTTAAAACCGGGCGGCGAGGTTCGTTTGATGAACTCATACATTATAAAATGCGTCGGATTCGATAAAAACCCCGACGGCACGATAGCAGCAATCCATGCAACCGCCGATCTTGAAACCGGCACTTCAGTACCGACCGATAGAAAGGTAAGAGGGACGGTTCACTGGCTGTCCGCCGATTACGCGGCAGAAACAAATGTGATTCTGTATGATCGCCTCTTTACCGAGGAAAACATGAACGACCTGCCGGAGGGAAAAAGTTATGTCGATTTTCTTAATCTCGAATCGGCTGCCGCCTTGTCATCGGTTAAAGTGGAAGCATCTCTTAAAGATGCCGAACCGGGAGATAAATTCCAGTTCGTCCGTATCGGCTATTTCACAAAGGATACAAAAACTCCCGACACTTTCAACCGCATCGTGACCTTGAAGGACAGCTTTCCCAAAAAATAAAAAACGCGGGCGCTTTGCAGCTCCGCGCAAAAATCTTGATAAAAGTTTTATAAAAACAGCGGTTTTGACTCCGGCCGATGCAGCCCAAACCGCTGTTTGAATCTCACTGTATTATTCGAATGTATAATTGGCTTGCATCTGCATATTTTATGCTTTTGTTTTGCTTCTTTCCCGCCAGAGACTTACCGTAACCACCATCATCAAGACCGCTAAGACCAACGCCCCAATCAGCTGTCCGATTGCCGCCGCAGGGACAGGCTCAAGCGGCCACGGTTCAATAAAGGTAGAAAGACAGGCTCTGAAAACCCAGACTGCCGTTAAGAAAGTATAGAAAACAACAGTTTCAAAATTCAGCGAAAGCGCGCTTTTTCCCAATAATATCAAGACCAGGCTGCTTCCGAACAGCAAAGCGGAAAAACAGTAATTCGTATAATCAATACCCACAATAAGACTTTCATATTGCATCGGCAGATAAGAATACCAATCGAACATATGCGGCACAAAAAAGTGCCAAAGCCCGACAAGCATACTTATAGACAAAGTGAAATAATACAAAACTTTTTTTACTCTTTTCATAAATGTCTCCTTTCAAAATCTCTGACATGAAAATATCCGCTCCAACTATTTTATTCTAACATATTATTATGAAAAAACAAATAAAAACGCCGTTTTTTAATTACATTTTACATTAAGACAGTGATATATTTTATGTTCTGAAAATAATCAAATATAACCAGATTTTTTAAGCACCCGCACAACAAATGAGATAATGAAAAGAGATAACAAAATATGCAAAAACTGAAAAAATATTCGGCGGTTATAGCGCCGCCGGCAATAATCCTGGTAGGTTTTCTTGTGGCATTCGAAGCAAACGCTATAATCGGCGAATGGGCTTTTATTCCGCTTGCGTTGGTCTATTGGGCGTCAATCATATTTGTAGTCAAACCCGATAAAGAAACTTTTTCGGATATCATGAAAAAACCGCAGGGAAGTATTGTATGGCGTATTCTGCCGTATATTCCGGCTTTGTTTACCTTGGTGGCATTTGTATGGGGACTGCAGGTTATTAAAATAAATCCGCTGTATCTTGTTTTATCGGTGATTTTTATAGTGATAAATCCGGTAATGGAGGAATTATTCTGGCGGGGGTGGTTATTGCATGAGCTGCCCTGGGGAAAAGTCGTCAATGTAATTTATTCGACTTTGTTGTTTACCCTGAGCCATTACTGTATGTGGGGCGTTTTTTCCGTTACTATAAGGAGCAGTATGATGTTGATGCCGCTTCTTATTATGGGCACGCTCTGGTCGATATCTTTCCTGAAATCGGAAAGCCTGCGTCACTGCATCATCGCGCATGCCCTGGTTGATACTTTTAACCTGTCGATATGGGTGTTTCTTAACTTATATATCCCGCCGGTGGTATGATACGATATTATTTCTTTATGATTTTCGGTATTATATACTGTGACCGGAGCAAAACCGTAAAACATTAAGATTATATTTATCTTATCATTACAATGTAAATTATAGATTAATAATAGTATATTGTTTCTTTCAAGGAGAAAAGTTTTATGAAAATAGCGGTATTGGGCTTCGGCAACATCGGCAGCGGAGTTGTCGAAACACTTATTAAAAACGCCGAGGCAGTCGCCGCGGGCGCCGGAGAGGCAGTAGAAATCAAATACATCTGCGACATACGCGATTTTTCTTCGCATCCTCTTAAAGATAAATTTATAACCGACTTTAATATTGCGGCAAATGACCCGGAGATTGAGCTCGTCGCCGAAATGATCGGCGGTCTTCATCCGGCGTATGATTTTACGAAAACGGCTCTGGAAAACGGAAAGCATGTCGTAACTTCAAATAAAGAGGTGGTCGCCGCAAAAGGCGACGAGCTGATGGAGCTTGCTCGCGATCGCGGCGTCAGGTATCTTTACGAGGCTTCCGCCGGCGGAACAATACCGATACTTCGCACGATAGCCGACGCCTTGAGGGTAAGTGAAATTACCGAGATTAACGGCATTCTCAACGGCACGACGAATTATATACTCGAGAGAATGAGAATCGAGGATATCTCGATGGCGGAAGCTCTGAAAGAAACCCAGGAAAAAGGCTACGCCGAGGCGGTTCCCGACAACGACATAAGCGGCGCCGACGCAGCCCGCAAGATTTGCATACTTGCCGCCGCGGCGTTCGGAAGCCTGGTTGACTGGAGTATAATCCCCTGCAGAGGAATTGAGGAGATAACTGTCGAAGATATCGAAGAAGCCTCCCGGAACGGTCGTTCGGTGAAGCTGATCGCTCGCGCGGTAAAGCTCAAAGGCGGCAAGATACACCTCTCGGTTGAGCCGATGAGCGTTATATCCGACTGTCCGCTTTTCTCGGTAAACGGCGTATACAACGCAGTACTTTTAAATGTGAAGGATTGCGGCGAAATGATGTTTTACGGCAAGGGAGCCGGAAGTCTTCCGACAGCCGGCGCGGTCATCGCCGACATCTGCGATATAGTCAGGCATAAAGGATGTAAGTCGGACGACATAATCTGGCGCCGTGATGATTCGGTCTTTGTACCGGATCTTCCGCGGGATATAATTGACCGGACTGAGCTGAGGCTCGGTTTCCCGGTCTGAAAAATAAAAAAACCGGCGGGGAGAACTTTTGATGTTCTTCCCGCCGAAATCATTAAATAATCAGTTGTAGTCAACCATTATCTGTCTTCCGGTAGCCATGGATTTGTTGCAGGCAAGCACGAAAGAAAGCGTCTTTACGGCGTCCTCGTAATTAGAACGGATAGCGGAAGGATCGCCGCTTTCAACCGCCTTGAGGAAGGTGCGGTCGCAGGGAATTCCAGCATCGATGGTTTCATTGTAAACAACGGCTCCGCCTTCGGATCTTGCAAGGTTTCCGTCTCCCTTGATAACTTCGGTCTCTTCAGACTTGGTCGTTTCCTCCGGTTTAACTCCGAATATCGAAAGCTTGCCGAGAATATAGAGTTCGGCGCGGGCATCGCGCGCGGAGAAGGTAATCTTGCCGTCGAAGGATTCGCCGGATGTGGCGTAGCAGCCGGTAGAGATCGAGCCGATGCCGCCGTTCTTGAAGCGGATCGAAGTAACCGAAACGTCGTCGGTGTTGTAATTCGGAACTTCGGTGACATATCCGCGTGCGCCGTAGGTGAATACCGATTCCGGATCTCCGAAGTGATAGCGGACGAGGTCATAGTTGTGTATCGTCTGTTCGACTATCTGTCCGCCGGAGAGGTTCTTGTTCCTCCACCAATCAACTCCCGGAACTCCGCCGATACGAACGCAGTCGACATAGCAGAGAGGATAGTTGCGAATGAATTCATTTGTCGGCTCAACAAGAGTTGAATAACGGCACTGGAAGCCGACGGCGGTGATTAGGTTTTTGGCAGCAACTTTTTCACGGATATCTTTTGCGAGATCAAGGTCGAGAGCAATAGGTTTCTCGACAAAGAAGTGAATCCCGCGCCGGATTGTCTCGTATTCTATTTCGCCATGGCAATACGGGGGAACGCAGATGAATACCGCGTCCGGTTTTACCTCGTCATACATGACTTTGAAATCGGTATAAGCTTTTGCGCCTGTTTTCGCAGCGAAATCCTCAGCTCTGGATTCGATAAGGTCGCAGACTCCGACCACCTTAGTAAAGTCGGTGAACTGGAGAAGATGTCCCAGATGGTATCGGCCGATGCCGCCGCAGCCGATAATAGCAACTTTGATCATTACAAATACCTCGATTATTTATTTTTCGAATGCACAATTTGTGCCGATACTACAATTATATACTCAAACGACTGTTTTGTCAAGGGAATTTATCCAATTCCATTAAATTGATTTAATATACCAAAGCGAAAAGCAGCATCAATCATGTTGTGTACGCAAAAAAGTCAGTTGCTTTCAAAAGCAGCTATCAATTTTTGCAGCGCTGTCTCCGTGCGTTTTTCCAGCTTAGCGACGGCTGACATGTAATCGGTCGATTTCTTTGTTACCAGATCCCGCATTACCTGCCCGACATTCGCAAGCACCGGCGAATATGCGAAAATGAAGTTCGTCGTAATTGAGTCGCGGATAAGGTCGATCATCTCGCTTGTGCTGCTGCCGCGGGAATATTTGATTTTGAGCGCGGTTTCATACCACGCAGGCGTAACATAACGGTAAGTTTCGGCGTTAAGAGCTTCAATGACTGCGCCGGCGATATCGGTGTTAAGCGAAGTGACAGGTATCGCGCAGAGAAGCACGCAGTCGGCTACCATACCGCTATATTTGTTTTGAGTATCGTCAAGTTTCGGATGAGGCAGAATACCGAAATCATCGCTCATTTCGCGGAAGTTTTCAGCGCCGTCAAAACGTCCGCTGAGGAACATGACATTTCCGCTCGCAAAGGTCTGAAAGATACTTTCTTTGGGGTTGCAGCAGCTTCCCTCCTGATAGTAAATATCAATCAGCTTTTCTACAAGCGTCGTGGCGCGCTCCTGATTCATGTTGATCGTAAAGTAGCCGTTTTCATCGCGAACGGCATAAGGGATATCTGCGCAGTACATGAATGGGTCGACTGTCGAATAGGTCAGATACGCGAGGAAGCCCAGTTGGTCGGCTTCGGTGGTCTTGCCGTTATTGTCAAGGTCGATAAATGCCTCCTTCGCAATTTTGCGGAGCATGTCAAGGTCCCATCTGCCGTCAAATACTTCTTTATAAAGTCCGTCCGCATCGCCGTAATATTTTTCGTAAAGCGCGCGGTTGTAGTACAGGACAAATGCCATGTTCAGAGTAGTCAGGTTATAGTCTCCGGTAATGAAATAACGAATGTCCTTGCCTATTGAAAGGTTCTCCATAAAGTCTTGGTTCCACCACGGCTGCTCAAAATCGAAATAGTCAAGCTCATTTGCGTTTAAAAAATAGCCGTTTGAAACTATCTGAACAAGTCCGTATTGCTCTCCCATAAAGAGATCGTATGTCGTATCCCCTGCCAGGATATAAGTACTAACGATTTTGCTTATAGTACTCCAGTCGCCCTTGTCTTCCGCTTTGAATCCGAGATTTACATTAAGTCTTTCGGAAACGGTCTGATTTGCGGTATATACCGCGTCTTCGACGACATCGCCGGTCTGTTCCCGAACATCAATAAAAGAAGTCCAGTTGTATCCGTTAGAGTAGAAGATATTAAAGGTCCTGCGTTCAAAATCAAGGTTATCGGGAAGACTGTCCTTTATCGAAGAGCGGTCGGTTTCGGCTTCGGTTTCGGCAGCCGTTGTTTGTTCAACGGCGCTTGTGTCAGCGTCTGCCGCATCCCCAGCTGCGCCCCCGCAGCCTGCAAACAGAAGACAAAAGATAAGCAGCCATGCAAAAATTATCTTTTTCATTCTCATACCTCCATCAAATATAAATAGCTTATCTATATGATATCACAAAATCAACCGAGAGTAAACAGAAAACGAAAAAAATCAAGATAAAGAAGACTTTCCTTATGGCAAGTTTCACCACCGCTTGATGTTTATGCGGTTCTTTTGATATAACCTTTATGAGAAGTCTTTCCATTATGGTTGATGTTTTGCGGTGAATACATCATACTATATTTGTTTGAAGACTACTCTCTTTTTGAGTCATATCATTTTAGCACAGACATCAGTTGTTTTCAAATGCCTCTATTAATTTCTGAAGCGCTTTCTCCACGGGTTTCTCAAGTTTTGCGACAGCCGACATATAATCGGTTGACTTGTCGGTTACCAAACCACGCATTACCTGACCGACTCCCGCAAGTACCGGAGAATAAGCAAAAATAAAATTCGTCGTCATCGAATCGCGGACAAGATCGATCATCTCGGTAGTACTGCTGCCGCGGGAATATTTGATCTTGAGCGCGGTTTCATACCACGCCGGCGTAACATAACGGTAAGTTTCGGCGTTAAGCGCTTCCAGCACGGCTCCGGCGATATCGGTGTTCTGCGATGTAACCGGTATCGCGCAAAGGAGCACGCAGTCTCCCACCATACCGCTGTATCTGTTTTGAGTGTCGTCAAGTTTCGGATACGGCAGTATACCGAAATCGTCGCTCATATCGCGAAGGCTTTCTGCGCCGCTTAAAAGTCCGCTGAGGAACATAACCGTGCCGTTTGCAAAGGTTTGATTAACATTTTCTTTGGGATTGCAGCAGCTGCCCTCCTGGTAGAATACGTCAAGCAGCTTCTCAATAAGCGTCGTGGCGCGCTCTTGATTCATGTTAATCGTAAAATATCCGTTTTCGTCGCGGGCGGCGTAGGGAATATCAGCGCAATACATAAACGGATCGACGGTCGAATAGGTCAGATAGGCAAGAAAACCCAACTGATCGGCTTCGGTTGTCTTGCCGTCATTGTCAAGGTCAATAAACGCCTCTTTAGCGATTTTGCAGAGCGTGTCAATGGTCCATCTGCCGTCAAATACCTCTTTGTAAAGCCCGTCTGCATCACCGTAATATTTCTCGTAAAGCGAGCGGTTATAATATAGCACAAAAGCCTGATTCAGAGTGGTGAGGTTATAGTCTCCGGTAATGAAATACCGAATGTCTTTGCCTATCGAAAGGTTCTCCATAAAGCTGTGGTTCCACCACGGCGCATCAAAATCGAAATAATCAAGTTCGTTTGCGTTGACGAAATATCCGTTTGAAACAATCTGAGCAAGTCCGTATTGCTCGCCCATAAAAACATCGTAAGTTGGATCTCCCGCCAGTATATAAGTCTGAACGATTCCGCTGATGGTGCTCCAATCGCCTTTGTCTTCCGCTTTGTATCCGATATTGACATTAAGTCGTTCCTGAACAGCCTGGTTTGCGTTATATACCGCGTCTTCGACGACCTCGCCGGTCTGTTCCGACACATCTATAAAGGAATCCCAGTTAAACCCGTTGGCAAAAAATATGTTATAGGTCCTGCCTTCAAAATCAAGGTTATCGGGAAGACTGTCCTTTATCGAAGAGCGGTCGGTCTCGGCTTCGGTTTCGGCAGCCGTCGTTTGTTCCTCGGCGCTTGTGTCAGCTTCTGCTGGATAATCGGCGGCGCCGCAGCTTGTTAAAAGCAGACAAATAATAAGCAGCCATGCAAAAATTATCTTTTTCATTTTTATCCTCCTGTTATGTAAAATCCTCATCTGTATGATATCACAAATTCGACTGATAGTAAACAAAAAAGAAAAATTCGGGGCAACTTTTACATTTATAATCCCAAATCCTTAAAAACAAGACACAAGTCATCAATGATATCATGCGGCAGCATGCCGTATTGCGAGAGCCGCAGAGCGCAGATATCCGCCGCGCGCCCGTGAAGATAAACGGCGCAGCAGGCAGCTTTAAAGGCGTCGTATCCTTGAGCGCAGAGAGAAGCCGTCATACCGGCTAAAATGTCTCCCGAACCGCCGCGCGCAAGTCCGGCATTCCCGGCAACCGAGACATAAATCTGACTTTCCGGGGAAGCGATATGCGTTATGTTATCTTTTAAAACCACGATACAGTTATATTCGGAAGCGAAATTCAGCGCGCAGTCCGCCCGGTCTTTTTTTATATCATGAATTTCATCTCCGCAAAGGCGGGACATCTCCCCGATATGCGGCGTGATAACAACCGGTTTTTTGGCATCCTGCAGTTTTTTTACGTCTTTATACGCGTAAATTGAATTCAATGCGTCCGCGTCTAAGATAAGCTGTCCTTCAAAGTTTTCAATTAGCGCCGAAACTATTTCATATGCGTCAGAATTGCATCCCAGCCCGCAGCCGCAGACCAGAGCGGTTGATTTCGAGGATTTTTCAAGGATAGTGTCTATGTTTTCCTTTGATATCCCAAGCTCCGAGTTTTCTGAAAGAGGCTCATATATTGCCTCGCGGACATAAGCAGATACTGCCGCAATGACTGTTGGAATTGACATCAATCGAACAATACCCGCGCCGCATCTGAGCGCTCCTTCGACGCAGAGACCGGCGGCGCCGGGATAACGGCCGCTCCCACAAACGCAGCTTAAAGTGCCGTAGCTTCCTTTATTTGAGTCGGCGGCTCTTTTCTTTAATACCGACATAACAAAGCCGTCGGACAATTTTTTCGGCTCGGACATAAAAATCACCTTCCTTTAAAATAATTATATCATTTGATTAAGAATAATGCAATACATAAAAATTTACTTGAAAGTTTAATAGCTATATGGTAAAATATATAATGACATCCGCCGGATTCCTGAAAGGAACCGAGTGCGGCTTCAATGTTTAAGAAAACAGAAACATGATGTGGCGGAAATGACTGATAAATACGAAAATAACGATACCGTTTTACCTGATTATAAAAGACCGGTGAAAAAAGCGCCGGCAAGCGCAAAAGGCAAAAAAGCCGGCAAGCGCAAAAGCCGCAAAAAAGAAATTTACAGAGCTGAAATACCGGTAATCGAAGCCCGGTATAACTCCGGTCTCACAACAGCTCAAGCAGAACAGCGCCGCGCCGCCGGCTGGTCTAATATCCAGGTTGACTCGCCGGTTAAAAGCGTAAAGCGGATTTTAATCGACAATATCTTTACCTATTTCAATATAATTTATTTAATTATCGCCGCTTGCCTGATAGCGGTCGGTTCGTATATTCATCTTAATTTCCTTTTAGTTATTTTTTGCAACACGGTAATAGGAATATTTCAGGAGCTTAAAGCCAAATCGGTTCTCGATAAGCTAAACTTAATAGCCGCTCCGAAAACCACGGTGGTAAGGGACGGCGCCGAAAAGATAGTAAAAGACGAGGAACTCGTCCGCGACGATATAATCACTCTTACAGCCGGCGCTCAGGCGTCAGCCGACGGCGTCGTAGTTTACGGAGAAGGCTCATTTGACGAATCGTTTATAACCGGCGAAAGCGAGGCGGTTGTTAAACGCCCGGGCGACCGCATCCTTTCCGGTTCATATGCCGTTACCGGCAAAATTTGGGTCAGGCTTGACAAAGTCGGAGCAGACAGTTTTGTTTCGCAACTGACTATCGATGCAAAAAATATGCGTAAGAAACAGCCGCGCGGGATGATGAAATCTCTCACTACGCTTGTCAAGGTGATCGGTATCATACTCATTCCGATCGGCGTCGCGATGATTATAAAAGAGCTTTATTTTATAACCCCGCCGTCTGAGCTTCCAAATGCCGTTGAACACACCGCGGGAGCACTGCTCGGAATGATACCGGAAGGGCTGTACCTTTTAACATCGGTCGCGCTTGCGGTAGCGGTTATGCGGCTTGCAAAAAAGAAAACCTTGGCGCATGATCTTAACTGTATTGAGACCCTCGCCCGCGTCGATGTGCTGTGCGTCGATAAAACCGGCACAATAACCGAAAACACAATGAAGCTGTCTGAGATCGTTCCGATAAAGCATCAGGACGGCGCCGAATGCAGTCTCTCAGCGGCTAATACGATTCTTTCGGATTTCGCCGCTAATATGTCGGATGATTCGATAACGATGACTGCGCTGAAACAGCAGCTCAGAGTCTCCGAGCCAAGGACAGCTCGGAAAGTTATCGGCTTTAAGTCGGCGAATAAATACAGCGCGGTATCTTTTGGCAAAAATGAAAATTATGTTTTAGGCGCGCCGGAAATAGTATTGCGAAATGATTTTGTTGTCTACCGACCTCAGATAAGCGTTTATACCGACGAGGGATACCGTGTATTGCTGCTCGCGCTTTACGACGGCGAGCTTGACGGGGAGGCGCTTACAAAAACCGCGTTGCCGTTAGCGCTTGTAGTATTTGAAAACAGCGTCAGACCGGACGCGAAAAAGACCTTTACTTATTTTAAAGACCAGGGAGTTGAAATCAAAGTCATATCCGGCGACAACGCTCTGACTGCGGCAAACGCCGCTAAAACAGCCGGAATTGAAGGCACCGAAAAAATTTGCGACTGTTCTATTGTAAAAAGCGAAGAGGAGCTTATCAAAGCCGCTTCGGAATATACCGTTTTCGGCCGCGTAACCCCGGAGCAGAAGCGCACTATCATTAACGCGCTTAAAGCCGAAGGACATACGGTCGCGATGACCGGAGACGGCGTCAACGACGTGCTCGCAATGAAGGAAGCGGACATCTCGATCGCGATGGCTTCAGGCGCGGAAATCGCCTCTCAGGTATCTCATCTTGTTCTCCTTGACTCGAATTTCTCTTCAATGCCGGCGATAGTCGCAGAGGGCAGACGGGTAATCAACAACATTGAGCGCAGCGCCTCTCTGTATATTGTTAAGAATATTTTTTCCATTGTCATGGCGCTGCTTTCGATATTCTTTGCTTTCCAGTATCCCCTGACTCCTGCGCAGCTTTCGCTTGTCTCGATATTTACCATCGGAGCGCCGAGCTTTGCTCTTGCCCTCCAGCCCAATACCGCGCTTGTAAAGGGAGATTTCCTAAGAAACGTTATTTACCGGGCTTTACCGGCGGCGCTTACAAATATTGTCGTAGTTATCGGATGTATTTTATTCAAAATGGCTTTCGAGATAGACGCCGGGGAAATCGGAACCGTCTGCACCGTGCTTATGGGAATTGTCGGCTTTATTATGCTCTTTAACGTCTGTCGTCCTTTCAATATATTGCGCGTCGTCATCTTTGTAGTCTGCGCAGTCGGCTTTATTTTAGCGGCAATCTTCCTGCCCGGGATGTTCGCTCTTACAAAAATCAGCTTCGGTCCGGCGCTGATACTCGCGGTATTCGCTATTATGTCTTTTACCATGGTAGGTCAGATGAGATATATTCTCGATCATATCAGTCAATGGACAAAAAACATAATGAAAAAGATCAGAAAACATGAGGTATTCGATAATGAATGAAATGGAAATACTTCGCCGCGTCGATCACACCATGATAAAACCCGCCGCTTCATGGGAGGACATCAAACGCGCCTGCGATGAGGCGATGAGCTGCAACTGCGCCACAGTCGTCGTTCCGAACGTATATGTCAGAAAAGTTAAACTCTATACTCAGGGCATGATAAAGATAGATACCCTGGCAGGATTTCCATACGGTTACAACACAACTGAATCAAAGTGTTATGAAGCCGCCATGGCTATAAAAGACGGCGCCGATGAAATCGACATGGTAGCAAGCGTCTGCAACATAAAAAACGAAAGATATGATTATGTGCTAAACGAGCTTAAGGCTATGCGGGAAGTCTGCCAAGATAAAGTTCTCAAGGTAATAATCGAAACTTGCCTGCTTACCGACGATGAAAAAATCAAACTCTGCGAACTTGTAAGCGAATCCGGGTGCGACTATATAAAGACCTCGACCGGTTTTGTCGGACAAGGCGCAACGCCCCGCGACGTAAAGCTTTTGGTCGACCATGTAAGCGGTAAAACAAAGGTCAAAGCCTCGGGCGGCATTGACAGCTTCGAGCAAGCCGGTAATTATCTGAAATTAGGCGCCGACCGCATCGGCGCAAGCCGTCTTGTGGCTGCATATAAGAAGAAAATTGCAGCAGTAAGCGACTGATCGGAGCTTGTCATTATGTCGAAATCGCTTTATTTCACCTCTCCGGATAAAGAAAAGACGGTAATGGAGCTGCTGCGCGAACGCGATATAAACATATCGGCTCCATGCGGCGGCTTCGGAAGCTGCGGCAAATGCAAAATAAAGCTTGAAGGAGAGCTTTCCCCTCTTACGGAGATCGAAAAATCTCGCCTGACCGAATCGGAGATTAAAAACGGCGTCCGCCTTGCCTGCCGCGTCTATCCTGAAGGTGATTTTATCGCATATTTATCGGAATCCGTCGGATTTTCGGTGCTTACCGATAATAACCTGAGCGGAAAGCCTGTGGGAACCTCCGTCGCAACGGGCTGGGGAATAGGAGTTGATATCGGCACTACTACGGTAGCGGTTTATCTCTGCTCGATGGAAGAGGGAACTGCGGTCGACGTAAAGTCATTTGTAAACCCGCAGACTTCCTACGGAGCAGATGTGATATCAAGGCTTTCATATATAAGAGAGCAGAGAAACGGTCTTCAAACCCTTCAAAAGCAGATAATAACCGCCATTGACGAAGCTGTTAAAAGTTTTGGAAAAGAGATAAGTTATCTTGCTTTTGCCGGCAACACGGTAATGCAGCATATCTCAGCGGGCATTGACCCATCCGGAATCGCAGTAGCGCCATTCACCCCGACAACGTTGTTCGGATATGAGTTAAACTCGGCAGATATCGGGCTCTGCTGCAATAATGTCCCGGTTTGGTTCATGCCCTGCGCCGCTTCTTATGTCGGGGGAGATATCCTTTCCGGTTTATGCGCCTGCGGCGCGGATATGGCGGATGGTCTGACTCTCTACCTTGACATCGGCACCAACGGAGAGATCGCTTTGGGTGATAAAAACGGCTTTACAACCTGCGCCACAGCGGCAGGACCGGCATTTGAAGGTGCCGGGATAGAGTGCGGCTCTCCGGGAGTCGAAGGCGCGATCAATAAGATAAAAATCGAAAACGGCAAAGCGAATTTTGAAACGATCGGCGGATTTCCTCCGGTGGGCATCTGCGGCTCGGCGCTTATAGACCTGACGGCAGAGCTGCTCAGGAACGGCATTGTCGATGAAACCGGCTTTATGGAGGAAAATTTCAATCTGACCGATGACGGGCGGTTGTATTTATCCCCGAAAGACATCCGCCAGCTTCAGCTTGCAAAAGCTGCGATAGCCGCCGGAATTGACACATTGCTGATAAAGACCGGCAAAAAAGAAAGCGACGTTGACCGGGTTATACTCGCCGGCGGCTTCGGTTCCTTTATCGACCGGAAAAGCGCCGCTTTGATCGGGTTGATTCCCGCAGCGCTTGAATCAAAGATAACCGCCGTCGGAAACGCTTCCGGCGCGGGAGCGGTAAAGTGGCTCACAGACTCTTATTTCAGAGAAAGTCTCAACGCTCTCAATGAAAAAACCGACTACATCGAGCTTTCCTCCGATCCGGTTTTCAGCGAAAGATTTATGGAAAGAATGTTTTTCGAATAATAATTAATCAGGAGATATTCAAATATGGTAGAACTTATCGCCGGCGGCGTATATTATATAGACGGAAAACTCTGCGACGCTTCTTCGCTTCCCGCTGAAACATTTTCAGCCGAGGAAGGAAGAAAGAAAACAATAGCCTACGGTATTTTAAAAGAACATAATATCTCAGGCGATATGTCGAATCTGAAAATCCGCTTCGACTCGATGGCTTCGCACGACATCACCTATGTCAATATAATCCAGACAGCAAGAGCTTCCGGACTTACCCGCTTCCCGATGCCCTATGTGCTGACAAACTGTCATAACAGCCTCTGCGCAGTAGGCGGAACGATAAATGAAGACGACCATGTGTTCGGTCTTTCCGCGGCGAAAAAATACGGCGGCATCTTCGTGCCGGCTCATCAGTCGGTTATTCACTCATATATGCGCGAAGAGTTCGCCGGCTGTGGACGGATGATATTAGGCTCGGACAGCCATACCCGCTACGGCGCTTTGGGTACTCTTGCCATCGGAGAAGGCGGTCCCGAACTTGTAAAGCAGCTTCTTAACCGTACATATGATATCTCATTGCCGCAGGTTGTTGCGGTATATCTTGAAGGCAAACCCAAAAACGGAGTCGGTCCGCACGACGTAATCCTTGCGATAATCGGCGCCGTATTCAAAAACGGTTTTGTAAAGAATAAAATCCTTGAATTCATCGGTCCCGGAGTTGCAAATCTTCCCATCGATTTCAGAAACTGCGTCGACACGATGACAACCGAAACCGCCTGTCTTTCATCAATTTGGGCAACCGACGACAAAACACGGGAATATTATGAAATTCACGGCCGCCCCGGCGATTATAAAACCCTCGAACCTGGCGCCGGCGCTTATTATGACTCGGCAATAAAAGTCGATCTTTCTTCCGTCGAGTGTATGATAGCCCTGCCTTTCCATCCGAGCAACACGGTAACAATCCGCGAACTTACCGCCGATCCCTATAAGATTCTGAAAGACAGTGAGATCGACCTGACATCAAAGATCACGGCGGACGGACAAGTCGCGGCGGATCAGGCGGTTATAGCCGGCTGCGCCGGCGGCGCATTTTCGAATTTATGCGCCGCGGCTGACGCGCTCCGCGGAAAGACGGTCGGCGCCGACGCCTTTGCGCTTTCGGTTTACCCCGCAAGCCAGCCGGTATTTTCGGCGCTGCTCAAAAACGGCCTGATGTCGGAATTAGTTACTGCCGGTGCCGTTATCCGCACCGCTTTCTGCGGTCCCTGCTTCGGCGCAGGCGACGTTCCCGCAAACGAAGGATTTTCTATCCGCCATACCACCCGCAACTTCCCAAACCGCGAAGGTTCAAAGCCTAAAGAGAATCAATCAGCCTCGGTCGGTCTTATGGACGCCCGCTCGATAGCTGTCACGGCGGCAAACGGCGGTATTATAAAAGGCGCCGACACCGCCAACGTAGAATTCCGCGAATACGATTATTATTACGATAACTCCGCCTATGTAAGTCGCGTTTATAACGGCTGGGGCAATCCGGAGCCGGGAACCGCTCTTAAATACGGACCGAACATCAAAGACTGGCCGGAATTCAGCCCGCTCGGAGAAGATCTGCTGCTGTTTGCGGCGTCGGTTATTGACGATCCCGTTACCACCACCGATGAACTTATCCCGTCCGGCGAAACCTCATCCTTCCGCTCGAATCCGATGCGTCTGGCGGAATTTACCCTGTCAAGAAAAGACCCCGGATACGTTGCGCGGGCAAAAGCGGCAGTAAACGATCCTATTCCCGGTTATGTCGAAAATGCTATACAATCAATAAAATCCGGTTCAAAACCGCAGGTCGGCTCGGTCATCTGCGCAAACAGACCCGGCGACGGCTCGGCAAGAGAACAGGCAGCTTCCTGCCAGCGCGTGCTGGGCGGCATGGCGAATATCGCCGTTGACTACGCGACCAAGCGGTATCGCTCAAACCTTATAAACTGGGGTATGCTCCCCTTTACCATCGGGGATATCTCAGGTATCAACACCGGAATGTGGCTCTTTGTTCCCGGCATCCGCGAAGCGCTGAAAACAGAAGCCCCCGATATAAAGGTTTACCTTATAGACGAAAACTCCGTTTCGGAACTGACACTTATAATGCCGGAGCTGACCGACGAGGAGCGCGATATAATCCTTAGCGGCTGTCTCATCAATTATTACAGGACGTAAACAAACCAACATATATATAACAGGAGGAAAAAATGAACGACACGATCAGAACACTTCTCAACCGCCGCAGCATCCGGTCTTATACCGATAAAATACCGGACTGCAAAACGCTTGAAGCGATTCTTGAAGCCGGAACCTATGCGCCTAACGGAATGGGCGCGCAAGACACCATGATCATCTGCGTCACCGACCCAGAGGTTCGCGACACTGTTCGCAGGTTGAATGCAACGGTAACCGGCGATCCGAACCGCGATCCGTTTTACGGAGCACCCGTTGTCGCTCTTGTCTTCGCCAACCGCGAACGCCCGACCCATGTAGAGGACGGAGCGCTCGTCACCGGCAACATCTGCAACGCAGCATACGCTCTCGGCGTCGATTCCTGCTATATTTTCCGCGCGAAAGAGGCATTCGAGTCGGAAGAGGGTAGAAAGCTTGCTAAATCCTGGGGTGTTCCCGACAATTATATCGGCGTCGGAACCGCCATCCTTGGATACCATAAGGGCGACTTCCCCAAAGCAGCGCCCCGCAAGGCGAATTTCGTCAAGATTATCTGAATTTGCGTTAATGAGAGCGGCGGCGAAGCTGCCGCTCTGCTTTTTTAAGGAGTGATTTCATGAATCCAATCTGCGCCATCGCCGTTCCGCATCCTCCGCTTATTATACCGCAGGTCGGAAAAGGCGACGAAAGAGGCATTGCCGCGACTGTCGAAGCTTATGAAAAAGCCGCCGAATTCGTCGCGTCATTCAAGCCGGAAACTATAATAATAGCAACGCCGCACAGCGTTATGTATTCCGATTATAATCATATATCTCCCGGTATCGGCGCCTCCGGCAGCTTTGCCCGCTTTCGCGCGAGAGATGTGAGCTTCAAAGTAAGATATGACGCGGAACTTATCACGGCAATCCAAGGCATCTGTATGGAAGAAGGCATCTCGGCGGGAACGGAGGGCGAGCGCGACCCCTCACTCGACCACGGCGCAATGGTGCCGCTATATTTTTTGCGTCAAGCCTTCGGCGGGAATATTGACATACCGATAGTCAGAATAGGCTTATCCGGTCTTCCTCTCCGCGAACACTATAAACTCGGAGCTGCAATAAAAAAAGCCGCCGATAAAATAGGTCGGAAAATTGCCTTTGTTGCCTCAGGTGATCTCTCCCACCGACTTAAAGAAGACGGACCGTACGGCTACAACGAAAAAGGTCCGGAATACGACAGAAAGATCATGGAAACGCTGTCGAAAGCCGATTTCGGCGCTCTTCTTGACTTTTCGGAAAACCTTTGCGATCAGGCGGGCGAATGCGGTCATCGCGCCTTTGTTATGATGGCAGGCGCTTTTGACGGACTTTCCGTTAAAGCGGAACAGCTTTCCTACGAAGGTCCTTTCGGCGTCGGATACGGAGTGGCGATATTTGAGCCGATAAAAAAAGACGAATCAAGATATTTCCTTGAAGCCGCCGGAAAGCAAAAAAGAGCACAGATAAAGTCCCGGAGAGATAATGAAAGCGAGTATGTCAGACTTGCCAGAGCCTCACTCGAAAGTTATGTAAGAGACGGGAAAATCATCGACATTCCCAAAGGGCTGAGCGACAGTCTCATAAACCGCGCCGCCGGCGCTTTTGTGACAATTAAGAAAGACGGAAATCTCCGCGGCTGCATAGGAACGATATATCCGGTCTGTCCGACTCTCGCGCAGGAGATTATCAATAACGCCGTCTCTTCAGGCACCAGAGATCCGCGCTTCAATCCCGTCAAGCCTTCCGAACTCGACGAACTTGTATACAGCGTCGATGTTCTGGGCGAAACCGAAGATATAAACAGCCCGTCCGAGCTTGATGTCAAACGCTACGGTGTGATCGTATCAAAAGGATACCGCAAGGGACTTTTACTTCCGAATCTTGACGGAGTTGACACCGTTGAAGAACAGATTTCAATAGCAAAGCAAAAAGCGGGAATATCTCCCGATGAATCGGTCAAGCTCCAGCGATTTGAGGTGGTCCGCCATTACTGATATTATTATTTGTAATGTCTGTCCGCGTCACTGCCATATAGCGCCGGGAAAGCGAGGGGGTTGCCACGCAAGGGAAAACCGAGACGGTAAAAACATTCCCGCAAATTACGGTTATGTGACTTCCATAGCCCTCGACCCGATAGAAAAGAAACCGCTTTACCGTTTCCACCCCGGCGGCAAGGTGCTTTCCTTCGGTTCTTTTGGCTGCAATATGCGCTGTCCTTTCTGCCAGAATGCTTCGATAACAGCTATTGAAGCATCCCGTCACGCCGAAATTATGACGCCGGAAGAGGCGGCAAAACTATGCATCAAATACCGCGCAAGAGGGAATATAGGCGCGGCGTTTACCTATAACGAACCGCTGATAGGTTATGAATTCGTCAGAGACACGGCAAAGCTTGTCCGGAAAAAAGGAATGTATAACGCAGTCGTTACAAACGGAAATTTTGAGCAGGAAATATTAGCTGAGGTCTTGCCGTATATCGACGCTTTCAACATTGATCTGAAGTGCTTTACCGAAAGCGGCTATCGCTCGCTCGGCGGAAACCTCGAAACGGTGAAAAACTTTATTTCTACCGCTGCTGAAAAAGCGCATGTCGAAATAACAACATTAATAGTACCCGGACTTAGCGACGGTGAAGACGATATGCGCCGCGAAACCGAATGGATATCTTCAATTTCAAAATCAATCCCCCTGCATATAACCCGCTTTTTCCCGAGACATAAAATGACCGATGAAAGACCTACCGATATCGCCCTCATGCGCCGGCTTGCCGATATAGCATCGGAAAAACTTGAGTTTGTTTATTTAGGCAACATATGAAAAACGCTCCCGCGTTTCAATGCCGCGGGAGCGTTTTTTTGCAAACGAATTTCAGATCAGATTTCTACGAGTATCGTTTTTATTTCAAAAGGCTTGAATTCAAGCGTGTAAGCGCCGTCATCTGCGGTGAGCTTAGTCTTAACTTCTTCAAGCATATTTGTTTCGTAAACCGCGCCTCCGCCGTTAATCTTGAGACGGCAGACAGTGCGGTTGCGCTCAGCCTCATAGAGACGGATGACATAGGCTTTCTTTCCGTATTCGGCGGGTTTTACCGTCTCGGCGACGATGTTATCGGCGTCAAGCGTGAAGAGAGGAGTGAATTCAGATTTCAAACCGCCTTTTGCCGTGAGCATCGGAGCGTTGAGCAGATAAGCTTCTCGCAGAACCGTCGGAACGCTGAACGGACCCTCATGCGGATAAAGAGAATAAACCATCTCGGCGACTCCCGCGTCACCGGTTACATCCGGGCGCGTGCCGCCGCGGTGCAGGGTAAGCTGCAGCGAAACGCCGTTGTCAATGGCTTCTTCGGAGATTCCGTATTTGCAGTCGTTCAGTATAGCGACTCCGTATCTCGATTCGGAAACGTCGGTGTATTTGTGGTTCACCACTTCGAACTTCGCCGCTTCAAGGCTGTTGTTGCGGGTGGTCGGCCGCTCTGAATATCCGAACTGAATTTCGTTCTTCGCGGTGTGGCTCATCACATTGACGTCAAATCCGACTTTAAGCAGACAATGCTTTTCTTTCCAATCGATAAGAGTATGGAAATCAATCCGCCTGCTGCGGGCGTAGAATACCGTGTCAACGGTAATTTTTGTATTCTGTCCGATTTCGTATGCAGAGCGGATGCGGTATTCAAGCGAGCCTGCCGAAACTGTCTCGCGGCTGACAAGCCTCATCTGCGGCTTCATCTTGAACTTCAGAGTATCAATATCGATATTCCAGTTGTCCCAGTAACCGGGAACATCCTCTCCGAAGTAGAAAGTACCGAGGGGAGCCCCGCCTTCGGCGCGAATCTCGCGGCCGGCTTTTTTGTCAAAGAGGGAAGCAATAGCGCCGTCGATGTCAAATATTACGCTGTAATAAGGCGTCTCAAGACGGTTTTCATCGACGCTGAACGGTATATTATCATGCTTTGAAGCGCCGGTTTTGAGCGATACCGCTCCGAATGCCGGAACTTCAACATAAGCGGAAGTTTTCACCCGTCCGCAGATGTCGGTGTAGGTCTGTGTATCAATTCCTTCAAGAGAAATCTTGCCGTCTATGACAGCGTCGGAGCGATTAAATCCGGTGGTGTTGAAGAAAGTAACGCTGTCGGCGCCGTCGGTTAAGCTTTCCGCGGCAGCAGCCGTATCGGCTTTCGCAGTTGAAATAAGTTCGTCGAATTCTTCGCGCGCGGTGTCGTTTACACAGGTAAGAGAGGTGCCGGGGAGTATGTCGTGGAACTGATTGAGAAGCAGGGATTTATAAAGAGTGTCGATTTTATCTTTATCGACATTCCCGGAAAGCACTGACATATATTCTAAATCGCGAAGCGCAAATTCAGCTTTGCGGTTGCCGCGCTTGATATCATGCATCTGAGTCAGCGTTCCGCGGTGAAGCTCAAGATAAAGCTCGCCGTCATATAACGGCAGATTGCAGCTATGTTCCTCGATGTATTTCATGAAGCCGCTGATTGTAGTGTATTCGGTTTTAGGCATTCCGGCGATATCGCGCGAACGATTTGCGTCCTCAATCATACCCATGGTAGGACCGCCGCCGCCGTCACCGAATCCGAAAGCAAGGAGTCTGGCGTTGAAAGCTTGCTTATAACGCGGCGAACGTGATAGGTCTATTATATTTTTGACATCCGGGAAGGTATGGATAACGTTTAGATGCGTAAGGACGGTACTGCCGTCAATGCCTTTCCAGCGGAAGGTGTCGAGAGGGAACTCATTCAACTCATTCCAGGACATCTTTGTGGTATAAAAATATTTAACTCCGCAGCCGAGCATAATCTGAGGAATTGCGGCGTTGTAACCGAAGGTATCGGGCAGCCAGAAGGTATCCGAGGTATAGTTAAGATGTTCGCGCGTGAAGAGCTGTCCGTAGAGGAACTGTCGGATCATCGCCTCTCCGCCGGTGATATTGCAGTCGCATTCGACCCAGACACCGCCGTTGGGCTCGTAGCGCCCCTCGGCTGTGCGCTTTTTGATATCATTGAATATATCGGGATAAAAGTCCTGCATCCAGCTCAGGTGGAGCGCAGAAGACTGAACGAAAATATAATCGGGGTCCTGCTCCATCAATGAAAGCGCGTTTGCGTAAGTGCGTGCGCACTTTCGAATCGTTTCGGAATAAGGCCAGAGCCATGCGGAGTCCATGTGCGAGTGCCCGATAATTCCGACATATCCGCGCGTAAGATCAACTTCGGTTTTTGTAAGGATCGGTTTCATCAGCTCGCGGGATTTAACGATTGAATTACGCCATACTTCTTCAGGATAATGCAGCGGATATAAAACCAGAGTTTCAATTACTCTTTCAAGAACATTCCTGGCTTCAGCTTTTACACTGGACTGCGATTCAAGATGCTCGGAAAGCTGTATAACAGCTTTCAAATCAAAAAGGAAGCCAAAGACCTCGTCGTCCCGGCGGCAGATATCGACCGATTCAAAGCGGCGGATAAATGCGGAATCGGGTTCCGAATCGACTCCGTAATTTTCATAAGGTCCGCAGCCGGCGCAGAAATGACCGGCATAACATTCGAGAGCGACATCAAATTCGGTTCCAGCATCGGCTCCGTCTGTCAAAAGAGATAAAGCATGAAAGCCGTTCAAGATATCTTCGCCCTTGGAATTGATGATTCCGGCAGGCTTGCCGTCTCTGAAATAGAGAATTTCAACTGCGCCGGTCTTTGGCATAATGTAAAGGGGAGTGTTTTTGCAGCAGTCCGGAACTCGGGCAGTACCGCGAATCCAGGCATTTCCCCATTCTCCGCCCCAGCTGAAAGCGCCGTCAGCCGGCTTATAACCATCCTGCGGAATAGCGCTGTGAAGATGTTCTTTTGTTTCGTAGTAACGAATGTCTTGAAGCTCGCCGACTTTTCTGTAAGCAAGAGGAATGTAAACTTTTCCGGCATTCTCAAGTTTTCCTCGAATCAGCGATACGAATTTATCGTAGATCATATTTGAACCTCCCGATTAATTAATGGTAGTTAAATTATAATTGATAAATATTTCATATGAAAGAAAACAATGTGAATATTATTGTATTTTTCATTGCTTTACCATGTTAGCAAACAAAAGTCGAGAAAAAACGATTTTTCTATAATTTTTCCCTTGACAAGTCCCGTAAAAAGTGATATAATAGTAAAGCTGTCCCTCATCGGGGGCCTATGGGTCTCACCAGATGCAGTAGGACATGATCCTTGAAAATTGAACAGCAGCAAGCGTAAAAAATACTA
>JAAZIU010000032.1 GCA_012800735.1 Clostridiales bacterium | reverse complement strand
TTCTTGACATTTTTTTTATCCTCCAAATTTATAGCATTGTTTCGTTTGATTTTTTATCATCATTTTTAGCCGCCATATATTCATCGCTCCAATCGAGATTCCGATATTTCTCTCCTCTCGGGTCGGATTTAATCCATTCGACAAGGCGATCCAACATATCCTCAGTCCATACGGCTCGGTCGATCTGAGCGGTCGTGAATACCCCTTGACTTATCATCTCAAAACCAAAATCGTCCTTCACATGCGTTTTAGCAGCGCCGTCAACAACCTCCATCGCAAGATGAGAGGGAATGAACAGAACCCCGCCTCCGCCGCCGTATACAATATCACCCGGCAGAACAACAGCTTTACCGATACGAGTAATGGAATTAAAATCCTTCATAACAAAGTCGCGTATAGGAGTAGGATCAATTCCGCGATAATAAACCTGAACGTCTTCGATTGATTTCATCTGTTCGACATCGCGGATTCCTCCCCATATGACCGCGCCGCCGGTATTTGTGCGGGCTTTTATTGCAGTAGTAAGATTCCCGCCGATAAAAGTACCTTTGTATATCTTGTCGTACATATCTGCGACTACAACATCACCGTCGGTTAGCGAATCAATTACCCACTGATTGAAGTTGCCGACAAAACCTTCTCTTGTGCCGACATTTGTCATTATATCCTTTAAATCCGGTCTTGCAGGAACAAAGGAAGCCGTTACCGCTCTGCCTATCAGCTTTCTGCCGTCGTCATGAAGCGTTTTTAAGTCTCCTTCGAATTGACTTTCATAGCCCTTTAGAAATATCGGCTTCCAAAGCTCCTCAAGCGTCATTGTCCTCATTGCTTCAAGGCACTTGTCCGGCACCTTTGGTCGTCCGTCATCAAAGCGTTCGCCTTTCCACAAAGGCGTAAGCTCAATGATATCTTCTTTTGAATTAAGCCTCATGCTCTCCCTCCTTCATGACCATATCCGATCGTTTGACCATTCATTATTCCAATTTTCCGTTTCTGTCCACGGCTTCGGGCTGCCGTCGGTGCGGTATTTTTCAATCAACTCCTCGTTAAGACTTTCGATACCAAGTCCCGGCGTTTCAGGTACAGAAACAAAACCGTCTTTGATTTTAACATTCGGATTAATAAGCTTGTACCAATCTTCATAATCAACCGAGTGCATCTCAACGGCAAGCACTTGCTCCAGCGCTGCGGCGCAATGAACTGCCGCCATAAATCCGATAGGACTCTCCGCCATATGTATCGCCATTGCAGCACCGTATTTACCGCATAACTTCCCAAGAGACATTATTTCCGCCGGACCTCCGATAGTCAGCACATCCGGATGAACCACTCCGACGCCCGCTTCAAGAACATCTCTGAAATTTTCCGCCAAATAAATGTCTTCTCCGGTGCAGATTGGCTGTGTTAAAGCCCGTGTGAATTTTTCAAGCTGTGAAGGAGTATTCCATGGTGCTATGTCCTCCATCCATGCTAAATTGTATTTTTCGGCGCGCCGGGCAAAACGAACGGCGTCTTCAACAGCAAGATGACCGAAATGATCTACAGCAAGCGGGATTTCGTATCCGATAACTTCGCGTACCTGCCTCAGGTACTCTTCGAGTATATCAAGACCATATTCGGTTATATGAATACCGGTCGCCCAGTGAGGAATCGTAAAGACCTCATAGTTTTTTCCATACATCAGCGAACGATCGATAGAGCCGCTCTGATGTTGTATTGCTTTCAGCGAATATTTTTTAATATCCTCAATCATACCGGAAGGTGCGTTCAGCGCTCCCGGCTCATCTAAAAGAAGCTCAATTCCAAGATCCATTTTCAGAAAGGTATAACCGTCGTCCATGCGTTTTTTCAGAGCCATACCCATATCGCGTCCGGTATGCCTTCCGCTTACATCGGTATCGCAATATAGCCTTACCTTATCTCGGTATTTACCGCCGAGCAGCTGATACAATGGTATTCCGTAGTATTTTCCGACAATATCGTATAACGCGCAGATAATACCGGAAACCCCGCCGCCTTGCCTTGAATGATAACCAAACTGTTTGACTCTGTTAAACAGCTTATTGACATCAAGAGGATTCTCTCCTAAAACACGGCTTTTGAGCAAAAGCGCATATGAAGCGCTTGAAGCGTCGCGCAGCTCTCCGTAACCGATAATATCACTGTTTGTATATACTTTTAACAGAATCATGCTTTTTGGCAAACCATCAATATACGCCACTCTGATGTCTGTTATTCGCAGATTATTTGATTCAAGTTTAATCATATTCACCAACTTACCAAAACAAATGTATCCTATTTTTAATTATAACATATAAAAAGTTGCCATAAAACCATATATTCATCAAAAAAGGTTTGATTTTCGAGCAAAATTAAGTTATAATGGTATTGTCGTAATATTAAATAAGGTGATTTTCATGATTTTCAATTCAGATCAACTGAGCCTTCAGTTGCTTGAAGTAGTTCGGCTTGACGAAGAAACTGCAACCGTCAGAACCAAGCCCCGGCCTTTTTACGCTCTTTCACTGAGACAAACCGGAGAAACAGACATTGTATCTGAAAAGGGCACGGTTCATCTTAAAGGACGTGATTTAGCGCTTTTCCGACCGAACTTCGGATATACAAGATATTCTAAAAACGACAAAAAAATCGTCTTCCATTTCAGTCTGCAAAATCGTTCTGTACATCAGAATGTTCTGGAAAGCGAATCGGATTATATCGAGGTACTGCACGACTTCAGGTTTGATGCTTTATGGCCGATTTTTTGCGAAGCGTATGAGGTCTGGTCATCGCAGGAATCCGGATATCATATAAGGTGTACCGCACTGTTATACTCTATCTTTGCGGATGTCAGGAAGCATCTTGTAAATACACCTAAAGATATTTCAACTCTGACAGGCGCTGTGTGCGAATATATCTCTGCGCATTATCATGAAAACAGCCTGAACGTAGAGATGTTAGCCGAAAGATTTTATGTCAGTTCAACGAGGCTTCGCGATTGTTTCAACAAGGATCTCGGAATTGCTCCAAAAGCTTACATTATAAAAATCAGAATGGAAAAGGCTCAGGCGTTGCTAAACGCCGGCGGATATTCAATTGCTGATGTGGCTGAAAGAACCGGATTTCGCGATTCCAAAAATTTTTCAACAGCGTATAAAAAGTATTTCGGTTATTCACCTTCTGCTCAAAAATATAAGGATTTTCGAGCTATCGATTAATAATAACTATAATTTTATTGGAGGAACGTTTATGTTTGATTTACTTTCAAAACTTATTTCAATAAGAGCCTGTCCCGGCAGGGAGCATAATATTGCTCAAATGATTTTAGATATAATGAAGCCGCTCGCCGATGAATGTTCGGTCGATGTTGTCGGGAATGTTATTTGTCTTATTCGCGGCGATGGAGAAAACCGAAAAAAGCTGCTTTATGCTGCCCACACCGACGAAGTCGGTATGATTGTTACAAAGATAGACAACAACGGCTTCATCCGGTTCACAAACAACGGTTTCCCTAACTGGACATCGGCAGCATTCCGTGATGTTGTATTTGAAAGCGGTGCGAGAGGAATGTTGGTTGCAGAGCCGGGCAGCTCCCCTCCCGAACCCAAGAAAATGTATGTTGACATCGGCGCTCAAAGCCGCAATGAAGCTCTTAAATATGTTAATGTAGGAGATACCTTCTCAGCGGAAGGATACCTTGTCCGTCTTGCCGGCAGCACAGTCGCCGGTCGCCCGATCGACAACCGGATAGGTTGCGCCGTATTGATAAAAGCGGCGCAAAAGCTAAAGAAGAGCGGTAAAAGACCATATAACGATATTTATTTCGTTTTTACAGTTCAGGAAGAAATCGCTTTGCCGGCTGTCGGCGGTTCTGTTGCATCTTTTGAGGTTCAACCGGATATTGGCATAGCAGTTGATGTCTGTGCCACCGGAGATACCCCAGGCGCTGCGCCCGTAGAAACATCCATCGGCGGCGGAACGGTAGTTCAAATCCGTGATTCCACCATAGTATTTGATTATAAGCTCGTAAAAGATATGATAAAAACCTGTGAAGACAACGGGATTTTCTATCAGCGTCTGGTTACAAGCGAGGGCGGCACAGATGCTGTTCCGATACAAAAGGCAGGCCGCGGCTGCCGCGCCGGAGCGATAGGCATTCCGATGAGATATCTTCACACTTCAACTGAATTATGCGATCTTTCCGACGCAGACAGCTGTGTCAGCTTGGTTCTTGCTCTCTGCGACAAAGAGTTTGAATAATCGAAACGATAAACTTATATATACATTAAAAATGATAAGCGCCGTAAATCAATACGGCGCTGATTTTATCACTTATCATGCGTTTTAATGTAATTGTTCCAAACCCTTTCAAACCATAAATCACGCTCAGGTATCGGTCTTATCGGTCGTTCAGAAACTTCGACAGAACCGCTGTTTCCTTTAGCAGCGGTTATAACGACTCCTTGTATTTTATCGTTTGAAGGCTTAGGACTTCTGTCCATGAAACCGCCTTCGCCTATGACAAACGCCGAGCCATGAGAGCCGTATTTCTTTGCCGAATACAGCATTGACTTTGCAACTGCTTCAGATGTTAAGAGTATATCATAGTTGCGAAGCAGATTTGCAGCTTCTTTTGAAGTAGACCATCTGTTGTCATCCCCAAAGCTTTTCAGTCGTTCCTCCAATGACCTTACTCCGTCTTCCATCTGTTCGATATCACGAATAAACGAGAAACAGCGACTCATCAAAGATTGATATTCTCCGCGTATTTTGAATACAGTTGAATTGCCTTGGGTTTTTTTAAGTAAGTTATCTATTTCATCAATCGCCTTTTTCGCTATGCTTTCAAAGTTTGTTGAAAGGGTATTATCAGCTAAATAAGCAATATGCTCTGCGGCGCGCAGCGAGCCAACCTGAGTTGAGTTTAAAGCGCTTCCGCCCGGTCTGAAAATTCCGAATGTCCCCGCCGCTTCACCGGCGCAGTAAAGCCCTGTTATCGTCGTTTGATAATCAGCGCCGACGGATATTCCGCCGTTGTTGTGCTGTGCGCATACTGCAATTCTGAGCGAGTCTTTGGTTATATCAATTCCGTGATCGGCATAAAGATCAATGGCGCGTTGGTTCATTTTCTTCAAGCGTTCAATAGGAAGCGGGATCAGTGCGCCGGAGTTTTTAAGATAATTCCGGGCTTCAGATTCAAGCAGGTCAAAGCCATTTGAAAGAGCTGAAGGCTCCCTGGTAAAATCGAGATAAACCTTGCGATTCTTGAAAACCGTTTCATTGTAAACGAGCAGATCGATATAAGATGAACCGTTAATTTTCCTGACATCAAAAGGCCATTGATAACCCTTTAGGAATGTAGCTGTCAAAACTTCGGTGTCGGTCATATAATCGCAAAGAAACTCCCGCTCGCAGCCGTTTTCGTCGATTGAAATGTATCTCGGAAGCACCTGTTGATATGTCCCGCTGACATTCCAACGGAAATCAACAGACGCAAGTCCGTATTGCCATTCGCAAAGGCTCTGCGCAGCTGCACCGATATCAAGCGCAAGCCCGGATGCTCCGATTTGGCTTTCCGGATATACGGTATCGCGATAAATTCCGGCAGGACCTCCGGTACATAAGACGATATACGGCGTTTTAACCGCAATGATTTCGACTCGGTCGGTTACATTCAAATCCTGCATCAAAAGCCCGGTTATTTTCCCGTTGTCAACAAGCAGCTTAATTACCTGATACCCATCCAAAACAGGAATATTCTTGTCAAGCACCGACTTCTCAAGAACCTCATTCATTCGTTTTGATGTATAAGGTCCTATCGATGTAGCCCGTCTTGACGGGTCGTGGTCAGTTTTATATCCGACAAATTCGCCATATTCATTGGTTGGAAAGGGAACTCCGAGGTCGGTTAATCTCATGAAACAGCGTGCGGAATTTGCCGCTTCGCAAAGTGCGGTATCTCCGTCCATCGAGCCGCCGGAGAACAGCGTCTTTGCCATTTCCATTACGCTGTCGCCGTCATCGCCGCAAAGACTGATTTTATAATATGTTTGCTTGTCAGAGCCGGTATTTCGGGATGTCCCCATATTCCTGCCCTCGGTTATGAGAGCGATATCAGTCACTCCGAAATCATAAAGCCGGTCGGCGCAGTTATATCCGGCGCAGCCGGAGCCTATAACAACCGCAGAATAAGTCAATATTTTCATAATAAACTCACAATCTCCTGATATGGAAACCGCCGTCAGCATTAAGAACAGTACCCGTTCCGAAGTCAAGCAGTCCGGTTGCCGCCGCAAAGACGCAGTTAGCCACATCTTCCGGAGTACCCCAGCGTTTTATCGGCGTTATCCCTTCGGCAATCAGCTTATCGTATCTTTGCGTGACTACTTCCGTCATCGGCGTTTTTATTATTCCGGGACGCACTTCAAAAACAGGTATACCGTATTCAGCCAACCTGTCGGCGAAAAGCAGGGTTGTCATAGAAACACCTGCCTTGGATATGCAGTACTCGCCTCTTGAAGTGCTTGAAGTATAACTCGAATTCGAAGCGATGTTCACTATACGAGGTGAATAATCCTCAAATCCTTTGTTCAGACATTCAATCATGTAATTTGCAAAAACCTGACACATAAAGAAAGTACCCTTGGTGTTTATTCCCGTAACACGGTCATAGCTTTCCTCTGTGGTCTCAAGTATATCTAACCGCACCTTGCAGGCAACCCCGGCGTTGTTTACAAGTAAATCAAGTCTGCCGTATTTTTTATCAATTTTATCACGGAGAGAGAGCCTGTCTTCTGAGGACGATATATCGCACTTAATGTAATTTTCATTTTCCATGCCGTCATGGACATCCGAATAGACAACTATATATCCTTCTTTTTTCAGCTTATCAGCAATACCTTTTCCGATACCCTGATATGAACCGGTTACCAAAGCAACTTTTTTCATTACAAACCTCCTGATATTTATCAGTTTTTATTGAAAGTTTTCTCGTAAAGATTCCGATAATAAGAATTGAATACCGCGCATCCGCTTACCTGATTCGCTCTCATAAGTTCAGTACACCTTGAACAGGCAACGCAGCATTTTTTCACATCAAAACAGCCGTCAAGATAATCCCGCCACAACATCGGATAAGCAAGAGAAGCACGACCGAATCCGACAAAATCACAAACACCGGAACTGATAAGCCTCTCCGCCTGCTCTATAAGATCCTTTCGATAATACGAAAGTCCAGAACCAACAACGGGAAGGGCAGGATAGAGCTGTTTTATATGACGCTCGATATATTCGAACCGTGAAAGTCCTTGCTGTGGAGTTTCCGGCGGTGTATATGCTCCCCGGCGAAACGGGCGGTTAATATGAGGATTGTAATAGGGATTACCGACTGTTACATTCAAAAATTCCATACCGACATCCATTAACTCACCTATCAGCCTGTCGGATTCGGATAAATCAAGTTCACCGTCAGGAGTAGTGCCAAAGCCGTTCGGATAAGGCACCATATCCGACACACCAATCCGCGCGCATAGCAATAGCCTGTCTCCGACAGCATCCTTTGCAGCTCTCATACAGTTCTTGTAAAGTCTTGTACGATTTTCATAATTCCCGCCGTAATGTCCGGGACGAGAGAAAGCAGAAAGCAGTTCCTGAATAAGATATCCGTGGCAGCTTTTAACATCAACGCCATCGAAACCGGCTTTTTCGGCAAGCAAAGCAGCCGAATAATACATCTCCGGAATAGTGTCGAGATATTCATCGGTAACTATATTATTATCCGACATCGGTTTTCTTTCTTCATAAACCGGATTTCTGTAAGCTATCATCGGCTTTATGCTTTGTCGTCCGGAATGGGTCAGTTGCAGTATAAGTATCGGTTTGACACCGGTAGTTTCTGCAGCAGTTTGATGTATAAGATTTACAAGTTCTTTGAAAGAATCAAGATTTTCCTCTGTCAGCATCATCTGCCGGGTGTTAGTTCTGCCCTCCGGGCAGACGGCAGAAGCTTCCATCCAAATTATACCTGCTCCCGATTTGGCTTCGGTCAGGTATTTTTCAACGGTCAATCCCGAGGGCGAGCCGTCATCATTGCAGTCACAGCCTTCCATAGGCTGGAAAACAATCCTGTTTTCTATAATTCTTCCGCGTATTTTATGATTTTGTTTCAACATAATAACAACTCAGTTTCTGTTAATCACTTATAATCATATTATACCATATTATTCTGCCGTGTCAACACATTAATAATATATGTATACACATCTTGACAAATCCGGGCAATTATGCTATACTTCTTTCATAATATAAATACGGTCGAGGATAGAAATGGAGCGGTTTATGAAAAAGAAAGTAATCTGCGCCGGGCATATCTGCCTTGATATAACGCCAAAATTTAAATCTGAGACTCTTAATGATTTCAGTCATATTTTTGTACCTGGTCACCTTACCGAAGTAGGCGGCGCTGCTATCCACACCGGCGGTTCGGTAGCTAATACCGGTCTTGCAATGAAGCTGTTTTTGGAAGATAAAGCTGATGTCGTTCTTAAAGGTATTGTCGGAGATGACGATCTCGGTCGTTTGGTATTGAATATTCTTAATAACCACGGCGCATCCGAGGGCATGATTATTGACAAAGAAGCATCGTCTTCTTATACAATCGCTCTTGCTCTGCCGGGATATGACCGGATATTTTTTCACAATCCCGGTCCAAACGACACATTTGATTCTTCTTTTATAAGTAAAGAAGAACTGAAAAACGCATCGCTGTTTCACTTCGGTTATCCGACACTGATGAAGAAAATGTATGAAAACGACGGCGCCGAAACTATAAAACTTTTCAAAAAAGTGAAAGCAGCCGGATGTATCACTTCGCTTGACCTGACAGTCGTTGATACCAATTCGGAAGCAGCAAAGAGCGACTGGGAGTATATCCTGAGAAGTGTTCTTCCTTTTGTCGATATATTTACTCCGTCAGCCGAGGAGGTTTGCTATATGCTTGAACCCAAATTGCTGAAGGAATGGAAAAATAAAGCAAAAGGGCAGGATGTCACAGCCGTTTTTGATATAGAAAACGAGATAAAGCCTCTCGCGCAGAAATGCCTTGACCTTGGGGCTAAAATCGTTCTTTTGAAATGTGGTAAACCCGGTATATACTGCGTAGCTGCCGATAAAAACAAGCTTGCCGATATAAGTGATAAATTAGGTATATCGGGAAATTCCTGGAGTAATTTCTCGGCATTCGAACAAAGTTATACCCCCAGGCAGCTACTCTCCGGAACCGGAGCCGGAGATACTTCTATCGCGGCTTTTCTAAGCGCAATCATTACCGGTCGTGGTCCGGATAATTGCCTGCGTCTTGCCTGCGCTGCCGGGTGTTCCTGCCTTGAGGGATACGATTCTCTGAGCGGACTCAGGCCGTTTAATCAGCTTGAAAAGCGCATTGCCGACGGCTGGCGTAAGTCCGGTAAAGACGATTTATAAAACATTTTGTCTCAACATACAGAGAAGGTTGTCTAAAAAAACACTTTTCGGATTAGATAAGTAATTATAGAAAATCCGGTGCGGATTTAAAAGACCGCACCGGATTTTTATTTACACCTTGTAATTATAAACATGATAACCCGCTTCAACGGTTCTTTTAATTCCGCCGAATTCAATATCAGCCTTTACTCCAAACGGAATCTGGCAATACAGCTGGTATTCGCCGTATTTCTTCGTCCATCTTACCGAGATCTTACCGTAAGGTGAGTTTACCGAAGCTTGGCAGGACAAAAGACCGCACTCGTTCGCCGGCGCGATTCTGACTCTGCGGAATCCCTCTTCAAGCGGCTGAATTCCGGCAAGATGAGCGTAGAACCAATAACCGACAGCTCCATACATCGGATGACAATGGGAGTTCATACCGGGGTTCTTTTTAAGTTCAAAACGTTCCCAAACGGTAGTCGCTTCATTTTGAAGCATAAAACCGAATGAAGGATAACTCTCACTCATTAAAAGCTCTATCGCCTTATCTGAATGTCCCCAGACAGCCAATACATCAAACAAATATTTGGTGCAGAGGTTGCCGGTCGTCAAGCGGTTGCCGTCAGCTTCGATTTTTTTGACAAGCGCATCGGCGGCGTCCCGCGCATCATTGCCTTCAATAATACCAAGCCAAACAGGGAAGCATTGACAAGCCTGGCTCATCGGCTGCGGTGTTTCTCCATCTTCAAGAGTGGATTTATCGGCGAATATACCGTTCCCGCAATACCATTTATTAAGAAAAGCTGTTTTAATCTTTTCGGCAAGTCCTTCATATTTTTCGACATCTTCAGTATTGCCGAGTATCCCTGCAAATTTAGCTATCAACTTGCAGTTAAGATAAGAATAACCGGTTGACATAAAGATACCCGGAGTGATTGCCGAATTAGCACCGTCCTGTTCCGGATAACCGATGCAGGCAAAAGCCGGAGATGCCCAGTCACCGTAATAGCTGTAATTTACAATATAGTCGTCAGATTTTGAAAGCAGTACATCCTCCCATGCTTTATAGCCTTCATAACCAATCTCTATGGAGGCGGTGCGGCCGTTGTGGAGCCAGTCCATATAACCGGCCATAAGGAAAGAGGTGCAAACAGGATCAGCCGGATGACCGCCCCAGACAGCCGGAGCAGTACATTGAAACGCTCCGTCGCCAAACCGTCGCTGCGTGTCAATTATATCCGAAGTAATTTTCGGCCAGACCCGACCTGTTTCAAAATTATACGGTGTTTCCTCGAATCGCACCGTTGCGTCATTCATCCAACCCATACGCTCGTCACGCTGAGGACAGTCGGTAAGAATTGAATGTATATTCGCAAGCTCGGTTTTTACACAGATATCGTTAATCGCATTGAGCATGGGACTGCCGCATCTAAAATCTCCGCGTAAGCCGATATTTGAATACCTCGAAACGGATATAATGTCCGCATCTGTAAGTACTTCGGGATACCCCGTAACTTCCGCATAACGGAAACCGTGATAGGTAAATTCCGGCTCATAAAAAACATCATCATCACCGGAATATGTGTAACTGTCGGTTTGCTCAGCTCCTCTGAGCGGCGCGGTGAAAAGATTTCCTTCTTCATCAAGCAACTCTGCGTGACGAATAGTTATAACTGTACCCGAAACCGCCTTCGGCAGGCGAATTTGAACAACTCCGGCAAGATTCTGACCGAAGTCTACAATAAACCGCCCTTTTTCCGGCTGCCAGATATCGATCGGAGCATAGGTTTCCTGATCAAGTATCGGCGGGAAAATCATCGGAGACATTATGGTGTTTTCAGAAGGCGGAGCGGTTATTTTTACTGTGTTCCATTCTTCCTCAAAACGCGCATCATAATGCTCACCGTTGAAAATACCGGCATATGTTATCCCGAAATATGACCACTTCCACTCATCATCGGTTGTAATGTCATATTCGCTGCCGTCTTTAAGACGGATTCTCAGCAAAACTGTAAGCTGAATGGGACCTGAAAAGTTTGGACCCTTTCCGTTATTAAGATTATTAAGCATTCCGGAGGCTTCATATCTCCAGCCATTGGCAACATCAACGGTAAGGATATGCTTGCCCGGCGTTAAATCCGCAGGATTCGAATAAGGCACATAACAGCAACGCATATCATAATCGGTAAAAGCCGGATCAAGCACTGCGTCATCTATTTCAAATCCGTCAATTCTTACCTTCTGATATCCGATTCCGCAAACATAAAGACAGCATGACTCCATATCTTCCGGAATCTCAACTTCTCGCTTGAAACGGACAGGACGATAATTCTCACGCTCGCCTTCGCAGGTAATCCAAGGCGCCGACCATTTATCTAAAAGTATAAAATCAAAAGCATCGCAAACAGTTCCGAAAGAACCGCTGTTTCCCCATACCTTTATTTTGAAATCAACTCGGTCGCCCGCTTTAAGGTGTTCGCCTTCATATGTCAGCTTCTGCTTGTCGGTTTCAACCTTTCCCGTTTTCCAGATGCATTTTCCGTCGCGGATAAATTCCGCTTCATAAGCTGTCTGAAAAGTGTCTTCTCCGACACATCCGACGGCCCATGATATCTCAGGATTATTTGTAAGCGCCTGATTTCCTCTGAGAGAAGACATTAGAGCACCGTCTAACCTTAAATCGTATATTTTTAACATGGCTCTCCTCCGTATATAAGTTGATTAATTCATTATAACACCGAATCGGCTTTAATGGTGAACTTACTGAAAACAAATAAGACTTTATAACAGATATTTTTTAAGGAAGAATACTTGAAATTCTGCTTTATAACAGATATAATATAGTTAAGGAGGTATAAGCCATGTATTATAAATATTTCAAGCTACTATCAGTCTTAATTGCCGTTGTTTTAACATTGTCGGTGTTTTCATCATGCGGGGATTCTGCAGACAGTAAAATCGACTTTCAAACTGCAGGAAATGATGATACAACCGCTTTTACCGCAGAAACAACAACAGAGGATCCGGCAAAGCAGCTGAATCTGCCCGAGCTGGATTTCGGCGGCTATACTGTCAATATGGTTACTGTTGACAGGTATAACGACCATTTTAAACTTGACTCAGAGATGACCGGCGATGCTTTGGATGACGCGGGATATGAACGCAACCTTGCATTATCAGAGCTGCTGAATATCGATTTCAATGTAACCGAAGTTAATGACCCGCCGCAGACATTCAAAAAATCCATTATGGCCGGCGACAACGAATATGATTTTATCTTCCCGCATGCAACAGGCGGAGTTGCCGCTCTTGTAACCGATCACCTGCTTTACGACTGGAATAAACTCGAGCATGTCGATTTTTCGAAACCCTGGTGGAATCAATCCATGACTAATTCACTCGGTATAGGAAACAGGTTATACTATGCTTCCGGAGATATAGTAATGGCTTGGCAGGGAATGAATGTCATTCTTTTTAATAAGGATTATCTTGAACAGATAAATCTCGAGAAGGATCTTTACGACACCTGCTTTGAAGGCGAATGGACTATTGATTATCAGACAAAAATTATCAAGGATATTGCAACAGATATCGACGGCGACGGAGAAATGACAAAAGCTGATAAATATGGTCTTTTGGAGAATAAGAATACAGGATATTCGTATGTATATGCTTCAGATATTCGGATAACTACTCCTGATGAAAATGGTTGGCCTAAACTCTCTCTGTATAATGAAAAAATGATAAATCTCGTTCAAAAATATTACGATATGATTTGGTCGGGTGATGTCACATTGGATGAATACAGCAGTGTCACATATGCGACCGGCTCATACCGTGATATGATTATTGAAGGGCGCTGTTTCCTTTCAAGCCTTGATATTGGCAGTCTTTATCCATATCTTCGGGAGATAGAACACGACTTCGGCATCCTTCCGATTCCAAAATATGATGAAGCGCAGGAAAAATACCGGGTATTCTGCGGTGCCGGATTGATTGGTATTCCGGTGAATGCTCCCGACACCTCGCGCACCGGAGCAATAGCAGAAGCAATGGCATACTACAGCTATCAGTATATCCGACCTGCGTTCTTTGATATTGTACTTGAAAACAAAGCCGTTCGTGATGAAAATTCTTATAAAGTGATTCGCCTTATGCATGAAAATAAGGTGTTTGACTTTGGGTTCAACTTTGACTCAACCGGTTCCGCATACAACATGATAACCGAAGTTGTTATAAAGAAAAAGAGTACCGACTTTGCTTCCTATTATGCAAAGAACGAATCGAAGATAATGAAAAATTTCCAGAAGATCATTGATGCGGTTATGAACGAAGATTAATCCCTACTGCGATTGAATAAATCGCTTAAAATAATTTAATTATACAGAAGGATTTCCATGATGAAATATCAAAACTTAAAAACTCTCTTCGTCATTTTTATATTAGCGCTTATTGTGTTCCAATCAGTTTCCTGCGGCGATAAATCTGAACCGTCGGATATTGTCTCGGATACAACTTCACCCAACGCTTCGACTCCAGAAAGCGTTACAACGGCACCCGAAGAAACCGCTCCGGATTATGATCCTAAAATCGAACCCTATGACAGCGGAGGACATACCTTCAATATTCTCTATAACGGCAACGACTTTGAGCCAAATCTTGATTTCGCTGCCGAAGAGCTGAACGGAGAGGCGCTGAACGATGCGATTTTTATGCGTAATTCCAAACTAAGCGAAAAATATAACATGGAAATAAAAGCCAAGTTCAAAAATGACAGCTCGATTGTTTCATCTGTTTCAAAGGCAGTCAAAGCCGGTTCACCCGACTTCGATATGGTCGAAGTTAACGGAAACTACTCGATGAACCTTGCTATTGCCGGTGTTTCCTGTGAGCTCGGTGATTTCCCTTATCTCGATTTCGAAAAGCCATATTGGAACAGTTTCATGCTTGCAGGCTCCTCAATCGGAGGCAAAAACTACTTTGTATACGGAGATATGAATATCCACGCGCTCGGCGCAACCCCATGCACACTATTTAACAAGGTGGTTCACGAAAACTATGGCTTCGAAGATCTCTATACCATTGTAAGGGAAGGCCGATGGACATTTGATTCAATGGGCGAGATGATTAAAGCGGTAACATCAGATTTAGACGGAGATGGCGTAATAACCCAGCTTGATACGTTAGGATTCATAGGAAATACCTTTGTTATTGACTGCTTCTTATCGGGAACAGGATATCAAACTATTCCGAAAGATGGCAACGATATTCCGTATCTTGCGATTGACACCCCTGAATATATAAATATTGTTGATTCTATCGTTACCCTCTGCAAATACGATAACGGCACCTATATTTGCGACAGATATCCCGGGGTAGATCGCGAATACGCCCCGATGGAAGCATTAGCAGCCGACAGGGCTCTATTCTGGATTGCAAACTTAAAAGGTGTTGAGCGTATGCGCAACATGATCTCCGATTTCGGAATTGTCCCGATACCCAAACTCAATGAAATACAACCGGATTATAAGATACACTATCAAGCCAATATCGGCGCGGCTGTTTCTATTCCATTAGTCGTTGCAAATCAGGAACTTGTAGGTATGGTACTTGAAGATTGCGCTTATATGTCAAGTCAATCGGTTCAACCAGCGTATATCGAAACACTGCTTAAAGGAAAATTCCTCCGTGATGACGCCTCTGAAGAAACCATGCGTATAATGCTGTCAAGTTACTACGCCGATTTGGGATTTATGCTGAACGGGCAGGGATTAGACATATTATCACAGCTTCGGACTCTCGTATCAAAAGAAAGCACAGAGGTTGCTTCTAAAATCGCTAAGCTGAATACCTCTTATCAAAAGAAACTGGATAAAGTCATAGCTACCTACGAAAACGCCGAATAAATTAAGTATTAAACAATCAACGCTGTCCGCTTTATAAAACGGACAGCGTTGATTGTTATTTGATATGTTCTTATATAAAGCTTTCGGTATTATTACCAGCCGAACTTCTGATAATTCGGTTCTACCACCTGTTTATTATAATCACTGCCGCCGGGGAAATTTGCCGACTTTAAAATACCCGGAGTGATGCCCTTTTCGAGCAGCTTTTCCACAGCTACCGAGGTGACGCTCCACATGATATAGTTGGAGCCCATTCCGGACGCTGCGCCGAATTTCGCTTCTATTCCATCGACATCAAGCATAGCCTCGGCTGCCGGCGCGCAGTTGTCTAATGTAATGGTAGCGATTTCATATAGTTTTTTGCCGGAAGGATGCACAGGTTCAACCTGAGTTGCATATTCCATGGAAGTAAATGCGATTACATTTATTCCCAGCTTAACAGCCTCATAAGCAAGATCCACAACATGCGCGGTGCGTCCGGATACCGAACTTAAGAACAGCACGTCTCCCGGGCGGAAATTTGATTGAGTCAGCGCATATCTTGCCGCAGCTCCCTGTGTTTCGATTCCGAGATCAGAACGGTCACGCGGGCGGGCGCTGTTTTCGATATTTAAGCTATACGAAAAATGCTTATAAAAGATCGGTCCGCCGCCGCGATATATTGAATCCATTTCCATACTGTGACATATGCTTGAAAGGAATATACAACCGCCGGACGCAACGCTGTCGGCAACCATTTCGCCGGCTTTGATAATATTTTCAGTCTGTGTGTCACGAATCTTCTTAAAGAGATCGTCTATCGCCTTTTGGTATCTTTCCATTAACATGGTGAAATTTCTCCTTTTATTTTCTTAGTTTCGGCTTATCTATGTTGAAAGTATAGTCTTTGTATTCGGTCAAAAATTGCTTTTCAATTTTTTCGGTTATATTACCGTGTATTTCATGATAGTGCTTTAAAATGACACCGATGATAGGCTCGAATTTCGGAATGATTATCTCTCGTTCCGGTGCCTGCTCAAGAAGAACTCTCTTAAATTCATCAAAGATAATCCTATGCCCCCGCCAGTTGTTGCCGGAAATAGTAGCCGGAACCGAAGAGGGAATACCATTCTTCCGAATGACATGCAAGAGCTGAAGACCAAGCAACTCGCCGGCTCTCTTCAATATCTTAAGCGCGACTTCATCACCCATCTTTGCAGCGTCGGTTACAAGCGGCGCGCATCTTGCCACACAGGCAACTGCCGAAAGATTTTTTTGTCCGTATATGGTAAAAATTGCCGCACCAAGTTTATTTCGGTCAAATCCGAAATGTTCCGAAATAAGATCGGTAAGTACAGTTTTCGGTCCCCTCTCCTCATCATCGGCAATCGCGGCAAGAAAAGCCTGACGCGCCGTCCAATAACCGGAGCCTTCGTCAGAAACCGATGCGCCGTAACCGCCTGTGCTGAAATTTCTTCCCTGATATTTTCCGAAAAGAGACGCGCCGGTACCGGAAAGCGCCAATAAGCCGTCTCCGAAAATGTTTGCGGCAGATAGTCCGATATCAAATTCACCGGTCATTGCCACCTTGCCGACATGGCAGAGATTGCAAATTCTTTCGATAAGACTGCCTTCACAAACACCGGATATTATTTCTATGCGATCATCTGAAGAAAGTCCGAGCGCCTCAATGATCTCTGAAATATGCTTTTCAATAAGATCGGCGGAGGTAGTATTCTCTCTCAAGCTGCCGCTAACTGCGGTTTTAATGATGCGAAAATCCTCATCATATAAAATCGCGGCTACTTTGGTTCCGCCGGCGTCCAACGCAAGATATTTCTTCATATCATTTACATGTAGAAGATATTATCGCGGTATTCTTCAAATATCCGCTCATTGTGACGATCGCCGCCGTCAAGGTTCGCGCTCATTAACACCGGAGGGACAATACCTTCGCTTATCATCCGGTTTACAGCTTCAATAACTATGCCGTTTATCAGCGCGGTACCGACAGCGGTGGAGGTCGGACCGATTTTTTCCGGCAGTCCGTCGATCGTAACCGCCGCGTCGCCGATTACTCCCTTGTTATCAATTACAATATCGCAGACTTCAAATAAGCGTTTGCCATCCGGGTGTCTTGACTCGACGGCATTTGTATACTTAAGGTTGGTTATACAGATAGTTTTGACACCGTTCTTCCGCGCTTCAAGAGCCATATCTACCGGCACGGTATTACGCCCCGAAACCGAATGTATAATAAGGCAGTCTCCGTTTCCGATATTATTTTTCTCGAAAATAATCTTACCAAGACCGGGGATGCGTTCAAGAGCTGAAGTCATAGTGATGGGTCGGGTATTCAGCATGAAACCCGGGAAGAATATCGGATTAATCACAGCAAGCCCGCCGGTACGGTAAAAGACTTCTTCGGCAATAATACCTGCGTGAGAGCAGCCGAAGACAAAAACATTATTCTTTCGTATTATAGCCGCTGCGATTTCCGATGAGGCTTTTGCTATTTCATCTGTCTGGCTTTTCCATGCGTTATCTATTGTTTCGGTAACAATAGCGATATAGTCGCTTCCGTTCATTGATTCTACTCCTGTTCATGTATTTTATTACTTTTATTATATACCAATTATCAAATTTAAGCAATAGAAAAGTAAATTTTTTGAGCATTGAACAGTTTTGTCAAACGGATAAGTGACAAATATGGTGATATATGATATAAAAAATCGATATTTTTAATAAAGGCGTCAGAATTCGTCACCAATCGCCTATAAAAACCACGAAATCAGATGAATAATAAAAACCTTCCATTGATACATCAAGATATGCAAAAACGCTAAAACACACTACTTAATCTTTTTTTGTAAACAGCAGTAAAGTTTTCATATCTTCTTCCAGGAGCTGAAGTTCGTTTTCGGCTTTGTTTCGCAGAACATGGCCATCTTGCTGGATTTTAAGGGTATCATTTATCGTTTCAATCAATTCATTATTTACTATTTTCAAGGTTTCCAATTCAATAATACCTTTCTCGGATTCTTTAGCTGCCGCGATGGTATTCTTCTTTATTTTCCCGGAATTATCAGTTACAATCTTTTTGGTTGCTTTACTGATATTTCTCTGAATATTTAAAGCGTTTTCCTGACGAGCAAGACCAAGGGCGATAATAATCTGATTCTTCCATAGGGGTATTGTGTTCATTATTACCGATTGTATTTTCTCTGCCAGAATCTTATCGTTATTCTGAACCAGCTTGATTTGCGCCGCAGTTTGAATGCTCATTGTTTGAGAAAGCTTCAAATCGTAAATCTTTTTTTCAAACCGTACTACCGTATTTTCAAAGTCGGAAACTAATTGAACAAACATAAGATCACCCGACGCCTTAGCCTCTGCTCTGAGCTCCGGAAGACTTTTCTTTCTTATTTCATCAATGAGCTCCTCACCGGCTTTGATATGAAGCTGCAATTCGCGGAAATACTTAAAATTTCTCGAATACAACTCATCAAGCATGGATATGTTTTTTAATATCTGTATCCTCGTCTGATCGAGTTGTCCTTCAATCCTGTCAATATTAATTTCTATTTTCTCATATTTTAGCTTCAATCTTTTCAAATTACGGTTTTCAGCCGAAAAAAAGGGAAATCTGGATAAAAATCCCCCGGTTTCCCCTAATTCCTCAATTCCCAGATCTTCCACGGCGCCAAGCAGGTCAATTAAAAGCTGTCCGGCTTCTGTCGTATCGTTATAATTCATCTGATCCAGAATAATATCGGAAAATTCAGACAATTTTCTTTGAGCGCCGACTCCGAATGTTATCGTTTGACCGGATTCCAATAGGTTAAGGTTTGCTTTTATCTCATCGATCCTTTTCCTATCCTCGGCTGTTATTTCCTGACCGAAGTCTGAAATTCCTTTATTTATTTCTGCCGCCGAAGTTTTATTTCCTTCAGCAGCAGATTCATTTTTGTCAAAGCTTTGATTTCGTAATAATTCCAGGCTGATATTTTCCATAGCCGCACCTATAAAAGTTAATTAGACAGCTCTTTTACGATAATATCCATAGTTTTAAAATCTGGCATCGGCATAACGCCGGTAACCTGAGTCAAAACACCGTCAACGCCGAATATCTCCGTTTCAGTTTGACTGCCGGAAATACCCGTTCTGAAACCGTGGCTCTTCCAGGCTATATCTTGTATTGCAGGATCCATTAGAGCATCAATGGCTTCATATCCCTTAATATCCAGGGCAATCATAACATGTGACGAGTATACGGTAGGCGTCGGATAAATGATACACAAATCATGCCCGACCTTTTGCCAGGTATCCGGTTGGGTAACCGCAAATTCCAAAATCTGATTTTCATAAGCTGCAATCATTGGATAAGCGCCGACACCCATTTTCAAAAATTGAGAGAAAAGATCGGCGGAAGATGTATCCATATACCCCATTCGTGAGAAAAATTCTTTAAGATCCGGCAATACATTATAGACAGACTCACTGTCTACAACAACACCGCCGTTCATTGCATTTGCCATAAGTCCTGCAAACATATTTCCCGAATTGGACTTGGTGGGATCAGTTGTTTTGACGGATATAGAGCCGTATAATTCCGGCAATCCAATATCCGCCCAAGTTTTTCCTTCTTTGACAGCTGCCGAAAATTTATCCATATCCATAAAGTAAGAGCCGTTTGTTTCGGAAACAAGACCGGATTGTTGCAAGCTGTCTCTTACCATAGTATGGGTATAAAGAACCAGAGGGGTATTTAATATTATTTCCGACCGCATCGGAGAACCAATCTCCGATTTGTAAAGCTCCAGGGCTGTTTGTGAAGCGGGGAAGAGATAACTCATTCCCGTCTTGTCGGCTCTTACCATATCCAGAGAGCCGGCTTTTTTATAGAGCAATTCCAAACCGAATTTATCTGCCATTTCAGATTTGAATTCTTCATCTTCCAAAAGACCGATTTTTTCTCCGCCGAGATAACCGATTATTGGATCCACAGGTCGCGGACGTAAGACAAAATAGCCGATAATTGCTACCATTGTCAAAATGAGTATGCCGAGTCCGATCCATTTTGTTTTCATTTATTCTCCCATCCTGAAAGTCTGTTCCAAGACTTTAACATCTGTTGTTATATCCATTATTTCCCCTTGCATTAAACGCTCATACTGCTGGTCGAAAGCCTTTGTTAAAACTGTCAAACCGTTTGTAACGTCAATCTCGGCTTTTTTGACAGACTCACCTTTTACTTTTGAAGCGCTCAATTTCTGATATTTATCAACCAGGCCGGCAGCCGTATCCAGGTAATAGTTGAAAAATCTTCTCGCCAAATTGATTTTGTCGGGATTCTTATGTAAATGCTCGAATATAGATATACCGGATTGATACAAGTCATTTGCGAGCTGTCTGATTTCCTGATTTTCAATCTTTCTGCCTGCAAGGATTAAAGTTTCCAAATCATCATAGGCATCCTGCATCAACGCCTTCATTTCCTCTCCGTTTGCCTCATCTAATTTGATGGAACCGATTTTGATTTCCGGTTTAGATATTAAATAAATCCCGATATATACAGCAATGGGAACTAAAATAATCATAGGAAGCGGCATCAGGAAAAAAAGCATCAAAGCAAATGCAGCTAATCCCCCTATCAAACTTTTAATAACACGAAGGATTTCACTTTTTTTCATAAAATATTCCTTTTCAGTTATATCCTTTAACACTTCTGAATGCTGAAGCCAGATCTTCTCTTCCGTCAAAAACTCTTGCTCTGGTATAATCGGCAATTTCTTTCAACTGAGTCGGATCCGCATCGCCGAACATGATTGAGAAAACCGGGATATCCTGTCCTAATTCCTCATAAGCGATTATAAAATCTTCAAAATAACCCGCGCTGACACCGTCGGTAAGCAATATAATTGCCGGATTATATTGATCTAAATCATAGCTTTTTAAAGTTTCCAGACCTCTTATCATAGCCTTATATATATCAGTTCCACCTCCGGCGGACTGAGCTTGAATTTTAGCGTTTAATTCGTTAAGAGCTTCTTCGGTACTGGGATCAATTATGGCTGTGTCTATAATACCGCTATTGAAGAATATAACTTGATTAATTTCGCGAGGATTCGACTGTAATAACAGCTCGCTTGCCTTGGTTTGATCCAGGATCAGATCCATAGCTTCCTTTACGCCTCTTTCGCCTTTTCCATACATAGAACCTGAAAAATCAAGACAATAAATTGATAAAGAAGGCTTTCTGAATTCTCTCTGATAGAGGTTTAAAGCTTCCATTATTACTTCGGCAGTCGGCAGTTTTATCGGCGACAGAATTCTTTCGGTATCTATCCCCCATTCTCCTTTAAAAACCCCCTTGTTTTCATCAAAGACACCTTCAAAGCCTGTTCGACGGCCTAATTTCTGCAGGTCGCTCTGAACTTTTTCACTCAGAAGATAATTCTGAAAGTTTAAAAACGCTTCTTCTTTTTTCTGATTACCGCAATCAATATATCCCAGAGGCGAATCGGAAATTGACAAACCGTCATACGGATAAACAACATACAGCGGCTCGTCTCCCCTTGCAACCAATTCCTGATTCGAGGTTATAATCAATGACTCATAATTGACCATAGCGTCATAGTCACCTTGCAGAAACAATGTTTTGAGCCATTCGGAACTTCCCGAAGACCGATCAACGCCCTGCAAAAGACCGGTTATATCTTCTCGCAGTTTTGAGTTTTGTAAGTCATCCATAGTCAAAACTTCCGGATTGCCGGAAAGACCGGAAAGGAAACCCAAATATGCGCTGGCTCCCGAATTAGATTGAGTTGCCGAAGTCATGCAGAATTTTAATTCACCTGATTTTATTTTCGCCATAATATCATTGATCGAAACTCTTTTGCCGACAAAACCCATACTTTCGGCTAAAGATTTTTTTATGCCAAAAACCACCGGACTAAGGCTTGTAGATTCAGTATGTTTAACTCTGAAATCTTTATCTCCCATTGAGATCCATATAGAGGAAGCCGGCCAAACGGCATCATATTCAGATGTATTTGACTTAAGCTGTCTCATAATATCAACAGAACCCATATAAGTCATTTCAATGGTGACTTTATTATTGTCGGTGTAAGCTTTAATTAAAGGTTCGAGTTCTATATTTTCCGATCCTGACACTATTCTTAATAATTCGCCGCCCGAGCCGAAACGACTTTTATTTGAGTCAGACTTTTTTCCGCCGTCAGAACCAAAAGCGCAGGAAGAAAGCAAAAGCATTAAAGCAACAAGAATTGATATGATACGCATTCTGGACATAAATAATCACTCTCCTTTATTATATTTTAAAACAAGAATAAAAAGCGATTATTGGTAAAATATATGCATTTTGTAAATTGTTTTGTAGGAACCCACTATATTTAAAACATCAATAACAGGTAATGATTGTGTAAAATCGACAATAAATTAAAAAGAATATTTTATAAATCAAAAGAAAAATATTTAGCAATTATTTTAAGCAATTATTTAGCAATTATTTTAGAAATAAATCAAATGATTTCTTAGAAATATTGAAAACTGACTTCGCTTTAAAAACGAAGTCAGTTAAAAATTCAGTTATTCAGCTATGCATAAGCTGGAAAATGCCGGTTTAATTTGTCTCATCCTTACCAAGTATGTCATAAAGCAGATTCCGATACATATTAATCGTCTCTCGTATTGTCTGCTCGCGTGCCACAAAGATCCTGGCTGCGGCATCTGCCATTGCCTGTCCGGCGAGATTACCCGGAGCTCCCGGTACGCCGGCGAATTGGCCGGCGAATTGCCGGGGCGTCCGCTCTTGCATATCATCTGAAGTCTTTGACTTTATATTGTATTCAAGGATAGCAAAAGCTCGCTCGAGATGTTCGGTCTGATATGACAGCTCGTCAATCTTTTGAAGCATATAGTCTACGGTATAAAGGCTGAAACCGTTATCAACCGGTTCGGCTGCGGCTTGATTTTCATATTCGGTGTTCAATGCACCGTTATTTATTTCGTTATTCAACGCTTGTTCCTCTTCTGTGTATATCGGCAGCTCGCGCCGTCCGCTTTCTTCAAATACGGAATTACCGGAGCTTTTCGGCACAGTAAGGCATATGTGATTTTCGGAAACGAAGCGCGCTCTGCCTTTTTTCACAAGACCTTTTGCCCGTCTGGGCCAGGTCGGCTCATATTCATTGCCAAATTCATCCGAAACAGTTACGTTTTTTTCTATGGGTGTCGCCCCCTCTGTATCTTTATGAATTTCAGGATGCCGTTTTTTTCGATGGGTGCCATCCCCAATCCTAATGTTATTGTATCATAATATTTATAAATTAGCAATAGTTTTGCTTAAATTAACATATAATTAATATTCTTTACAACCGCCGAATTTAATGATATAATGTATTTATAAAAGCTTTCAAAAAATGGTGAATGAAATGAAAAACAATGCAAAACAGCGGCTGAAGCTGCTCGTGCTGACGGACATGCTCTCTAAATCTTCTGATGAGAATAACCCAAAGACTACAAGCGAAATTATCAGTTATCTTAATGAAAAGGGCATCAGCTGCGACAGGCGCACTTTAGCCAAAGACATAGCTCTTTTGAATGCCAACGGATATGAGATTATGCATGTCTTCGTAGGTCATGAAAAAGGCTACTACATTTCAGAACGAAGATTCAGTACGCCGGAGCTGAAAATCCTGATCGATGCCGTAAGAGCAGCCGGCTTTATCACAGAAAAGAAAACTCAAGACCTGATACGGAAAATAGCTTTTCTGGAGGGAGATTATCAGGGAGATCTTCTAACCTCCAAACCGATATGGTATTTTACTCATAAACATAACAACGAACAGATTTACTACAATGTCGACAGTCTTGAGGAAGCAATTCAGCAAAACCGCCGCGCCGAGTTTATATATTTTGACCTTGACGAAAATCGCGAAAGAGTTTACAGAAAAAACAGGGAAGTATATAACGTCGAACCGCTTTCCCTCGTTTATTCGGAGAATTACTATTATTTAATTTGTTATAGTTCAAAATATAACGAGCTTTGCAATTATCGCGTCGACAGGATGGAACGAGTGGTTAAAACTAACGAACCGATAAGCCCTGAAGCGGCAGAAGCAGAAAAGGGAATTGCCGAATATACGGAATCGGTGTTCAACATGTATAACGTCAGCGAAGCGACAAAAGTAACGCTTGAATTTGACAGAAAGATTCTGAATGCCGTTTATGATAAATTCGGGGAAGATACTGAAGTTTCAGTCCTTAAGGATGATTTGCTTTCGGTCGACGCAAATGTCAGAATCGGTCCGACCTTTTGGGGGTGGCTGTTTACCTTCGGCGATCAGATGACAATCACCGCACCGAAGGAAGCAGCGGATGAATACAGAAAGCGACTGAAGAAGACGCTTAAACGTCTCGGAAAATAGCCTTAGAGATATTCAGACTCGAATCGTTTTAAAAACTCATAGGCAATCAGCCCGTGACCCGCTTCGGTAGGGTGTACGTCATCCCAAAGCCAATAGGATTTGCCGTATTTATCGCACACCTCGTCAAAGTAATCTTGAAGCGGAACAAACATAGCACCGTATTTTACACAAAGTTCATTTAAAAGTATTGCCAAAGTATCCGATGCTTGCCTTAAATAATTATCTCTTGTTGTAAACGGTTCTAACAAAATAAATTTGGTTTCAGGATTAGCTTTAAGACTTTTTTGCAAAAGTTTTTCATATCCCATAATATAATCTTTCGCTGTGTAAGATGCGTCTTTGCAGATTTTGCTTGCGTCGTTTATTCCGATCAAAATCGCTAATATATCCGGAGCAATCCCGACAGCATCCTTTTCCCAGCGCTCGCTTAAGTCAACGACGGTATTGCTTGAAACCGCACGGTTAATAAATTCAAATTTGCGCGGATGATCTAAACCCAATTTGGCGGAAACGATATATGCCCAGCTGTGACCGATTTGATGATTCTTGTCCCAACGGCTTGCCTCGTCTTTTAAACGCATTCCGTCGGTAATCGAGTCCCCTTGAAATAGAACCTTTATTATGTTATCCATGTCATTCTCCTGTTTTTTTAATAATAAACTCAAATAAAATATAAAGGACGCCGCTTAAAGCGTCCTTTTAAATATTTACTTACCTGAAAACCCAAGTTTCAATAATTCAAGTAGCTTACGATCAACTTTAAATCCCTTATAGTATTCATATTCGGTACCTGGTCTGCCGTGTTCAACTATTCCGAACGAACCTTTGAAGTTCCATAGTGAATACCCCCAGCCGTTTTCTCTAAATACTGTAAGCAGATCTTCAAACCAGCGCAGCGCAAGGTCATTCGGAAGCTTGTTGTAGCAACCAAATTCGCCGATATGTACCTTAACTCCCGCTTTTTCAACATCAATCCATGGTTTATAATACTTGCGAAGCGAATCTATATTGCAAATCCTGCCGGGCGCAACCTCTCCGGGATATTCCGGAACGACCCAGTCTATGTTTCCTCTCACCCATTCGGCTTTGTAGTGAGTAACCTGGAACGGTTCATATCCCCGACCCGAATGAATCACGTTTTGTAAGCCAAGATCGGCAAGCTCCGGAAGCGCGCTTCCGCCGCCGTCAAATCCGTCGATGACAATCTCTCTTGAAGGATCGACCGCGCGTATTTCGCTTATCGTTTTCCTTATGACTCTCTCGTGATCCTTTCTGTCGCAGGGATGAGTCGGAGGTATATTGCAAGGCTCATTTATAAGATCAAAGCTCAGTTTTTCCGAGGAAATCCCTTTGTATCTTTCGGCGAACATCTTCCAGAGGAATATAAAGGCTTCAAGAGGCTCCTCGTCTCTCCAGAGATTGTTTTTTTCAATTTCCGGACGGTTGATGCAGTAGCCGGGCGCGCGGTGTATATTCAGACAGGCATGAAGACCGCGGCTGTTGCATGCTTTGATATACCTGTCAATATAACCGAGGATATTTTCGTCCGGATTAAAATAATCGAAATCCTTTGTCCAAAAGTGATAATCAGTCGGTATACGAACAAAGTTGAAGCCTTCGCCGGCGACAAAATCAAGTTCTTCCTGATTTGGCTCCTGAGGCGTTTTGCCGTAATTGCCGGAAAACATCCACAAAAAATTAAATCCGTATTTTGTTTTCATGCCTGCCTCCGTTTTATTATAAGTGTTTATTTCTTACATGCCGTGCTCCACAGCGAAGCGTTTTGCTTGATTATTTCGAAATCCCAGTCGGTTCCGGTTATTGCTCCCCCAATCCCGAAACCAAAACAGCCGCTGTCAAGATAAAGTTTTACATCTTCAAGAGATATTCCGGTTACCGCAAGCAGCCTTGCTCCGTTAAAAGGCGCGGTAACCTGCTTAAAATATGACGGTCCGAAAGCGGAAGAAGGGAATATCTTCACACAGTCGGCGCCAAAGCGCAGCGCTGAAGAAATCTCGGTCGGCGTCAAAGCGCCGGGAACAGAGAACAGCCCTAGTTCTTTTGTATGTTTGATTATATTCTCATTAACATCGGGAGAAATAATAAACTCCGCGCCGGCTTCATATGCGAGTTTGAGCTGCTTTTCGGTAGTTACGGTTCCGGCACCGATTATCATTCGTCCCGTCGTGTATTTTACAACAGATCTTATTATCTCTGCTATATCTTCATCGGGTTTATTTCCGCTGAAGTCAAAGGTAAATTCGGCAAGTCTTACCCCTCCTTCAAATAGCGCGTCAGCTGTTGACTGCGCTTTTTCACTCGGAATCCCTCTTATTATAGTTATCAGTCGTGTCGTTTCAAGGATATCTAAAAAATTGCTCATATAATCTTGCCTTTCAGTTACATTAATGCTATTATAACACACAAAAAACACGTTGTCAATTCAGTTTTAAATCAATATCAAGTTTTTCGCACATTGCTTGACAAAGACCCTATACTGTGATAAAATTAACCCGACGAAAAAGGAGGTAGCTATGAAACTTGACCTCGATATCGAACGCTTCTGGGCAGATGACCGCGAAGCACACAAGCTTAACTGCTTCAACCCCGATGCAGTTCAGGTCGCTATGGGAATACGTATGAGCGACGAATGCGTATTCGCGGAACTCGGCGAAGAAGGCGAACCCTGGGGTTATACAGAACCGTTTCGCCGTCAGGAGCTGAACAAGCGTTATAATGAAAAAGCGTTAAAAATCGTCGGCAGAAAACTGCTTAACGAAAGCGACCCGCCGCCTGCCGATTCTCATTTTCCGGGATATCGTCAGATAGGCGAAGTCTTTGGAGGGCAATATGTTTTCGACGGCAAGACTACCTGGCTTCGCGGTTCAATGGAATCCCCGGAAGACCTTAAAAGAAAACTTGATGAAATAGACAATATGGATCTTCGCTCGTTTATCCTTCCTCCGAATTGGGAAAGCGAGAAAAAGCGTATATATGAAAAATACGGACGAAGACCGTATCAGTTTCGCGGCGTCAGAGGTCCCGTCACTCTTGCAACTTCGGTTTATGGCGTCGAAAATCTGCTTTTCCTATATTACGACGATCCGGATCTCTTTGTGCGTTTTTCGGAAACCATTAAAAAAGTGCTGCTTGGATATATCGATATATTTATCGAGGAATCCGGTCGGAGCATGTCAAACTTCGATCACGGTTTCAGCTTCGCCGACGACGATTCAAATCTGATGACACCGGAAATGTATGAGCTGTTCGGCTACCCAATACTAAAAGCGGTGTTTGAACATGTTTCACCCGAACCCGGCGATGAAAGATATCAGCACTCCGACTCTGCAATGGGTCATCTTGTCCCGATACTTTCCCGTCTAAATCTCACCGGCTGCAACTTCGGACCTACCGTCACTGTTGAGCATATAAGAAAACATTTGCCTAACACCCGTATCGACGGTCAGCTTGCACCATTTACATTCATGTCAAACGATGAAGACAAAATTGTCGCCGAAATACGCCGCGACTGCGATATGATTAGAGCAAGCGGCACAAGGGGATTAAACATATCTACTGCAGGCTCAATAAATAACGGCTCTCTTTTAACTTCTATGAGAGCTGTAATGGCTGCAATACAAAACTACGGTCGTTATTAATTATTAATTATAATATAATACCTGAAAGGATAATAATATTATGCTGCTTTCAACTCAAACCGATGTTCTTTTCCGCCGCTTCGGCGCAGAAACCGCGGTGCAAATGTTTGCACAAGCTGGTTTTGACGCGATTGACTATTCTATGTTTTCCATGACCGATGATTCTTGCCCCCTGAATTCAGCCGATCCCGAAAAATTCGGACTTTTGCTACGAAAGATAGCCGAAGACGCAGGTATCAGCTTCAATCAGGCGCACGCGCCGTTCCCATGCTGGAAAGGCGGAGAAGAAAATGCCGCATATAACGAAAAGATGCCGGAGCGCATCAAACAGGCAATAAGAATTGCCGGAGTTTTAGGAGCAAAATCAATAGTCGTTCACCCGATTTCCTATTCTTCCTGCGCAGAAGAACAGAAAGCATTCAATTTTGAATTTTTCCGTAAAATCGAGCCTGTTGCCCTTGAATGCGGTATTAAAATCGCCCTTGAAAATATGTGGGGTTATGACGGCCGCCGCGGTTACATTGTACCGAATGTATGCTCTTTCGGTTATGATCTCTGCGAGTATTATGACGAACTCAATAACCCGAAAGCTTACACCGTTTGCCTGGATTTAGGTCATTCCGGACTTGTCGGCGAAGAACCGGATGAAGCTATTCGAGTTTTAGGAGCAGAAAGACTCGGCGCTCTTCATGTTCACGACAACAATTACCGCGCGGATAATCATACCATACCTTACGGTTATGATATGAAAATGAACTGGGACGCTATAACTCGGGCGCTTGGAGAGATCGGGTATAAAGGCGATTTCACCTTTGAGGCGGATAATTTCCTCCATCGCTTCGACGACGACACAATACAATGCGCGGTCAATTTCATGGCAGCGTTGGGACGCAGGCTAATGGCAAAAATCGACGCAGCCCGAAAATGATGTAAAATGGATATAAAAGCAAAAGACAAAATACGCGGCATAGTATATGCATATACCAACGAGAAGAGATACGACTTAGTCCATGAACTCAGTATAGATCATATACGTTTGAATATCCCATTCCCATGGAAAGATAAGGTCAACGGGCAGGTAAGTGACCGCTGGCTCCGGGTGAAATCTGACTTCGAAGAAGCTGTCAATGCCGGACTAAAAGTAATGCCGTCGACGCCCACCATTCTTGGTTATAAAGAAGAAATTTGCGGCAGATACGGAACCGATGAGTTTTATAATAATGTCAGACGGTCTACCGAATTTATGGCTCGCGATCTCGGAGAGCTTGCCGCACCGCTTTGGCAGTGTATGAACGAGCTTGATATTCCGACTTTTTCCGGTTCAGTGCCTTTGGATATCTGCGCAGAAGCCTGCCGGCAAAGCGCTCTTGGAATACTTGACGTCAATCCCAAAGCCGTCTGCGGAACAAACTTTGCCTCATGGAGAGAGGAAAGCCGCCGTGTCGGCGAAATGCTGTTTTCCGGTGACCATCCGTTCGGATATGTCGGAAATGATCAATATTTCGGTTCATGGCAGGGAGGCAGCATTGATGACTGGCCGGATGTCCTCGATTCTATCTGGGATGCGTTCGGTCTCCCGATTCTTGTAAATGAATGGGGTTATTCCAGCCGCGGGAAGACTCTTACGCATGAGCAGCTCATGAATCTGGAAGGGAATACCGAAAACTTAGAACCGGTCTGCTTCCACAAGGCGTGGGGCAACGAAATGCCGGGAGGACATAACGAAGAAGTACAAGCGGATTACATTAAACGAGGGCTTGAAATATTTGCTTCACATCCGCGTGTTTTAGGTAATTTCATCTTCTGTTTCTCCGATGCGCATACCTGCTGGCATTGCGGTAAACCCGATTGCCCGGCTGAATGTTACTGGGGAATTTGTGATGTAAACTGTAATCCAAAGCCTGCTTTTTACGCCGCAAAAGAAGCGATTCGCCGACTGTATTTCTAAAAATATTATTTCCGGGGATATCAAACTCCCCGGTTTTTTTATATCGTTGGATAAAAACGTTTTTATCCAACGATATAAAACAGTATATTTTACTTCCTGTATCGCAGCATTTTAATAATATCTGATTTCAGATATGCGCAAGCCAACACCTTGCAGCCTTCCGCATTAGGATGACCGCCATGAGGAGCAATATGCCGATTGGGAGCCGGCGCGCCCAGCACAGCGGCAAAATCAAATATAGCATCCGCTTTACTGCATAAGCGACTGCGAATTGCTTCATTAACACTATACCAGGTTTTTCTCTCTGTTCCGACCATGTCAAACGGAGGAACGGTAAACAATATTACCTGACAACCGACAGCTTTAAGAGCAGCAATTATTGTATAAAGATCATTTTCAACCTGTTCCGCGGTTCTGTCCCTGAGAATATCATTCACTCCGAAGCAGACATTTACCGTGTCGCAATGTTTTGCCCGTTCAAGCCATCCTCCGTTTGATGCCGCGTCATACGCTCTGGCATAACCTATTCCGAGATTCCAGACGCTTATATCGTTATTAAGCCCATCAGCAATCTTTGCAACCCAATGTGTGTATGAATTAACCTCGGTTCCGCACCCCTGGGTAATAGAATCCCCCAAAAAGCCGACTCTGGAACTAATCTCTCTGTCAGAGCCTATCATAAGCGGCAGCGGTACACGTTTATCCGGTATAAAACTTCCGTCAGGCTGCTTTACACAAACCGGAAGCACTGCCTCTTCGTGATAAGGAAAACATGCTCCGCGAAGAGTGATTTCATAACACAGTATATCATCTTTTTTTGTATTCAAACAAATTATGTCGGTGCAAAAGGGTTCAGAAGAGAAGACCTTATGACTTCTCGCCCCGCCGAATGTTACTTCATGCCATAAATCAGGTATATCACTACTGTTGCAGCATATTCCGATACGCATCGATAAAATTTCCCACTCTCCTCCGACATCGTTTGCCTTGGATATCGAACCGTCCGCAAAAGTACTGTCAATCGAATTGGAAAACAACAGTGAGTAATTCTCGCCGCCGTGAGACAGCTTATAATAGCATCGTCCGGTAAAAGTCATTTCTGAATCATATTTTGCCAGCAGTTGATTCGCGCTTCCGGCTGTACAATCAGATGAATATCTCTGATAAAATTCGTTTAAAGTCATATCTCCTCCGAAAGAAACAAAATAACGATGTAAGTTTATCACAGGAACGAATATCTGTCAAGTGAATTAAAGTTATAATCACAGCGAGCAATATTTCGAGTTTTTTATAAAAAACAACAAACTTTAATGATAATTTCAAATATTCATGCTATAATTAAAATAGTATAAATGATAACTATAAACATAATCGGGTGACATATATGAAAATTCGTAAATCAGCTGAAGATTATCTTGAAACAATGCTTATTTTAAAGGAAAAACACGGCTATATCAGATCTGTTGATATTGCGGAACATCTTAATGTAACGAAACCAAGCGTAAGCTATGCAGTCAAAAATCTCCGTGAGAACGGTTATATAGAAATGGACAGAAGCGGTTTTATTACGCTTAACGAAAGCGGTATGAAAATAGCGTCCGAGATTTATAGCCGTCACAAAATATTGACTAATCTTTTCACGATGATGGGGGTAGATCCTGACACGGCAATGTCTGACGCATGTAAAGTAGAACATTGTATCAGCGACGAGACCTTTAAAGCAATATGCGACTACATGGAGAACAAATAAGGCTTGTAATGGTATAAACAATTTTAAATCCATGCCAAGTTTACAAGCATATTAAAAAAAGCGGAAAAATTCCGCTTTTTTATATTTCTCCGCCAAGTTTATCGTATTTTTCGTAAAGGTGAAGCAGCTTAGCTTCCAATGCTTCTTTTTTCTCGAAACATTCAGCTACGAGTTCGGCATTTGAAGACTCTTCCCCGAACATAATATTATCCAAACGCTCTATCTCTTTTTCAATTTTACTTATGTTTTCGCGGATTCGCTTCATTGTATTTTCGTGACGCCGCTTTTCCTGCTGCTGCTTTTTGTTTTCAAGATAAGAGAGTTTACCTGAGGATATTTCTTCCGTTTCTTCCGTTTCGGTCTTGACAAGATAATTGTCCCGGTATTCGATATAATCGGAATATGAGCCCTTGTAATCAAAAATCTCTCCGTCGTTTACCGCATTAAAATCAAGAATCCTCGTCGAAAGCTTTTTGACAAAATAACGGTCGTGTGATACCGCTATAACGGTACCGTCAAATTCCGAAACGGCATTTTCAAGAGTTTCACGGGAATTTATATCAAGATGATTTGTAGGTTCGTCAAGAACCAATAGATTCATCTTTTTCATTAAAAGTTTTGCCAATGTCAGCCGCGCACGTTCGCCGCCGGAAAGAACTTCAACCTTTTTTAATATGTTATCACCTTTGAACAGGAATAGTGCGAGGGCATTGCGCACCTGCGTTTCGGTAAGTCCCGGCTCGCAGTCCCAAAGCTCGTCTATCACTGTTTTTTCGTTGTTAAGATTCTGATTTTCCTGATCATAATAACCGATAACAACGTTGTAGCCGTATTCAACATATCCGCTGTCCGGTTTTTCAAATCCGGAAATGATTTTCATCAATGTTGATTTTCCGCAGCCGTTCTCGCCGGTAATAAATACACGCTCGTTTTTTCTGACTGTCAAAGCGAGGTCGGAAAATAACGGTTTTCCGGGAAATGATTTTGACAAATCATGGAAAATAAGCACATCGTTACCGCTTTCGCCGCTTTTCGTAAATCTCATCCTGATCGTATCCGGAAGGTCTTCGGGGCGCTCTACCTTTTCCATACGGTCGATCATTTTTTGTTTACTCTCTGCGGTACGGATATTTTTTTCACGTCCCCAGCGGCGCTGCTGCTCTATAATCTCCTCAATACGCTGTATCTCCCTTTGTTGGTTGATGTAATGGCGCATCTGAACTTCGCGGTCAGTTGACTTTTTTACAACAAATTCGCTGTAATTTCCGTCATATAATATTGCCTTGCCGTTTTCAATATCAAGTATTTTATTGGTAATTACATCCATAAAATACCTGTCATGAGATACAACAATAATTGTAGCCCGGCTGGCTTTAAGATATTGCTCAAGCCAGGTAAGAGAATTTGTATCGAGATGGTTTGTCGGCTCATCGAGAACAAATATATCCGGATCAGACAAAAGCAGCTTTGCCAGAGCGACTCTTGTTTTTTGTCCGCCTGAAAGGGAAGATATTCTAAGCTGCCAGAAGCTTTCGTCAAATCCGAGGTTTACCAGCATCCCTCTGCATCTGCTTCGGAATTCATAACCGCCGCGTGATAAAAAACTGTCATGAAGGGAAGTGTATTGTGTAATAATCGTCTTATCTGTTTCGCCGGCTTCGATTTTTTCATGGAGCTCATTTAAGCGCACCTCGTCGGCAATCAATTCCGGAAACGCAAAATACATCTCGTCTATGAGTGTGTTTTCCGAGTCGAACCCAATGTCCTGGTCAAGAAATCCTACGGTTTTGTCCTTTGATATATATACATTTCCGGTATCCTGTCTGTATTCACCGGAAATAATTTTGACGAGTGTGGATTTTCCGGCGCCGTTTACTCCGACAATTCCAAGCTTGTCTCCTTCGTTAATCGAAAAGCTTACATTTTCAAGTATGGTTTCAGCGCCAAAGCTAATAGATATATCTTCACATGATATTGCAATCATAAAATACCGCCGTGTATAGCGGGTATTGCCGCTATATTGTTATAATAGTCGTTCTTTTTGTCTTTTAAGATAACGGGACAGCCTTAAAAATTAAATCAAAAATTGTCATTTCTATTAATATTTTTAGTCTATCTAAAATATAAAGCTCAGATGTTCAAAAACATCCTGATTTCATCGACATTTTTGAAAAACAAAGTGCTCGGATGAAACGAGCTTTCAGCTCCATGCCCGTATAATACCGCCGCAAAAGACACTCCGAGCGCTTCCGCGGTTTCATAATCATGATAAGTGTCACCTATCAACAGCGTATCTTTAAGGCATCGTCCCTCAGACCAGCTTATTGCCGCCTGAAGCTTTGAATGAGCGTAGATATCCCCTGTTCCGATTATTTCGTCAAACATTTCGTGTATATTCAGCCTTTTCAACTGATTTAACAGCATCTTAATCTCCGTCGTTGAAATCAGATATTGCCGTATTCCTTTGAGCTTAATATCCAAAAGCAGCGCTTCGATACCTTCAAAAAGGCCGGCGTGTTCCTCGTTTTTCAGATATTCTGCCATCCATTCATGCGCGATGTTTTCGTATCCTTCTTTTTCTAAATCAAAGCCGAGATCTTTATAATATTCCTTTACCGGAAATCTGAAGATTCTCTTGTATTCCTCGAGAGAATCTATAGTTTTAAGCCCGCGTTTTGCAAGTAAAGTGTTTACCGACTCAATACCTATACCGACATCATCATATATAGTTCCGTTAAAATCCCATATAATCTGCTTATAAATCATAAATATTCCTCATAATTTAGTTATAAAATTAATTCAATATAAAACAAGAAAGGGGATTGCATTAAATATTTTTTACTTTGTGTTTACTTTAATCAACTGTAATGACAAATAACTTTATGTTATGATAAATTGAATAGTTTTCGTTATTTTTGGAGGGATGTTGTGGGACTCAACAATATTTTCATTCTATGCGGCGGATTGGCGTTTTTCCTTTACGGAATGCATGTCATGTCGCACGGATTGCAGAAGATGGCCGGCAGCAAACTTGAAAAGACGCTAAAATCTCTCACGTCTAATCCTATTAAAGGAATTGCCGTCGGAATGGTTATCACCGTTGCAATTCAAAGTTCGTCTGCAATGACAGTAATGCTTGTAGGGCTGGTAAATTCATCCTTAATCGAGCTCTCACAGACCATCCCCATTATATTGGGTTCAAACATCGGAACAACTCTTACGACTTGGTTGTTTTCTTTTGCGGGTGTCACAAACAATAATGTTTTTTTGTTGATTCTGAAACCTGAGGCTCTCGCTTCGATTATTGCTTTGGTATGCGTTATAATAATCAAAGTTGCAAAAGGTAACAGAAGAAAAGATATTGCATCAATTGTTCTCGGTTTCGCTATACTTATGATTGGCCTGACGCAAATAAGCTATGCTGTCACTCCGTTAGCTGATGAATTATGGTTCACCGATGTTTTTTTAGTAATGTTAAAAAATCCCATCTTTGGAATCGTTACGGGTACGGTTTTGAGCGCGCTGATCCAGAGTTCAGCCGCATCAATCGGTATATTGCAAGCAATTTCCCTCACCGGAACTTTAACCGTCGGCGTTGCTATTCCAATTATAATGGGGCAGAACATAGGTACCTGCGTCACGGCATTAATCTCGGCAATGGGAACCGATGTCAACGCAAAGAGGGTCGCCGCCGCTCATACTTATATAAAAATCATAAGCACCCTCATTTTTCTGCCAACGCTTTATATTATAAACAGAATAACTAACGGCGTCTTTGGTGATAAATATATAAACCCCGTAGGCATAGCGCTGTTCCACAGCATTTATAATATTGCGATGACCTTGATTCTTCTGCCGTTTTCAAAAATGATACTCAGACTGACAGAAATAACGATAAGGGAAAAGAAGGATAATAATCTGCAAAAAGTTTTTCTTGACGACCGCCTTCTAACTTCTCCGTCTTTTGCCGTCATCGAAAGCCAGAACATTACAAATAAGATGGCGCGCCTGTCGCATGATACTGTCATAACTGCTCTTGAATTGCTCGACAGCTACGATGAGAAAAAATACCGGAGCGTAAAAACCGGTGAAGATATGATAGACGACTACGAGGATAAATTAGGTACTTTCCTTGTAAAAATATCCTCCCGCGAAATGACCATTCATGACAGCGACCAGGTGACAAAGCTTCTTCAAACGATTGGATATCTCGAAAGAATTTCCGATCACGCGCTTAACATAGCTCAGATAGCAGAGGAAATGAGAGACAAGGAGCTAAGTTTTTCCGATGAAGCAAGGGTTGATATCGGCGTAATGATTAAGGCTCTTCGTGAAGTGCTCAGTATTTCAATAAACGCCTTTATAGAAAACGACACAAAATCGGCAAAAAGGGTAGAGCCTCTTGAACAAGTCATAGATAAATTACGCGAAGAAATTAAAGCGCGGCACATAGAACGATTAAAAAAAGGCCAGTGTACGATTGAACTCGGCTTTATTTTAGCCGACCTTCTCGGAAATCTGGAACGCATCTCCGATCATTGCTCAAATATCGCGGTATGTATGATAGAGATTCAAGCTTCAGTCTTAAATCAGCACAGTTATCTTTCAAAAGTGAGAAAATCCGAAATCGGACAATACTCTGATGATTATAAAACATTCGAAGAGAAATATCGTCTTAACTGACTATTAAAGGGAACCACTTTATGATTCCCTTTTTTATATTACATTTTGCCTATTATATATCCCCACGGCAACATATCGAGGCGAAGAGTATCATCTTTATATTCATAGTGAACCCCGCTCCATGTGACAATCGATTCGAAACTGCTGTCAGCCTTAATCTTTACAGTTAACGGTTTATCCGAAAGGTTGATTATAACGGCAATAACATCGGAAATATCATCGGCGCTTTCTTGACATATGCAGGCATTTGATTGATTATCGGAATTGTACGCCTCGCGTATAAAGCTCAGCACCTCTACCGGACGGTCATTCTCGACAAATTCGGTTTTGCCGTAAGCAATCGCAGGTATTTCGTGCCTCATCCTGCAAAGTTGAGCGATAACTCCTTTTCTGCGGCGACCGTAATCAGTCAAAGCATTTGACCAGTTAATAACACAGCACCCCGCTGTAAAACGATTTCCGAATATGCTGTGGCGATTAGAGTCTGCGATTTCCGAACCGTTATAAACGAATGGTATCCCGCTAATAGAAAAGTTAAGTACATTAAGTGCTTCCACCGCTCTGTGCCCGAGTCTTTTTTCTAAGCGATCATAATATGCGTCGTTTGCATAATCATGATTTTCGTAAGCTCTTAAAACATTTGCGCCCTCCGGAAGTCGCTTCTGCTCCGCTTCGAAATAAGAAACTATTTCAGAGGCAGCTTTTTTACCATTCGCAACATCTTGGAGAGCTTCAGACCAACAAAAATCATAGTTTGCATCAAACGCAGTCTCAAGCGCCTCTGCTTTAACGCCTTCGTTAATCATTATAACCCTCGGATTGATTAACTCAAGCGCAGCGCGAGCCTCAATCCAAAAATCAAGAGGTACGCCGTCGCCTACGTCACAGCGAAATCCGTCCGCTCCACCTTTTGTCATGAAATGTTCAAGCGATCCGATAAGATATTTTCTTAAATCGGGATTTTCAAAATTAAGCTTCGGGAAATGCCACCCACCCGTATCCGGTGTTCCGTCAGACTTTCTCATTATATAGTCCGGATGCTCATCAATGAAAACCGCTCCGGGACCACAGTGATAAAAAACCGCGTCAAGAATCAGCTTCATGTTATGCTTATGTATCGTATTTGAGAAAGAAACCAAATCCTCTAATGTCCCGTATTCATCATCAACCGAATAATAATCCTTAATTCGATATGGATTTTTCGGGTTATTAAAACCGCTTTTCAGTTGTCGCCCAGAGAAACCGGTAGTGTCGCTGTCATCATCCGCCGTATTTATCGGACATAGATAAATAATATCAATGCCAATTTCGGAAAGAAAGGGAATAAGCTTCTCCGCAGCTTTAATAGTACCTTCCGGAGTAAAAGCCCTTAAATTAATCTGATACAACACCGCTCCGTCAAACGAGCGTATTTTATTCTTGTTGTTTTTATATTTCATTATTGATATTTTACCTTAATTGTTATCTAACATATAAATCGAGAAAACAGGCGAAGAGTGTTGTTCCTTCTCATATTTCATTGAATAAGCCCGTTTAGGTTTAGCGGGCATGCAGCACCTCCTGAAATATTATTGTGTTCTTAAGAAAGGATAATATAGTCCGTCTCGGTATCCTCAATATTCCGTTTGATTTTTCTGGTAGTAGTTTTAACAAACTCGTTTTTTCTTATATGAAACTTGTGGATATAACGGTAAGGCGGAACACTGCGATTAACATCTTTAATCACGCTCTTAAATATCTGTGTCAGACAAGCTTTGTATTTATCCGAATATACGCAGTCATTTTCCGCAGTTTCGATATCTTGTTCGATACCGGGATTGTTTTGTCTGAGATATTTGTTCAATTCATCAAAATCAGGGAATATCTTAGCCGTTACAACAGAATCTCCGTCCCCGGAATCACTGCCGTAAATAACTGATTCTTTTACAAAACGGTTCTTTTCAAGCAATGCCTCCATTTCTTCCGGGAATATTTTCTTGCCGTTTTTGGTTACAATAACATTCTTTATCCGTCCCATTATCTGATAGTCGCCGCGCTCATTATATAGCGCTAAATCTCCTGTGTAAAACCAACCGTCAACCATTACTTTTGCAGTAGCTTCAGGATCCTTATAGTATCCAAGCATGACGTTTTTGCCTTTAACCGCGATTTCACCGACTTCACCCGGTTGAACTTCCTTGTCGCTGTCATCTCCGGTTCCCATTAATTTTACCTGAACACCAAGAAGAGTTGTACCCACATCATCGGCATAACGTCTTTTAAAATCGTTGTGCATCATAACAACGGGAGAGGTTTCTGTCAATCCGTAACCGTTATAAACCTTAAATCCAAAGGATGTAAGGTCGTTAAATATTACAGGAGAAAGGGCGGCGGCACCGCATACTATTCCCCTAAGTCTGCCGCCGAATGCCGCGTGTATCTGTGAAAAAAGAATTTTACCGATAGCGCTGGAAAGCTGTGAAGCGCCTATTCCCATATTATATTGCAGCGAGCCTAATTTGGTTTTCTTTACTTTTTTCACTATATTGCTGTGAAAACTTTCGAGCAGCAACGGAACCGCAACAATATGTGTAGGGCGGAAGGTCGCAAAATCATTCATTATCTGACGCAGGCTTGTGCAATAAGCGATTGATGCACCGGTGTAATAAGGGGTCAAAAATCCCGCCGTGCATTCATAGGTGTGGTGAAGCGGGAGAATCGACAACACTCGATCCTCCGGACGAAGCATAAAACGTTTGCGCATTGCGACAATATCAAAGCAGATGTTATGCTGACTTAGCATGACGCCTTTTTGAGACCCGGTTGTTCCCGAAGTGTATAGTATGACCGACATCTCATCCGGATCTACCCGATGATTTTCATAACTGCAATCGCCTTGCGCAATAAGTTTTCTTCCTTCAGCAACTGCCGCTTCAATCTGTGACATCGGCATAAGCTGCGGCATACGGCAGACATGGTTTGAAAGCATATCTAAGTTGTCTTTTATATCATCGTGACATATAATCAGTTCAAGCTCGGAATTATCTACAATCGCTGCAATATCCTGAACCTTAAGCTCTTTATCGATAGGGACAACAACACCTACGCCACAGGTTACCGAAAGATAAGTAAGCGCCCACTCATAACAGTTTTTTCCATAAACACCGATATGACTTCCCGTATATCCTTTTGAATTCAGGTAAGCCGTCAGAGCGCGTATGTCTGCATATGTTTCTTTATATGTGATTGTTTCGATATCACCGGGTTTTTTAAAAAAAGTAAAGGCTATGCGTTCGCCGTATTTTTCGGTAGAATAAGCGACCAGCTCTCTAAATGAACGAATGTCCGGTACATTGTAAACAAGTTCTGAATTCATAAACACACCTGCAAATAAACATAAATATTTAAAACACCGTGTGTCAATTATACCAGATTCTATACAAACAGTCAAGTGAATATGGTTAATTATTGCCGTATAATGCTTGACATGGGCTTTTGCTGATGCTATAATATATTAGACAGATAAACAGTAAGAAACGAGGCTCATAATGCTAAACTCTTATATAAATACAAGCGTTGCACCGACTATTTCAAGAGCATTCGGTATCGAAGCGCCAAAACTTTCCGTTCCGGATGAAATACTCAAACCGGTTGAAAATATGATTTCCGATTATTGCGGAGCTAACAGAAAAATTGAAAAGGCTCTTATATATAATCCCGACGCTGTCGCTTTATGGCTGTACCAAAAATATACCGACAAATTTGCCAAAGTCATTAACAACACTCGTATGGCGCTGCCGATGCGCACCGTAATGCCCAGCGTTACACCGGTCTGCTTTGCGACAATTTATACCGGAGTTATGCCCTCTGTCCATGGTATACAAAGATACGAAAAACCTGTTTTAAAAGTAGACACTCTTTTTGACCGTCTCATAGAAAACGGAAAGAAACCGGTGATTATCGCTCCCAAAGAATGCAGTATGTCTAAAATCTTCAAAGAGCGTGAAATGGATTATATTATCACAAACGATTCCGACCTTTGCTTTGACGCCGCGCTTGAAGCTTTGAATGATGACCGGTATGATTTCTATGCCATATATGAAGGAAATTATGACAGCGTAATGCACGGGGAAGGAGTCGAAGCGGAAATTTCCCTTAAGCAGATTGATATCAATGCCGACCATTTCGACAGACTTGTTAAAAAAGCGCGCAGCAAATGGAACAAAGAAGGTTATAAATCACTGTTTGCCTGGATAACCGACCATGGCTGCCATAACGACGAAATCGGACGCGGAACTCACGGCTCGGATCTTGAAGAGGATCTGAACATTGTCCATTTCTGGGGAACGGGTGATTAAGTGAAATTAAATATTCTTAAAAAGAAATTATCTTTCCGCAGTTTTATCGTTGTCTCATTTTTGTTGCTTACTTTAATGTCGTCATGCGCTTCAAAAGGTGATACCGTCGGTGACGACACTGTATCTGTCGCAATTGATACCGAATCCGGACATTACTCCGACGAGCAGCTGATCGATAGAGCGATAGAATTCGAACCGGCTTTTCGCGCGTTAATATTTTCCATAAAACACCTTAATAAAAAAAACGACACTACTCTCGGATATCGGCCGTCGGATCCGGAATTCGTTTCAGTTGCCCTCAGCAGTTTGTTAAACTTCAAAGGAGCTGACAGAACACTTTCAAAAACAGAACTTGAAAAAAATCTGAGAACTTTGTTTTATTACGGCTGGACAAATCCGGACAACTGTGAATCCGATACTCTGACCCTACCTGAATTAGAGATTAATTATATTCCTCAAATTGTTATTACAGATGTAATTGAGGACGAAACCGATACCGATGGCGAATCAAAGTATATCGCATATGTCAATGTTATGGAAATTAACGATGACGCAGAAACCGTTGTAAGTGACATTTACACTTTCAACATAAAAGATGATCCGGCATATGGGTTTTGTATTGTTTCATGCATAAAAATGTCAATCGGAGCTTGATTTAAATGAAAGACGGATTTATTAAAGTTGCCGCTGCCACCCCGAAAATTTCTGTCGCTGACTGCGCGGCAAACTCAAAAAACATAATACGGCTTATTAAAGCCGCCTATGATAAAAAAGTTTCTCTGCTTGTATTGCCGGAGCTTTGCGTTACCGGCTATACATGCGGAGATTTGTTTCTATCGTCCGCTCTTATCGCGAACGCCTCAAAGGCGCTTGCGGAAATTGCCGATGCAACAAAAGGAAAGAAGCTTCTTGTTTTTGCAGGTCTGCCGATAGAAAATCAGGGCAGACTGTATAACTGCGCCGCAGCGCTGTTTGACGGAAAACTTTTAGGGCTTATACCGAAGACAAATCTTCCCAATTACGGCGGTTTTTCCGAACCACGATGGTTTGAATTATTTCAAGAAAACAAAAATACGGAAATAACCGTCGAAGGTTTTGATAACAAGATACCTTTCGGAACAAAACTGCTTTTTCGATGTAACAAATATCCGGATATATGTATCGGCGTTGAACTTGGAGAAGATTTACTGAGTCCGATACCGCCGTCTGTAAACTACGCCGCTGCAGGCGCTGCAATAATTGTAAACCTGTCAGCGTCAAATGAAACCGTCGGTAAACAAAAATCTCGCCGGTCTCTTATCGAGAATCAATCTGCCCGACTTATTTCCGCTTATATTTGTTCCAACGCCGGTGACGGTGAGTCTACAACCGACATGGTATTCTCGGGACACGGCCTGATTTGCGAAAACGGTGAAATTCTTGCTGAAAGGGAACCGTTTTCCGAAAAAGCAAACTTGCTGATTTCAGAGATTGATACAGGCAGACTTGCGCATGACAGACGCAGAAAAAAAGTTTTTCAATCATTGCCCAAATCTGAAGACTACGCTATTATCGATATCCCTTTCGACAGCAACGAGACGGCTCTTACGCGGGAAATCTCCCGACTGCCTTTTATTCCTGCGAACAGGGAAGACAAGAAAGAGTATTGTGAAACGATTCTTACAATTCAAAGTAAGGGACTGGCAAAGCGTATTGAAGCTTCACGTTCTTCCGGCGTGGTTATCGGAATATCCGGGGGGCTTGATTCAACTTTAGCTTTGCTTGTTTCAGTCAGAGCCATAAAAGAAGTTGATTTGAAAACCGAAGACATTACCGCCATAACAATGCCATGTTTCGGAACTACCGACAGAACTAAATCAAATGCTGAAATTCTCTGTGAAAGACTCGGTGTATCGTTAAGATATATCGATATCAAAAAGTCTGTAGAGCAGCATTTTGCCGATATAGGCCATGACCCTGATATTAAAAACGCCGTGTTTGAAAATGCTCAGGCTCGCGAACGCACTCAGATACTGATGGATATAGCAAATCAATTAAATGCTCTTGTTGTCGGCACAGGCGACCTTTCTGAGCTCGCGCTCGGCTGGACAACCTATAACGGCGACCATATGTCGATGTATGGTGTAAATGCCTCTGTCCCGAAAACATTGGTTAAATATCTGATAAGTTATGCTGCAGATACCTGCGGTGACAATGAACTTGCAGCGGTATTGAATGACATTCTCGACACTCCGGTAAGCCCGGAGCTGCTTCCTGCCGATAATAGCGGAGTAATAGCCCAGAAAACGGAAGATTTCGTCGGCCCATATGAACTCAATGATTTCTTCTTGTATTATACGATCAGATTCGGCTTTGCGCCGGAGAAGATACGAAGGCTCGCTTATTACAGCTTCTACGGCTTTTATACACCTGAAGTAATCGACAAATGGCTCACGGTATTTTTAAAACGCTTCTTTGCCATGCAATTCAAGCGTTCATGTCTGCCGGACGGACCTAAAATCGGTTCAATCTCCCTCTCACCTCGAGGTGAATGGTGTATGCCGAGTGATGTATCATCAAACGGATGGATTAAATAACTTTCAGGAGACAAGCAAATGAAAATCAAAGATATGCAATACAAGCGCCCTGACATCCAAAAATTCAACTCCGATATGGGCGAAATAATCGAAAAAATTAAAACATCCACCTCGGTGGATGAAATTCTCGCGCTGAGAGACAAAAAGCTAAAACTCGGCAGAGAATTAACCACTGCCTCGGTGCTTTGCTCGATAAGATATACCTGCAATACCGCAGACGAGTTTTATGTGAAAGAAAAAGATTTCTGGAACGAAATAAGCCCGGAAATCCAGAATATTGAACTGAATTACGGTGCCGCACTGCTTAACTCCCCCCTCCGCCCACAGCTTGAAAAAGCTTTATCAGATGTTTATTTCAGATATCTTGAAATAGAATCAAAAGCTATGTCGGAAACGATTATTCCCGATAAAATAGAAGAAAACAAGCTCATTACCGATTATACAAAGCTGATGTCCGGTCTCGAGTATGAATTCCGAGGCAAGAAGATGAGCCGCCCGGAGCTTGCCGGTTTCTTCAAGTCGGAAGACAGAGACACCAGAAGGGAAGCATATCAGGTTCAAGGAAATGTGCTTAATGAAAACAAAGAGCAGCTTGACGACATATTCGACCGATTGGTTAAAGTCAGAAACGGAATGGCTAGTAAAATGGGCTGCAAAGACTTTGTGGAACTCGGTTATTACAGTATGCGACGGGTAAGTTACGGTGTTGAAGACATATCAAAATTCAGGAAAAATGTCCTTTTGTCTATAACTCCGGTCGTCTCCCGCCTGCGCACGGAAAACGCCAAACGGATCGGAATAGATAAATTCATGTTCTATGACGACGGTATTGTCGTTAAAGGCGGTGACCCGAAACCGGTCGGCACAAAAGAGGATATATTCAAAGCAACGCACGCTATGTATCATGCGATGGGTACCGAAACCGGCAGTTTCATCGATATGATGCTCGAAAATGATGCTTTCGATGTTGACGCACGCAAGAATAAGTGCGGAGGCGGCTACTGCAAATATATTCCGAATTACAAACAGCCGTTTATCTTCGCCAACTTTAACGGTTCAGCAGACGATGTCGATGTTATGACCCACGAAGCCGGTCACGCGCTTAATGCCTATCTTACCGGCAATAACCGCTTTGCCGATGAAATAGGCTGCGGAGGTATGGAAACCGCCGAAACACATTCGATGAGCATGGAATTCTTTGCGTGGAAATATATCGATAATTTCTTCGGAAAAAATTCGGAGAAATATAAGTTTATGCACGCGCTGCAAAATTTATCTTTCATACCTTATGGCACGATAGTTGATTATTATCAGCATATAATCTACAGCCAGCCGAACCTTACGCCCGCAGAACGCTGTGCCGTCTGGAAAGAGCTGGAAAGTGAGTATCGTCCGTTCATATGCTTTGACGGTATCCCATTCATTGAGGACGGACGCCGCTGGCAATACCAGAGTCATATATACGGAGCGCCTTTCTATTACATAGACTATTGCCTCGCGCAGACCGCAGCCTTTGGCTTCCTGCTCAAATCACTTGAAAATTACGATGACGCATTTGCAAAATATATGGCTTTGTCGAAACAGGGCGGTGAAAAATTCTGGCCGCAGCTGCTGAGCGAAGCCGGAATAACCTCCCCGTTCGAGGACGGAGCTCTTTCGACACTCGCCTCAAAAGTTGAAAAGGTTATAGAAAGTCTCGTATGCTGATCCGGATTATCATTGCTGCGTTCACTGCATACATTACGGGATATCTTATAATAACCGCGGCAAACTACAGTCATAATAAAAAGGCAGAAAAACTCGTTCAAACTAAAAACAAACTAATAAATGATCAAAACGGCGAAGTCGGTCAATCTTACAGATACGGTCTTTATAAAGCGCAGCATAATGTCTGCGAAGCGATCTCGATTCATAATATAAAGGTGATTTTTGGGATTGAATCGACTTTATATGAGACGATAAAACAGTTTCAGCTCTCGGCTTTAATGGTCGGCTGGGGATTTTTCGGCTCAAATATTCTTCTTACGGGTGTAATGCTGAAAAAATTCCGACTAAAGTATATCAGGATAAAGTCAAGTGAGCTTAATAACCCCGGAAAATATATCATATCATACTGGAATCCCGGCGCCCCTTGGAAGGGGATACACACCGTTGCTTTCGAAACTGACGGAGTAATTTATAAAACCTATAATCTTCACGGCAACGGCAAAATAAGCGTTGAGAATCCAAAAAACTACGCTTCAAATTACATCATTGGTTACAGAATTACCGGCAGAACCGACCTTGTCGATGTATCAGCGGCATTTATTAAGCGAGCTGACGGACGCGTGCTTTTGGCTCAGAGAGGAGCTTCAAAATCAAGACCGATGAAATGGGAATTTGTCGGCGGCAAGCTCGAAGCAGGAGAAACCGGCGAAACCGCTCTTGTCCGCGAATGCAGGGAAGAGCTTAAAGTCGATATATCTGTCAAACAACCTCTTGCCGTTTCGATCGAGGAATATCCCGACATTAAAATCCGGCTGACTTTATACGAATGTATGATATCATCAGGTGAACCGACCCTTACAGAACACGCCGATATCCGATGGGTTATTCCGGAAGAAATCTCCGGTTTTGATTTATGTCCGGCTGATCGGAAACTGATTTATCAGCTCAAGGAAAAGTATTTAATTTAATATAACATAACGGTATAATACTGCCGGATTGTAATTCATAATACCGGCAGTATTGCATTTTTATATTTAGTAATTAAAGACTGATATCCATGTTTTTTACTATCTCATAACCTATTTCGAATATTTTTCGATTATGATTCATATCCAGAATATTATAATCGGCTACCTCTTCAAGTCTTATCAACACATCGCAGTATTCTTTTTTATCCGCCTGTATCGCAGCGCTTATTTGTATCATCCGCACTATGATATCGGATATTCCCTCAACTTTCTCTACGATTTTTACCGGCATAAGATCAATTGCTATTATATAATCACATTCATCGATCAATGGTTCTATCGGGACATTGTCGATAAGTCCGCCGTCAACGTATAGCTGCCCGTTTATTTCGACCGGTGTAAATAAGATGGGAATCGATGAAGAAGCCTGAACCGCTCTGGCCACATTACCGGAAGTAAGATATTCAACACCACCGGTATAAAGATTTGATACACATACAAATAACTTATGTTCTAAATCGGAAAAATTTTTACCCTCTAATATTTCATCCAACATTTCCCTTAAATCATCCAGTGCCGCAAATCCGTTTATCGGTAATGTAACATTTGTTGCATCGGTCAATTTTATGTCTTTCAATATCTCAAATATCTCATCCGGTGTTTTTTTGGCTGCAAGAAGAGCAGCAGCGATCGAACCCGCACTTGTTCCCGAAAAAACATCGGGATAAATCCCCTTTTCTCTCAATGCTTTTATCGCACCGAGATGAGCAAATCCTCTGCTGCCGCCTCCGCCCAAAGCTATTCCTATCTTCTTCATATATAAACCCTTTCTTTTTATTATAAAAATTTGATTCTCAGAACATATAGCGTTGACTTGCGGATTTTCAGTTATAAATCAAATCATTCGGACATTTTTCATAACTCAACTAAACATGTTCCAGATTTCCGGTTAAAGGAAATTTGGAACATGTTTTAATGCTAACCTATTATTAAATTATAAAATATCCGACATGAAAGCTTTTAATCGTAAAGATCTGTCCCTATAAATCCGACATCCCGAAAAGCTTTGAAATCGCTTCTTATAATATAGTCGATATAAGCCATCGTCATTTTCGCGGTAAGCAAATAGCCGGCAGGATTCATATGCCCCAACATAAAGAATTTCTCGCGAAACGCTTCATCGTATACAGGTCCGTATCTTTCAAGGTCAATAACATATGTATTATCAAATCTTGCGGCTATATCCCGCATAAGTTGAGCTTGAGCCGCAACCTTTGCATCGTAGTCTGCATCTCCGCCCCTGACCATCGTCATAAGGAAGAATTTGGCGCGTGGCTGCATCTTCATATATCTCTGTATGACTTTACCGTACCACCCGGCAAAGGTATCCGGGTTTTCCGTATAATCGTCGCGGAGATCGTCAACAGTACCGACAGTCTGATTCATACCTAAAAGGTCATTGCATCCGAGCGCAACTATATATGCCTGCGCAAGCTTTTCCTTAGACCACATGTCATTTGCTTCTGCAAAAGACTTGACATATTCGATTGCTGTCATTCCCCCGCGGGAAAAATTATATACTTTGGCACCGATCTGACGGGCGATGAATTGTCCCCACGAATATTCAAACATATCGTGGTAACCGCGTGAGCCGTCCGGATTGCGGGATTCAAACTCACCCGACGAGAGGGAATCACCGATGCATGCGATCGTCCTGAAAATCGCGGAAAAACCGCCGTCTTCCGGAATGTTGTCAAGCGGGTTTTCGGTTGGCTTCAAAAGATAATCATATAACTTCATAATATTTAAACGTTTGCGCAGAACGCAAGCGTCCTTTCTTACATAAATCGCAGAAATAAGCGGTAATTTATTTTGAGAATATTTTAAGCATTGTATTCGGCTGCATCACAAAGCTGAGTTTTCCATCATGAAGTCTGCAGTTACGGGGATTATCAAAATCATAGTCATCGTCAAGTCTTGAGTGACACCATACCTCTGACGGCGCGCCACTAATCTCGATATCCACCGTTTTAGCGGGCTGATTTTCGAGATCGGTATAATAGGTTACAAGGATATATCCTCTGCCGCCGTCAGTACCTGCGACAACATAAATCTCGTCGTCATCCGAACAGCTCTTTGCCTCGTTTTTGTAATGACGCAGCTCACCCCAGGATTTAAGGGCATGATATCCCTTAAGCTCGGTTTTATCATACATATTCCATAGCCCGTTAAATCCGCTCATACGGGCGTCATAATACATCAGCATATCAACCGGACAGCCTTGCATTGCCGTCATTATCCCACCGATAAAAGCGGCGCCTTTAAGGCTGCGCACAACCGCAAGGTCCTTTACAAGCTGATCGCCGGTAAAGCTGTTGACATAATTCCACTCGTTGTAGATACTCTCAGTTTCCGTGTATCCGTGAGCGTCCAGCATCTGGCGAGCGCTGTGAGCAGCCGGAATCATCTTTTTCGGGTCGTTTGTATATCCGTGCCATGAAAAGAAATCGAGGGGAACTCTTTTTCCGTCTCTGGTAAGATATTTGAGAAATGCGTTTGTCCATTCAATATGAGGGTAACAAAGAGCGGGACCGCCTATTTTGCAGTTGGGATGTTTTTCCTTGAGATATGTTGCGGTTATCTCATAAAGCTCGAAAAACTGCTGCCGTGTTCCGCCCCATGTAAGTTTGTTTTCTGGCGGTGCATCGTCGCTGCTGCCGTCCGGCTCATTCCATATCTCCCAATATTCAATATTCATATGATGTCCGTCAGCCCAGCCGTCGTTGTAATGGCTGATGATGCGCTCGCATATACGCGCCCATTTGCCGAAATCTTTCGGCGGAAGAGTGCCGTATTTCTTTGTCCAGTGCTCAATGCAGCTGCCGAGTCTGTAAAACGGCTTGGTTCCGGCAAGGAAAAAACGGTTCAGGTATTCGTCGGTAAGGAAGAAATCGTATGACGCGGGATCGTTTTCATCGGCATCGAAATTCGGGAATATACCGTGAACATCAACGCAGTGTTCTCGACCGTATCCGTAGTCAATCGAAGCATCATGAGTTCGGCCGTAAGGAATTTCAGCCGCTTTATAGGATTCAAAATTGTTGATGTTTTGATCGTTGTTGCGTTTCCAGACCGGAGCGTTGTTAACGGCGTTCATTATTTTGATCGGTCCGCAAATATTGTTAAAATCAACTTTTACTTTCATGACATTTACCTCTTTTCTTTATATCGGCAATCCGTAATATTAATATAACACATATTCGAGCCAAAATCAAGTATTAAATGCATCTATATAAATATTCATTTTAGAATTATAACCATAATTATCAAGAAATATTGTTAAATCATTGACATTTAAGCTTTTTTGAGTTAAAATATATTCAGTACAGACGTTCAGCGAATTCGAATAATGATTTATGTCATGGAGGACAATATGCCCGCTCTTTTTGATGAAATAATAAAGGACTATAAAATTCACACTCTGAGAATCGAAGATTTGAAGTTAATGTCCGACGTAGGATTTGATGTTGCAAAGATAAGCTGCCCCAATGCAGTTGCATATTCCGAAAAACTGCTCAACAAACCGGTTCCGCAGCTTCCTGCAACGCTTTATATGAAATATTACCGCGACGGAAACCGTTCCGAATATGAAAAGCCATATTTTGAACGCCGCGATGCAGCTATATTGCTTCTTTTGGCGGAGCTGACTGAAAAACAGGGTAGATTCACCGATCTGCTCATAGATTACATTTGGGCAATTCTTGAGGAATCAACCTGGGTAATCCCGGCGCATATAAGACAAAATCACGGCAATGCGCCGAATTGTCTGCCGGATGCCTTTAATCTGACAGAAGAAGACGATGTTCGTTATGTCGACCTTTTTTCCGCTCAAACCGGCGCGCTTCTCGCCTGGATATGGTATCTCGGCGGAGAGATTTTAGACCCCGTGACCCCGGTTATCCGCGCCCGTATTCTGAGTATGCTTAAAAACAGAATCTTTCATGTTTATTACGAGGTTAAAGGAGAGGGCAACGGATGGATGGGGGACAGAGGCGAAACGCTCAACAACTGGACTCCTTGGATTGTATCAAACGTCCTTAACGCAGTTATGCTCTGCGAAACAGATATCGAAAAGCGTATTTATGCCCTTGAAAGATCCTCAGTGATTCTTGATCGGTTTACAAAGGATTATCCGGAAGACGGAGGCTGTGATGAAGGTCCGGGTTATTGGGGGGTAGCCGGCGCTTCCTATTTCGATTGTCTTGAAATAATTTCAGACATGACCGGCGGGGAAGTTGCACTCTTTGATGTTCCGTTTGTAAAACGGCTGTGCGAATATATCGTCGACTTCAATCTCTGCGGCAGCGTATATGCAAACTTTGCGGACGCATCGCATTTCAGCGGCGGCTGTCCCACGCTGCTTTCACGCATGGGAAGACTGTGTAAATCAGATAAACTTTGCGGATATGCTGCTTTCAAAGCCAATAAGTTGAGTTTCAACAGCTGGTCATCATCTTCAACTCCGTACCGCTCTTTTAAGAATTTATTCGAACCGTATCCTGCCTGCCAGCCGATACCTCTTAAACCAGAAACTATATTTTACCCGAACCTTGAAGTTTTGATTGTCAGAAGCGAATCCGGTCTTTCGCTGGCTGCAAAAGGAGGGCATAACGCTGAAAGCCATAATCATAATGATATCGGTAACTTTATTCTCTTCAACCGTGAAACACCGGTATTTATTGATGCGGGAGTTGAGCAATATTGTAAAGATACCTTCTCAAGCAAGAGATACACCCTTTGGACGATGCGCTCGCTTTATCACAACCTGCCCGAAATAAACGGCTGTGAGCAGCTTAACGGAAAGCAGTATCATGCGAATATTATTTCCTGCGAAAACGGAAAACTTGTTCTTGAACTAAAAAATGCTTATCCTGAGGAAGCGGGTATAAATTCTTATATTCGTTCTGTTTCTCTTAATGACAATTGCTTTGCCTGCACCGATAATATCTCCCTTAACGAACCCGGAAAAATCGCCTTTTCAATTATTTGCGTAGAAGAACCGGAAAATACCGCATCCGGTAAAATTAGACTGAACAACGCCGGTGTATTGGCGGAATATGATGAAGCGTTGTCATATTCAACGGATAAAATCAAACTTGAAAGCAAACTGAGAAATGAGTGGCAAACCGAATCGCTTACTCGTATCCGCCTGACAGAAGAAAATATTATATCAAAGGAATATGCATTAACGGCAAAAATAATTTAAAACGATAAGAAGCATTAAAGCTATAAACATACAAAATATGGAGGGTATATAATGAAACGTTCTATTCAAAGTTATCTTTCTCTTGCTCTGTGCGCACTTTTAATCGCCGGTTCTATATTATCTTGCGGGGATTCCGGTAAAAAAGATCCGGCTCTCACGACGGCGTCTGTGGTTGATCAACAAACCAATGCCGGCGAAGAGGAGACAACTCAACTTAAACCTGATCTACCGGAACAGGATTTCGGAGGTTACTCATTCAGAGTCCTGACCAAGGGAGCTTTCAACACTCACTGGACCAGCAGGGATATTTATGCAGCCGAAGCTACCGGAGACCCGATAAATGACGCTGTTTACGAAAGAAATATGCGAGTCTCGGAAAAGTATAACTTCACTGTTGTTGAAGATGCTTCGCAGTCGGATCCGGGCGGAGCTGCAAAAAAGGTAATTCTTGCCGGTGAAGATGCTTATGATATGCTTGCAATGGGTATTTCTTCAAACACATCTCTTTTTACAGAGGGAATGCTTATCGATTTCAAGGATCTTACTTTTGTTGATCTCGACCGGCCATGGTATGACCATAACTGCCGGGATTCTTTATCGATTGCCAAAAAAGTATTTATTATGACCGGCGACCTCGTAATTATGGATAAAGATGCGACATGGTCGATAATGTTCAACAAGAATTTCGCGACCACCCTGAATCTACCGGATTTGTATGCCCAAGTCAACGAAGGCAAATGGACGATGGATTTGATGTATTCCTGTATGGCCAATGCTTCAACTGACATTAACGGAGACGGAACCCACGATTATGATGACAGCTGGGGTCTCGCCGGTGAAGCCTGGAACAACGGCGCTCTTATCGCCGGAGCAGGAGTGCGTGTCTTCTCTAAAGATGATGATGACATTCCGTATATCTCTATGAATACCGAAAGATATTATCAGGCTTTTGAAATCGCATCAAAAATCAACGGTGACAAAGACAAATCACTCCTCTCGAACAATGTCAAAGGTTTTACCGATGTTTGGGAAGATTGCTTCCACAAAGCTTTTAAAGAAGACAGACTGCTCTTTTATTTCACCGGTCTCAACCGCTGTACGCTTTTACGCTCGATGGAAACCGACTTCGGTATCCTTCCCGTACCTAAATACGATGAAGCGCAGACAAATTACTACAATTTGATCTCGCTTTGGAGCGGCAACGGCTTCTCGGTTCCCAAAACCGTTACCGATCTTGAAAGGACAAGTATAATAATCGAAGCTCTTTCCGCCGAATCCATGTATACCTTAACTCCGGCATATTACGAAATAACACTGAAGACCAAGCTTAGCCGTGATGAGGAATCCTCTGCAATGCTTGATATAATCTTCAGTTCGAGAATATATGAACTGGGTATTATGTTCGGCTGGGGCGGACTCTTCGATCTGCCGGCTTCTCTTGTCGGTAAAGACTCCACTGCAATTGCATCTTCCGTTGAAAAGAGAATAGCTTCTACCGAAAAAGCTATTCAAAAGGATCTTGACAAAATACTTGCGTTTTAACTTTAATTAAATCAGAGCTGCCGTTCAACAGGATGATTTCGAATAAACGGTAGCTCTGATATTTTCTGATTAACACAATAACATAGCTAAATATACATTAAAACAAGGAACTTATACTTTCTTAAGATGAGAATCGTAAATTAATTTATTATTATTTAAAATAAAGAGGGGTCAATATGAAATTAATTGCAATGCTTTTAGCCGTTTTGATTTTTCTATCAGCGCTGTCTGCCTGCGGTTCGGAAGCAGAAAAAAGCGATACTGTAACCGATGCGGAAACAACAGCCGCAACCGAAAGTGAAACCACTTCCGCCGAATACACCTGCGCGCTTCCCGAAATCGACTTTGAAAATGCAACATTCCGTATCCTTGCCGCAGCCGAGCAATGGCAAAATTACTATTATATCGAGACCGAAACCGGCGAAATAATCGAAGACGCTGTTTTCAAGCGAAATCTTGATGTTGAAGACAAATACGGCATTGATATTGAATACCGTATCTTCAACGGTTATAGCGCGGGAATGGATAGTGTAAAAAAGGCGCTTACTGCAAGCGTAATGAGCGGAGGAGGAGATTACGACCTGCTTGTCGGTTCAAGCTCATACATCGGCGCTCTTGTTCCGGAAGGCTTATTTTCCAAGCTTAATCGGTCTGATTACATAGACCTTGAAGCGCCATGGTGGTTTCAGGGTATTAACAACGAAATTAAGGTAAACAACTCGCTTTATATCGGTGCCGGTGCATACGGTATGTTAAACTACGCCTGGGCAGTTCCTATATTCTTTAATAAAAAAACCGTCGAAGACTATAATCTCGAAGATATATATAATACGGTCGACACCGGCAAATGGACATACGACCGGATGTGTGAATTATGCAGCAAGGTAACTTCCGATCTTGACGGTGACGGTAAATATACGACCGCCGATATGGTCGGGATGGTTTCAACATATGACTATATGTCAATGTTATCTTCTTCCATGGGCTGTCGGTTTTCACGTCATGAAAGCGATGGAAGCGTTATAATAGAGCCGTATTCCGAACGGATAGCCAGTGTAATCGAAAAACTTCAGAGATTTTCCGGAAGCGACTTGTATCTGGAAGTAAGCACCTCGGAAAAAGAATCTTATCAGTATCAGTCTATGATTGAAACTTTCGCCGGCGGTCACGCTCTTTTCCTATGTCACAGACTGAATCACTGTGAAAAAGAAGCGCTTCGCAATATGGACGGCTACGGTATTATTCCGCCGCCGAAATACGATGAATCGCAAAGCGACTATATCACATATATCCCCGCTGAAGTTGCCGGGATTCCATATGTTGTTACAAATGACGAAATGTCACAGATCATACTTGAGGCGCTCCAGTATCAGACATATAAGGATGTTGTTCCGCAATATTATGATATCGCTTTAAAGAATAAATATGCGCAAGACCCCGTCGCAGGCAGAATGCTCGACATAATTTTCGGAAATGTCATATGCCCGTTTACATATGTTTATTCAAAGATACTCGGAGGTGAAGCCCTGTTATACATTGTTGAGTCCGAAGACACCGCTTCAAAATATGCAAGTAGCATAGATATGGTACAGACAAAACTTGACAAGATGCTCGATAAGATTAAGGAGAACGATAATGATTGATTTCGGCAAAAGAATCGAGTTATTTATCGACAGATATCTTTTCGGCAGTAAAAAACTATATAAATAGCTCCGTCTCCTTAATGAATTTATAACTCATGATTAAAAAAGCTTTCGGAACCGATTTCTCCGGCATCCGAAAGCTTTTTTTTATTATCTCTTATTAACTGCCGCGCCGCAGTTTTCGCAAAAAGCGCCGCCGCTGAGCTCAGTACCGCAACTCGTGCAAAATATTTTTACGCCGGAATCGGCAGGTTTTCGCACAACCCTTGAGGTGCGAACTATATTTGGAGCGATATTTATTTCAGGCTGCGAAACAATAGCTCCTTTGAGCATAGGCGCGCCGCAGAGTTCGCAATAGGAGTTTCGTACATCGTTTGATGTATTACAGGCGGCGCAGAAGAGTTGAGCATCTCGTGACTTGTCGTATTTTTCGGTATATTTCAAATACGCCGAATTATGTATGCGAACACGGTCACCAACATCAAAATATATATATAACAGGGCGTTATCATCGTTGGCAATCCTTTTCAGTTTACCGTCAGCGCGCCGGATATTAACTATAAATTGGGTGTAGGGAATTGTATCTTCTTCGGTATGACGTATCTTCTGCTTTTCCTGTTTGCTTTCGACAACACCCTCAATTGTTTTTCTTCCGGTATATTTATACAATAAGAAGATTATCCCAAAGAGACAGATTATAGCAGGAACGCCGATAAGAATTACCATCCCTTCTCCCTCCGGCTTTACCTGTCCGCTTATCAGCAATCCCGCTACAATCACAATACTTATGCCAATTATCCAGATAAGTGAAACTATTACATACTTTTTAGCATAGCTGCGAAAAAACTGATCGTTAACTCTGTCTGACCAGCCTATTCCGCCCGCGCCAATGATAGGTTGTCCGCCATAACGCTCCTCTCCCTTGTATTTAACTCCGCAAAAAGGACAGTTGGTGTTGCCTTTCTTTATTCTTTTTCCGCAGCTCCAGCAAAAAAATGCCGGTAATTTAAAAGGTGATCTTGTCATAAGTATTCTCCGTTTGTTTTATTACAACATTTATTCTTTTTTCGGTTTGAATTTGCGAAAAGTCTTTCTCTAAAATCCCCTCTCCACATCCTCCTCAAAGTTCGCTGCAGTTATGGCTCCGGAACCGCCGTCATATAATGAGTTTTTCATATAAACGGCATAAAGGTCATCTGCCGGATCAACCCAAAAGTGAGTGCCGTAAGCGCCGCTCCATCCGAAAAAACCGGCAGGAAGGCGCCGATATGATGAATCACAAATAACCCGAACTCCCAGCCCCCACCTTTGAGATCCGGGCATGATAAGCTGAGGAACCTGAGGACTTGACATCATTTCTACATATTCGGGTTTGATAATACCTTGTCCGCCGTGCAGCAGCATTGCGGCAAAGCGTTTGTAGTCATCAAGAGTTGACGCAAGTCCGGCGCCGGCGGCTGTGTAGCTTGTCGGATAGTCGGCAAATACATAACCCGGTAATATTGGCACGCGGACTGATTCGCCGTCCTTAAGGTCGTGTAAATCTATCAGACGCTTAAACTGATCTTCATTCGGACTGAATGTCGTATCCGTCATACCAAGCGGTTCAAACAGCTCTTTCTTCAGGTATTCGTCAAACGGCATATCCGATGTTTTTTCTATTATCGCAGCCGCCGCATCAAAAGCAGCGGTGGCTGCGTACGCCTGAGCGGTATAAGGGTCAAAGCCTAAGGGAGCAGTTGAATAAAAGCTGACTGAGCCTTCCATTGAAGATTTTTGCTCGTCATTCATCACCCATCTAAGGTCTCCGATATCGCCGGAGCCGATACCGCTGGTATGGGTAAGAAGATGATATATCCTAATCGGGGTTTGCTGCCGTCCCGTTATTGTCACCTTGCCGTCAGTTATCTTTCCGATCTTCAAATCTCTGTATCCGTCAAGATAATCAGAAACAAGATCCCCCAAGCTCAACCGACCGCATGAAGCCTCGATGAGTACCGCCGCTGCTGTTACAGGTTTGGTCATCGAGGCTATGCGAAATATTGTGTTCATAGGCAGCTCGTCATTATCCCCAGGTGTGAAGGAACCAAAAGAGCCCTCATATATAATCTTGTTGTGCTGAACAACAGAAACCAACGCTCCGCCAACGCGGCCGGCGGAGATGTCTCCGCCGATCCGCGACTCAATGTTCCGCGCAAGCTTTTTAGAATTCAGCTCTCTCATATTATCATTTTTACCTTAGTTTGCATACATATCAGACAATTCGTCTAATGTAACGTTTATGGAGTCGAGCTTCGACTCCATAAAGCTCGCAAAAGTATCTTTTCCGTTGTTTACAAGGTTTGTAACTCCGCTGACGACATCTCCGATGTTATAAAGATTTCCAAGGTCACAGGTACGAACCGAATAGATAAGGTCGAGCATTTCCTGCGAATCGGTATCGCGGGCATATTTCGTCTTGAGAGCAATCTCATAATATGCGGGGGTAAGTATATTCATGGCTTCAAAAGCCATGTCTTCAAGTATAATCGAAGATTTTTGTGTATCCTTCGCGGTAATGTATATAGCCGCACAGCCGGATGCCCAGGTCTGAACATACGAGTAGTACTGTTCCTGACTATCAAGGGCTTTCGGCAGCGGTAATATTCCGAAATCGGTTTCCATGCTGCGCATCTCCGGAACATTATTCATGGTTCCGAACAGCATAAGGGCGTTATTCGCTCCGAATATCTTTCTTGAAGTGATAACATCCGAGGACAGCACGGCTTCTTTGGTATTGAAAAGCTTGAATATCTGATCAAGTATGGCTATACTCTTTTCACTGTCGCCCTCGAATTTAAAGGTACCGCTGTCATCAACTGTAACCATTTTAGCGCCGGATGCGGTATATAAAGCTTCAATTTGATTATAAATCCTTAAAAGTCCGATCTTGTCATCGTTGTCCATCTTGCCGTTGCTGTTGAGATCCTGCGCGTATTCAAGGGCAAGAGACCGCATAAAATCAATTGTCCAGTCACCGTTACGAACGGTTATATAGGGCGATTCCATACCATAATCTTCGAAAAGCTGTTTATTGAAAAGGATAGCATAAGTGGATCTCATAAAAGTCGTGCAGATATCACCGTCTCCGAAATAATTGTGCCCGCCGATACGGGTATCCTCCCTGAACTGCTGGTTCCACCAAGGTTTGGTTAAATCAACATTACCTATATTGTTTAGGTCATAAAGCATCCCGTCGCGGGCAAGCGCCGCAGCATCCTGAATAGTCGGCATAATCATATCGTAGCTGCTGTCGCCTGCCATTACAAGCTTTGAAATTTGTCTTGTCATAGAGTAACTGTATTGAGGTCCTATCTGCATACGGGTCTGGGTTATTTCGCAGTTATATTTCTCCTCAATCTTACGGTTTCGCTCGAAGACTGCGTCGTTTACCACCTCACCGTTCATGTCTGCGACATAAATGTCACGCGCAGTCCACTGTCCGGCTTCGTCATTTTCCATCTTGGTAAGTACGTGGTATTCTGCGCCTTCGCAATTAAAATCCGGAAGAACCGGCTTTAATTCAGTTTCTTCGGCTTCGATTTCTGCTTCGGTTGTAATATCAGCTTCTGCTATGTTCGTAACAACCGCATCGGAACTGTCACCACAAGATAAAAATGCAAAACAAACCAGGATAAGCGCAAGAGTTATTGATAATAACTTACAGTATTTCATTTTGTCCCCCTCTATTTTTCTTCAGTCTTTAAAATTAGGCAAAAATGCGGAAATCTTTTTTAAGCGCCGCTGAACACAGCGCACATCGATATGATGCGTCGAAGAGTTTGAGTCAATAGCTTCTGCGGCAGCCATACCCGCAGCCTGTCCGGTGATAAAGCAGCCGGGCATGACTCTGATTGAGCTCTGCATATATCTATCGGTTGAAATGCATCTGCCCGCGGTAAGCAGATTGTCTATCCCCTTAACGGTTAAGACACGGTAGGGAATACCATAACTTTCTCCCTTTTCGTAACGGAATTTTGTAAATTCCTCTTTGAATTTCGCATATCCAGCGTCGTCATTGGTGGGAGAATGAATATCTACGGGATAAGAATATCTGCCGATTTCATCTTCAAACACAGCGCGGTTCAAGAAGTCATCGAGCACTAACTTATAATCCCCGACAATCCGCCTTGACTCTCTGATTCCGAGGTAAGGAGCCGAATATACAAGCTCGGTGTTTTCAAATCCCGTCAGGTATTCCTGATAATACTTTCGGTATTCGCGAAGCTGTCGCCTTCCGGCTATAATACCCGGAGTTGTTGATTCGGATTTTGTTCCGTCGATATCGTAAATATGTCCGGCGTTTGACCCGCCGATTCCATTCGGATGGCTGACGCCGTTTTCATCTTTCGTTTCGCTTGCTATTCTGAACATGCCCGAAAGATGCCTGTCTTCATTTGTAAAAATACCGTCGGCAAAAGCTTGATCGAGCGCCCGGCTGTCCGGCCACACCACACGGCTCCAGTCAATGGCATCCCAAAGTCCGCATAAAGTGGTCGCCATAACCCGGCCGTTCTCATCGCCGTATTCGTATTCTGCGCCCGCATAATAGGCTAAATCGCCGTCTCCGGTGCAGTCGATATATATTTTTGCCTTGACGGCGAACACCGAACCCTTCGATGCGCAGATGACATATTCAATATTTGCGCCGTTTCTGACTGCGTCAATTACATGCGTGTAAAAGAGGAATTTTGCGCCGCATTCCTCAATCATGCTGTCGTAAAGCAACTTCAGCGTTTCCACCGGAATTCCGATGGGAGCATAAGCCTGAAATCTCGGATATGCTTCAGCTTTAAGCCGGTCATGTATTTCGCGTCCGATTCCTCCGGCAAGAAAATCCACTCCGTTAGTAAACTGCATAAATGCCGGAATCAGCATCGTAACAGCCGCTCCGCCGAAAGCTCCGAATCCTTCGGCTATGAAGACGCTCTTTCCCTCACGCGCGGCAGCAATAGCCGCTGCTATCCCAGAGGGACCTCCGCCGGCAATAAAAACATCGACATTGTACCTGACGTCTAATTGCCTCGCGTATTTAATTTTAGTCATTATTTACCTCCTAATTTAACATTTGTCGTCTATGTAATTAAGCTTATAAACTTACCATGACTCCATTTCTCGGTTTATTTTCATGACAAAGATATACATTAAGCGGAACGGCATCATTGCGGAACAAGGCTGTTATTTTAGCTGTTTTACCCGCCATTGAAGCATCGGTTTTAAAATAATAGGTATAGCTCCTGTCAACCGGGGCGCCGATGTGCTCCCATTGATTTACCGGATATGACGGAGCGCGGTCATATGCGCCAAATAGTTTACCGTCAATTTCAAGAGAGCAAAATGCGCCTTCGCAGCCGTGAACACCGTCAAGCGCGGCAGAAATATAGCAGTCATCGGAAAGATCGTTCGGTAATGTTATTTCTGCAACAGAGGCAAACTTGAATTCTTTGGATTCCACTAAACCAAGCATATTGTTTGCGTGGGGAGAATCCGGTATGATTTCCGATCCGTTTTCATCGAACAATCTGAAATGATATATTCGGTCAACCGGTTTTGGCAGTCTGAAATATCTCAGTCCGCCGGACACCGAATATCTGACTCGGTAAAGTTCGCCCTTGTTTTCCTCTATATTATGAACCGAGAATACAACCACCGGCACGGTTATCTCTCTGATTTTTTTAACTTCCGGTTCCGAATACTTCCATGTAGTCAAGTTATCAGAATATCCGGCATTAAGTAAAGGAAGCTGTTCGGGTATTTCTCTGCGAGGTTCCAGAGTTGAGAAATAATCAATCTCAATTGTTTCTGCCGGATAATGCTTGCCGAGATCCACCCTTAAGCACCTGTTTTCTCCTACGGTGCTGTAGTGCCTTGAATTGGCATCGAAGAAAGTATCGTCAAGACCGTTAAACATTGCGCTCGCTTCACAGCCGCGATATTTATATGTGAGTTGATTGAAGAATGCTTTTCTTGCCGCTTCTACCGCAGGAATCTCTGTTTTGCCCGAACGCTTGACTGATTGGGCTTCAAAAGAATCGGTATCGGCAGCGAAAGCAGTCGTTTCATACAGAGTTTCGGCGTCAACCGGAACATCTGCTAATACACCGGCTCCAAGTTTTGTCGGCGCCTTTAAAGTATGGTCAAACGGCTTTTCGATGAAAGGAAGATCAGCTGTTTTTATATTTCCTTTAATTCCGATCTTTTCTTCCGCTTTTATAATTTTATATTTGCTTCCGGGAATTATCGTTTCATATGTGCAGTCGGTAAATGCGAAATCTTCATCTTCAAATTTCGATTCTTCCTGCACGAGAATGACAGACGCCCTGAAAGGCGCAACGGTAATCTCGACAAAGTCGCCGTAATCGAAAGTCCCAACATATCTGTTATACGGAAGTTTCTCCATTACTACAGCTTTAGAACAAGGTTCAAGACCAATTTCGGCAGAAATGCCGATTTTTATATTTAAAGGCTCCCAGCTCGGGTTCCTGAGACAAATAACTCTTGTATCTCCCGTTCCGCGAGAAACGGCGCTCGCGCCATAACTCTCCGGAAGTGTTATTCCTTTTACGAGTATCGCATTATATTTTCTGTGAAGATTATAAATGTTTGCAAGAACCGCCTGCTCATCATCTCTTAAAAACCATGGGTTGCCGTATATTTCCGGCGCAAGTATCAGCGATCTTGAGAATGCTTGTACAGTGAGATCGTCTTCAAAAAAGTCAATACAGGAGGATATACAGCAGCCGTGATCCTCGACAAGGCGCATAAGATCGGGAGTCAATCCGCGGATCAGAGGCATAACACGATGATGAGGTCCGGTTATCGGGTTTACGGAGAAGACATCTGTATAAGTCTCAGAACCTTCCCAAACGAAAGTTGTTGCGCATATTTCTGCTTTTCCAAGGTCGTTCCTATGGTTTAAAAGTATAAGCTCAGGGACATATGATCGACACTCGTCAATCATTTTCTTGAAAAGCAGTTGCTTTGATTCGTCAAGATTTCCGCAAACCGTGTCAATTTTAAAGAGTCCGAAATCAAAGTCCCTGCAAAGCTTTATAAAAGTGTCATATCTCTTCTTCTCGGACTCAGGGGTGTCGCCGTATCCTCCGGCTCCGCACCATACACCCATTCGGAAACCAAGCTCCGCGGCTCTTTTGGCAAGCGGTTCATAGCCATTCGGAAATTGCTTTACTATTTTCGGACTGTCAAGATATTGATACGTCCCTCTCGCGCCGTCAAGATTACCGGCATCCCAGGCATAGATATCAAGCTGCATTCCGTATTTTTCTTTCATCCATTCGAAATAATCGAAGTTGGCATGAGTATGCGCTTCCGTTGAGCCTTCGTTTGTATTATTTATCCAGGAGAAATACTGAGCTTTGGAAGGCGTAAGCTCATCGGCGCCTGACGTGGCTTTTGTTTTTTCTAATAATTCACTCATTACTTACATTCCCTCCTAATCTGAGTCCAGATAAGCATCTCGGTTTCTCCGCGATTAGCAAATGCAAAGTAGGGTATGAATTTCAGCTTCAGATTAATATAGTCATCTGTTACCGGTTGATAGAGTTTTTCACGGTCGGTATGTTTTCTCCTATACCCGTCAACTATCATAACCGGAAGATCAAGGTTTTTATCATACCCCATAATAATATCGCCGTCTGATTTTACGCTTATGTCTTTTAAATAGCTGCCGTTGTCAACGCCTTCAAGGCAGAAGATCAAAGGACCTCTTGTCAGGGCAAAGCGACCTGCGTTTTCACGAACTCTGGGGTCTGCTTCATACATGACGGTTTTCATTTCAAAATCAAAGCAAAGAACATCGCCGTTTTGAACCGTCCGCCTGATATAGCCTTTTTCATCCGCTTTGTAATTGTCACACCAGGAAGGCAAACGTATCATAATTTCAGCTTCGGGACCATTCCAAACAATCTTTACCTTTCCGTCATACGGGAATCCCGATTCCATCGAGATTTCGGCTTTTTCTCCCATGAAATCAAATTCCGCTGAGTTTGAAATAAACTGGTTTATATATACTCGATTTCCATCGACATTATATATGAAGTCGCCGATAGAAGAAATGAACCTCGTAATATTCGGCGGACAACATGAGCATCCGAAAACTTCAAGCCTTTGTGTTATCGGGTATTGTTCTCCGCGGCGCTGTAATAATGCGGGGTCTATTTCAAGAGGATTTTCATAGAAGAAGGATTTGCCGTCGAGAGAAACACTTGAAAGAAAGCCGTTATATATTACCCGCTCGATAGTATCGGCATAGTCCGAGCTTTCATCAAGCAGATTCAAACGCCGACAGAAAAGGGCAAGGCCAAGGTTAGCGCAGCTTTCTGCATATGCGTGTATATTGGGTAAGTCATAGTCATAGCTGAACATTTCACCGGAGGCGGACGAACCGATGCCTCCTGTAATATACATTCTTTTGGTCGTAATATTCCTGTAAATATCAAGACAGGTTTCTTTCAGACTCTCATCGCCTGTACGCAGCGCAAGATCAGCCATTGCGCTGTATAAATAGACTGCTCTGACAGAATGCCCCTCTGCAGTTCGTTGTTCTCTTACCGGAATATGCGCCTGAATATTAATATAACCACCGGGGTCTTCCGCAGTTCCTCTTATATTGATAAAGTGCAAAGCGAGATCAAGATATTTCTTTTCTTTTGTCAAGTCATAAAGTTTTACGAGCGCAAGCTCAATTTCTTCATGACCGGGAGAAGCAAATTTCGCGGTTTTATCAGTAATGAAGCACTTGATTACATAGTCGACATACTTTTCGACTGCACGTAGCAACTTGTCTTCTCCGAGCGCGTTATACCATGCTACCGCAGCTTCGATAAGGTGACCCAAGCAATACAGTTCATGCGCATTGCGGTCGGTGAAACGCTTGTCTTTTTCGAATATCTGATAATACTGATTGTAATATCCGTCTTCATCCTGAGAAGAGACAATGGCATCGATAACATTCGAAGCATATTCTCTCAACTCCGGTGCATCGTGTTTTGTAAGTATATACGCAACGGATTCTATCCATTTGGCAATGTCGGAATCGTAATAAACATGGGGTTTGTTCGGCTGACCTTCCTTCCAGCTAAGTTTTGTTCCTTCAAAACGCCCCGTCTCTTCGAATCTTTTGCAGACATTCTTCATTGAGACTTCACGAATAAGCTTCTGTTTTTCAGCCCAAAAACCACTGTTGAGATTGACATTATCAAAAGAAATGTTTTTCATGGGTAAGTACCTCATTCATTACTTGTAAAGACAGAACATATCATAACCGCTGATTTGAGGGAGGGTTATTTCTGTTCTTCCGTCCTTAATCTTTGACATTACCTCGTTTTCGCCAGGCAGATGCTTAACGCTGCGGAATTCACCCTCAACCGAAACAATATGTCTGGCAGGCAGCACGCCCGGTTCCTCGACAATATTAACTTTCCCGCGAGGTTCGGGATAGGTGGCTTTTATATGCAGTAGCCGATAATTATCGCATCCGGTGAGTGTTGCGCGGGAAGTTGACGGAAGATCACATTCGATCAGCCGCGTTGGCATCAGCGCTGATATAAGCTTTGCAACAAGCTTTTTGTGGAAATATGCAGCTTCGCTGAAATAAGATACAAACGGATCAAACGAGATATAAGCAAAATCCGGTCGGAGTATAACTGCGGAATAACCGTCTTCACACTCCGGCGGAGTATAGAAATATCCTTGAAGACCGTCCCAATGCTTTTTGAAATAAGGCTTTACGCGGCTTGCAAGCTCATCTTTTTTGTCTTTAGCCGTCATGAGTATACCGCCGGTATACATTGAGTATGGCATATCCGCCGTATCTTCCGAAGTTTCTTTGAGTTTGTAATACCCATTGTCGGTATCGTCATAGCCTTTGAATTCAACTACGTCCTTTATAAAATCAGCCCAGAAGCCGTCTTTACCGACTCCGCTGCGTCCGCAGAAAATAAGCTTTATCCCGTTTTTATTAGCATCTTTAAGTTTTTTACGCAACGCATCGTTCGGAACGGTATCATCGGGAATCAAAAGCAGCCGATATTTACTGAAATCCATCGTTTCATCAATGATATCGAAACCGTATTTCAGCTCGGAAAGCATTCTTGAAACACCTTTATGAGAATTCGTGAAATTGCCGCGGTTTATTACAATGCCGATCTCGGATATATATTTGCAGCCGTCGGTCCATCTCTCATATTTTTCGTATTTACGGTATATTTTGCCTATATCACGATAAATATCATCAACCAATCCTTCTGCGGGATGCATATGATCACCGACGGAAAACTGTGTTCCTTGAAGCATCGCGTCCTGGATATCGTTTTCAAGCGAATGCAATCCCTTATATCCGCCGAAATCTCCCCATGAAGCCTGGAAACGTCCGGTCATATATATTACGTTATCGCTAAGCATCCTCGCATATGCCGAACGGGGAATAAAGTAGTCATATCCCCAGCCGCCCGAAGGAAGACATTCGACTTCAAGATGGGAATTTTCCACATCGGTCCATTCCATGCCGTTGAAATAACAAAGCTTTCCCGCCGGAACGATATCCTTAATCTTGCGGCAGATGTCTTTCATGGTTTTGTGCTGAAACTCGTATACCGCAGATCCGTTTTTAATGTCTATTCCTTCGGATATCATCTTTTCGGTGCAGCTGTTGCAGTAACATGCCATGTTAAACATACAGTCGCAAAATATTCCGTCCGGTTGACATTTTTCGAATATTTCTCTGATAACGGAAAGCAGATATTCACCATATTCGCTGTTGTAGCAAGGAGCTCGGAAGAAGTTTCCGGAGGTATCGCCGAATATAACCTTTCCTTCGCTGTTAATGCGACAATTACCATAATTCTTTCTTGCATATTCATGATTTAAGCCTACGTTGATATAAGCGACGACTTTTATTCCGCGCTTATGGCACTCGCAGATCATATCCGGAAGCATATCGCCCTTCATACCGGGATATGGTATTCCTATATCGGTCTTATAATATGAAAAACCGATATTGCATTGAGCGAATAAATTAACCAGGGTAATATGTGCATCGGACAGAGTTTCCGCAAAATCTGCGGGATCGATTTCTCTCATAAAGTCATGTATTCCCGGCATCGTGTGAAAATCGATATGCAGAGCGCGCTTAAGCTTTTCCATTTTGTTACCTCTTTGAATAAATTGTTATTTAATTTATGTCTTCATTATATCATAGTTTATTAGTATTTGCAATAATTAAATAAACAATCCCCGAATAAAAAAACGGGGATTAATAATCATATGATTGGACTTATATCAAACTATCTAATAAGACTTTTGCCTTCCCACTCCGGATCGGGAGAAACTCCTAAAATATCGGTCACAGTCGGAGCGATATCGAGAATCGAAGCAGCGCCAAGTTCCTTTTGTTCCAGGGATGGATCCGAGATAATTATCGGAATCGTCATATCTTCGGGAATATCCGAGCCATGCCCGCGGGAGTGACCGCCATGATCGGCTGTGAATATAACTGTATAACCGCTGATTGAGTCAAGCATATGCTCGATACAGCCGGAAACCTTTGAAACAGCGGACATATATTCGTCGCTCATCCATCCGTGGCCGTGACCCGCTGCGTCTGTAAGTCCGTAATAATAGAACACAAAGTCGGGAGAGCATTCGTTTATATATTCGATAGCCTTTTCCGTCAGTTTGACGCAGGTGTTGTTATAGTCATAAATATGGCCTGACATATATATTCCGTTTCCTATCGAATCGGGACGACCGAGATCGCGAAGCTCCTCCCAATCGTATACAATTCCCGCATTTTTCCCGGCTGCTCTGAGTACCTCAAAGAGGCCTTTGACCGGTCTTACCTGAGGAACATATGTGTTCGTCATAATACCGTGCCTTTCGGGCGGAACCGAATGGAAAAGCGACATGTGACAGGGAAGGGTAACCGAAGGCATAACTGTTCTTGCATTCATCGTATAATATGAGCTTTGAAGCAATCTTAAAGAAAAGTCTTTCTTACCGGTGACTGCGCCGATAGCATCCGGGCGAACGCCGTCAGAGATTATCAATAAAACTTTATTATTCATGTTAAGTCCTTTTTATCATATTTTTCAGACACTCAAAAACGCGGAATGTCTAAAACAATCCGCGTTGAAAAATATCTTTTACTGATTCGTAACGTCTTTGTCGTCAAAAACATCGCCGCACTCCGGGCAGAACTTCGGAGGATTGGCAGGATCATTCGGCTCCCAGCCGCACTTATCGCATTTATAAAGAAGCTCGTCTGCGGGTTTCTTTTCTCCGCACTCAGCGCAGAATTTACCCTTGTTTACCGATCCACAATTAGGACAAGTCCATCCGGATTTTACCTCCGGCTTCTTTTCTCCACAATCCGCGCAGAAATTACCTGTATTTTCCTTGCTGCACTTCGCGCAAACCCATGAGCCTTCCGCCGGCTTCGGTTCCGGTTTTTTCTCGCCGCAAAAAGCGCAGAAATTACCGGTGTTCTGCTTGTCACATTTAGGACAAGCCCATCCGTCAGCGACGGGAGTCTCTGTCTGCTGCTGACCTATATTAAACAGATTAGCGGCATTCATTCCACCGGCTGCCTGGGTCATTCCTACACCCATAAAAGCGTTCACGGCGCCGCTTGGATTATTTGCAGCCGCAGTCATTGCTTCTGCCTGAGCGCCGACAAGGGTTCCGGCAGCTATATTGGGATTGCTGTTGAAATAGGCAATTTGAGCTGCCTGCAGGCGTTTTTCGTCTTCTTCGTTTGCAGTTACCGAGCTAACGCCAAAAGAGGCGATGGAAATTCCGCGGGTATTTATCCATTTTTCGGAAAGCACCTCGTTTAATGCGTCCGAAATTTCCATTGTATGTCCGGGAAGTTCTTCATAGCTGATTCTTGAAAGCTTACCGAGAGCAGGCTGAAGCGCGGTTAAAAGTTCGGTCTTCAAAGTACCGTCAATCTGGTCGCGGGTGTATCTGTCGGCTACGTTTCCGGCTACGTTTGTGTAGAACAGTATCGGGTTAACCAACTTATAAGAATACTCTCCGTGGCAGCGAATACGAATAGTAAATCTAAAATTAGTATCCGGATCGACTATTTTAAAGGGGATTGGGTTGGCAGTGCCGTATTTGTTGCCCATAATCTCCTTCGTGTTGAAGTAATAAACACGCTGGACACGAGCGGTGTCAGCGCCAAAGGTTATACGCCTGCCTATCTGCTTGAATGTGTTTATAATACTATCACCGAGATTTCCGTATAAAAGTGAAGGCTCGGTAGAAGTATCATAAATGAACTCACCCGGAACAGCGCAAAATTCGACAACTTTGCCCTGATCAACAATGCACATGCACTGACCGTCAGCTACCGATACTATCGACCCGTTTGAAATAATTTCGGGATCGCCTTTATTTTGTGAACGCCTTGATGCGCGCCGCTGGGCTTTAATTACAAGCACATCATTATCAATCGAGTCGCTGTAAAAATAATCGCGATATGAATCTTCGAGGGCTCCACCCACAGTGCTTAACGCAGCAGAAATCAGACCCATTTTTTAATCTCCTCTTAAATCTTAATGGTATTATAATGGTATTATAAGGTTCGTAAATTGCTTCATATATTCATTATACAATAATAATATTGCCATGTCAAGTAAAATATTATTTACAACGCCAAGAGAATAGTATTGATAAATAATAAAATTTATAAAAATCAGCAATTTAATAAATATTTTTCACGAAACATATTGTATTGCCGCTTGAAAAGGTGTATAATATAAGAAAAAGAAAGGACTCGGTGATAAAACTATGAAAACGAAAAAAATCCAAAGCAGAGCGGCAGCTTTGATGCTTGCTTTCATTATTGCAGCCGCTCTCGGAGTTTCATCAGCAGCAGCCGGTTTCATAAAACTCGGAACTCCCTCTCCTTCCTGGAGCGTTGTTTCATACGGCGTGGTAAGCTGGCCTGCCGTTGAGGGCGCAGACGGTTACAGCTGGCAGCTTTGGTACGGAGATTCTTATTTGGTCGATTCGGGATATATAGTTTCCGCGAATACAGCCGGTACGTATACCCTTGATTTGCTCAACAAAATAATTGTCTGCCCATATGGCAGCTTTAGCGTTTATGTACAGGCTAAAGCCGATCTCTCCAATCCTTATTATTTAACCGGAGAATTTGGAAAGAGCGGATATCTTAACTATAGCCCCGGCGGATTTACGGTAGGCGGTCCGATTTATCAAAACATCAGAATTCCCGGATACTATTACTTCAACTACCTTCTGTACCTGCTTTATAACAACACCCGCTGCACGATCGATATCGAAAACTACAGCGGCAGAGAAGGTACAACAAAACAGCTGAACTGCTCGGTAGTCACTCCTTATTACCCAAATATCGAATGGACATCAAGCGATGAAAGCGTCGCAACAGTCGATCAGAACGGTCTTGTGACTCTGATATCACCCGGAATCGCTATTATTACGGTAACCGACAGCCACGCAGGTTCCGCCCGCTGTACAGTAACAGTTAAAAAGGCGGGAGTCATTAAACTCAACTAAACCGCTGCAATCTAAATTCCATCTTGAATTCAGGCGTTGATTTTTCAACGCCTTTTTTTACAGTAAGTTAAAAATGAAATTCAAACGTCCTCTTTCTTCCGAATCAATTAAAATTATTGCTTCGGCAACAATGTTAATAGATCATTCGGGCGCGTTACTTTTTCCGCAAGCTGCGATACTCAGAGCAATCGGCAGGATATCCATGCCGTTGTTTGCCTTTTTGATAGCCGAAGGATGCCGTCATACAAAATCCAAGGAAAAGTATTTTTCAAGACTTTTTATTCTCGGCTCCGTATGTCAGCTGATATATATAATATTTTCAAGAGCTGCCGATAACTATATCAACATACTCCTGACATACGCAGCGGCAGTCGGCTCAATTATGCTTTTCGAACGGGCTGCTGAAAGACTGTGCTTATCCGGACAAGACAAAAGTTCTTCTGTTTTAATCGCTGCCTTGGTGGTTATTATCATAATATCCGGTGTTTTCTCGGCTTTTGATTTCAGCTACGGGCTTTGGGCAGCAGCAATGATTTACGCCGCGTATTTTCTTAAAGACGAGAATGTGCGTTTCGCTGTTTTTTCTCTTTTCCTGCTTTTATACTGTTTGTATTCAACCTTTATTGGTTATCCGATTCAGCTTTTTGCAATGTTCAGCCTTCCGCTGATTCTGATGTATAACGGAAAAAGAGGGAATACAATCCCCTCATGGTTTTGGTATCTGTTTTATCCGGGACATTTAGGAGTTCTTTGGCTTTTGCAAAAACTGATATTTTAAAAAATATTTAGCTGTTTGTCGGAACATATTCAGGATAGCAATCGTCATAGATTTATATATTTCTAAGTAAGGAAAAAGCTTTATTAATTTTATCTTAAGATTAACTGACGCTTATTGATAAAGCAAGCAAAATGTGCTATAATATAGTTCGTCATTTAAATTAATACGAGGGAATAAATCCATGATGATGCTAACCGTTCCGGGTCTCACAGCATGAATAAGCAGATACAGGCAGAAAAAAACGATAAAATAAAAAAATACACTAAAATCGAATTAAGAGAACGCAAAAACACACTGCCTTTTTTGATACCGTCTCTTGCCGGTGTGCTGTTATTTTACATACTTCCGTTCGCGGTAGTTATATACTACTCTTTAATAGATAATCCGATACAGAAGAATTTCGTCGGTTTCGATAATTTTATACAGGTTTTTACAAACTCCGCTTTTAAACAGGCGGCAGGGAATACCCTCAAATTTTCGATTATTGCCGTTCCGCTGGTTGTTTTGCTTTCACTTCTGCTTGCGATTCTTCTTGACACAAATATACCGTTTAAAACTCAGTTCAGAACGGTATTTATAACTCCGCTGATGGTTCCGGTCGCTTCAATCGTCCTTATCGTTCAGGTGCTTTTCGATTACAACGGCGCGTTCAACACTCTTCTTGCCAGCTTCGGCGTCCTGCCTATAGACTGGTTGAAAAGCGAACACGCTTATCTTGTAATAGTCGCGCTTTATCTTTGGAAAAATCTCGGATATAACATGATTCTCTTCATGAGCGCGCTTTCGAATATTCCGACTGAAATTCTCGAAGTAGCTACTCTTGACGGCTGCGGATCGCTGAGAAAATTCTTTTATATCAAGCTCAGATATCTAATTTCGACGATAATGTTCGTTACTATTTTATCTCTGATAAACAGCTTCAAGGTCTTCCGGGAAGTATATCTGCTTACCGGCGATTATCCCAACGCTCTTTATATGCTCCAGCATTTCATGAACAACACTTTTAAATCGCTCGATTATCAGAAACTATCTGCCGCCGCGGTTATTATCGGTATAATGATGGTTTTGCTTATCAATCTGTTGTTCGCCATTGACCGACGTTTCAGCGGGGGTGAAGACGATTGATACAATATAATCATAACATTAATGAACCGCTCACCCCCCCGGAAGAGCTGATACGGCAGAGGAAACGTAACAGAGCGATTCATCGTGGTAAGCGTATAAAGCGCGGAATCTACTGCGCAGTAGTTTGCACTTTCCTTTTTATTGTATCGATAATTTTCCTTTTTCCGATTGTGCTTACAATAACCAACTCATTTATGAGCCAAACGGAAATTGCCGCTAATTATGGTAAGGTCTTTTCATCCCTTACCGGCAGTCGTACTTTTATTGCAGAAAAAGTTACTCTCAAGCTTATCCCGGATATGGTGAGTTTCAGTCAATATTCGACCGCTTTAATAAAATCACCCGACTATCTTCTGAAATTCTGGAACTCGGTTATCCTTGTCGTTCCGATAATGGTTTTCCAGATTATTGTCGCTTTAGCGGCGTCATACGCTTTCGCCCGCTTTGACAGCAAATTCAGATCGCTTATCTTCTTTTCATATATTATTCTGATGCTTATGCCGTATCAGGTAACGCTTGTTCCGAACTATCTTGTCGCAAACTGGCTGCATATCATAGATACCAGATGGTCTATTATCCTTCCGGGTATATTTTCCCCTTACGCCGTTTTCATTCTCACTAAATTTATGAAACGCATACCGAAAGCGATAATGGAAGCCGCAAAGCTCGACGGCTGCGGGGAATGGCAGTTATTTACAAAAATCTGTATTCCTCTCTGCCGCAGCGTAATCTGGAGCGTCGCGGTACTTGTATTCATTGACTACTGGAACATGGTTGAGCAGCCGCTTATTATGTTCAGCGATCAGGAAAAATATCCGCTGTCAGTTTTCCTCTCTAAAATTAATAGCGAAGACGTCGGTCTCGCCTTTGCAGTCGCTACCTTTTATATGGTGCCGACCCTGCTTGTCTTTCTTTATTCCGAAGATTATTTAATCGAAGGCATAACCTACTCAGGCGGAATAAAGGGCTGACGGAATTCCCGACAACAATCTCCCGCAGCATATTCAAAATATTAAAACGAGGCATAAGATGAATTCGTATATCAACGAAAAATCATACCGCAAAAAATCGATTATTAAAACCGTTGCCATAGTCTTTTTGGCAGTTCTGCTTGTTCTTACTTTCTTTTCAAACACTATAATGAACTATTCGCTTCCGGAAGTCTCGGCTCAATACGTTTCGAGAGGAACGATAACAACCCGAATCCGCGGCTCCGGAACCGTTGAGGCTAATTCAAATTACGAAGTTCGCATCGGACAGAGAAGAAAGATAAGAGAAGTCCTCATAAAACAGGGAGACGCAGTTACCATCGGAGATGTGTTATTCAAGCTTGAAGATGTCGAAAGCGAAGAGGTAAAAACAGCTCAGCAGGCTGTGAAAGACGCGGAAAAAGCCGTCAGAGATGCTGAAAATGCGGTAAAAGACGCCAAGACCGCTTACGATGAATCTCTGAGAGGCGTAAATCCTTCGACATCAACAGCGGTTCTCGCGCTTGAACAAGCCAAGGAGAACCTTAATGAAGCTCAAAAGAAACTGAACAACGCGCAAGCCGGTTCCGGTACCGTCAGCGCCGCAAAGGCGGCATATAAAGCGGCTGAAGATTATTACAACGATCTTTTGAAAAAGAAAACCAAGCTTGATACATTAAAATCAACCGCCGCTACCGAGGCAATCGATGAAAAGGATATTTCAAAACTCGATATTGAAGGCGTAATAGATATTGCCGGCGAAAGCTACGCCGATGCGAAATCCATCTTCAATACCTCGCTTGAAACATATAATATTGCTTTAACCGAGCAGGAAATCGCTGCCGGCGCCGCTATAAAAGCCGAGCAGGACCTTAAAGACGCGCAGGATGCAAAGACACAATACGACGAATCTCACACAAACACCAATATAACCGACGCTCAGATTTTAGCGGCTCAGCGAGATCTTGAATCCCTTAGGCTTCAAATGAAAAGACTGAATGAGGATTACGCGAAGCTGATTGCAGATAATGTTTTACAGCGTCAAAGTGCTGAACTTGCTTATCAGAAAGCAGTTGAAGAATTCATCACCAACTCAAGCGGTTTTCCAACTGTTTATATTGATGCTTATATACTATATATGAACACAACCGCTTGTCTAATTATAGAAAACAGACAAAAGCAATATGAAATAGATTATAACAATAAAATAATATCAAATACTTCAAATCCTTATGAAAAGCAAGCTTTGGAAGCTGCTAACTTCAATCTTCAGAACGAAATTAATGCAAACAATATTTCGATTCAGAACGCACGACTTTCATTTGAACAAATAGCAACAATGTATAATCTCCAAGACAGCAATATCGACGCCAGAATTGCTTTCGATACTGCATACAACACATACATAAATTCGCTAAGTTCTATTTACGAATCAGAACTTTCAAAACGCAGAGCCATAGAAGATCAGCAAATCTCAATAGATCAGAAGCAGGAAGATTACGACATCATGATGTCCTCATTCGGAGACGCCAGAGGACTTGCGCTCAGAGATGCGGTAAAAGCAGCTGAAACAGCAAAAAATCACGCTGATAACAGAAAAACCGAATCCGACCGGGCTCTTGAAAAAGCCAAGAAAGCTCATCTTGAAGCCGGAGTCGAGCTGCTGGATATATTATCCGATGTGCTCGACGACATGACAGACAAGGCAAAGGACAGCTTTGACGAAAAGAAACAGCAGTATGATGAGCTGAATACAAATCAGGATATCGAGACGCTGAGAAATAATTACAACAGCGCTAAATCCGCGGTTCTCGATGCACAGAACAGATTGTATCAAGAAAATCAGGGGGTTTCAAAAGCCGAAAGAGAACTTGAAGACAAAAAGAATGCGCTCGATGAAGCCAACAAAGACCTTGAAACTAAAAACGAAGAGCTGGAAAAAGCCGTATCAAATTCTACCGATACCGTTATAAAAGCTCCTATCGCAGGAAACATATCGCAGGTAAATGTCACAGCCGGCGCCGAAACCGGAGAAGCTGACACCCTCTGCACAATCTTTGTCGCAGAAAGAGGATATAAGGTTACATTCACCGTAACAAAGGAGCAGGCAAACCGAATTCATGTCGGAGATATCGCAAAAGCTCAGTATTTCTGGTACGGAGAATGCAACGCGACTGTAGCCGCGATAAAGCCTGATCTTACAAATGCCCAGAACCGGATAATCGAGCTTAATGTTGACGGCGATGTAACCGTCGGACAATCGCTGAGCTTCACTTTAGGCGATCGGAGCGCAGAATATGAGACCGTTGTGCCGAACAGCGCGATACGCGAGGACTCTAACGGTAAATTTGTACTCGCAGTCGAAAGCAAATCAACACCGCTCGGCACAAGATATAAAGCCGTCCGAATAGATGTCCAGGTTCTTGCATCCGACGATACGCAATCTGCGCTATCCACTTCTTTCTTCGGAAATGAATTTATTATCACGGCTTCAACAAAACCGATAAAAGCCGGCGACCAGGTTCGGCTTGTGAATAACTGAAGCTAAAATGAATAATGTTATATCACGCAGGCTTGTGATTTGGTTTGTCTGCGCGGCGGCGCTTGCAGCTGTCTGCTTAGCGCTGACGGGCTTATCATACTACAGGCGAACCCGCTCAGCTTTAGATTGTCAATATATGGCAAAAGAATGGAAGGGAAGCGGAGAAACCCGCTACGATATGATATCCGCATTCTTTGACACGGACGCCTCAGTCAACAAAAACAATATCAACACCTTCCGGATGACCCTCCAGAACAAGCTTGACGAAGCCTCTATCACCGCGCCTGAAACTGGGAGGATGTATATCGACTGTTGGTCGGCAAAGGGCAGCGCCGGAATATCGAGTAATCGCGCCAATGTTTCAAATGTCGAAGTTTATGCCGTCGGCGGAGATTACTTCTATTTCCATCAGCTTCCGCTTGAAAGCGGATGGTATTTCAACGACGATGAAATAGGAAAGGAAGCGATACTGCTCGATGAAACCGCCGCGTGGCAACTTTTCGGCGGCTCTGACATTACCGGAATGACCGTGACTATAAACGACATACCATTTACTGTTTCCGGCGTCGTCTTGCCGCAACAGGGCAGCGGTTATGAAGAGGCATACGGCGGCGGACCGCATGCATATATGAATTATGAAGCGTACAGCGCCTTGAATAGCTTTGATGTCCATTCAGGCGAACCGATAATCTGTTATGAGATTATATTGCCATCACCGGTAACTAATTTCGCTTTTGATATCGTTAAAAACAACTTCGGTTTAAGTCCGCCTCAAGCGGCTTATATTGACAACACGGCAAGATTCAAACCGCTCACGCTTTATAAAAGACTGGCGACATTTTTCGGAAGATCGGTTCGTACCGATAGGGTGGTATATCCATACTGGGAAAACAGCGCCTCGGTAACGGCCGATATCTGCGCCGCTTTGCTGCTTTTGACAACCATATTCGGAGCGGCGGCAGGCATTATCGTTGTAGTTTGTATAATTATCATCTTTACATGTCTCAGACATAAATTCAGAAAAATCAAAGACAAAGCCGTTGAACACATTGAAGAGCTGTCTTACCTGACGAAAACGCCGGCTAAAAATAAAACTTACGACGATTTCGATTCTAAAATATAAAAATAAATATAATGGTTGATTATTAAGGAGAAATACCTATGAAACATTTTAAACGCGTCACCGCTTTGGCACTTGCGGCATTTTGCTTGCTCCCGCTGCTCATTATGACCGGCTGCGGCAAATCCAAAGCGCAGAAAACAATACTTACAAATGTTTATAACTACGAGAAAGTCTCGTTTCCTGACAGTGTGCAGCAAAACGGGGTAAACAGTGTCTTTTACAGCGGCGACAGAATATATTACTCGTATTACGGCATGAAAGAAAACGGCGAATATTCCATGCTCCTCGAATCGATGAATATGGATGGAAGCGATATAAAAAGCATCCCGCTCAAAACAAATGAAAACACGGAAAACAGCGGTTCTTATATAAGCACTTTTACCGTTGACAGTAACGGCGGGGTATGGTATGTCGAGCAGATGTGGAGTTCTGACGAATCCACCGGAGAATATACCTCTCAAATGGTTATCCATAACATAAATCCTGACGGAACCGAAATCGCATCGTTTGATTTCTCGGATTCAACCGACTACTATGCCGATTATCTTTTAGCCACCAAAACCGGTGATATTTATTTCAGCGCCGGTCCGAAAGTATTTTCGATAATCGACGGAAAACTGGATTCTTCAAACGATCTCGGATTAGAATATATCAATCGTATTGTTGCCGATAAATCGGGGAATCTCTATGTCGCATACTATGCGAGCGAGGGCGAACAATACAAGATATTTCTTAAAAAATACGATCCTAAAACAAAAACCCTCGGTGAAAATGCCAACATCCCCGAATCTGCCAAAACTAATATTTACAATCTCACATCCGGCTTCGAATATGACTTTTATTATAATACCAATACGGCTCTTTTTGGATGCAATATAGGCGATACCGAGGCAACCGAGCTGTGTAACTGGCTGAACTCCGACTTCGATGCCGAATATGTAAACAGCTATCAGGTTTTGGACGACGGCAGACTGTTTGTTTTTGCAGTACCTCAGACAAACGAATATACCCCATCCGTTTACCTTATGACAAAGCGGCCCGATTCCGAAAATGTCGAGAAATATATGCTGACCCTCGGCTGTTTATATATGGACACTGCTCTTCGCACCGCTATAGTTGACTTCAACCGAAAAAATGAGGAATACAGGATAACGGTAAAAGATTATTCTCAATATAACACAGAAAACGACTACAACGCCGCCAGTACCAAGATGAACTCGGACATCGTATCCGGCAACACACCTGATATAATAGTCTTGTCCTCGAATATGCCGTATGCAAGCTATGTTTCAAAGGGTGTTTTCGTCGATCTTAACAAATATTTCGACTCCGACGAGAGTCTTAAGCGCGAAGATTATTTCGAAAATGTCTTTGAAAGCACCTCATATGACGGACATCTTTACAGTATAATCCCCTCATTCTCCGTTTTAACCCTTGCGGTTAAAGAATCGATAGTCAAAGAAGCGCTGGGAACATCCGATATCTCAGGGATTAACATGGAAGATTTCAATAAGATTCTTGCAACAAGACCGGATGCAACCGCCTTCTCCGACTCTACACGTGATAGTTTTGTCTCTATGCTGATATATTATACTCTCAATCAGTTTATAGATAAGGAGACCGGTAAGTGCAGCTTCGATTCTCAGGACTTTATAGATCTGCTTAAATTCGCGGAAACACTTCCTACAAAGTCTATCTACGATGATATTGACTGGGAAACCGTCGACGACAGCTTCTGGACGGATATGCAACTAAGATACCGCAATGAGGAAAGCATTTTTGGTCCGACTTATATATATGAAATCCGAGATTATTGGCGAGTCAAAGCAGGAGATTTCGGCGGAGATATGATTCTTATCGGATATCCCTGCGAAGGAAAGAACGGCGCCTCTTTCCAGAGCAACCTTGAATTTGCTCTGAGTTCATCTTCGAAATTTATTGACGCCGGCTGGAATTTTATCAAGTATTTCCTTTCCGATGAATATCAGGATTCAGTACAATGGATGCTCCCGATAAAGCGCAGCTCGTTTAATAAGCTTGCGGATAAAGCCATGACTCCACCTACTTCAACTTCTTCCGCTTCTACTTCTTCCGGAGAAGAAGTAGTTGAACAAGTAGCTGTTGATTATTACGATGATACATCATATTATGTCGGAAACGAACAAATCGATATCGGACGCATCACCCAGAAAGAAGTAGATTACCTAACAAGCTATATCTCCAAAGTAAATGTCTACTCAAGACCCGATGAGACGATCAATAAAATCATGACCGAAGAAACAAGCGTCTTCTTCGCCGGCACCAAAACCGCCGAAGAATGCGCGCAGCTGATCCAGAGCCGGGTTCAGACATACGTATCTGAACAAAGATAATTAAATATGCATACCTGCCGGAAGCTTTTGGTTTCCGGCAGATTTTTTATTCGTAAGATTTACCGTTGTATACTACAACAATAAAAAATGTATAAAACAGTAAAAAATACGCCGGTTTTCTTCCTTAACATAAAGTTAACGTGAACAAAAGTAAATTATTTGAACACTCCCTTGACATCCCGGCTTAAATATCGTATAATATTCTATAATGCTTATTATGACTATTAGATAAAGAGGTATATCAAAATGCTTAGAACTTATCAGCCCAAAAAACGCCAGCGCAAAAAGGAGCACGGCTTCCGCAAGCGCATGTCAACTTCCAATGGTCGCAAGGTGCTTGCAAGAAGACGCGCAAAGGGCAGAAAGCGTCTTACCCACTGATACGATTTTTCTTCCGTAATCTGTATGCGGAATATTAATTAATCGTATTTTAGATTCGTTTGAACAACATAACAGGTTAGGATATTGAAACCTGTAGCAATCAGTGAAAATCATCTGTATTCCAAGGTCTACAAACACGGGCGTAAATTTGTAGGGCGATGTATTGTCTTCTATATATTACCGGACAGAAAAGCGACAGCTTTAAAAAAATCTAACCCCGAAAAAATAAAAATTAATCGCCTCGGAATAACAGTAACCAGAAAAATCGGCGGCGCCGTTGTAAGAAGCCGTGTTAAGCGGATTATTCGCGAAGGCTGGCGGCTCGTTAATATGGAATACAGGCTTAAATGCGGCTTTCTCGTCGTAATAGTCGCGCGCGACAGTGCTGTGACTGCAAAGACTGAAGATATTAAAGACGATTTGATAAAAGCCTGCAAAAAACTTGATATGTTTGATGCCATATCATAAACATTTATTGATTGGCTTTAAAAGCCAAGTGGAACGATTTATATCTCAGCGCGCGACGCGCGGCTGAAAAGCGGCTGCGGAAGAAAATGGCATTAATTTGACTGACGCCGTCTTTGCCGCTCAAAATGTATCTTGCAGCGCTGCTGAATCGATATCGGCGGCGCTGTTTTTTATACCGCCGGAGGTGTTTCTTGAAACACATCTTAATATGGATTATCAGGCTTTATCAAAAATATATCTCGCCGCTGAAACCCGCTTGCTGCAGATTTACCCCCTCATGCAGCGAATATGCCGTCAATGCATTATATGAATGGGGAATTATTGCAGGAACGGGCCTTTCTGTCTGGCGGATACTTCGCTGCAACCCCTTTGGTCGGGGCGGATACGATCCGGTACCGAAAAACCGGCTGAAAGGCAAGCTTATTTCCTTTCTAAAACGCGATACTATGAAGAATAACAACAAAAACAAAAAGAGCAATTAAATATGTCATCTATTTTTGATTTTATAAGTGTCCCCTTTGGTTATGTCGTACGTTTCTGCTACAGCTTTACGCATAACTATGCGATTGCACTGCTGATTTTTGCTGTATTGATTAAACTTCTGCTTCTGCCGCTCAGTATTAAGCAGCAGAAGAATCAGGTCATGCAGGCAAAGCTGCGCCCTAAAGAAATGGCTATCCGGCAAAAATACGCCGGACGTGAAGACAATGTGACAAAACAAAAAGTTCAGCAAGAAGTAATGGAGCTTTACCAGAGGGAGAAATTCAACCCGATGGGCGGCTGTCTTCCTATGGCTGTTGAACTTATTATCATCTGGGCACTTTATTCCGTTATAACAAGTCCGCTGAAATATCTTTGCCAGCTCAGCGCCGATGTTATAACCGCAATAACCGAAAAGATTACCGAGCTTGGCGGCGCGGCGAATATGAGCCAGATAAAAATGGTCACATTCATCAGGGAAAATTTCCAGAGCTTTACGTCAATACTTCCCGAGGGCTTTACCGAAAACAGCCTGCCGGATTTCCGTTCCATATTCGGACATCTCGACCTCGGACAGACACCTGCTTTAAAAGAGCCCTCTCTGCTTTGGATCATTCCGATTGCGACTTTTATTATCGTATTTACCTCATTGAAGATAACCAGAAAATTCACTTATCAGGCTCCGGGAAACGAAGATCAGATGAAATCTATGAAAATAATGGATTTCACCATGCCGTTGATTTCGGTCTGGATAACCTTTACCGTCCCCGCCGTTGTCGGTCTTTACTGGATTTATCAAAACATCTTAAACGCATTAAAACAGGTTCTGCTTTCAAAACTTTATCCTATTCCGAAATATACCGATGAGGAAATAAAGCAGGCTCAGAAAGAATACAACGGTAAGGTTCAAAGAACTCCGGCTGCTGACAAGCCGCGCTCGCTGCATCGTATCGACGACGATGATTTTCCTGACGAACTGCGTAAAAAGAATCGGAACAAACAAGAAAAGTCAAACCTGATAGCCAAAGCTGAACTAAAAGATGAATCAGATAAAAACGCAGACGATAAAAAAACAGATGACAAGAAAGAAAAGGAAGAAGAATCGGTAGACAATTTATCGGAAGATTAAACGGCAATCACAGAATAATAGAGGTTTTTTATGGTAAAAAAAGAAACGATAGCTGAAGGAAAGACCGTCGAAGCCGCTGTCTCTGCCGGAGCGGCGAAATTAAATGCGACAACCGATCGCGTCACATATGAGATAATCGAAACCCCGAAAAGAGGCTTCCTTGGCTTCGGTGAAACCCCGGCAAAGGTTAAAGTCATTTATCAAATAGGTCCCGAAGACGAAGCTTTGAGCTTCATAAGAAAGCTTATATCAAACATGGGTATTGATGCTACGGCTGAGATCTCTCGTACCTTGTCAAGCTCCGGAGACAGAATGATAAACATAACCGGTGAAGAAGCAGGAGTATTAATCGGCCATCACGGCGACACACTTGATTCGCTTCAATTCCTTGTAAACCTTGCCGTTAACCGCGGCGGCGAAGATGAAAACGGTGATGGTTATACGAGAATTGTAGTCGATATAGAGAATTACCGGGCAAAACGTGAAGAAACACTTCGTCAGTTAGCCCGCAGCATGGCAAACCGAGTCAGAAAATATAAGAAAAACATTACACTTGAACCGATGAACCCTTATGAAAGAAGGATTATTCACTCAGAGGTCCAAAATATAACAAATGTTTCCACTGTATCGATCGGACAGGATTCGAGCCGTCGTGTGGTGATTTTCTATACCGAAAACGGTCAGCCGACAGCTTCTCAGGTGGCTCAGGCAACATCAGAACAAGCCGAAAAAGATAGAGCAGCTCGCAGAAGCCGCTCTGAAACAAAATCACGTAGTGGAAAAAAACGCCGTGATAAGAAGAAATCTAATAAGGTTGAATCTAATCGCACCAGCGAACAACCGGGCAATGATACGATTTCTGAAAGTGAAAGCGTATCGGATGATGCAGGCAGAACAGAGGCTCTTGCTGTTCTTAATGCCCAGAAAAATCGCCGCCGCAACAGACGCCCGGAGACTTCAGATGCTAAAGAAGAGGAAGTTTCCCGCGATTCAAGCAGAGGAGAACGTCGTGAACGCGGAGAAAGAAGAGATGGAAGCCGAAGGGAAGATAGTAGGCGACCTGACAGACGCAACAGTTCAGCCGGCAGCGGTTCTCGTCCTCCGAGAAAAAATAAGACAGAAGATTTGATCGCAAAAACAATAGCCAGTTTCAAAAGCGAAACTCCCAAGGAGAGTTCCGTTGAGGAAAAGCCGAAGATCAAAACTCAGGCTGTGGTAGACAATGCGCCCATCATATTAAATGCCAACGCTTCAAGCGATGACTTTGACATAAAATAATAATTATTTTACTTGTTTTGATATAACTGACCTCACTATTTAGGTGAAGTCAGTTTTTCTGTTATATTCAATTATATTCAACAAAAAAGAGCTGTCTTTATAAACAGCTCTTTTGTGGCGGAGAAGGAGAGATTTGAACTCTCGCGCCGGTTATAGTCCGACCTACACCCTTAGCAGGGGCGCCTCTTCGGCCTCTTGAGTACTTCTCCAAAGCACGCATTATATTGTAGCATATTGTAAAGATAATGACAACCAAGATGTTCTAAACAAAGTGTGAATTATTATTTTTTTATTAAAAACCGGAGAAGTAAAACAATCGTTGCTTCTCCGGTTCGATACATTATCAGATATTATATATGGCGGGATCATCTATCCTGACTCTACGCCCTTCGTTGTTTGACAAGTAACAGGCAAGTACCATACGAAGCGAATCGCGGCCTTCATATACCGAGCAGAGAGGGCCTCTTTCACCTCTTAAAAATTCGCCGAGACCAATGTATTGATTTGCGATTCTCCACCCGTGACCGGAAGGGGAATCAATGTCAGAAACAGTCCAATCTTTGTCGCCGTTTATGTGCCATTTAAGTCCGGGACCGCTGCGGGTAAGGTTGTGACAGGAAACACCGTCGCCGTAATATTGTAAAATTGTTCCGTTTGAACCGTAAACCTCAGTAGTAGGCTCTGTTGTGCAGGAAGCAAAATTACAGCTGATTGTCGCAAGCATTCCATTCTTGTATTTAAACAATGCTGCGCCGCCGTCGTTTTTCACCTTTGGATTCGACATAGTCGTCAGTTCGCAGCTTACCGTTTCCGGAACACCAAAAATCCAGTTCAACATATCTATCGGATGGGAACTGTCATCTGCGAAGATATCACGGTTCATTGCTTTGTCATTATGCCAGGTATCTTCAAAATTCCCCCATAGATGTGTCGAAAGGCTGTGGCGGCGACGATATTGATATATATCGCCGATTGCTCCGGTGTCAACAAGCTCTTTGATTTTTATATTCTGAGGGTCGGATCTCATCTGATATGCCATAGTAAACCTAACACCGTTGCGCTCAACCGCTTCTACTATCTTATCGGCTTCCAGAAGAGAAAGAGCCATTGGTTTATAACAGATTATATCTTTTTTTGCATTTGCCGCCAATTCAACGAGTTTTGTATGAAATGCAGTTTCCGAGGATATTACGACAGCATCGCAGGATTGAAGAACTTCCTCAACAGACTCGGCAGCTTCCATTTTGAGTTTTTCGCAGCAGTTCTTCTTTGTCGCCGAGTTCCAATCCCAGCCCTTGGTAAACTGTATTCCAAGCTCCGGATGGTTTAGCCATTCATTGCCATATGACATAATATGACCATGGGCAAATCCTAATACTCCTAATTTAACAGTCATAAAAATACCTCTCTTTCTGAAAATCAAAAAAATCTTCGCCGAATATATACCGCAACGTAATTATAGCATATTTCAGACAGTAATGCAACATATTTCGGTTTTTTGACCAGGTATAAATTATTATTCTTGACAAGATACTTTTTATGGTGTATAATGATATAAAGTATGTTTATTGTCACATTGCTTATAACTGTATTTATATAAGAAGGATCCGCCTCACATGTCTTTTTCGTCAAAAAAAGCCGCAGTTTATATCTGTCTGGCTTGTGTTATTGCTATAATTTTAACCAGTGTCGATATTATTTTAATGCTCCGCGGATATGACTGGGATGTGCATTATTTCTCCCGCGAATATTCTCTCCCGGCAACTATACTTCATATAACTACCGCCGTTTCGGTTGTTCTCGTTATATCCGCCTTTACTGTTCTTAAAAATAACAAGCTTTCATCTGTTCAAAATAAGCCCGACCAGTTTACTGCCTTCTTTTCTCTTATGACGGGTTTCTTGATGTCAGCTTTTGGCTTGTATCGTTTATACGAAGCGCTGTCAGGAAGCTATATATTCAGAATCAAATATAATGTCTGGGGATTTATCGCAGCCCCTCTTGCCATATTAGGCGGAATTTATTTTATAATCACCTCAGTATCGAAAGAACCTTTAAAGCGAAAAAACACAATTTTCATTTACTTTTTCATCGCATTTTTGGCTCTGATGGTATTTGATACATATTTCAGTATTGACACTCCTCTAAATTCCCCGCCGAGAATAATCGGAATGATTGCTCTGCTGTCCGCAATGAATTATATGTTATATGAGGTACGATTTCTGCTCGGCAGTCCAATGCCGTCAAGATATATCGCATCAGCCGGCGCAGCTTTGATTCTCTGCTCAATGTCTTTTATTCCTTTATCTGTTTTCAGCTTTATTGGAAAGATGAAAATTACATCTGACACCCTTCTTTATCTGGCGGGATTAACCTTTACCTTTTATGTTGCCGGAAAGACATTGGCATATATAAAAATAAAGGCTGTAGGTAATACAAAGCCGGCAGAGGAAAACAACGAAGACAAGCAATCATCAATTCAAAACAATCAAAACGCTTAAAACCAACGCGCCAAAAACAGAAAAATTAGTCCGAAAGGAGCGCCGAAACAAAATGAAAAAAAGGATTTTTGCCATACTTGCGTTGGTGTTGCTGTTTATTCCAACATATGCAGCCATCGCTTATTATAAGGTAATACAAAACGCTCCGGTAGAGGTCAAATCGGTTAATAAAATGACGCTTACCGATCTCAACGATGAGACCTTCGAATTCGAGAAAACCGACAAAAAACTTAAAGATAATATCGAAGAAAATATGCTTGCGTTTTTTATGGATATGAACGCGAAAGCCACTCCTCAGGCTACGATTCCCGAAGGCATTGATATTAATACATATTTCAAGGCTAACATCTTCAGTTATGACCGTGAATCAATCTATCGTTATTATTTCAGCGACGGGCCAGATAATTCATGGTTTATTGACGGTGACGGAAATATCTTTCAGATTTCATCTAATCACGCTAAAAAGTTCCTTGACTGTATTTATGCAAGAAGCTTATATTCAGGTTCCGTCGTGCCGGATATGATCATGGATGATCAGCTGATAGAACCCAGGATAATGAAATGGGAATACCGCAGCTACAGCAACAATTTCATTACTGCAGCTGATATAGACAATACAACCTCAGAAATGAAAACATACCTGCTTGTCGGCGGGCGGATGAGTATTACTTTCGGAGTCGAACCGGACGCAGTTAATGTTAAAGTTGTTTCCGGAGGCAGTACGGTATTTGACGACACCTATGAAAACATAGGCAATATCAATCTTAAAGAAAACGACAACGCTACAATAACTGTAACCGCCAAATGGTATGAAACCTCCGACCGCAGCTATCGAGGAGAAGCGACATATAATTTCAATTCCAAGGTTACCGCCGAACCGTTATTCTATCTCGGAGAAAGTTCGGTGCTCCCCGGCGATTTTGTCTCGGTAACGGGTTTCAATGTAACTGAAGTTGCCAATATAAAGTTTGCCAGTACTCCGGATATCGGCTTTACTCCAGTATTCTTCAGAGACGGCACCTGTGTAAGGGCGCTGATACCTGTCGATGTCAATATTCCGGAAATCGCCGCAATGTCTGACAACGATATTCCTGACGAAAATGTAGCGATAGACATGACATTTACTACTGCCGGAGTTTCAACAACCCTGACGCTTGTAGTAAACGAAAAGACATTTAAAGCCCAGAATCTTGATTTCAGCGCACAGCTGATAAATGCAACCTACAGTGAAGCGGCAATCGAGGAATATAAAAACTCATTGTCCGATGCGCTCAATAATAAAGAACCCAACAGATACTGGGAAGGCGCGTTCATTGAGGCGAGTCCGGAAGGAATTATCCGTACCGGTTTTGGACTATATAGAACAATTACCGCTACCGGTCAAACCGTTCGCCATACCGGCGTCGATTATATTGCGGCTCCCGGCAGTTCCGTACTTGCCGTTGCCAACGGAAAAGTTATCTATACAGGAGAACTTACAACTTCCGGTAAAATTGTTGTGGTTGAGCACGGATGGGGACTCAAGAGCACTTATGAACATCTGAGTACCATATCGGTCGCCGTGGGAGATGTCGTTAATAAAGGCGATATTGTCGGTCTTGTCGGCAACACCGGATGTACCGAAGGCTATATGCTGCATACGGCGCTATTTGTATTCAAAGTACCGGTTTGCCCATATCCGCTTTGGGAAAAGGGAATACCCATGACAGATGTTTCAGCTGTGGGAGCGGTATCTGAAGCAACCACTCCGGATCTGATTGAAGCCGAACCGGACAATGCAGATTAACCGTATAAATAATCCTTAATCAACCGCTCTTTTTGAGCGGTTGATTTTTATATCATATATTTTCATGCTAATTAATATTTCGATTTTGAAATGACTTTTCCGGTGTTACTAGTGTAATTTTCGATTTAATGTGGTTTTGTGAATTATTTAAAATCAAAAACCGAAAAAAAGAAAGATTAGCTTTTATGTACATTTGTCAATGATGTGAGACCGAAAAAAAGCAATTGAGAAGAAAAAGTAGAGAAAGGAATTTAGTAATGTTGAAGAGAGGGGCGAAGCCCCGAACGGAAACATTACTAAATTCGGCGCGTCAGCGACCGCCGAGTTCGCGATGCTTTTGAGAGGGTGTTTTCCAACCAAGCACCGCCATAGGGATGTTGTTTGAACGGTATAAATAATTCTTCATCTGTTTTTGCAGATCGCTGAAAGAATAGAAG
>JAAZIU010000031.1 GCA_012800735.1 Clostridiales bacterium | reverse complement strand
TATTTGTGGGATAATTTACTTGGTTAATAGCTTTTTTCATAATACTATTATACCAAAAAACAGAGCCGTTTGCACTACTTTTGTGCAATTTGGCTCTGTTTTTTCGCGGGCTTTTGATACAGGCCCTTTTTTATCTCCTCATGTAAATTAATTTTAAAAAAATCCGGATAAAATAGAAGTTTCTCTTTACTTTTCCGAAAAAGACTGATATAATATACACGGCTAAATTATTTTGATAATCAGCAGTTAAATATAAGTTCTTTTTTAAAGATATTATTAACATACAGTGTTGGGAAAGAGCAGATGAAAAGGATAAAGAATATTACCGCTGTTTTACTTACTTCTCTGATTTTATTAAACGCTTCATGCTCCGGTTCGACTGAAGCTGCAACCGACAGCATGATAACAAAAATTCAAGAAACTTCAGAAATTATTGAAACAACAGCAGAAACAGAAGGTACAAATCTTGAATTACGTGATTTGGACGGAGCGGAATTTAGCATTTTGAATTTAAGTGAAAAAGCTCAGTTTTGGAACCATCTTCAGATGGTATCCGAAGAAGAAAACGGAGACACGATAAACGATGCAATTTTCACAAGAAATTTGAATTTATCCGAGAGAATCAACATTGTAATAAAATGCGATGACGCGGATGATCCGGAAAACAAACTAACCAAATCCGTTGCAAGCGGAGACAACGCTTACAACATAGCGTATATAAGAGGAAGCAATATTTCTAGATTTTTGGGCGTTAACAGCGAGATGCTATATGATCTTGCATCTGACATTCCTAATATCAATCTTGAAAATCCCTGGTGGACGCAAAGAGCGAACAAATCAATTTCAATAGCTAACCGTCAGTTTTTCGCAGCCAATGATATTAGTCTCTCCTTCTTTGATTCAGTTATGCCATTAGCTATGAATCTCAACCTTGCAGTAAATTATGGTTTAGAAAATCCATATGAACTCGTGAGAAGCGGAAAATGGACGATGGATAAAGTCGGTGAAATGATGCTTGCTTCAACCGAGGACTTAAACGGTGACGGCGAATATACATTAAAAGCCGACAGATTTGGAATGTTCGGAATGTCTGAAGAGTATGCGGCTTTAATTAATTCCGGCGGTTCCACCTTAATCGCCAAAGATGAGCATGATATTCCATATTTAAACATTAATAACGAACGTTTTATTAACGTTTTTGAAAAAGCCGTTAAAACGCTGAATCAAAGCAATGTTTTTGCCAACTTCAGACTCAGCAAATTCAAAATCGAAGGCGGAGATCTTTCAACATTTACTTCAGATTACGCGCTGTTTTTCTCGGATGTGTTGTATTGGATATCCGGCATGAGAGACATGGAAAGCGACTTTGCGATCCTGCCGCGCGGAAAATATGATGAGTCGCAAAGCGAATATTATTCAACTGTACACGGAAGCGGTACCTTGCTATGCATTCCAGTAACAACTGATCCCGATTTTACCGGCTATGTAACCGAAGAATTCGCATTTGAATCTTATAAAACAGTAATACCTGCATATTATGACACTGTTCTTTCGGTAAAATATGCACGTGACGAAGATTCCGTTGAAATGCTGGATATAATCTTCGAATCAAGGGTTTGCGATCTCGGTATTCTGCTTAATATTGGAAATGTTTACTCAAACATAATAAAAATGGGAGAAAAGGGAGACACTGACGTTGCTTCTTTATACGCTTCAATTCAAAGTAAAGCTGAAGCAGAGATACAAAAACTGATTGATGAATAAAAAATATACACACTCGAAAGGATGATTTTTATGCCATTTCTTTGCGGAGCATCAAGAAAAATTATTACACCGCCTCTCGGCACGCCGCTTTTTGGATACCGTCCCGATGTATTCAGTACAACGGTTCATGACGACCTTACAGCGACCGCCGTTGCTTTCGGAAACGATGAGAAGACTGCGCTCCTTATATCACTTGCTGTCGGAGAATTAAGCAACGAAGTATTTGTAAGCCTTAGAAAGAAAGTTGCCGAAGCCTCCGGAGTTAATGAAAGAGATATCATTATTCATGCCACACACACTCACAGCGCTCCGAATGTCTGCGGCATGGAGGGATGGGGAGAGGTAAACCACGAATACATTGACGAAATTCTTTCTCCTATGACAATCGTCGCGGCAAAAGAAGCGGTTGATTCAATGAAGCCGGCGGAGCTGGGAGTTGAGGAAATCAAGTCAGAGATCGGTATAAATCGCCGTCAGCAGGACAGGCACGGAAATATACTATTAGGCCAGAACCCCTGGGGATGTTATGATCCTTACCTGACTTTCATTTCCGTGAGAAATACAGAAGACCGTTCCGGAATTATCAATCTAATTCATTACGGCTGCCACGGTACCGCCTGCGGCTGCTCAACCGAAATCACCCGCGACTGGTCGGGAGTTATGATAGACCGTGTTGAAAAACAGACGGGAATAATGACAGCTTTTTTAAACGGAGCAATAGGAGACGTAGGACCCCGTCTTTCAAACGGACAAACTGTCGGAGATATTACATTTGTAAGAGAACTTGGCAGCTATGCAGCAATGGACGCTATGCGAGTCTTTAAGAAAATCCGATCATACAGCTCTCCGAAAATTAAAATATATAACGATACTATCCGTCTTCCATACAATAAAATGCCGGAGTTGGCAGAAGTTGAAAAAAAGCTTCAATCGTATTCCGAACCGGAAAAACTTGTGAACCTTCACAGACTTACTTATATGCACTTAAAAGAAATCGCCGAATATCTTAAGTCTGACCCCAAAGAAGCAGTGCCGGAGTTCTTTGCCTTTGAAGAAAATATTCTAAAAGTCGGGGATATCCTATTTATACCTTACCCATATGAATTTTTCTCGGAGATTTCAATGAGACTGAGAGCCTACACCGGTGTAAGGCATACCCTTGCCTTATCCTGCTCAAACGGATGCAACGCCTACCTCCCGGTGGAGAGCGCTCTTTGTCGCGGCGGATACGAAACTGCAGTATTCCAGAACAGCGGACTTTTCACACTTACCGATAACGCAGATCAGCATCTTATAAACGAAACCTTAAGGATAATTGAGGAAGGAGACAACAAATAATGTACAGAATCGGAGAAGAAGAAATTCAGGCAGTCAGACGCGTTATAGAGAGCCGTAAGCTCTTTAAAATCAATGACGGCGGTCAGGAGTGCATGCACTTTGAAGAGGAACTGAAAGCTAAATTCGGCACTAAGCATGCACTATTAATGACCGCAGGCAAAGCGGCGCTTATGTCAGGACTTATAGGTATGGGCATCGGTCCCGGAGACGAGGTAATTGTACCCGCCTATACATATATAGCAACAGCTATCGCCGTTACCGCGGTGGGAGCCGTTCCGGTAATAGCCGAGGTTGACGATTCTCTCACCCTTTGTCCAGAAGATTTCGAGCGTAAAATCAGTCCCCATACCAAAGCAGTTATTCCGGTACATATCATGGGCTTCCCGTCCGATATGACGAAGATCATGGAAATTTCAAAGAAATACGGCATAATGGTACTTGAAGACGCCTGCCAGTCGGACGGCGGTTCATACAAAGACAAACGCCTCGGTACGATTGGTGATGCCGGAGCCTACAGCTTCAACTACTTTAAAATTATCACCAGCGGCGAGGGCGGTGCTCTTGTTACCGACAACAGGCAGCTGTATGAGCGTGCGCTCATTTATCACGACTCCTCTGCTATTGCCTTTTTCGGAAATCAGCTTGAAGGAATTGCCGAACCGCAATTCTGCGGCGTTCAATTCCGCTCAAACGAAATCACAGGCGCGATTCTGAGAGAGCAGCTTAAGCGTCTTGACGGTATCTTATTTGACCTCAGAAAAAATAAAAAATACCTTATGGATAACCTTTCGGGCAGATATAACTTTATCCGTTCGAACGATATAGAAGGTGATTGCGGTACCACATTGCCATTCTTTTTCGACACAATAGATGAAGCTGTTGCCTTCCAAAATTATGCCGGTGAAAAGGGCTATGGCACGACAAGACCTATTGACACCGGTAAACATGTCTACTCCAACTGGACTCCGATTATGGAAAAGCGCGGGGCGTTTCACCCGAAGTTTGACCCCTTTAAATTTGAGGAGAACCAGGGACTTCAGACAGATTACAGCCCTGATATGTGCAAACAAACTCTGGATTTATTGGCAAGGACAGTTTACGTCGGTATTGATCCCGATTGGAGCGAGGAAACGCTTGAGAATATCGTTTCAAATCTGAAATAATTCATATACGAGCGCTGTGGATTATAACCGCAGCGCTTTTATTTGTTGTCACGAAGAAAGTGTTGCAATATAAAAAATATTTCATCGGTATTGATGATTGCAAATAAAAGAACAAAACAACTGTTTTCTAAAAAAGCAGTTGTTTTGTTTCTTGATATAAAATTAAACATTTAAAGTATAAGAGTCAGTTTGACTGAATAATATTATCAAGGCTGAAATCTGTCAGACAACTGAAGGTAATATTAGTCAAAAGATTGATATATATTTTTGATATATTCTGAAGCCCCTTCAGCAGTTTTGCTTCGCCGGAGCCATGCAAAACATTGAATGAAGGCATTTTATCCGTTTCAGATAATTCAGATGCGAGAACAGAAGCGGTAAAACCGGCCTTGCTATCTCCGGAAACTGTATCTGCCCTGAAAACACAATATCCGTCACTGTCAGGAATCAGATCGAGTGAAATATCTGTTCTGTCTATTTCGGTCGTTAGAGAGAGTGAAATCACAACTCTGCGCTCAAATTGAAAATATGTCAGAATGCATTTGACGCCGCTTTCCTCATCGTCTGAAATTATGTAAGAGTATAACGATTTCGAATCGTCAAGGATTCCATTTTTTCTGATAAAATTGATAAACTTAGACTGTTCTTTTGTGAAAGGAAGCATCATATTTCCGGTGCGCTTCATCCAGTCGTTTGTGGGACGAGCTGCAAGTTTTATTGAAAAACTATTATCCTGTTCGTCAAATTTATATTCGCTCGAATAAGCTTTGATAATATCTTCAAAGAAAATAAGAGTGCAGATATCTGTGTTGAAACTTTTAACTTTTACACCATCAAAAAACACAGCAATATCTGAATGATAAATATCCAGCGCTTTATCACCGATATTTTTCCCATACGGAAGAACAACTGAAGATGATCTTTCAATAAGATTGTCCCGGTTCCGAAATACATTGATAATTCTTTTTTGTGAATTCCATGAAATATCAAAGCCGTAATATTTAAGGTTTTCAGCGGATACCGCCAATTTTGATTCAATGGAATACACTGCTATGGAATGATCGTCGATATATGCTTTTGAGTCGGTGTAATAAGCTTCGCCTATGATATCACCGATGTTTTGCGCATATGAGGCAGGAATGAATATAACAGAAAATAAACAGGTTATAATAAGGAATATAGAAATTATTTTTTTCATTTTATCTTCTTATCTTCTTGTTTTTTAATGCTGAACAGGAACAACATACATGTGTGAATATGCCTGAGCGCATTTTATGTTAGTTATGCAGTTGCCTTGAGCTATGGAATGCCAGATTTTGTCATCGTGCCCGTTTTCACCCCAAAAAATCCCTAAATGACAGTCAAGACCATAACGAGCGGGATGGAAATATATTATGTCGCCTTTTTGCATTAACCCGCTGTCAAGAGCTTCCTTTATTGTATAAAACTTGTAATAAAAGACGCCGCTGTTTTCAATCAAACGGCGCCAATTAAAGCCGTTTGCATATGCGCCTTTAGCACCGAGACCATTTTCCGAGCTCGGAACAAGCGAAAGATCTCCTCCGCACTGTTCAAACACCGATGCGACGAAGCCGGTACAGTTAAGACCGGGCGAATCGGGATAAAATCCTGCCGGATGGAGGCACCCATGAGGATTGTTATAAAAACGAGATAAGCTTACATATTTTGTTCCGAGATAATCGGCGCTGTGCCTAATTAGAAACTCGACGGTGTCTTTGGCGCCAAGATAGGTATCTATGGTAAGTACACCCAAATAGGAACCGTTCTTTTTAGGCATGGGCGGTTCTGCAGACTTTTTTTCACCGCAAACCGTACAAACGTAATAATACTGACCCTTTCCGTCGTTGTTTTTAAGCAGTTGTTTTTCCCAACTGTGACCGTAAGCCGGTGTGTAATTATCGCATTTTATTCTTTTACATATAGAGCATTTGTAAGTTGTATAGCCTTCGATAAGGCAGCTTGGTTCAACAGTTCCGGTTACTTCCCATTTATGCTCCAAAGATTGAGTAAAGTCATTCTTTTCTTTTTTATTGCACCGAGAACAGATATATAAAGTATAACCTTTCTTTTCACAAGCTGGTTCGATCGTTTTATCTTTTTTATATTTATGACCGAGAGGTTCTGATGTGTATTCACGACATTCAAGCCCGCATTCAGTACATTTATAAAGAATATAGCCGCCATCAACGCAGTTTGCCTTTATCTCCGCGGAATATTTAAAATCACATTTGTGTTTTCTCGTGGGTAAATCTGCCTTCCCAGCGGATATCAATACTGCAAGGGTAATATCTTCAATATCAAAAACTCCGTCTGAATTCACATCGCTCCTGAGTTCAACCTGTTCATCTGAAAGTTCAGTTGCGTTTTGTCCGGAAAGAAAAGCAGCCATGAAATTAATATCTTCGGCGTCAATGGTTCCGTTAAGGTTAATGTCTCCGAATATTACTTCTGATGAAGGTGTATTTTCATCCGGTACTGCCGCAAAAGAAAAAACATCGATTGTGATTATTATAAGCAAAACAAAAGCAATTAGTTTAAATATATTATAAGACCGCATGAATTCACCTCAAAAATACAATTCCATATTTATGGCAAACTGACAGATATTATAACACATTTTAAAAGTATCTTCAAGGGGATATTATTATAATTATTGAATAATGTTGTTGACATTTTAGTAATTATATGTTATTATAAGAATACCAGAACAAAGCTTTATAAGTTATATCAAAATAAAATCGAGAGGTATATCCAAATGAAAAAAATACTAGCTGTTAAAATACTGCTGACTCTGGCTCTTTTCTCTGTAATACTTTCCTCCTGCGGCGCTGATGACTCACTCAGTTTTAAAAATCAGTGCGGTTTTGATGTCCACAGCGTATATTTCAGTGAGGAAATGAAGGATAATTGGGGTGACCGGAAAAATTACAGTATTGTTAATAACGGCAACACCTTCTATTTTAACCTTGAAGGCTTAAAGGGAGACGATCCGACTGCTTTAAGGACATATGATGTCGGAATAGTCGATGAGAACAGCATGAATTATGATATATTTGGCGTTACACTCGGAGCGGGATATAAAATTGTTCTGGAACCTGCTGACAGTGAGATCGCCAAAATAACCGTAACAGATAAAGAAAATAAAACCGTTTCATATGAAGGTATCTGTTACATTCAAGATACAGCCGAAGGTTGACAAGTTTATTTCTCCCGATTTTTTTGTCGGGAGAATATTATATTTAGAGGTTTTGATTATGAATATAAGTGAATACATTCTACCGCACAAAAAAATGATACTGGATGCTGAGCGTTGGTTATGGGAACACCCGCAAACCGGTTACAGAGAGTGGGACGCGCATAATTATATGGTGTCTTCTTTCGAAAAATTAGGATATGAAATTATACCTGCCGTCAATATTCCCGGTTTTATAACAGATATCGAAATATCGGAAGGACCTAAAATACTTATACTGGCTGAACTTGATTCTCTCATCTGCTCCGAACATCCCGAGAGCGCGAAAGATACCGGGTATGTTCACGCCTGCGGGCATCATGCCCAGATGGCAGCGCTTTTGGGTCTGGCCGCAGCTCTTAAAAACCCGAAAGTATCTGAGAGATGGAGCGGAAGCTTGAGGCTGTGTGTTGTGCCGGCCGAGGAACTGATTGAAACCGATTATCGATTAGATTTAATAAATCAGGGAATAATTAAATACCCTGCAGGCAAGGTTGAATTTTTGCATCGCGGTTATTTTGACGAATGCGATATCGCTTTCATGTGCCATACAACCGGAGGCAAGGATATATCCTGCAGTTTTGGCGGAAACGGCGCAATACTAAAACGCGCAGAATTTATCGGTAAAGCGTGTCATGCAAGCGCGCCCAATGGCGGTCTCAATGCCTTATATATGGCTCAGCTTGGTATGACTGCGGCAAACGCAATTAGAGAAACCTTTGTTGATTCTCAACATGTTCGCTATCATCCTATCATTACTCACGGCGGACAAGCTGTAAATGCGATTCCAAGTCATGTACAAACCGAAAGCTACGTTCGCGGGGCGGATTTTAATGTGCTGAAAGAAACAAATATCAAAATCAACCGTGCTGTCGCAGCCTCAGCTGCCGCATTGGGAGGAAATGTTAAAATCAATGACATATTCGGCTTTGCTCCTCTTATTAACAACGAAGGACTTATAGCTGTAATGGATGAGGCAAGAAAAATGGTTTTCCCCGGTTCTGTCGGCAGCGGTTGTGACGGATGGGATATGGGATGCACAGACATGGGAGACTTGTCTAGCATTATGCCTTCTCTCCACTTTTTCTGCGGCGGCGCGTCAGGTACCGCTCACGGTAAAGATTATAAAATTGAAGACCCTTATCTTGCCTGTCTCGGTTCGGCAAGCGCTCAGCTTTATATGCTTGATATTCTTCTTAATAACGGATCTGAACGAGCGAAAAAAGTTATTTCCGAATCGGAATCTCTTTTCAAAAATAAAGATGAGTTTTTTGAAACAATTAAAACTTTTAGTCTGGAAAGAGAAGCGGTAAATTATAACGAAGACGGCACAGTTACTCTTTCGTTTTGTTGAATATGAACAATATAAAGTCTAATTCTGCTTATTTCTAAAATATGATTGCGGTTTCTTTATTAGGAACCGCTTTTTTTATATAAGCTCTTGCTATATTTTGCATTTGATGATATAATTATTTTGCGCCGTATATAACTAATAATTAGTCAACAAATTAATTAAAGAATGAGGAACAAAAAATGCTTATCAACGCAAACGGAACCCATGGCATCGTAAACAGGGTGCAAAATGCGCTGTTTACCTATCAGGGATGGCCCTCAGTGGCTAGAGACGAGAAGGGAACCTTATACGCAGTTGCTTCATCTTTAAGGGTAGAGCATGTCTGTCCCTTCGGTAAAACCGCAATGTATATCAGCCGCGACGAAGGAAAAACCTGGACTCCGCCGATAGTTATCAACGACACTTATCTTGACGACAGAGACGCCGGGATTGTTTATATGGGTAACGGAAGGATGCTTGTTACCTGGTTTACACACCCAACGAAATATTATCTCAACCAATATTATCATGGTATTGTTAACAGCACTCAAAAAACCGAAACAGCTCCTGTCTTGGGTATGTTGTCAATGTACCAGTTTATTCCCGAAGAACTTTCTCATGGCGGTTCGTTTATTCGAATATCCGAAGATTACGGCGTTACTTGGAGCGAAACTATTCAAGTTCCGATTTCCGCTCCACACGGCCCATCGCTTTGCAAAGATGGAACTCTTGTATATCTCGGCAAAGAGCTTTGGTCAAGCACAATGGAGAATCCTGAGATCGAATCGGTAATAGCACTATATGCCTCAAATGACGGCGGATACACCTGGCAGCGCCGCGGTCTCTGCGATAAACCGAAATCAGATGAATTATCATGGGACAACTTTCATGAACCTCATGTAATTGAACTACCCGACGGCAGACTTTTCGGCACTATTCGAGCCGACGGTAAGGAAGTTTATCGTGGTTTTACCGTTTATTCGACGATATCTGAAGATGGAGGAATTACCTGGAGCGAGTGGAAGCACTTGAAAGTTTCCGGTTCTCCTCCTCATCTGCTGCTCCATTCATCAGGCGCTCTTGTCTGTGTGATAGGACGCAGAGAACCTCCGTTCGGGCAGCGCGCTATTGTCAGTTATGATTTAGGCGAAACCTGGGAGGATGAATATATCCTCAATGACCTGGGAATTGACACTGATCTCGGTTATCCGGCATCGGTTGAACTTGATGATGGTTCAATTATGACGGTATATTATCAAAAATATACCGACGAAAACGGTAAAACCGATCCAAAATGCTCAATACTTTATACTAAATGGCGGCTAAAGGAATAAAATATTATCATTGTTTAATATTCTATTTTAAATAATACCATTAAAATAACAGGAGGTGCAGGAATGCTTATCAATGCAAACGGAATACACGGTATTGTAAACCGCGTACAAAATGCGCTGTTTACCTATCAGGGATGGCCTTCGGTAGCGAGAGACGAGAAGGGAACATTATACGCGGTTGCTTCTTCTTTCAGAGTAGAGCATGTCTGTCCATTCGGAAAAACCGCCATGTATATCAGCCGCGATGAAGGGAAAACCTGGACTCCGCCAATCGTAATTAACGACACTTATCTCGACGACAGAGACGCCGGGATTGTTTATATGGGTAACGGAAGGATGTTGGTTACCTGGTTTGCGCATCCCACAAATAATTATCTTAACAAATATTTTAACAGTATTGTAAACAGCGCACAGAAAACAGAAAAAGCTCCGGTTTTGGGAATGTTGTCGATGTATCAGTTTGTTCCTGAGAAATATACCTACGGCGGCTCGTTTATTCGGGTATCCGAAGATTACGGCGTCACTTGGAGCGAAACTATTCAAGTTCCGATTTCCGCTCCTCACGGTCCGTCACTCTGCAAAGACGGCACTCTCGTATATCTCGGCAAAGAACATTGGTCAAGTACAATGGAAAACCCTGAGATCGAATCGGTAATTGCACTATATGCCTCAAACGACGGAGGTTACACCTGGCAGCGCAGAGGATTATGCAATAAGCCGGAGGAACTATCATGGGATAATTTCCATGAACCTCATGTTATTGAACTACCCAACGGCAGACTTTTTGGCACTATCCGCGCTCAGGGAGATGGTGTTTATCGTGGCTTTAGCGTTTATTCGACGGTTTCCGAAGACGGAGGAATAACCTGGAGCGAATGGAACCCGCTTAATGTTTCCGGTTCTCCTCCTCATTTGTTGCTCCATTCATCTGGCGCTCTTGTCTGTGTTATCGGTCGTAGAGAAGCTCCGTTCGGTCAACGCGCTCTTGTAAGTTATGATTTGGGCGAAACCTGGGAGGATGAATATATCCTCAATGACCTGGGAATTGACACGGATCTCGGTTATCCGGCATCGGTTGAGCTTGATGACGGTTCAATTATGACGGTATATTATCAAAAATATACCGACGAAAACGGCAAAACCGATCCTAAATGCTCCATTCTTTACACAAGATGGCGGCTCAAGGAATAAATATGAAAATACTATACGGATATATGGCGGGCGCAAATTTAGGTCATTGGATATCTCAATATGGAAATCGGGACGAAAATCATTGGGACAACTATATTCAAGAAACCGATATCGCCCGCATGAAGAGTTGGGGGCTGGATCATATCCGGCTCCCTGTAGACTATTTCATTTTTGAAAAGGATGAATCGCCCGGGGTTTATCTTGATAAAGGATTAGCTTATATCGACAAAACCATATTATGGTGTAAAAAATATTCGATGAATATGGTACTTGATTTGCACCATGCTCCGGGATATTTCTTTGGTGACGGCAACAAAAACCTTCTTTTCACGGATTTAGCATCCCAAAAAAGATTTCTTGATATCTGGAAAATGTTTGCCGAAAGATATAAAAATGAAGGCGATAACCTGATATTTGAGCTGCTGAATGAACTTGTATGGTCTGATTCATCATCATGGAACGAGCTTTGGCAAAAAGCAGTCGAGTGTATATTGAAAATTTCACCTCAAAGACGCATCATCGTCGGTGGCAATAACTACAACAGTATAAATGAACTGAAAAACCTGACGGTTTCTGAAAATGATCGCGTTTTATATACATTCCACTTCTATGAACCGTTTCTTTTTACTCACCAAAGAGCTCCCTGGGTTGAGAATAACCGCCGGTGGCAGAAATCGGTAACCTATCCCTATAATCCAGAAGATCATCTTGAATATTACGGCGGCAGACTTCCGGATTCGTATAAAGGACGAAAATTGATTGACAAGAATTTTATTGAAAGTTACATGTCTCCAGCCTTTGAATTCTCGGAAAAATACGGCAAAACACTTTACTGCGGTGAATACGGAGTAATATCAAACGCCGATGACGAGTCAGCTGTCAGATGGCTGAGCGATATGGCTGATGTTCTTTTAAACCACGGAATAGGTCGCGCCGTTTGGAGCTACCGGGGATTTTCGTCTATCACATCCAATGATAATCAGAGTTTTAATCCAAAAATGGTAGAAGCTATTTCAAGAAAATAATCCTGAAAATAACATAAGCAAATTCTTTGAAAACATACTCAAAATTACGCTAAGCTTTCAAAAAAATTAATAAAAAATATACTTAAAAAGATAGTAATCCATCCGCCGATGTGATATCATAATGATATCACATCGGCGGATAACATTTTATTATTATGAAGGGATTAATAATGCTAAAAATCGAACATCTAACGAAAATATACGGCGAAAAGAAAGCTGTAGATGACCTTTCATTACACATACTCCCCGGCGAGATTTACGGCTTTATCGGACACAACGGCGCCGGAAAAACCACAACTTTAAAAGCCGCCTGCGGCATATTACAATTCGATAAAGGCGAAATTTTCATAAACGGACTGTCTATAAAACAGTCTCCGATTGAAGCAAAGAGGGAACTTGCTTATCTTCCCGATAATCCCGACCTTTATGAATATATGACCGGCATTCAGTTTCTTAAATTCGTTGCGGATATTTACGGTATCGGTTCAGAAGAACGAACCGAAAAAATAGAAAAATATACAAAGTCATTCGGAATCAATGATGATTTGGCGATGCCGATTTCATCATATTCACACGGAATGAAGCAGAAACTTGCGATATCCGCCGCATGGATGCACGATCCCAATCTCATTATGATGGACGAACCTTTCGTAGGTCTTGATCCGGTTGCATCTCATACGCTTAAACAAATGATGCGTCAGGTCTGTGACCGCGGTGGCGCGATATTCTTCTCAACTCATGTGCTTGATGTTGCAGAAAAACTTTGTGACAAAATCGCGGTTATTAAAAACGGCAAACTCATTCGTTCCGGAACTATGGACGAGGTAACCGGTGACAGTTCTCTTGAGACAGTATTTTTGGAACTTGAAGAAAATAAAGGTTCACAAGAAACAAAAGAAGGAGATGTCAAATGAGCGCGGCAGCAAAAGCTCTGATAAAAAAACAGTTGCTTCAGACTCTGAACAGCTTTTCCAGAAAGAACCGAAAAACCGGAAAAAAACTTTCGATTGCGGGCGTTATCGGTATTTACCTCCTTATTATTGTCAGTTTCGGCTCAATGTTCTTCACCTATTCGATGATCGTTTGCGAAGGGCTTCATAATGCCGGACTTGATTGGATGTATTTTGCTCTATTTGGGATATTCGGCGGATTATTTTCGGTTGTCGGCTCAGCTTTCATGACATATTCCGCGCTATATAACGCAAAAGATAATGAACTTCTGCTTTCTATGCCGCTCTCACCGAGTCTGATACTTTTTTCAAGGATGATAGGCTGTTATTTCATGGCTTTTACCTTCTGTATGCCTGTGCTCCTGCCAAGCTTGATAGTATATATAGCCCATGGCTATGCAACAGCCCCTGTTATAATATTTTCTTTGTTGAATTTATTCTTTCTTCCGCTTATTTCGCTGGCTATATCCTGTGTTCTCGGGTGGCTGATAGCGCTTATTGCTCCTCGTGTAAAAAATAAGAGCATCGTAACTTTGGTGGTATCGCTTGCGTTTATTGCCGGATACTATGCATTCGTTATCAGGCTTCCGCATATGCTGGAAGATTTTGTGGTAAACGCGGAAGGATTTTCGAAAAAAATAAAATATCTTGCTATTCCTTTTTATCTTATGGGTAAAGGTTTGGCGGGAGACACTCCAAGTTTTCTTTTATATTCCTTGATTGCTGTTTTGTTATTCGGTATTGTTTATTATGTTCTCAGCCGCAGTTTCATAAAACTTACAACATCATCAGCGCCATCTGTAAAAGTCGAGTATTCAGGCGGACAAGTCAAATCCGAAAGTTTAAAAAGTTCACTTTTAAAGCGCGAGTTCATGAAATTTAAAAGCTCGGCAACTTATATGCTGAATACCGCAATGGGCTCCTTCTTTATGCTCGTTGGAGGAGTCGCGATCCTGATAAAAGGCTCCGATATAAAAGAATACTTTATTAATATTGCCGAAGACATTTTTTCTGATTCCTCTTTAATTGTGTTAATGTCAGTTGGCATAACCTGGATTATAGTATCATATAATTTCATAACTGCAGCTTCTGTTTCGCTTGAGGGCAAGTCAATCTGGATCATTCAGTCATTACCGGTAAAACCATCCGATGCATTGAATGCAAAGCTGATTCTTCATATTGTTATAACCGGAATACCGGCGCTGATTCTCTATGTTTGTTCAGCAATAGCATTCTCTGCTGACATAAGGTTGCTTTTGGGAATTCCAGCAGTAATATTATGGGTGATTTTCAATGCAGTATTAGGTCTGATTTTGAATCTGAAAAATCCAAATCTTGACTATATAGATGAAACCGCCGCAATTAAAAATAATTGGTCAGTTTTGATATTGATGTTCGGCGGTACTGCGGTGGTAGTTGGATTGGGATTGCTTTATGTTCTCGTATCTAAGTTTCTGTCCGCCGAACTGTATATCATAGCTGTTTCGGTTCTCGTTCTTGCTGCAGTTCTCACTTTGTTTAAGTGGCTCTATACGCGAGGGGCAGTGATATTCTCTTATCTGAACTGAAGGTAAAAATCCGGCTGACGTAAATAAGCGTCAGCCGATTATATTATCTGATTTTTTTAACAAAATTTTCAATCCCATCAAGGGCTTTTGTAATATGTTCTACACTGTATGCGTAAGACAATCTTGCATATCCCTCTCCGCAGTCACCGAATGCAGTTCCGGGGACTATTGCAACACGTCCCTCATACATAAGCTTCTCGCAGAATTCATCACTCGAAAGCCCAAAGCCGCTGATATTGGGCCAGACATAAAATGCGCCCTTCGGCTCAAAGCAGGGAAAACCGATAGATCTCAGACCTGCGACTATATATCTGCGACGGCGGTTATATTCTTCCGCCATATATTCAATATCATCATCGCCCTTTTTAAGAGCTTGAATCGCGGCGAATTGGCTGGTTGTCGGAGCGCACATTATTGCGAACTGATGGATTTTATATATAACCGAAGTGACTTGCTCCGGTGCCACAACATAACCGAGTCTCCATCCGGTCATGGCATAAGCTTTTGAGAATCCGGAAGCTATTATCGTCCGCTCTCGCATACCGGGAAGCGAGGCTATCGAAACGTGCTTCTGACCGAATGTCAACTCAGCGTAGATCTCGTCAGAAAGCACCATAATATCGGTGTCGCGAAGGATGTCTGCGATCTTACTAAGGTCCTCATAATCCATTATCGCCCCGGTAGGGTTATTTGGATAGGGAAGTATTAGAAGTTTTGTTTTCGGGGTTATCGCGGATTTAAGTTCCTCGGGGGTGAGTTTAAACTCGTTTTCCTCTTTTGTCGGTATAAGTACCGGAATACCGCCTGCAAGGCTCACTATCGGAGGATAACAGACGAAAGCGGGCATGGCGATGATAACCTCATCACCGGGATTTACAATCGCGCGAACGGCAAGATCGATTGCTTCCGAACCGCCGACTGTAACGATGATTTCATTTCCGGGATTATACGAAAGATTGAAGCGGCGATTCAGATATAACGATATCTCATTTCTCAGCTCTGTAAGTCCGGCATTTGAGGTGTAATAAGTCTTTCCTTCTTCAAGTGACTCAATTCCGGCTTCTCTTATATGCCAGGGGGTTACGAAGTCAGGTTGACCTACCGTAAGCGCAACAACATCCGACATATCGCCGGCAGAAAGCAGATCAAAGAACTTTCTTATACCGGAAGGTTTAATTTCAGAGGCGGTTTTGGACAGAATCTTTGAGTAATCCATATTATACAAGACTTCCTCTGATATCCACCTCCGGAACGCCGTAAACGACGCCCCTGTCCTTATACTTGCGAAGAACAAAATGAGTGGAGGTTGAAGTAATCGAATCCATCGGCGAAAGCTTCTCGGCAACGAAAAAAGCAACTTCCTTCATTGTTCTGCCTTCGATCAATACAAGTATATCAAAGCTTCCGCTCATAAGATACACCGACTGAACCTCAGGATACCTTGTTATTTTCTCGGCTATCGAGCCGAAACCTTTGTCCCTTTGAGGAGTAACCTTAAGTTCTATCATCGCCGAGACATATTCCCGTTCGATCTTGTCCCAATCGATCATGGCTTTATAACCCAATATAACGCCGTCTTTTTCGTATTCGTATATAAGCTTCTTTATGTCTCCGACTTCTTTATCAAGCATAATAGCGATTTGTTCGGGAGTCAGCCGAGCGTCATTTTCAAGTAAGTTTAAAAGCGCATTCATTTCATTCATTTGTTTTTCCTCATAATGCATTTAGATAACAAGCGGCACCATTACCGGCTTACCACCAATAAAAACGGTAATTTCTCTAAAACCAATCTGGTGCAGCTTAGAAAGCGTTTCCTTTATTCCGACGCCTACTTGTGAAACTGAGTGCGCGTCAGAGCCGACAGTGATAAGACGCCCGCCGAGATTATAATAAAACTCAACCAAACACATGTCCGGCATTGTTCGTTTGTCCGGATCAGGTGATATCGGCGCTTTATGCCAACCTGAGGTATTCACCTCAAGAGCTATATCCCGTTCTATAAGTTTCTTAAATATCTTTTCAAGCCTCGGATAAAATGGCTCATAAGAAAAATCATGACCTGCGCGTCGAATATATCTCATAGGATAATTAATATGCGCAAGAGAAGATATATAATCAAAATCGAGCATCTCATATATCTCGTCAAGACTGCGTGCAAAAAACTTCATGCATATATCGACATTTAAAATTGAGAAATCCATAAATGAGAAGTCGGGAGCCCTTTTTAAATTGTGCAGCGCTCCCAAGACTATGTCATAATTATATTTCTCAATAAGTCCACGGGCTTGATTTGAATAAAGATGGCCTTCGCCCAATTCGATACCGTGAAGCACAATAAGCTTACCGTCGTATTTCTCCCGGGCGGCAGTCACCGCTTTGTAAATATTCTCAGCATCATATGGAGTATACAATCCCTCGATAACATTATCATAATCGCAATGATCGGTTATTGCGAGCGCAGACAATCCGCATTTTACGGCGCTGGCGCACATATCATCAACGGCATCTTGTGCGTCAAAAGAAAAATTCGTGTGAGAATGTGAATCTGCAAAACAATTAAGCTTCATAATACATCATATACATCATCTTTCAATTTGGCTCGATTATTAGTATAGCATAAAAATATCAAGTTTCAAACCTTGTTATTGTTAATTTTATTATTGATAATTCCTTATGAATATGGTATAATAAATATCAATATAGTTTACTTTTAATAGGTAAAGCAATGAAGAATATGTTTTACTGTTCAACCGGTTGCCTTATATCGAGAAAAAATAACCGAAACTGGCGCCTTTTAAAGGAATGGCACAAAGATATTGCCGTTGATGCTTTCGAATTCATGATGCTCGACTCATTTTACGGGCATGAAGAAGAGATATCAGATGAGTTGCTTTTCGACGGTATGCAGTTCTCCGTATTTCATTTAAATAAAGAGATTGGTACTTTTATCAGCGATGGTTTTTCGGAGAAAGCAATAAACCTGCTTTCAAAAGATTTAACTTTTGCCTCAAGTCTCAAGTCAAAACGCGCCGTGCTTCATCTTTGGGGTGGTATTACTTCAGACAGCAGGTTTGAACGAAATCTTGAAGCCTGTCCAGCTATTTTAAATTCAGCTCTCAGTGCGGGAATCGAAATCCTTATTGAGAATGTACCGTGTACTACCTCGGACCCGCTAACCCGATGGGAACAGATTAAAGAAAACTTTCCGGATTTTAAATATCTTTTCGATACCCGATTCGGCGGGCATCATTGCCATCTTGATCAGTTTCATGCCTCTGAGTGGATCAATAAAGGCTTGGTTTCTCACCTGCATATTTCCGATTTTTCAGGTCCGCCGATGAATTTCGCTGCGATGCGACCGATATTGCATCCCGGCGAGGGAATAATAGACTTCAAATCATTTTTTTCTTCGATTAAAAATATATACTGCGGAACCGTTACACTCGAATCACCGGTCGTCCGTGAAGACGGCAGCGCCGATCTTAAAAAGCTTAACAACACTCTTGATTTTATTAAATCAAGTCTATATTAAAGAAAGTGAGAGTAACAAACATGAAAAACAAACCGAAAAATTTCATGGGAAAAAATTTCCTGCTTAATAACTACATAGCAAAACTGCTTTATCACGAATACGCTGCGAAACTCCCTATCATTGACTATCACTGTCACGTTCCGCCACGTGAGATAGCTGAAGATCGCCAATATTCAAATATAACCGAGCTGTGGCTCAGCGGTGATCACTACAAGTGGCGCGCCATGCGTTCATGCGGTATCGACGAAGAACTGATTACCGGCAGCGCCTCCGATTACGACAAGTTCAAAGCGTACGCTTCCTGTATGCCGAGTCTCATCGGCAATCCGCTATATCATTGGTCACATCTTGAACTTAAGAGATATTTCGGATACAACGGCATTTTAAATGAAGACACTGCGGAAGCGATTTGGAAGCTGACATCGAACAAGCTTTCCAAAGGAGACATGTCTGTTAAAAACATAATAAAAAGATCCGGCGTTGAACTTCTTTGTACAACCGACGATCCGACGGATAATCTTGAATATCATAAGATAATAAAAGAAGACGCTACATTTCCGGTAAGAGTTTTGCCCGCTTGGAGACCTGACAAAGGGCTTAACTGTGACAGAGCCGGTTACCGCGATTATATCGAAAAACTTGACGAAGCTTCCGGTATTCCGATTTCCGACTTAGATTCGCTTAAGAACGCCTACCTCAACCGTCTTGATTTCTTTGCTGAAAACGGTTGCCGTGTTGCAGATCACGGAATTGACGAAACGATACCTTTTAAAATAGTTGACGAAGCTGCTCTTAATTCTATTTTTAAAAAAGCGCTTGAAACTAACGGAACCGGTGTCAGCTTTTATGAAGCCGATGCAATCCGTACACATTTGTTAAAATTCTTTGCCGGCGAATACAACCGCCGCGGCTGGGTAATGCAGATTCACTTTGCCGTGCTTCGCAATGTTAATCCCGCAATGTATAAAGCATTGGGTCCGGATACCGGATACGATATAATCGGCGGACGTCCGAGCGTAACAGAACTTGCCCGTCTTTTAGGTTATATCATGAAAGAGACCGAGCTGCCGAGAACCGTTATCTATTCGATCAATCCAAACGACAACGCCGCAGTAGCGGCGCTTATCGGCGCCTTCCAGTCATCCGACGGCACAAAACTGCCTAAAATCATGCAGGGAAGCGCTTGGTGGTTTAACGACCACATAGACGGAATGAGAGAGCAGATGAAAGTACTGGCGAATATGTCAGCGTTTGGTTCCTTCCTGGGAATGCTGACCGACAGCCGCAGTTTTATAAGTTATTCCAGACATGAGTATTTTCGACGCATCCTGTGCGGGCTAATCGGAGAATGGGTTGATAAGGGGCTTTATCCTGCCGATATTAATTCATTGGCTCAGCTTGTGACTGATATCTGTTACAATAACACAAAATCATTCTTTAGGTTTTGAGGTGAAAAATATGGCGAAAATTGAAAGCTATGAGCTCTTATCTCAAATCAAAAATACCGACATAAAAAAGAGACTGATACTTGACACCGATACCTATAACGAGGTAGATGACCAATTTGCTCTTGCTTGGGCTCTGCTGTGCGATCAATCAAAGGTAGAGTTGTTATCGGTAAATGCTGCGCCTTTTCATAACAACCGTTCAAATGGGCCGGAAGACGGGATGGAAAAGAGCTACAACGAAATCCTCAAAATTATGAAGCTTACAAATCAAAGTCGACCGGTATATAAGGGCAGCCGCGAATATATGAAAAGCGTTTCGCTCCCGGTCGAGTCTGACGCCGCCGAAAACATCATCAGAACCGCAAGGGAAAGCGATGATTTAATATATATAGCGGCAATAGGCGCTATTACAAATGTAGCGTCTGCGATAGTTAAAGCTCCCGATATAATCGACAATATAGCCGTTATCTGGCTTGGCGGTACCGCGCATCACTGCCCGCACACAAGAGAATTTAACTTAATTCAGGATGTTTATGCGGCTAAAGTCATTTTCGACTCCGGTGTACCTCTTTTACAGCTTCCTTGTTGGGGAGTTGTGGATCACCTGGCAACTACCGTACCCGAACTTCGGCATTACCTCGGCGGGAAAAATCAGCTTTGCGACTACCTTGTAGATATTGTCGACAATTACGGAGGAGGAATGTGCTGGTCCAAAGTTATCTGGGATATTTCCGCGATAGCCGCTCTTATATGTCCCGAATCAGAGGATATTGTCATAAAACCCACCCCTATTGTTACGCTTGACGGAACTTACAGCTTTGATGACGGCAGACATGATATGCTCTATTGCAGAGCTATTAACCGAGACACAATATTCGCGCGTCTCTTCAGTCTGCTTGCCGGATTTTGATGGATGTCAAAACTGTTTATTTGGTTATCATACAGTTTTGTCTATGATTATAATTGACATAACACCTCATTTATGATATAATTAATTATTAAAATTTCGGAAAACCAAATACAGAATGAAAGGAAACGCAAATGGTAAATCTCAATCCAGCTGAGAAATTTGTCAAAGAAGGGCTTACCTTCGATGATGTATTGCTGATTCCGCGAAGAAGCGATATCTTGCCGAATCAAGTAAACCTAGGCACACGGCTTACCAAAACTATAAAATTGAATATACCGATGATGTCAGCGGCAATGGACACCGTTACCGAGGCTAATCTTGCTATTGCAATAGCAAGAGAAGGCGGCGTCGGCGTTATTCATAAGAATATGTCTATTGAAAATCAGGTTGATAATGTTCTGAGAGTTAAGCGTTCGGAAAACGGTGTAATTCAAAACCCATTTTATCTTGCGCCGGATAATTATGTTTATGAAGCGGAAGCCCTGATGTCAAAATATAAGATATCGGGTGTACCTATCTGTGACAAAGATAAAAAGCTGGTTGGAATTATCACTAACCGTGATATGCGTTTCCTTACCGATTACAATCTTCTTATAAGCGAAGTAATGACTAAAGATAACCTTGTTACCGCGCCGGAAGGAACCACGCTTGATGAAGCTCAGGAAATACTCAGACAACACAAAATAGAAAAGCTTCCTATCGTAGATGATGAGATGCATCTCAGAGGTCTCATTACGATAAAGGATATCGAAAAGACGAAACGTTATCCCAATTCAGCAAAAGACTCCCAGGGAAGATTGCTCTGCGGCGCGGCAATCGGGGTAACCAAGAATATGATAGATCGCGCGACGGCATTGTTAAGCGTAGGAGCTGACTTTCTTGTCCTTGATTCGGCTCACGGAGATTCCTCAAATATCATAAACGGAATAACAGCAATAAAAGAAGCTTTTCCGGACACCCAGCTTATCGCCGGAAATATTGCCACCGCTGAAGCCGCCCGTAACCTTATCTCTGCCGGAGCCGATGCAATAAAAGTCGGAATCGGTCCCGGATCTATTTGCACGACAAGAGTGGTCGCCGGTATTGGTGTTCCGCAGATTACCGCAATTTATGATGCTGCTTCGGTTGCAGCAAATTATAACATTCCCGTTATCGCCGACGGAGGAATCAAATATTCCGGCGACCTTACTAAAGCTATTGCCGCAGGAGCCGATGTTATCATGATTGGCTCGCTTTTCGCCGGCTGCTCCGAATCCCCCGGAGATACCGAAATCTATCAAGGCCGCAGTTTTAAAGTATATAGAGGCATGGGCTCGCTTGCCGCAATGGATAAGGGTTCTAAAGACCGATATTTCCAAGAGAACGCTTATAAATTGGTGCCGGAAGGCGTTGAAGGCCGTGTACCTTATAAAGGTCCGCTTGCCGACACTGTATTTCAGCTAATAGGAGGACTGCGCGCCGGTATGGGATATTGCGGCTGCGCGACAATCGCGGAGCTTCAAGCCGAAGGACAGTTCATAAAAATAACCGGCAGCGGACTGCGCGAATCACACCCCCATGATATCAGCATCACAAAAGAAGCGCCTAATTACAGTGTGTTTGTTTAATTAACGATAATCTTAAAACTGAATCAGAATCCCCTGAGATAATATTACTGAAATCTCAGGGGATAGTTTTTCGTTTGCAATTTGTTTTACACTACCTACCAAAAAACTTCATTTTACAATCAATTAAAAACTTTTTTCTCTCGCGCTATTGCAAAATGTATAAAACTGTGATATAATTAACATGCTGAAATTACGGCCTGTTGGTCAAGCGGTTAAGACGCCGCCCTCTCACGGCGGAAACAGCGGTTCGATTCCGCTACGGGTCACCAGTTCAGCGGCACCTTGTCTGGGGCCGTTATATCGCGCAATTGGCGTCAGAACGCCGGTGCGTGATTTTTTTATTTTATAAGTGATTATTTTTACAGGAGGATATTATTATGTCTGATAAATTGTCAATTTTAGGAAATGCAATTGTAGGACAGTCCGGCGGACCGACAGCAGCGATAAATGCCTCTCTTGCCGGAGTAATCCGCGCAGCTCAGGCGGCGCCCGAGATTGAACATATATACGGCATGAAGAACGGAGTCGAAGGGTTAGTAAAAGGCGTTGAGCCAATTAACATCACTCTCTCTGAAACACAGCTGAAGCTGCTTTCTTCAACCCCTGCTTCTGCTTTAGGTTCCTGTCGCCATAAATTACCCGAAGATTTTGATTCGGAGGAATACAAAAAGCTTGAGGAGGTATTCGATCGGTACAATATTAAATATTTCTTTTATATCGGCGGCAACGATTCAATGGATACCGTTCACAAGCTATCTGAATACTGCAAACTAAAAGGCAGAAAACTTCGGGTTATAGGGGTACCGAAAACCATTGACAACGATCTTATCGGAACCGACCATACTCCGGGATACGGTTCAGCAGCTAAATTTATAGCTATAACAGTCCAAGAAGTCTTGAGGGACTGCGCGGTTTATACCAGACCCGCGGTAACGATAATTGAAATAATGGGACGAGACGCCGGATGGCTTGCTGCCGCCGCCGCTTTGCCGGGCGCAATATCCGGAGTAGCTCCTGATTATATTTATCTTCCGGAAAAACCTTTTGATACATCGTCATTTTTAAACGATATCAAAGCAGCTTTAAATTCTCATCCGGATGTTGTAGTCGCCGTATCAGAGGGAATACGGGACGCCGAGGGAAATTATATCGGCGCCGCATTGCATAAAGGCAAAGATGTATTCGGTAATGTAAATCTCAGCGGCGTCGGAAAAGCGCTTGAGCTTCTGGTAAAGGAACAGATTGGATGCAAAGTACGTTCGATTGAATTGAATCTGCTTCAGCGCTGCGCATCACATGCGGCATCTCTTACCGATATTTGCGAATCGGAAAGAATAGGTGAATCGGCGGTTAAAGCTGCATTAAACGGCGAGACTGCTAAAATGATGTGCTTTAAACGCAAAGATGAAACTGAATACGGTATTGATATAATTTCAAATGATGTAATAAACATCGCAAATCAAACAAAAACCGTTCCGGACAGCTACATTAATGACTGCAATAATTATATAACTGATGAATGTATTAATTATATGCTGCCTTTAATTAAAGGCGAACTTCCGGTAGTTTGGGAAAACGGCATACCGAAACATTTTACATTTTAATATACCAATACGAAAGGAATTAAGATGAACAATCACGGCAATTTAAAAAAGCTCGTACTTAAAAATCGAAGTTATCGGGAATTTGACGGCTCTCTGCCGATTTCATACGAAAATCTTCATGGCTATATTGAATCGGTTAGATTCACTCCTTCTACAGTTAATCTCCAGCCGCTTAAGTATTATATCGCGGTCAGACCGGAGGAGCTGAAACTGATTCGTGAAAACATTAAATTTGCCGGACTTTTGCCCGGATACAACGGTCCCGATAAAGAACATAATCCGACCGGATATATTATTATCTTCACAGACAAAGATATCGCTCCGAAACCGGAAGGTTTTGACAAAGATGTCGGTATAGCTGCGCAGACAATACTTCTTGAGGCTGTCGAAGAAGGTTTCGGCGGTTGCATGATCGGCAGCTTTAACGAAGCTGAGATTCGGCGATACTTTAATTTCCCGGAAAATCTCTCGATAAGACTGATAATTGCGCTTGGTAAGCCTTTAACTGAAATAGTATTGGAAGATACGGGTTCTGACGGATCAACCGCATATTATCGCGACAAGAATTCGGTTCATCATGTCCCAAAAAGACCTCTTTCCGAAATATTACTGAATAAATAATTTCAATGTCTAAGTTATTATCGGCTTCTTATGTTAATTTGTTAAAATAACCATATATGCATTCGATATATTTTGTATCATATTAACATTTTATCAGGATTTTACACAAGTATTAGATAATTATAACATTTTTTAGCTTGACAATCGATAATAGATATTATATAATTATATTAGCCGCAGTTGGCGAAGGGTGTTAATCCGGCCCCTGCTGTGGCTAATATTCTTTTTTATGAAACCGGAGGTTTTTTTAATGAACAGAGTTTTCAACTTTTCAGCAGGACCATCAATGCTTCCATTACCTGTGCTGGAAAAGGCTCAGGCTGATCTTATCGACTACCAGGGAACCGGCATGTCGGTTATGGAGATGAGCCACCGATCTCCGGCTTTCGAAACAATTATAAATGATGCTCAAGCTCTCATTCGGCAGTTGATGAATATTCCGGACAACTATAAAGTACTTTTCCTCCAAGGAGGCGCATCAACCCAATTCTCAGCTGTTCCGTTGAACCTTATGAATAAAAGCAACAAGGCTGATTATGTTATTACCGGTCAGTTTTCCCAGAAGGCTTATGAAGAAGCTCGGAAATATGGCGATATAAAACTTGTCGCTTCATCGAAAGACAGAAATAATACATATATACCGCAGCTTACCTCTGCTGATTTCCGTAGTGACGCTGATTATGTCCATATCTGCTTCAATAATACGATTTTTGGCACAAAGTGGAATTATATTCCCGACACAGGAGATGTACCTCTTGTCGCTGATATGTCTTCCTGCATTCTGAGCGAACCTTATGATGTCAGCAAATTCGGTGTTATATACGCCGGCGCTCAGAAGAACGTTGCTCCCGCGGGCGTAACTATCGTTATTGTAAGAGACGACCTTATCGGAAATTCAAGGAAAGATATCCCGGTAATGCTCGATTATAAAACTCAGGCGGATAACGATTCTATGTATAATACCCCGCCATGCTGGTCGATCTATGTCGCCAAACTTGTTTTCGAATGGTTAATCGAAGAAGGCGGTCTTGAAGCAAGAAAAAAGCTTAATGAAAAGAAAGCCGGACTGCTTTACGATTATCTTGATAATCAGACCTATTATACAGCTCCTGCCGAAAAGCCGTACCGTTCAATAATGAATGTAACATTTGTGACCGGCAATCCCGACCTTGACGCAAAATTCGCAAAAGAAGCCGGAGCTCAGGGTTTAAAGAACATTAAAGGCCACCGTTCTGTCGGCGGAATGCGCGCTTCCATATATAACGCTATGCCGTATGAAGGTATCGAAAAACTTGTTGCGTTCATGGAAAAGTTTGCAAAAGAAAACCCCAAGGGCTGAATATATAAGGATAAAAAATAAATGAAAAAAATAAAACTTCTCAACAAAATCGCTGCTGTCGGTACCGATAACTTTGATAAAGAAAAGTATATTGTCGGAGAAGACATTGAAACTCCCGACGCAATTATGGTACGTTCCGCAGATATGCTCTCGATGGATATGAATCCGGAGCTTAAAGCTATCGCAAGAGCCGGCGCCGGAGTAAACAACATTCCCGTTGATAAATGCGCAGAAAAGGGAATCGTAGTATTTAATACTCCCGGAGCAAATGCCAACGGCGTCAAGGAGCTTGCAATAGCTGCCATGCTCCTCGCTTCTCGTGATATCATCGGCGGTATCGAATGGGTTAGAGAGAACAGCGGCGACAATGACATCGAAAAAACCGTAGAAAAGGCAAAGTCAAAATTTGCCGGAACCGAAATAAAAGGAAAAACCTTGGGCGTTATCGGTCTTGGTGCGGTTGGCGGAATGGTTGCCAACGCCGCAGTTCATCTTGGCATGAATGTTATCGGTTTTGACCCATATCTTTCGGTAGACGCTGCCTGGCTGCTCTCTCGCTCGATAGTAAAAGCATCAAGCTATGATGAGATATACGAAAACAGCGACTATATATCAATACATATTCCGGCAACCGATGAAACAAAGGGAATGTTCAACGCTGATCTTTTTGCAAAAATGAAAGATGGCGTTAAGATCATTAACCTTTCAAGAGCCGGTCTTGTAAACAATAAAGACATAAAAGAAGCTTTAGCTGTAAAGAAAGTCACAGCATATGTTACCGATTTTCCGACTCAGGATTTAATCGGCATTCCCGGAATTATCTGCATTCCGCATCTCGGGGCTTCAACCGAGGAGTCTGAAGATAACTGTGCGGTTATGGCCGCGCTTGAGCTGATTGAATTTCTTGAAAACGGAAATATCAAGAATTCGGTCAACTATCCTGATGTTTCCATGCCTCACAGCGGCGACAAGCGTATTTGCGTAATGCACAAGAATATTCCCAACCTTATCTCCCATCTCTCCGCAGCCTTAGGAGCCGATAATATTAATATCGAAAATATGATCAGCCGTTCCAAAAAGGATAACGCATACTCAATATTTGAGATCAACGGAGAGCTTCCTGATGAAGTCATTGGCAAGCTGAGAAGTGTTTCAGGCGTTATCAGAGTAAATATTTATTGAGCCCGATATTAGGCGGCATTAATCTGCCGCCTTTTTAAGTACTTATATTATTATTATTGTTATTATGAGAAAGATTAAATTAAACGCAGCAGTATTCGACCTTGACGGCACCTTGCTCGATTCAATGTTGGTATGGAGAACCCTTACCGAGGTTTACCTTAAAGGGAAGGGAATTGAGCCGGAAGAAGGACTTTCATATAAACTTTTAGGTAAATCGAGTGAGTTTCAAACTAATTATATATATGAAAAATACGGTGTAAAAACGAATCCGGACATGGTTTACCAGGAGACTATTCCCTATATAAAGAACTATTACGCCGAAATCGCCGAACCGAAACCGGGCATTATGGATTTTCTTGATTTATTAAAAAGCAAAGGAATTCCTTGCGCCATAGCAACTGCGACTCCTCTGCAATTAATGGAAAGCGCGCTTGACAAGTTCGGTTTAAAAGAATATTGTAAGGTGGTTCTTACAACTTACGATGTCGGAGTAGGTAAGCATAAGCCGGATATATATGAAATTTCTCTGCAACGACTAAATGCCGAAAAAAGTAATTCTGTAATATTTGAAGACGCGTATTATGCCGCTAAAACTTTAAAAGAAAACAATTTTAATTTTTGCGTCATTGCAGACAAGATTACCGAACCGAACCCCGAACCCATAAAAGCGCTTAGTAAAATGTATATAGAAACCTGGTTTGAAGCTCCGGCGCTATTTGAGTATTAAAAAACAATAATTGGGCCTGTATCAAAAGCCCGCGAAAAAACAGAGCCAAATTGCACAAAAGTAGTGCAAACGGCTCTGTTTTTTGGTATAATAGTATTATGAAAAAAGCTATTAACCAAGTAAATTATCCCACAAATAC
>JAAZIU010000030.1 GCA_012800735.1 Clostridiales bacterium | reverse complement strand
GTCAAGAAGAGAAACTGCGCTCAAGTATTTTATCGAGCAGGAAAAAGAATGGAAGATTAGAACCGAATCCGGAATCGAGCTTTATCGAAAAGGCAACGGTGTTATAAATATCAAGCACCGTGACGGAAGCCCTGTCGGTGAAGGTGTAAAAGTCAAGCTCAAGCAAAAAAATCACGAATTCAGATTTGGAGCAAACATATTCATGCTTGACGAATTTGAAACAGATGAGAAAAACCGGATTTACAGAGAAAAATTCCCGGAGTTTTTAAATCTTGCTACACTTCCCTTTTATTGGAGCGATCTTGAACCGGAGGAAGGAAAACCGAGATTTGCCGCGGATTCGCCGAAAATATACAGGCGTCCGGCGACAGACCTTTGTGTTGATTATTGCCTTGAAAAAGGAATCGAACCCAAGTGTCACTGCTTAAATTACGATAACTTTGTTCCTGACTGGCTCAGACACGATACCTCTGATGCATATAAAAAGAAGCTCGACAGGCGCATGAGAGAGATATCCGAACGATATGCCGACAAGATACCGTCGTTTGAAGTTACAAATGAAACGCTTCAGGGTTTTAGTCCGATACATTCAAAGTTCTACTATGATGACGATTTTCTCGACTGGAGCTACCGCACAGCCGCGAAATATTTCCCGCTCAACCGCCTTATCATAAATGATTATGACATCTGGTCTCCGGGAGGATACAACGACCGCTGTATCTATTATATGCAGATAGAAAGACTGCTTTCACACGGTATAACGCATCTTGACTCAATAGGTTTGCAATTTCACAGCTTTTTCCCTCAGGAAAGCGAAGCGTCAATAGCAAAACAAAGATATAATCCTGAAAGTCTATATATGATGATGGACAACTACGCTCGTCTCGGCAAAAATCTTCAGATTACCGAAATGACTATACCCGCGTATTCAAAAAACGAAGAGGATGAGGAGATACAAGCAGAACTTACCTGCGGCGTATACCGCACATTCTTCTCGCATCCCGCGATGGAAGCCGTTATTTATTGGAATCTGGTTGACGGATATGCGTACAATGCAAAGCCGGGTGATGTAACCGCAGGTGAAAATGTGTTTTTCGGAGGTCTTTTGCGCTTTGATATGTCAGAAAAACCGGTATATAAAGCTCTAAAGAAGATGATTAACGAGGAATGGAATACCGAGACTGTTATAGACGCTGTAAACGGCAAATGTGACTTCCGTGGATTTTACGGTGATTATGATGTCTTAATAGTTAAAGACGGATCGGAAATTCCTTCTGAATTAAGCCTTTCAAAAGACAAAAAGAATGTATTTGACATTTTGATTTAAGGACGAAAATCATGTTTGATTTGACCGGGCGGAAAGCCCTTGTAACCGGCTCAACACAGGGAATAGGTTATGCTATTGCGAAGGCTTTCGCTTTACACGGCTGCGAGGTTTTTATACACTGTAAAAGCGATGTTTCAAAGGCAAAAATAATTGCCGGTGAGCTGGCAGAATCAACCGGCGGCAGTTTGAGCGGGATAGCATATGATCTTTTCAATGCTGATGCGGGAGAAAAACTTTATTCAATGACAGGGGATGTCGATATACTCGTCTGCAACGCAAGCGTTCAATACCGGAATGACTGGGATAAAATCCCTGAAGATGAATTCGAGAGTCAAGTAAATGTTAACTTCCGCTCTACCCTACTTCTTATGCAGAAATACATTCCCTCAATGCAAAACAAACGGTGGGGACGAGTGTTAAACATAGGTTCGGTTCAGCAAAGCCGTCCTCATGTTCAGATGGCTATTTATGCCGCAACGAAAAGCGCAATACAGAACCTTACTGAAAACACAGCCAAGCAACTCGCCGGCTTTAATGTCAACGTAAACATGCTGCTTCCCGGTGTCATCAATACTCCGCGCAACTCATCGGCGCTTGCCGATGAAAATTACCTGCAAGTGGTAATGGATAAAATTCCTGCCGGTTATATAGGTGAAGCAGATGACTGTTCTGCCGCCGCTCTGCTTTTATGTTCTGACGAGGGGAGATATATAACCGGAAGCGCTCTTTACATTGACGGAGGTTTCCACTTATAACATATATAAAGAAAGGACTTTATTATGCCAAAAAGAATATTTGCATTAATTATTGCAGCTTTGTTTATACTTACGTTGATTGCCGCCTGCTCATCGGGAGACGGGGAAAAAACTCCCGGAACGGGTGACCCTGTCGATAATAACGCGGTTGCAGATGCTGCAGAAACTACTGAGACACCATATATCGATCAATTCGCCAATCTCGATTATGATGGTGAAGAAGTTCAGGTCATTGCAATGTCAGTTCCCGGAGCTAATCCTTCGATTTCTCTTGAAGACAACACCGGTGAGCGGATATTTGACCAGCTTTATCAGCGCGACCGTGAGGTTGAGGATCTTTTAAACATTACGATAGCTTATACAGAAATTGCGGATAATGTCGGCGATAGTATGATGCTTGCTGAAAAGATGCAGAAAGCGGTGATGGCCGGAGACTGTCCCTGGCGATTCATGCTTAACAGGATAGCTTATGGAACCGCTGCAATAGCTTCCTCCGGTACAATTATCGACATGACTACTCTTCCCTATTTCTCGCCTCAGGAGCCGTGGTGGAATCGGAATGTTTATGAAAACATGAGCTATAAAGGCAGACTGTTTTTTGACACAGGCTCAATTTCTCTTGCATATTTCTACTCCCCCTGTATCCTTGCGTATAATCAAAACCTGGCGGAAAGTTACGGAGTCAACGATATTTATGACCGTGTTATAGGCGGAACCTGGACTATCGACTATTTCAACGAGATTATAGACGGCACGGCTGCTGATCTTGACGGCGACGGCGTAATGAAGGAAACAGATCAATTCGGACTTGCCGTCGATGATCTTTCGTCTCAATCCTTTTATATTGGAATAGGTGGCCGAAATGATATGGCCAATGAAGAAGGAATCCCGACTTTAGTAGTTAATAAAGAAGAGAATATAACACGTGTTCAAAAAACATTGGAGGTTGTCGGTATCAAAGAACGTACTTTATACACCGAAGGTCTCAGCGGTGACAGTTATACAGAAAAGAAAACCAGAACCTTTAAAGCGGGGCGAGCATTCTTCCTTGGCTATAACATGAGCGGTCTAATCGATCAGCTCAGAGATATGGATAACGACTACGGTATAATACCTCTTCCTAAGTATGATGAGGCTCAAGAAAGATATTATACTTACGGCAGTCCGTTTGGTCCGATCGGGATATGTGTTCCGACAACCAATACTGTTGAACAAAACGAACTCACGGGAGCAGTTATAGAATCAATGGCATACCTTGCGTATACCGAGGTCCAGCCTCTGATGTATGATATAACTTTAAAGGAAAAGGTTGCGAGAGACGAGCGTTCAAAAGAGATGCTTGATATTATTTATGAAGATATAATCTACGACTGGACTCAATGTCTTGATCCGGGGGGACTTAATGCAGTTATGCGCCAGCTTTGTACCGGCGCAAAGCAGGATCCTGTATCTGCAATTACAAAGATATTTGACAAAGCAGAAGCAGCTCTCAAAAAGGTTATGGATACTTACGAGGGAATTGAAGGTTAATTGCATAAGTGGAATTGCGCCGAATATGCAGTTAATCTCTTAAATACGAACCGGCAAAAATTGCCGGCAATACATAGTTAAAAAGGTGGTCTTTTTAGACCGCCTTTTTTATTATATAGGTATCTTTATCCTGAGCAATTAGCATTATGAGTCAACTAAAATACAACAAAGTAATTTTACATAGGCTATACCCGATTTTTGTGAAGATATTACATAAATTCGGTATAATAATGATAAGCAGAGATTTAGCTCTCGGAGGTGAAGAAATGAAGGTAAAAGAATATTTACCGGCGATAATGCTCTGGCTTGTTTTTGAAATCATCGCGGTTGTTTTATGGCTTGCACTTGATAATATATTTTACCTTTTAAATTTCACATATATAGGCTCTGCTATTGCGATAGGTTTAATTCTATATACACGAAAGCAAAAGCATGCCCGCAATATAGTTCAACTCGCAGTCGGACTTTATATGCTTTTATATTTGGGTATTATTTGCCGGGAAAATATGCAGATAGAGGGCTTTTGGTATTATCTCTTTCTTGGTGTATTTGAAGCTGCGACAATTCACTATGCCGTTGCAAAAATCTTCGGACCGTTGTTATTTGGACGCGGTTGGTGTGGCTACGCCTGTTGGACAGCGATGGTATTGGATTTTCTCCCCTTCAAAAAACCTTCTTCTCCTCGAAAGCCGCTAGGATTTATCCGCTATATTGTTTTTGCTGTTTCTCTTATATTTGTCGGATCTCTCTTTATATTTAAGGTTGTTAATAAAGATGAGATCATGTGGTGGAGTTTTATTGTCGGGAATATAATCTATTATGTCGTCGGAATAGTTTTGGCATATAAGTTCAAGGATAATCGGGCTTTCTGTAAATATATCTGTCCTATTACCGTCTTCTTGAAGCCGATGAGTTATTTTTCTCTGATGCGCGTTAAGGTTGATAGCGAAAAATGTATCTCATGCGGCAAATGCGAAAAGGCATGTCCGATGAATGTGGAAATACTTAATAATTCCCGAAAAAGAAAGAATGGTACAGAATGTATTCAATGCATGCAATGCGTTGAAGAATGTCCGAAAAAGGCTTTGAAGATTTAACTATGCCTTTTTTCGACAGCTGATGACTTATGATTAAAAGCAGCCATTATCTATTGCTCAGATACCAGTTTGGCGCTTCGGGATCATAGCCGTATTTTTTGATACGTTTTACTACCATGGAAGAAAGCAATTTTGAAAATAAGTATGTCATAAGTTTTCCCGGCGGTGACTGAACATCAATATATAAGCTGTCAGGAGACTGCTTTCCGCTTGTGATATATCGAACAAACTGATCGAAAGCCGGCACAACTTTCCTGCGGCTCATATGCTTTTCGAGAGGTTTTCCGTCAAGCATCGCGCCTACACCTAATATAAAACCGCCTTGCCATGAAAGATTATTCTTGTCTGCAAATAATTCAAGACAGGTAAGTCCATGCTTATGAGTATGGATATACGGCATGCCTCCGTTAATAATTCCGTATATCTTTTGCCCGGAAAAACCACCTGTGAATGAGGCTGTCTCCAACAGTTCAATGAGTTTAGCCGGATAGGTATTAATATAACAAGGACCGGATATTATTATTGTCTCAGCTTGCTGCATTTCTGATACTAACTCATTCAGACTGCCGCTTTGAGGGAGAAAGATCATTTTCCCGCCGATAGCAGCGCGGACACGCTCAAGCAACATGGCGCTTGTTCCTTTGCGCCTTGGACTGGTGCAAATAAGTAATATTTCTGATTTATTCATCGACGATCTCCCTTGCAATTATGTTGATAGCTTGCTTATCAGCCAAACTGTCACAGATAAAAGCTTTTCCGCTGACATTCATAATGATTTGATTTTCCTTATGCAAGCATAAAAAAGCTGTTTGCTCTGCTTCGCTGATATTATCTCCGAAACCAACCATATAATATCTTAATTCCTTATTGCTCATACCTTTAACTATTTCTCCGTCCTTTATCCAATAGCGAGGATCACCGACGGCTGCCATACGGTCCATTACTTTCTTGATATGATAACTTACACCGCCAAATACTATCGGAGAAACTAATACAAGTGCCTGACATCTTACAATTCTCGGATAAAGCTGCTGCATATCATCAGGGATTACACAACGGCCATATGTCTTACCACCGCAGCTGTTACAACTGACGCAAGGCTTTATATTAAGGGTATCGGCAGCGAAATGAGCAACTTGAATTCCCATTGCGCAAAACGATTCTTTCAGAATCATACCTATATTACCTTTACTGTTATCTGATATTATTAATGTCATATATTCCCTCATAATATAATGATTTTTTAAACATATCAAAATATTGAATACCTGTCTAAATATTTTGATCCTGTGATGTGCTGCGCCTGTATGAAAAGGGGCAAGCCGCCGCATTGATCGATGACAAACCTATGACACAAACTCAGCTTTTGATGGCTGCCTTATTGATGCTGATTCCAGTTTTATTGGCTCTTGCGATGGTCTTCTTACCTCAAGATGTTGCGAGATGGTTCGGCATCATAGCATCTCTGATTCTTGTTATTATTAACATTTTTGGAGTTGGCAGTTATACCGGGTTGTTTGACCGAGTATTAATCTGCGTAAGCTTGGCGCTAAATGTTTTTACCGCTGTTTGGACATGGCTTTGGTAACTTAAAATAAGCTATTCTCGAAATATTGATTACGAATCTGAGATAATAAGAGTTCTTACGGAGGAATCGAATGAGTAACAAAGCAAAAGATTTAGGAATAGTAGCCATCGGGATAACCGGTATGTTTTTAGTATATTGGATATACTCAATTTTCCTTGCTGATTATTTGCCCTTAAGCGATGATTTGAAGACAGTAATAGGAAAAGTGATTTTTTTGGTATTTGGTTTGGGAGTTTTCCTTATTGCAACAAAGAAGATGGAAAATATTGCAATTCCCAAAAATAAAGTGTCAGCCAAAACACTTATTATCTGCTTTCTGCTTCAATTTACCGCCTTAATGTTTACGATGATTTTATTATTTATGAACATAGCTCTAACAACGGCATTTGGCGGCAAAGATTCTTCAACAGATATATCAGCGCTCTCGCCCCTAACTTTGATTCTTTTATTGGTTATAAATCCAATCTTAGAAGAATTTATTTTCAGGCATCTGCTTGCAAAAAAAATGTTAAAACACGGTGAAAGATTTTATATATTTGTGTCAGCATATTGCTTTGCAATCGCGCACGGAGTTTCTTTAGGGGTTATACAAATTGGTTACACTTTCATTTTAGGTATGATATACTCATTTCTGATGGTAAAAACAGGCAACATTGTTCTGGTGATGATTTTACATTCATTGTCAAATCTTTTCGGTGGTGTGATTTTTCAAACACTGTCTAATGTTTCAGTGGGAGTAGCTGCCGTTTATCTGCTATTGGTGATGGTTTTAGGGGTAATCGGATTGATTTTGTTCCTTATTAACAGAAGAAATATCATTCTCGACGGAAGTCAAGGTCTTGTTGAAAAACATACCTTTAAAGACTTGGCGACAAATAAAGGAGTTATACTTTATTCAGCCATAACATTTATCATGATTTTGCTGAAATGAATCTTTGATTGAATTGGGGCCTTTCACTATTGATAATTAAGAAAACGAAGGTTGGATATATGAGAAAAAACATAATAGCATTCTTTATAATGCTCGTTGTCTTTTTACAATTTATAGGGTTACCGTTAAAAGCGATATATGAAGAAGATAAAGATGCTGAAATAAAACTCATAAATAATGAGACAGAACTTGATGCTGCTTTAGATGCATTCATTGAAGAGCGAAAGAGCGGAACAGCCGGAATATCTTTTGCTGTTTTTAACGATAATGAACTCATAATAAGAAAGGACTACGGTTATACCGATGTCGCAAACGGAATTTTAGTAGATGAAGAGAGCGTATTTGAATGGGGTTCTGTTACAAAACTGTTAGTTTGGGTCAGCGCGATACAACTTTATGAATCCGACAAGCTTGATTTGAATGAGGATATAGAAAAGTATTTGCCTAAAGACTTTTTGAGCAATAAAAAATATGAGAAAAAGATTACTTTTTTAGATCTTATGAATCATCAAGCTGGTTTTCAAGAAACGATTTATCCTGTTGAAACGACTGATTCAAAAGTTCTGAAAAACAGCAGTCTCGAAAAAGCGCTTATTTCCTCAATGCCGCCGCAAATCTATGAACCGGGTACCGTTACGGCATATTCCAACTGGGGAGCAGCCTTGGGAGCGTATGTAATAGAGAATATAACCGGCATAAACTTTGTTGAATATGTGCATATAAATATATTTGAAAAACTTGGTATGAAGCATACAGCTCTCGCGCCAGATTGGAGCGATAATCAGTGGGTAAAAGATAAAAGAGCTGAAATGAACTCATATTCGTATTTTGACACAGAAAAAGAAGATTTTGGTACTAATATTTCAAATATATTGTTATATCCCGCAGGCGCAGCCGCCGGCACTGCTTCGGATTTTTACTTATTCACCAAAGCCTTAATCCCCGGCAGTAATTCCGGATTGTTTGAAGATTCAGCGACACTTGATAAGTTATATGAACCTACTCTTTATTACAGCAAGGCAAATATTGTGAGAAATTCTCATGGATTATGGACCTTAGAGTATAATAATACTGTTTATGGTCACGCAGGTAATACCGTGGGCTTTACATCAAGTCTATGGATAGATATAGAAAAAAGGACAGCTGTTGCTGTGATGAGCAACGAACAGGGTGAGATTGCTTATAATTACGGACTTCACCCTCTGATATTTGGTAATCCTTCACTTACTCCGGGCGGTGATGCTCATGATATCAGCGGCATTTATTTCCCGAAAAGGACTTTAGAAAAAGGCTTTGGCAGGATATACAAGTATATAAGCGCGATTATGCCGGTTTCCAAAACCGATAACAGCAGAATATTCAATATCCCCGGCGGAATGGAAATAATTCAAACAGATGATGTAACATACATGCAAGATTCCAAAAACGGTATGACTTTTCCAATACGCCTTGCAAGTGACAACATTCTTGAATCTTTTACCGGTGATTATGAAAAGTTTTCCCTCGCAGAAATTTTATTTGCATGGTTTTTAATAATAGGCGTACTGATTTGCTTTATCACTTTCCTGATTAGAAGTGTATATTTAACTATAAAGATAATCCGCAAAAAATCATCCGATTCAAAGATTTTAATATTATCTGTTGGTATTGCTCTGTTTTCATTATCGCTGCCTGTTTTATGGTTTAATGCGGGAATCGAAAGGATACCCGCTATGATCAATTCGATAGTTATAGTTATATTGGGAATAACACCGGTATTAAATATGATTTATCTTTTTAAATCGGAATTAAAGAAAGCAAAATCTCATTGGTTTTTAGCTGGTCTTTCACTTATTCCGTTGATTGCGATGATATTTATGCAGAGCTATAAAGTCTAAATAATAAAATCTCCCTTTGAATTTCAAAATATCGGTTTTCTCGGAATTATTATCAGTTGTCGAAAAGACTATTTTATCAGCCATATCAGTTGATAAATCCTGATGGAGCAAAATCGTATAAGATGCTTTCCCTTTTTTCTGAATTCCAAGTTAAATTTAATGCTATAAATGAATTCATTAGCGACGGCTCGTTTAACGAGCCGTATTTTTTTACGATTTCTTCTTTCCAAATATCTAAATTACAGCCAACAATAATTCCGCAAAGCTGATATTCGCTCCTTTATCTTTATGTTAATTTCGATATGTATTTATTATTTGTTATATTCATCTAAAAACCTGAGGACATAGCCATTTAGTTCAAGCAGAGTCTCGGGCGGATTCCGCTTATTTAATCCGCCGTCGATCAAATTAGTAATAACAGGAGTGACTAAAACCAGGTCGGTCAGTCCGAGATGACCGACACCTTCTATATGTTCATTAATATAAATAGGATTATCGCTCTTCATCAATCTTGCGTTCATTCCATACTGTGGTATTTCGTCTATATTTGAATATAATGCGTCTGAATACAAATGCAGTATAGGCAAAGGATATTCCACATCCGTAAAAACATATTTGTTTCCATCTATTCCGACTATATCTTTGGCAAACGGAGACTCAAGAATTACGAGGGCTCGGATAAAATCAGCTTTTTGTCTGCCTACGGCGAGTACTGCCGAACCGCCGAGTGAATGTCCTGATAAAACTATGCGTTTTGTGTCGATATATTTTTCATAGTTGTTATCACTATTTGTATCTAAAATTTTGTCAAGTACTTCATTTATATCATCAATCCGGATATCTGTCCATTTATTCAGAGATATCAAAGTACTGTTCAGTTCTTTTGAACCCGGCGAAGTCATAACCTCATTAATAAAGTTAAAATCTACCCGAATCTTGCTGCCGTCAGACATTTTTGATGAAAAAGAATGATAGGGGTGATTAAAACTCATGACCATATATCCCCTGGATACAAGTTCTAAAAACAAGGTTTCATTTGAATCCGCGCCTCCGAAAGAACCGGGAGAATAAATCAGCAGGGGAAGCTCGTTTTCCTTTGCGCCTTTGGGATACCAGACTTTTACCGGCACTTCCCTTTCATCTCCATGGGTGAGCATTTCGGGTATCTCAGACTTATATCTGTAAAATATCATATCGGTTAAAACTTCTATGTTTCCAGTTGGTTCAGGAGGCGGTAAAAGAGGAATTAGATAACGAAAACCCGTAAATAATACAAGAATCAAAGATACCAGTATAAGTCCTGCCTTTTTCCATTTTCTAATTTGTTTTTGAAATATTGTGAGAACAAAGAGAATAAATGAAAACAAAAACAATAAAAGTCGAATTATCATCTTTAAATAAACCTTTCTTATGTAATCAGTATAACAGAAGAAAACATCATTTTAACCGGCATGGTATTTTGTAGTTTATTTATAAGAATGTAATTCCCATTTTATATACCGAGTACGGACATTTTTTCATTAATAAGATCAATTCTGGTTTGCAAATTTTCATTTTGAAAAATTAGTTCTGATTCTAAAGTTCCGTCCTTCATAAATAAAACTCTTTTGCTTCTTGCTGAAACTTTAGAATCATGAGTAACTAACAGAATAGTCATTCCGTTATTGTTTAATTGCTCAAATAAGTCTAAAATTTCTTCCGAAGATTTTGAGTTTAATGCGCCGGTTGGTTCATCTCCGAAAAGAATTTCGGGATTGTGTAAAACAGCTCGACAAATAGATGCTCTTTGAAGCTGTCCGCCCGACACTTCAGTTATTTTACGATTCTCGGTACCTTCAATGCCGGCTATTTTCATTATTTTCAGCGTTTTTTGAATCAATTCCGACTTATCTTTTTTATAGTCTTCATAACTTGGCAGCATTATATTATCTAATATGTCTAAACTTGGCAGCATCGTCGGGTTTTGGAAAACAAAACCCATTTTTTTACGTCTGAAATCAGCCAAATTGTTTTCATTCATTTCATGTAAAGAAACGCCATTAATATAAACGCTTCCCGTATCAATTCTATCCATCCCGCTTAATGCAAACAGAAGCGTTGATTTGCCCGAACCGGAGGGTCCCATTACAGAAACATATTCATTTGTTGTAATTGATATGGATACATTGTTTAAAGCAATTGTTTGGTTATTTTCCGAACCGTATACTTTATTAATACTCCTTGCTTCTATTATTTTGTTCATACTTCTCCCTTAATATAGTCAGAAACTTTTATTATTTTAATTGAACGATAGGCGATATTAATTCCAAGAAAAACGGTTATCAGAATGCAGAACGGTGTTATAAACAGGACAAAGCCAAGATCGGGAATAAATTTGAAATTCGCTATTCCCATTGATTGTATGAAAAACCCCGCTACTGATTGTCCGATAGTGTTTACAAGAATCATTCCTATAATTATACTGACAAACACAATCAAGAGTGTTCCTGCCGTATATTGATTTCGTATGCTTTTATAGGTAAAACCGAGAGACTTAAGAATGGAAATATTGCGTCGATCTTTTACAACAAGCATATTATTAAATAATAAAGTGATTAAAAACGTAAGGCCTATCGATAAAATCATGCCGGTAATTCCTGCAGTTTTAATACTGTTTAAAGTCGAACCGAAAACAGCATCTCGATATGATTCGATATGATATATTTTGGCATTCGGATAATTTTTTTCAAACGAATTAATTTTCTCTTTTATCGGTGTGTCTTTTTTGAAATTCATGATAACGCTTTTACTTAAAGAATCCTTTGAATCATCGGAAAAAGCTGCCCGCGCAGTTTTTCCGCCATTTGTAATATCAGAATAAATTCCGGTAATTACAAAATTTTTCTTTTGTTGTTCTATTATAAGAGTCAGACTGTCCCCGACTTTTTTCCCAAGACTCGATGCATTTAAGTATGAAAGCGCAATATCGTTGTTTTGTTGAGGCGCATGGCCGACTGTGTATAAAAGAGGAAACTTGTTTTGATTTCCCAAAGTTACCCACATCTTGCTGACTGTATTAACATTCAGCATAAACTCATAGCTTTTATTGTCATAGACAACATATTCTTCAATATCCGGATCATTTTCAAGAACTGTATTCAAATCAATTAAGTCATTCATGCCGGGAAAAATCATCATCACTTGTCCGTTTCCGATTCCCATATACGTTATAAATATATCGGAAGCCATCGATGAATAAATGTTGTTAGGCAAAATTATAACAAATGATGCTATGATAAGAATGAGTATGAAAGTAAAGTAGGTCTTTTTTCTTGTCAGGATGAGATTTATTCCAAGAAAAATATCTGTTGGCAGGATATTTTGTTCTCTCAGTTTAAAAGACTTTAAGCTTGATACATTATCAGAAACAACGCCTTTATTTATGGCGCGCGCAGGAGATATATTCTTAAGCTTGTTTAGAAATCGATTAACATATAGCATGACAATCAAAAATATGAAAACAGCTCCCGCCAAAGCACAAATAACTGCGGGAAAGGTACTTTCATTCTCTCCAAAAAACATTCGGATATTTTGCAGAAAATAACCGGAAAAAGCGAGCGAAAAAATTAGGCCAAGTAGACAGCTGATAACGCTTATAATGGCATATTTCCCTCTGTATATTCTTTTGATTATCGAAAGCCTCAGACCAATTGCCTTGACAACACCGATTGTTTTATATTCATCTTCTATTTTTGATACTAAGGTAAGACGTATACAAAGAAAGCTGACGACTATAACCAAAAACGCAATTAATGAGAGGATCGCGATCATAATGCCGTCGGTCAGAGCGTTCATTAACTTGATAATCGAATATGTAACAGTCGGACCGTTACTTTCAAGGTCGGCTTTGAAATAAGACGATTGGAATAAATCAATACTTGAACGGTTATTTAGCAAGAATTCGATTAATATTTCCTCTCTGCCGACATGTTTTATCTTTTCATAATCACTTTGATGAACTAAGAATCTTTTTGACGATGAGAGCATTGAAGACATTTGAGAATCGCGAACAGCGCCCTTTACTATAAAGTTCAAGCCGGAAACAGTAATGCAATCTCCCGTTTTTATATTTCCATTTGTAAAATACACAAGAGGAACATAAATTTCACCTTCTTTAGGATAAATGATGCTGTTATCAATATCCAAAAGAAAATCAAAATTTTCACTTTGATAAGAAAAGCCGTTATCTTGACTGTTTTCAGAAAAACGCTCGCCGTTTATTATAATGTCACTTGAATCTACATTTAAAAAAGGCAATGCTTGGTAATCAAGAACATATTCGTTATTTTGAGCAAACTTATCCATTCGTTCATTATCGAAATCTCCCATGTGCATTTGGAGAAAGTGAGGCGCTTTTGACTTTTCTAAAAAGAGATTTATTGATGCGTTCAGATTAACGGCAACAATTCCGACTGTACTTAAAACAAAACTTGCAAATAAAATAAACGAAAAAATCGTAATGCTTACTAGTTTTGAACCTTTTAAATCATTTAGAACAATTTTTTTGAGCAATTTTATCCTGCTTTCGGCATAGTTGTCTGATCTTTTTATATTTAATTCAACTTCTTTTGAATCAATGAAATGACTCTTTCGTCTGTCAAGTAAAATTCATGTTCAATATCCGGGAATATTTCCAAGTCGCTTATCTCATAACAATCGGCTAATTTAATCTGAATATCAGATTTAAGTGTTTTATCCGCATCCGAGCCTATGACAGTTACGGGACAAGTTGTTTTCTTTGCGTATTCTGAAACATTTATGTTATCTGAAATAAATATTTTAAATGGTCCCCAGAAAAAAGGTAATATCTGATTATATAGTTCTGCCGAGTCGCGAAATCCGGATAATAAAAACAAGTGACTGCAGGGACGAACGGATGCAAGATACGCTGCCATGCCGCAGCCGTAGCTATGACCGATTATTATTATATTTCGATCGGAATATTGTTCTTTTGCCCAGTCATAAAGTATTTCTGCGGATTCCTGCATGGTTCGCAGGTTCATTTTCCCTTTGCTATCCTGTGTTCCGTAATAATCTATCGCAAGGAATGGCACATCATAGTGAGAGGCAAAAGTACCGACGGTATTGTACGCAATATAGTTAGAACCGCCGAAGCATAATATGATTGAACTTGAATTATTTGCGAGGTTATAACCGTAACCTGTCAAATTCTCTCCATAATTTAGCTTTTGCGGAGTTATACTTATCTTATCCATCTTCCGTTTTCCTTTGTAAAATGAATAAGATATTGTTCGCATAATATGATTTGTCAGAAATCCGACTATCAAAACCCACATTAAGATTATTAGTATAAATCTGACAACTTTCATTATTGATACTCTCCGTGTTTTGTTCAGCTTATTTTCTTTCAATCCATCCCTGTTCAAGCCAGTGTTTTAAATCAACACTTAATTCTTTATTTTTCGGGTTGTTTTTTAAGAGATTGTTTTGCATCATCCTGCACATCTCGAAAATAAATTTAGTGTTCAAACTCATCGCAGCAGGTTTTATATCTTGAAACTGTCTTGCAAAATAACGAATCTTACTTTCAAATCTATTTCGTCGTTTCTCTGAAATCTCATTCCAGATTACGCCTTCCATCATACCGAAACCGATTTTTTTAACTCTCGGAACACCCAGCCAATTTAAGCTTGTTTTGACATCTTTTTGCGCGTCATTATTAGGTGCGCCAATGCTTTGAGTGATAATCGCCGCGGTTTTGTTGAACATTTTGGGATCCGGTCTATGTGCGCACCAGTGAACTCCCAAATGATCCAATAGGCTTTTTACATGCCCGGGGGTTCTCAGAACATATACCGGATAAGCAAAAACAATTAAATCGGCTTCAAGCATTGCTTGCCAAATCGGGGCAACTTTTTTATGATGAGGGCAAAGTGACTCACCTTTCATAAAACATAGTTTGCATCCCGTACAATAATCCGGAGCGTCTTTTGGTAAATAGAACTCTGACAGTTGTTCCGGTTTCAGCTCATCTAAAAATATTTCCTTAAGCATGTATGTGCAGCCTTTTTGTTCCGTACCGTTTATAACAACGCATTTCATTTATAATTCACCTTATTTAGTTTATTAAAACCAATAAAGAATTCTAAAATAACGAGTAAAATAAATAACTATGTATATCATATAGTTAAGTATAGCATAATATCGTAAAAAACAGAATAAATATACATCATAGCCAGGTAAAGTTAATTGAAATAATATTCTATTTAAATTATTATTATTCATTATCTTGGGTTTATTAAACAAAATACAGCCGTAAAACAAAATGCTTTACGGCTGTATTCTATATAATTGTGCTCATCTTAATATTTAATAGTCTATTCCCTGCTCGTCCGCCATTCCCTCAAATTTAGAAATGAATTTATCCATAGATTTATTCGTCACCTTATCATGTTTTGCAAGGAAGGAGGCAAAGTCTCCGGTGTTTTTCATGGTAAGCAAATACATATTCCATGATAAGCCCGCGATATCATATAGCTCACCGCAGTCAAATACACGGTTATTCATGATGATATCAAGCATATCTGTTGATTCGGGGTCTCGGACAAGTTTGGTTCCAAGATAAACATCATAGTAGGCTTCACGGACGGTATATCTTGCTTCGGCAGACATCTGTTCGATTACCGCACCTATCAGCTGGTGATCAAATCCGGCGCTGTTGGGTATGCAGACAGAGCAGCCGGTGTATCTGTTAACGGTATGGTGATAATGGCTCTGCGCTTCATCAAACTTTGGCATAGGAATGATTCCGAAGTCGTTTTCCATATTACGCAAGGTTTCAACGACTCTCATTCTGATCCACATCATCAGAACACGGTTCTCGGAGAACATCTTTGTCTGAAGTTGATAGATATCCATTTTGCCTTCGTAATGGTGCAGGTTGATTACAATGTCGTCGCGATACATTATGTCAAAAATTCGCTGCATTACTATCTGATTATGCTCTGTGTCAAGTGTCAATTCCGGTCGCTGCTTATCATTCATTGTGACAATTCTTCCGCCGGCAGCATGAAGATACGATACTATTGCGTCACGCTGCCAGATAAGGCCGTATTGATCTTCCAGGTCTATCACTCCGTCGCCGTTTAAGTCTTCGGAAGCAACAGTAATCATTTCATCCATCTTGTCAAAGGTCCATTTGCTGTCATTTACAAGCAAATACGGCGAATCCATGTTGAAGTCGCTGACCATAGATTTTGAGAAAACCATTGCTGAAGTTGAGTCGTCGTCAAGAATAATCATATCACCGGTGACATAATAGAGCTGACCTAAAATTGTAGCATTGTCAACCATGTCGCGATCATACCACGGTTTTGAAAGATCCATATATTCTAAACTGTGGAGATTTACAAGGTAGCCATCCTGAACTATAGTCTTAAGTCCTTCCATACGGCAGGTCGAGATGTGATAATCATCAGAACCGGCAAGAGCTTGCTTTTTAATAAGATCCTGCTGACTGTCCTTTTCAATACCGAGTATTTTGCAGTTAAGCCTTTCCTCTGTTGCAAGGTTTCTTGCGTAAACCGCATCGTTTATAGGCTCTCCGTTTTCAGCCTCGGAGTAGATGTCGCGGGACGCCCAGTCCTGCCAGTCGGTTCCGCCTACCGGATACATCATTATCCTGATTTCCATTCCTCCCAGATCGAAATCTTCTGGAAGATCTGCTTTCAGTATAGTTTCTTCGGTAGTTTCTTCGGCAAGGTTTTCGTCCGGTATACTATTGTCATCATTTGAAGGTGTCTGTCCTTCTGTTTTACCGCAAGCGGCAAAGACTGAAATAAGAATACATAAAAGCAATGACACCGCAAAAATACGTTTAAATAAAATGGCGTTCATTATCTGCCTCCTGTACAGATGAAATCAGTAAATTAGTTTTTCTTTGATTAATAACAACTTACAGGTATTATAGAGCAAATTAAGCTTTTTGAAAGATATCTCTTCCGGCTTTGTCAGGTCATAATACCTAAGTAAAACATCTCCGTTAAATTGAAGACCGTTTTTTCTGGCTTCGCGTTCTGCCTTTGCGAGGAAATCCAAATCTCTCCTGTAATCGACAAAATCACGTATATACCTGAATATCTGACCTGAAATACGGAAATGTCGCTTTTTAGCGTCACGGCGCAGTCTTCTTATTATATACCGTACCACTTCCTTATCAGTCATCCTCATTTTTAAAGATACTCCATTTTTACGGCAGTTCTCTTATTGTATCAAGCAGATCATTAATCGTCTTGCTTTGTCTATCAAAAGTTTTCGTTGCTGCGCTTACATAATTATTTTTCTTTGTGTTATAGACATTGTTATACGCGGATTGAAAACTGCTTCCCCAAGAGAAGTCAACAGCCCAGTCGTAAGCCTTGCTCGCAAGAATTATATCGAGTGTTTGGAGTGATTCATCATCACGTACCAACTTTACATTAAGCATAATATCGTAAAGAGCATATCTGACAGTGGTATTTGAAAAGGCGCACATTGTGTCGAGGACGATCCCGGTAAATTCGGGATCTTGACAGGTAATCGGGATCGCAAGAGCGGTAGTCCAACCGTTTGAAACATATTCCCCGTAATTTTTCTGATCTTCATCAAGTTTTGGCATGGGTATAAGGCCAAAATCAGATGTCATTCCGCGCAGCTTATTGATAGGCCCAAGCATATTGCCCATAAACAGCGCTTTGTCTTCCATGAAAATCTCTTCATAGCCGCTGTATGTCATTTCCGCCTCAACCATATAGTGATATATGGTATCAACCGCCAGAATATGTCTTTCGTTAAGGGTGTTAACGGTAAGAATTCCATCAGGGTCAATGTCTACTGACTTTTCACCCATTGCGTAAATCCAATGTTTTACATGGTCGTTGTTCTCTATGTGACCGACAATATCGTCTCCAACTTTAATAACCCCGTCACCGTTTAGGTCGTGTACTACGGTCTGAGCCATGTCATTGAATTTATCGATAGTCCATATTCCGTCGAGTACAGTCTGATAAGGATATTGCAGAGAGTGATCATCGCAGAGCTTTTTGTTGAAATATATGGCTTCTACTGCATAATCGTCAAAGGTGTTTATGTCACCGGCTATCCAATAGAGTTTTGAATTAAATAAAGTGAAGTTTGAAGTGATATTTGCGTCCCACCAGTAATCTTCGGTATTAATGGTATTAACAGTAAGAAGATTCATCAAATAACCGGAAGTCATCGGAGTTCCGAAGAAATCCATTCTGTTAATTACCGTGTCAAATTCATCGGAGCCGGCTGTAACCGCTTTCTGTATGGTTTTTGTTATAGTATCTGTTTCTCCGCCCCAGATCGGGGTTATTTTTACATTGAGCAATTCTTCGGTATTGCGGTTACGCTTGATTATAGCGTCATTCATGACATCGCCGGTTTCTGTCTCAGCCCATATCTCGTTAACTTCATCTCCGAGCTGATAATAGAAATGTTTCCCTATAGAAGGCGAAAGAATGCGTATTTCTTTTCCGCCGTAATCATTTGAAGAATAGCGTTCTCTGATAATATCATCTGCGGTAAGCTCTTTTTCTTCGGCTGTAGTTTCAACTTGTTCAGCCTGCGTGTCTGCAGCATCCGGCTGATTATCACTGTCTGACTTCTCACCGCATCCGGCAATTAAGCTTCCCAAAATCAGGACAGATATGATAATCGTGACAAATCTTAATAGTATTTTTTTCATTTGTTTCCACCTCTTTTTGGCATTTTTAGTCAGGCAAGTAGTCGGAAATCACAGTTATTTTTGCGAGTTTGACACGTGAATCGTCAGTTTTTATTACGGTTACACTAATCCCCTCCTCTTCAACTATATCACCGTTTTTCGGAATACTTCCCGCGAGTTCGGTTATCCATCCGCTTATTGTGGTCTGATTTGTTTTAATGCCATGGAGCTTCGGATTGTAAATGTTGCGCAAAAGAGCGAAAAGCTCATTCATGGTAAGGTCTCCTCGAACAACACACTCGGCTCCCTCTTCGGTCTCGTTATATTCCAAAATGTTGTGCTGCTCCGGGTTGTCGCGCTCATCATATATTTCACCAACTATCTGTTCAATCAGATCTTCAGCGGTGACAATACCGGTAATGCCTCCGAATTCATCGACAACGACAGCCATTTCTTCCAGTGTCAGCTTCATTTGAGAGGCAACCGAGCTGACAGTTTTATTTTCAAACACCAGCAGCGGTTTTATCAGAAGATCCAGAAAGGACTCCTCGCTGAGTTTGTTAATACCGCCGGATTTTATGACTTCTCTCATGAAGTCTCTTACCGGCAAAATTCCGAGTAAGTTATCCGGAGTATCTCTGTAAACAGGTATTCTTGAATAAGATCTTAGAAGGTATGAGTTCTCATTCAGGAGAGATTTGATTCCGTCTCCGATATCAAAAGCTTCAATGTCAACTCTTGCAACCATTATATCGCGTATTTTCAAGTCGTCGTTGGAGAAATTCACCATTCCTCTGAGCAATTGGCCGTCATCGCTTGTAATGATTCCGTCTTTCTCGCATTCATCGACAAGTATCGATAGCTCTTCGCGGGTAACGGAGGGTTTGTCTCTGTTTTCCGGCGTCCATAAAGGTGAAAGCCAGTTAATAAGCGCGTCGGAAAGCTTTACAACCGGGGCGAAGAGTTTTGTAAAAAATAAAATAGGATTTGCGGCAAAAAGAACCATTTTATCAGCATGGCGATTAAATATAACCTTCGGTAAAATTTCACCGAAAATAAGTAGAGCAACAGTTATAATCACACCCGCAATCGTCTGCGCGCCGGAAGTGTTTTCCGGTGACAGAGTTACGGCAAGAAACGTTGCGGCTGAAGAAGCGGAAATATTGACAAGCTCATTGCCGGCAAGTATTGCGGATAGGCTTGCTGTGAAATGGTTGGAAATATAAAGCGCTTTTTTTGCGTTATTATTTCCCGATTCTGCTGCCATTAGCAGCCTTTGTTTATTGCATTTGGCAAACGCTATTTCCGAACCCGAAAAGAAAGCTGAGAAACTGAGAAGAACTACTATAAGGAGCGGAATGAAGATTATTATAGTCATAGCGCCGCCTTCTCATTCTTGCTTTTTAAGGGTGTTTCATTGCCCTGGAAAAGAACCCGAAGCAGATCATCCATGGTGGCAAGTCCGATTGTTTTATCGGCTTTATCCGTTATTATTGCCATATGGGTCCTTTGACTTACCATTTCATCGAAGAGAGTTTTTAAATTGACATCAGACCGAACTTTAACGGGAGGTCTGGAAATTGCTTTTAAATTTATCTGACTGCCGCGCATTAAGCGTTCAAGCACATCGGAGGAATTAAGAATCCCGATGATATTATCAAGTCCGCCATGACAAAGCGGATGTCTTGAATGCTCGTCTGCCATCAGTTTTTCTTTTATTTGTTCGTTTGATAAGCCGTTTTTTTCCAAATCGATATAGTCGATATTACGCCTGGGGATCATGATTTCATTTACGCGAAGATCGTTAAAAGATGAAGCGGATTTTATGAGTTTGCTTTCATAAAGGTCAATGGCGCCTGATTCGAGAGCTGTGTCAACTGCGCGGATAAATTCATTTGTAGTAATTTCCGGATGCTTTTCTCCGTCTCCTATTACTTTGCTGATTACCTTGGTCAATAGCTGGAAAACCTTTATGATTGGAAACATAAGGCGCATTAACGCAAATATGATATGACAGAATAGAAGAGCAAAACTATCGGCATTAACATGTGCAATATTTTTTGGAATTGTTCCGTCGAATATAAAAACAATTAAAGTAACTATCAGAGATGATATAAGCGAGGCATAACCGCTAAGCGACGGAAACGATTTTAAAAGGTCAATGGCAAGAACCGTCGCAATAGATGAAATCATGACATTCAAGACATTGAATCCAACAAGCAGAGTAACCAGTAAACCGTCAAATTCATTAAGAATTCGGGTTACCTTTAAAGCTCTTTTGTCTCCGTTGTCTGCCAAAGTTTTCATCCTGATGCGATTGCAGTATGAATATGCAGTCTCTGCCGCGGCAAAAAATGCCGCGACAAAGACAAGAATAATTATGAAAATTAACCGCGGAAGTATGTCGTCAGACATTTTAATACCTTTATTTTACCGAATCTTCTTCAGAATGAATAATTGAGATCCCCAAATCAGCAAGCGACTGAGAGTCTGTGATTCCAGGGGAGTCGGACATAGGTTCGGAGGCGTTCTGCATCTTCGGAAATGCAATAACATCTCTGATATCATCAAGCTCAAGCAGGAGGGTGATAAGTCGGTCGAAACCGAATGCCATTCCTCCGTGCGGCGGAGCGCCGTATTTGTAAGCATCCATAAGAAATCCGAACTTTGTACGCGCGATTTCTTTTGGAATACCGATAATTCCGAGAATTTTCTCCTGGAGCTCCGGATGATTGATTCGCATAGAACCGCCGCCTGCTTCCATACCGTTGATTACTATATCAAAGGCGGTTGAATTTACCTTAAGCGGTTCGGTATCAAGATATTTTATATCTTCAACAACCGGCATGGTAAAAGGATTATGAGCGGCGTACAACGCTCCCGATTCTTCATCATACTCAAACAGCGGGAAGTCGGTTACCCATAGCATACGGTATTCGTCTTTTTTTACAAGACCGAGTTTTTTTGCCATATGGCATCTTAGCGCACCCAAGGTGTCGCAGACAATTTTTTCACGGTCGGCTACGATGAGAATGAGGTCTCCGTCTTCAAAAAACACGGCTTCTTTTATTGCTTCGTTTTCTGTGTCGCTGAGGAATTTGGCGTATGAAGAGCTGATTTCACCATCAGAGCTTTTATACCACGCTACACCCTTTGCTTTATAAGATGCCGCGAATTTTGCAAGAGCATCAATTTCCTTACGGCTGAATTTTGCGCCCCCTTTTACATTGATTGCTCTGACTATACCGCCGTTTGCTATTGCTCCGGAGAATACCTTAAAGCCGCATTCTTTCAGAATCACAGACAGATCGACTATCTCCATCTCAAATCGAAGATCCGGTTTATCAGAACCAAATCGGCGCATGGCTTCTTCGTATTTCATGCGCTGAAGGGGTAATTCTATCTCAATCCCCTTAACTTCACGGAAGAGATGTTGTACGAATTTTTCGTTGAGTGTCATTATATCGTCTTCGGATACAAAAGACATCTCAAGGTCTACCTGAGTAAATTCCGGCTGTCGGTCGGCGCGCAGGTCTTCATCTCTGAAGCATCTGGCGATCTGAATATAGCGGTCGAATCCGGAAAGCATGAGAAGCTGCTTATAAATTTGAGGTGACTGAGGTAAAGCGTAGAATTTGCCGTTATGAACCCGGCTCGGAACAAGATAGTCCCTGGCTCCTTCCGGAGTCGGTTTTACCAGATTCGGAGTTTCGATTTCTATGAAACCATTTTCAGCATAGAAATCACGGGTTATTTTTGCTATCCGGCTGCGCATAAGCATATTATGATGCACATCCGGCCGGCGGAGGTCGAGGTAGCGGTACTTCATCCTGACATCAGTTCGGACATCGCTGTTCTCTACAATTTCAAAAGGAGGGGTTTCGGCGGTACCCAATATTTTGAATGATGAAACCGCAATTTCGATTTCTCCGGTAGGAATATTTTTGTTTATCGCGCCCTCTCCGCGGCTGCGCACAATTCCATGGACGCAAAGCACATATTCCGAGCGCGTCTGGAAAGCTTTATCGAAAACAGTTTTATCTGTATTTTCGTCGAAAGCAAGCTGTACGATACCGGTTCGGTCGCGCAGATCGATGAAGATAAGAGAGCCTAAGTCTCTTTGACGCTGCACCCAACCCATTACAACGGCTTCTTTGCCGATATCTTCTTTGGTAAATTCTCCGCAGTATTTTGTTCTTTTATCGTTTTTAGCTAAAAATTCTGCCATTTTTATAATTCCTTCTTTTTGTTATAAGTCTCCAAACGTCGCCATAACCGTATTATGAAGCAGTCTTCTGAAACGGAAAAGACGGTCGCTTTCTCTTGTAAAGTGCACTCTGTTGCAAAGAAACATGGTGTAAATTCCGGTTAAATAATCTACATATATTGAAGGACCGGTAAATCCGTTGTGCCCATATGAACCGACGGAATAAAGGTCTCCCATCGCGGAAAATTCATCTTTTCCAAGCAGCTGGAAGCCCCATCCGCGGTTCATATCTCCGTCCATCATGCCTTCGGTGCGGTTTTGTATTGCGGCTTCGAATGTTAAGCGAGACAGCAATCCCTTCCCTTTTTTTGAAAGCATTGAAGCGAATCGGATCATATCCGGCGCGTTGGAAAAGACACCTGCATTGCCGGATATTCCATTAAGGGAACGAGCGTTTTCATCGTGAACGACACCGCAGATATATTTACCGGATTCCCTGTCATATTCCGTCGGCGCGACAGAGTCGGGCGAAAAACCGTGTTCAAGGGGATTATAGCATGTGTCTGAAAGCCCGAGCGGTTTGAAAACATATTTTTCGGCGAGACGGTCAAGGCTATCACCGCCGATGAATTCGAGTATTTTTGCGAGAAGTATAAAACCCATACAGGAATAAACACATTGCTCGCCTGTATTATACGCAAGCGGATGAGCGAGTATTTTGTATACTGCCATATCAGCGCCGCCTTCGATTTCGTCAAGCCGAAAATAGGCGTTGAGTCCGCTTGTATGCGTTATAAGCTGTACTATGGTAATATGGCGCTTATCAGCGGGCGCTTCGAAATACATCCCGACAGTATCCCGCATGGTAATTTTTCCGTCTTCAAGGAATCTCAGCGCAATCATTGTCGTTGAAATAATCTTCGAGCACGACGCCATATCCCATAAGACATTGAAATCAACGGGAATAATTCCTTTTTTCTTTTCTGGAATCGGATCGAAATCGGGAGAATCATCGCTAAAATACCTTGAATAGCCGATGGTATTTTTATAAAACACCTCGTCTCCGCGTCCGATAACACAGACAGCTCCCGGAAAAGTGCGACGGGAATAAGCTTCTGTAATAAGGTTATCCAATTTTACAGCTCTGTCAGCTAATGACCGGTCTATGGTCATATTTTATACGCCTCATTTCAAAATAACAAATATATTAATGGTGTGAGGATGCTGCGCGGCTTGATGCTTCGCGAAGCAGTTCGTGTTTCAGATCCCAAAGTTTCTGAGAAAGGTCAACATAATAATTGTGCGGGTATTCGAAGCGTTTCACCTCGTCCCATTGCAGTTCAATTTGTTCTTGGCAGAAATCACGGATTTGATTTGTGCTTGGGCGGTCGTATACGCATTTGCCACCGATAAAAATCGGTTTTTGAAGCTCTTCGGTTCTGAAATTGGTAAGAGTTTTCGTTTTCCAAGTGTGTTCAGGGTCAAATATAGTAAGCGGCTTGGTTTCATCTATTACCTCGTCATGGAGGCAAATCAGGTCGGCTATCGCTTTCCCGTTTTCTTTTTCGTATATTCGAAGTAACTTTTTAAAGCCGGGGTTTGTTATTTTAGTGGTGTTTTCGGAAACTTTGATTTTCGGTATAACTGTGCCGTTGCTGTCTTCAATAGCAACGAGCTTATAAACACCGCCGAAAACGGGATCACTTTTGGACGTTACCAGCCTTTCACCTACGCCAAAGAAGTCGATTTTGGCCCCCTGCTGTAATATATCTCGTATTATATATTCGTCAAGCGAATTTGATGCCGATATTTTGATATTTTCAAGTCCGGCTTCATCAAGCATTTGCCTTGCGCGACGTGAAAGATATGTTATGTCACCGGAATCTATTCTTATGCCGCCATGTGTAATCCCTGATTCTTTGAAAGCTTTTATGGCATTCGGCACACCGCTTTTGAGAACATTATAAGTATCGACGAGCAAAACGGTATTCTCGGGATAAATGTCACAATATGTCTTAAACGATGTATACTCGTCGTCAAACATCTGAACCCAGGAATGCGCCATAGTTCCGACAGCCGGGACACCGTAGCGTTTTTCGGCGATAGTGCAGGCGGTACCGGTGCATCCGCCGATATATGAAGCTCTTGCTCCTAAAATAGCTGCGTGAGTTCCCTGCGCGCGTCTCGAACCGAACTCAGATACAGGTCGTCCTTCTGCAGCGCGAACTATTCTGTTGGCTTTGGTTGCGATAAGTGATTGATGATTGATTGTAAGCAAAATAAAAGTTTCGATGAACTGCGCCTCGGTAGCCTTTGCCCTGACCGTAAGCATCGGTTCGCCAGGAAAAATCGGCACCCCCTCAGGAATTGCCCATATATCGCCTGTGAATCGAAAGCTTTTGAGATATTCGAGAAAATCTTCATCAAATACACCTTTGGAGCGCAGGAAAGAAATATCATCGTCGGAAAAATGAAGATTTTCGATGTAATCGATTACCTGTTCAAGTCCGCACATTATGGCAAACCCGCCCTTATCCGGGTTTTCACGGTAATACATGTCAAAATATGATATCTGCTCAGCCATGCCTGTCTTAAAATATCCGTTTGCCATGGTAAGCTCGTAAAAATCGCATAAGAGCGTATAGTTCTCGTGTATAAAATTATTCATAAATATGCCTTTCAAGAGTTTAAATAAAACCCGACGCAAAAAATAATGTAAGATTTCAGTAAATAAAACTTACTGCAAACATTATAGCGCATCGGGTGAAATAATTAAACGGTTTTTTATTAACAAACAGGCAAAAGCCCGGATTGATATAATTCAATCCATATAATTTGCTGTAATCTTATCCATATTTGCCAAGACCTTGCTTTCATTTTTATTATACCAGGAAGCGAGATCGCGGTTTTTATTGGCGGCAAAGTCGGCGAACTGGTTGGCAAACTGTCCTCCGAGCTCGGCATTGTAATATCCGATATCGAAAACGCGGGATTTTTTTATAATATCCAGCATATCGACAGATTCCTGATCTCGGGTGTATTTTGTTTGAAGGACAAGTTCGTAATAAGCCGGTATTATCTTATCCGAGCCAATTCTGCACATCGTTTCGAGCACAATTCCGGTTCTTTCGGTGTCTGTATTTGTTATCGGTATAATAAACAGGTTAGTACAAGCGTCAACATTTGTACAGTATTCGGAACTCTCATCTTTTTTTGGCCATGGTATTATTCCGAAATCATCGTCCATCTCGCGCATTTTGCTGATATCGCTCATGTTCAGGTCAATGAAAAGAGAGCGGCCTTCCATAAATACATTTGTGAAGCCATCTTCCCAAGAGTTACCGTCAATCTGACACCATGCGTATTCTGAGTCAAGTATTCCGAAGAACCAGTCAAAGACATTCTGTGAAATTTCGTTATACAGCGACAGTACCGGCATATCATTTTCGTCTTTTGTCATGACTCGTTCTCCGGCAACATAAAGCGACTGTACAGGTCCTACCCACTTATGGGTTACATATCCCAACTGGTCGTTTTGATAATCCATGATACCGTCTCCGTTAAGATCCGCGCTGCAGTTTTTGACCAGCTCCTCGAATTTATCAAATGTCCACTTACTGTCAAGAACATCCTGATACGGTGCTTTCAGGCTATATTTATCGAACAGCGCCTTATTGAACAACATTGCATTAGCAGCGCCCATACTGCACCACGAAATGTCGCCGGTCATTGTATACAGTTTATGGTTTATCGAAAGATTAGCCTTGCAATCCTGATCCCACCAATCCTGATCCAATGAAAGACAAGGTATATCGGAATTCCAGTCAAGGCAGAGTTTGGCGTTTCCGTAAACGGCGGCAGCTCTTGGATGAGCGGCAATAACATCATATGCATCGTCGCCAGCTAATATTGAATTCATTCCGTCGGTCTCATAGTTGTCGTTTGAGGATTTTATGAGCTTAAAAACAAGTCCGTATTTTTCTGAAATATTTAAAGTACGCTCATATACTGCATCGTTGATTATTTCACCGTTTACTTCGAAAACCGCTATATCCGTCAACCATCTTTCCATATTTCTGACAAGAAAACGAAATTCATAATCACCGTAATCATTTTCCGGCAATCCTTCAAAGTAATCTATAACAGGGGATTCCTCCGAATTGACGATATTTGTAGTTTCGGATAATTCAGCGTTTTTTTGCGGATCAGAATCTGTTTTTTCGCTGCCACAAGCGACAATAATTGAAATAAGAATTAAGACTGAGAGAATAAGTCCTGTTGTTTTGATTAATCGTAATTTCATTTGACACCTCACTTGTATCCTATAGCTAATACATCGTAATTTTAAATAATATGAATTGTAAACTATTCAAGGATATCTCTTATTACCTGAAGATTAGTGTCCATTATGGCAAGGTATTCAGCGCATTTTTTCAGTTCAGATTCTATCAACTCTTCATGCTTTATGTCCCTTTTGTATTTTATCTGATGCTCAAGCGCAGCCCAGCAATCCATGGCAACTGATCTTAACTGGATTTCAACCGGAATAACTATGCCGCCTTCGTTAATGCCGATGATCACGTGGTAGCTTCTGTAACCGTTTGGTTTTGGGTTCTTGATATAATCTTTTTCCATTATTACTTTTATATCGGTACTACTTCTGAAGCTTTTTGCCAAATCATATACGTCATCGACAAAGGTGCAAACTACTCTTAAACCTGCGGCGTCATGAATAGCTGTAATCGCATTTACTGCCGAAGGCTCAATGCATCTTTTTAAAAGTTTCGCTTTAGTACTTGAAGAGGATTTTATTCTCGACTTTATATGTTCAATCGGATCGCGTTTACCTGCTTTGACAGCTTTTTCGGAATATTCATTTATAAGAGCAATTATTTTATCGAGAGCATTGTTTAAAAGCGGAAAGTAGTTGCCGTAAAATTTTGAATCTTCAAAATTATATGTGATTAAATTCATCTTGACACCAATCGTGATTGTAATGTTTTAGTCTACTAAGATTATACCACTTTTTGAAATATTAATCAACATATTTAATTAAACTTACTGTGATTTTGTAGCTTATATATAATGTTTTGAGTTACATGCATTTGCAGATAAAATAAGAGCCATAGTTTTGATATAATGTATCAAAACTGCGGCTCTTACCTGGTCTGAGTGACAAGATTCGAACTTGCGGCCTCTACCACCCCAAGGTAGCGCGCTACCATCTGCGCCACACCCAGATATTTGCCGGGATTATCACCCGGCATTTGATATTATACCACAATTGCGGCGTGGTGTCAAGGGTTTTTACTAATTTAAGTCTGGTTCCTAAAGTGGCTGAATCAATACGATTTATTCTGTGGCGAATTAAAATATCCGTTTGTTATTCGAGTTCGATATTTATATTGACTGGCTTTGCGGTTCCTTCTAACTCGAAAAGTATCGTTCCGGCAATATCTTCCGAAATATACGGCAGGTCGGAGGATTTTACTTTTCCCTTTAGCTTAAGGCGAATATAAGCCCTTATGCCTTCCGCTGCTTTAACATTCAGACGGATATGCCTATCGTTTTTGTCGATAGATAATATTCTTGCGGAAGTACCTAACACAGAAACACCTTCGGTAATTTCATCAAGCTTTTCAAGGTCACACAGTAGTGTGTTTTCGCCGGGATAAAGTATCTTTTCGATTATTATTTCCGTTGTAGGTGTATACATATCCGCAAAGAGTCCTTTAAAAACTACAGGTTCCTGTGTTTCGGTTTCGTCAAGACAAGCGGCGACGATATATTTACCTCTTACTGTTGACAGATAATTTTTAGGCGATACATCGTAGCCTCCGAGTATTGCGGCTTTTGTGAACAAGGAGGTGTATTTATCAAGTAATTCTTCGTTAATACAAAGCGCAGCCGGTTGAGCCTTCAGATAACCGAAACGACCTCTTCCGCAATCTACTGTATTTTTCTGTGCTGCTGATAGACGTCGGTTAACTCCGAGAGTTTCGAAGAGATGCTCTGCAGGATTGCTATATTTCTTCTTCCCTTCATTCCACCAGGCGCGAATCGAATTATAAGGATCTGAGCCGTCTCCGACATAAATCAATACTCCTCCGTCTTTTACCCATGTATTAATAGAAGCATTTATATCCGGGAAAGAGGGTTTTATGAATTCATAGCTTGCGACAATTATATCGTAATCGTCAAGATATCCGACATATCGCCTGATGTTTTCAGCTACAACCGGTCTGACCTCTATGCCGCGCTTAACCAGCGGCATTGCAAGTCCATAAAAATCCGGAAAAGCGTCCGAAAGTCTGAACTTGGATGTCACATTGTTTTCTTTCTCCGCAATCTTCTCATCGGCAGCCTTCATATCATCGGTATACGTGCGCTGCCACATAGAGGAGTCTGAAATCAGAACGCCGACTTTGGGTCTTCTTATAGTTTTACGTTTTTTAGATTTACCTTCTGATTCTTCTTCAAGCGGCATATCGCCGAGAGTTTGTATCAGAGAATTTAACAGAGAAGCGTAATCATCAGGTATCGGTTTTGCATCGGGAGAGCCCGACGGATATTTTCCGTTATAAACTCTGCGCGGCCAAGGGGTTACCTCATAGTCGTTTATAGCAGTATGCAAAAGAGACGCAGTAACCGTGGAAAGATAGTTGAATCTGTAATCATCCCAGTCAAAGCGGGGATTATCTTCGATCGGATCATGGAGGAACCACATGCGCCTGGAGGTGCCGCGAACCAGCTCCTGCATGACGCCGTATTCAAGATATGCGGTTTCAAAGGTTCTCTCTTTTTTTACCCCCTTGAAAACATTGGGGGTTCTTGAAGTTCCGGTCCATACCTGGGCGATATAACCATCAACGGAAGATACGTCGGTAAGAGAACCTTCAGGGCTGACAATACGCCAAGACGTATAATTGATCAGAGAATGAGTCGGAACATAGAATCTCAAAACCTTACCGTGCTTAATCAGCGAATATTCCTTAAGAGACTGAGATACGCGGCTTATTGCACGTTTATAAAGAAAGGATTTAAGCTGTGCGCATCGATATGCGGCGTCTGCAGACTCATGCGGAGGCTGCCACGGTTCGCGATAATGCAAAAGATATTCGCGTTTAAAAGCTTCGCTGTATCCGGCTCTGTCCCAGAATTCCGGCTCTTCGACATGGATTGCTTCAACACCGGCGTCAACTGCCGCTTTAAGTTTTTCAGTAAGATAATCGGTGAAGCTTACCGTCGGAACCATATAAGGGACATCTTTGCCGTGACTGATAACGCTGCCGTCGCGCTGAACCTGGCCTTCGTCAAGATGACTTCTTCCGTCCCAACGGCCGAAAAGATAATCCTGGTAATGTCCCCAAGCTATTCCGGTCATGAGATGAACGACATAACCGCGCTTTTTATACTCTTTGACTCGTTCCGGCATATCATTATCAATGCCGTAGACCATTACAAAATCGCAGCCGAGGTCAATTCTGCCGCTGTATGGCGCGCTTTCCTGGTATCCGGTTTTTTCGAGTTTTCTGTCGTGTATGAATGCCATATAATCTCCTTCTTCTGTGGTATTTTACCGGTATAATTATATCATATATTTAAAGTGTTTTCTATCTTATAATGTTTCAATTATATTATTTATTATCGAAATTAGTTGCAATATAACATAAATATCGAATCACAAGTTTAATTAAAGATAAAAACGCCAATCTGATTTTAGTCAGCTTGGCGTTTTGGAGCGAATAATGGGAATCGAACCCACGCTATCAGCTTGGGAAGCTGAAGTTCTGCCATTAAACTATATTCGCGTCTGACGATATTATAACACATTTGGGAAGTATTGTCAATAATAATGTTAGCTAATAAAATATCGTCAAAAAGCATTTTCAAATCCCTATTATTCTAAAGAGTTTCCCGGCGATTTTCTTTTAAAATCTTCTCCATTGTCCGCCAGCCCAATACTGCACATTTTACGCGCGCGGGCATATGGGCGATATCGGCAAGCGCTTCGGCTTCCTCGAGAATTTCAAGTTCTTCCTCGCTTGCCTCCCCCTTTATCATGCGCATAAATGCTTCGGTTATTTTCTCGGCTTCATCTCTGGTTTTTCCGATAACAAGGTCTAACATTATATCGCATGAAGCCTGGGAAACCGCGCAACCGCTTCCCGAGAAGACGGCGTCCTCAATTATACCGTTTTCGTCTATTTTGAATTGCAGTTTTATCTTGTCTCCGCAGCTGGGATTAACTCCATCCAACTCATATGACGGGTCGTTTATCTCGCCTTTATGCGAAGGATGAAGGTTATGCTCATTTATTATTTCCCGGTAAATGTCTTTAGTGTTCATATCCCAACCACGACCTTACTTTCTTTAATGCTTCGATGAATCTTTCGACTTCAGATTCGTCATTGTAAAAATACATACTAGCCCGTGCGCTTGCGGGAATACCGAGATGTTCATGCAGCGGCTGAGCGCAGTGCTGACCCGCTCTGATACAGATGTTTTCGGTATCAAGAATGCTTGCGACATCGTGCGGATGGCATCCTTCGATATTAAAAGTCACAATTCCGCTGTGTGTTTCGGCTGATTTCGAACCGTAGTATTCAGCATAAGGAATTGTTTTGATTCCTTCGATTAAAAGTCGGCAAAGGTTTTCTTCGCGCTGTGATATGGTGTCAAAGCCGATGCTTTTAATATAATCAATCGCTGCGGCAAGCCCGACGGCTCCTGCGGCATTAACCGTACCGGCTTCGAATTTTTCCGGTACGGGAGCGTAAACGGCATCGTATCTTGATACCGATTCGATCATTTCCCCGCCGTGTAGGAACGGCGGCATTGCCTCAAGCAGCTCCGATTTACCATATAAAACGCCGATTCCCATCGGAGCCATGATCTTATGTCCTGAAAATACAAAAAAATCTGCTCCGAGGGCTTTGACGTCTATCGGAATGTGCGGCGCCGACTGAGCGCCGTCAACGACCATGACTGCTCCTACTTTGTGTGCTCTTTTTGATATTTTTTCTATCGGAAGTCGAACACCGAGGACGTTTGACACTTCTGCTGCGCTGACGAGCTTGGTATTTGATGGAATTCTACTGATAATTTCTTCATCGCTGATCTCTCCGTCAGGCGAACACTCAATATATGTAAGAGATGCGCCGGTGACTTTTGATACCATCTGCCAGGGCAGCAAGTTGCTGTGATGTTCAAGAATGGTTACGGTTATATTGTCGCCTTTTTTAATATTGTTAAGTCCCCAGCTATAAGCGATGAGATTCAGAGACTCGGTGCTGTTTCTGGTAAAAATAATCTCGGAGGCGTCTTTTGCGCCAATAAACTCCGCAATTTTGCGTCTTGAATTTTCATAAGCTTGTGTTGATTCAACGCTCCATTTATAAAGACCGCGCAGAGGATTGGAGTTTATTGTGCGGTAGAACTCACTTACTGCGTTTATTACCTGTCTCGGGCGTTGGGTGGTAGCCGCATTGTCGAAGTAAATGTATTTGTCATCATGTAGTATCTCAAAATCATTTTTGAAAACATTTGTCATATTTAAACTGCCTTTATGATTTTATATTCTGGCTTCAAGATATTCCTCAACAGCCTTGTTAATGTTTTTATCCGGGATTGAACGGGCGACGGAACCGATATGTCCGTGTATGAGCAGCCGTCTGGCTTCCTCCGGTGTAAATCCTCTTGATTCCATATAAAGTATCGTTCTTGGGTCTATTCGCCCGATAGAGGCGCCGTGCCGCCCGTCTACATCTTCTTCTTCGCAGAGGATCAGCGGAATTGATTTATTTAAAATTGAGTTCTCTTTTTTTGTTGCGATAAGAACATTTTCCTGCTCGTTGCCTATAGCTCCCGTGGCGCCGCGCCGGAAATCAATGGTATCACGAAGAGTTTTACTTCCGCCGTCAAGTAGAACGCCGCGAAAGTTAAAATCAGATACGGTTTCTCTGCCTCGCTGTATCACATTATAATTTATATCTTGCTCTTCACCGTATCCGCGCAGATAAGCAAGCTCGCCTTTGAAACGGGAATTGTCGCCGGTCATATCAATGCCGAAACCGGAGTAGATTTTTTCTGCGCCAAGCAATACAGTATATAGTTCAAGCGAAGCTGATTTCTGAAGATAGGCACCGAAATCAGACATAAGCTGAGCTTTGTTTTTTGTTCTTGCCATAGAAATTTTCACTTGACTTCCAAAATCCGAAAAAACTCTTAAAGAGATTAGATCGGTATTTTCCAAGTCGAAAATTATATCCGCAAGGCAATCTGAACCTGCTTTGATAAACACAGAGCTTTCACCGGATACTGTTATTTTGAAAGGCTCGCTGAGATTTACTCCGGCAGGAATATCAATGATTTCAGCCGGTATAGCGGAGGCGGTAATATAATCATCTACCCCTTTGCCCATTCCGGTTAAAAATGACTGTTCGTTATATATCGGAACCTTTCCTGCAACGAAGCTTTCGCGTCTTACAGAACCGGACAGCGCTTCAAATTCCGAGAGAGCTGTTTCAAAATCAACCCTCCTGCTGCTTATACCTTTCGGCAAATCGTATATTATGGAGTTGCAGGCGGTTTTTGATATATCAGCTTCTGCGGAATTTATCTTCAATCGGTTCCAGGTTAATACGGGAAGGTGATTGACGGTTACTTTATTTTCTGCCATTTATATTGCCTTTCAACCTTCGTCCATTTCAAGTCTGATAAGGTTATTCATTTCCGTGGCGTATTCAAGCGGAAGTTCCTTTGAAACAGGGGAGGCAAATCCGGAAACTATCATAGCGCGGGCATCCGATTCTTTTATACCGCGGCTCATCAGATAGAAAATGGTTTTGTCTGAGATACGTCCGATCGTCGCTTCGTGTCCCACGTCACAATATGGGGTTCTTATATCCATCGCGGGTATTGTGTCAGATCTCGAATCAGAATCAAGCATCAGCGAGGCGCAGTTGACTGATACTTTTGAGCCTGCGGCGCTTTCGCGTATCTCGATAGAGCTTCTGTATGTAGATATTCCGCCGCTTTTACATATGGATTTTGAGTCGATTATCGAGGAGGTGGATTTACCGATATGAATCATCCTTGTTCCGGTGTCGAGATTTTGCCCCTGACCGGCAAAAGTGATGCCGGTAAATTCGGCTTTTGAATTATCACCTCGAAGGATCGTTGTCGGGTAGAGATTTCCGACATGGGAGCCGAAGGAACCGGAAACCCACTCTATCGAAGCGCCTTCTTCGAGTATTGCCCTCTTTGTATTCAGGTTATACATATTCTTCGACCAGTTTTCGATAGTCGAATAACGAAGATGCGAGTTTTTTCCGACATAGAGTTCGACCGCTCCGGCGTGAAGATTCGCTACGTTATATTTAGGTGCTGAGCACCCCTCGATGAAATGCAGGTCGGAGTTTTCTCCTAATATAATAAGCGTATGTTCGAATTGCCCTGCGCCTTTTGCATTAAGACGGAAATAAGACTGCAAAGGGATAGAGACTTTTACATTATCCGGAACATAAACAAAAGAACCGCCGCTCCAAACAGCGCCGTGCAGCGCGGCAAACTTATGATCCGTCGGAGGGATAAGCTTCATGAAATACTCTTTTACCATATCTGCGTATTCGCCTTTTAAAGAGCTTTCAAAATCGGTGTAGATTACTCCCTGCTTTAAAACTTCCTCTTTTACATTATGGTAAACGAGTTCCGAGTCATATTGAGCGCCGACGCCGGCAAGAGCAGCTCTTTCTGCCTGAGGAATACCGAGTCTTTCAAAGGTATCCTTGATATCCTGCGGCACCGAATCCCAGTCATCCTGCATACTCGTATTCGGGCGGACATATGTTGCTATATGATCCATATCGAGACCTTCGATAGAAGGTCCCCAGTTCGGAAGCGGAATTTTATAATATAAATCAAGTGATTTCAAACGGAACTCCCGCATCCATTCGGGATCATTTTTATCCTCCGAAAGCTGTTCTACAATTTCGGGAGTGATGCCGGCTTTAATGCGATAAAAATCCTTGTCTTCGTATTTGAAATCATATATACTTCGGTCTATATCGCCGATATTAAATTTAATGCTCATGTTATTTAATGTTTTTGTTTTTCAAATCTCTTGAATCCGTTTTGATTGATCTCTTCAACGAGTTCGGGTCCGCCTTCGGCAACTATATGCCCGTTTATCATAATATGCGTATAATCAACTTCAAGGGATGAAAGAATTTTGGTGCTGTGCGTTATTATTAAGAGCGCGCCGTTTTGGCGCTTCTGATATTCAGCTATACCGGCGGAAACGGTTCTGACTGCGTCGACATCAAGTCCGGAGTCGGTCTCATCAAGAATGGCTAGACGCGGGTTCAACATTAAAAGCTGTAATATTTCGGATTTTTTCTTTTCGCCGCCGGAAAATCCCACATTGACATCTCTGTCGGCGTATTTTTCATCCATGGAAAGCGCTTTCATAGTTGAAGCAAGCTCTCGTTTGTATTTAAATATAGGTATACTCTTACCGGTTCTGCTGCGAATTGCTTCCTTAATAAAATCATTAAGTGTAATTCCGGGAACTTCTACCGGAGACTGAAAAGACATAAACATACCCATTTTTGCTCTTTTATCCGCTGTTTCTTGGGTGATATCATTGCCGTCAAAGAATATTTCCCCGTCGGTCACAACATATTCCGGGCTTCCGATCAAAGCATATCCGAGGGTGGATTTTCCTGCTCCGTTAGGACCCAAAAGAACATGAGTTTCCCCCTCTCCCATTTCAAAGGAAAGGTTATAGAGTATTTTTACTCCAGTCTCTCTTTCATTTTCTGCTTTTGTTTTGGAATCAATAGTATTTGATACGGCGCTCCGGAGCGCAGCTGAAACATTTATATTATTAATTTGAAGAAGTTTTTCTGACATCGGGATTAACCTTTCATTTTTTATATCGCTTTATATTATACCATATTTATAATAATTATGAAGTGCCAAATATGTGAATTTTTCGTCATTCATTGCAATTCTACTATTTAACACAAAAGCATTTACATACCAACATGGTATTTAGATACTATTGCTACTGTTTAAGTGTAGTTATTCTCTAATTAAAAATATTCGTTTTTAGGCTTGACAAAATAAGATATACATGGTATAATTATAAAGTCGAATTTTAGAGGGCGATTAGCTCAGCTGGTCAGAGCTACCGGCTCATAACCGGTCGGTCCGGGGTTCGAATCCCTGATCGCCCACCAGATCAAATGTTGCCGTTAATACAATTTTCTGTATTGACGGCTGTTTTTGATTTAATTACAAAAGTACAATCTCAGATTTGTTACATATTTTTTTAATTAACAATGGTACCCCGATTATAAAAATCAGTATCCGTATTCTATAAACGAGATACTTTCAGGAGAGGAGTGAAGTCATGCAGAGCGAGCATCAAATCATTAAGTCGGTATATGCGGCTAAAGAAGACTCGCTGAAAGCTGACGATCTGATCAGGGATTACATTCCGTTTATTCGATCAGAAGCATCCAAATGTATTTCAAAGCCATGTACCGAACAGGATGATGAATTCAGTATAGCAATGATTGCTTTTCACGAAGCAATTCTCGGTTATGATCGCAACAGAGGAGCTTTTATAAGTTATGCATCAATGCTTATTCGCAGCCGTATCATTGATTACCAAAGAAAGGAACTAAGACATCAAGGCAGTATTTCCCTGTATACCGAAACCGGCGAAGATGGGCAGACTATAATGGATGAGCTGGAAGACGAACATGACCGGATTGAAGAGTATGCAAATCTTGAAGCTACAAAAGAGGAAATTGAAGAATTGTCTGCTGTCATGGCTGAGTATGGAGTCAGTTTTTCTGATGTTGCGGATAATTCACCCAAACAAGAGCGGACTATGGAAGCCTGTGTTTCAGCTATAAATTATGCGAAGGAAAACAGGCATTTGTTGGACGAAATGCTTAAAACAAAAAAACTTCCGATGGCAAAGCTTGTGCTTGGTTCCGGCGCCGAACGTAAGACGCTGGAACGCCATAGGAAATATATATTGGCTATGCTCCTGATTTACTCTAACGGATATGAAATTATCCGCGGACACTTGAGGCACTTTCTGAAAAAGAAAGGAGGGATGCCTGTATGAAGAAGTATATGGTAATGGAGTGTCGGCTCAGCTATGCAGTCGTCCTTGACAATGAAGGACATTTTTTGAAAGTAGCGAATCGACATTATGAAGTCGGACAGACGGTAACTGATGTTATCGAAATGCAAATTCCGCAGTCATCAACCCGGAAAAAGATAATAAGTAAACCGATGTATATCTTGGCGGCTGTGGCTGCCTGCATGGTTCTGATATTGACATCAGTATTCCAGATGGGTAAGATGAAGTTTGCCTCGGTATATATGACTATCAACCCTGAAGTTCGTATAGATGTAAATCGTTGGGATACAGTTGTCGAACTGGACGGTGTTAATGCAGACGGCGATGACTTGATTTTTGGATATGATTATAAGAAAAAAGACCTGGATTTAGTTGTAAACGAACTGGTTGATCGAGCTATCGAGATGGGCTATCTGCACGAAGGCGGTCAGATTTTTCTTGCGCTTGATGCGAAAAATGATGACTGGATAATTTCCCGTACCGAAACATTGAATGAAAGTTTGAATGAATATGTAAGAGAAAAGCTTTCGGTGACTATTGAAGTTGTCGACAAGAAATCTCAAAGTAATCGTGTTGTTATTCCGATTATCCCCGATAAAAGCGATTACGGAGATTCCGATTATGATGAAGAAACAACTAAAGCTCCCATGCCAGCAATTTCAGAAACTGTTTATGTTACAAACAGCGATGATATTGATGACAGTAACTATGGACCCAACAATAATAGTCTAACCGATTACGACGATACCGACTATGGTTCAAACAACGACGGTGTAACCGATTATGACGATACCGACTATGGTCCAAACAACGACGGTGTAACCGATTATGACGATACCGACTATGGTTCAAACAACGATGGTGTAACCGATTATGACGATACCGACTATG
>JAAZIU010000029.1 GCA_012800735.1 Clostridiales bacterium | reverse complement strand
ATTTGTGGGATAATTTACTTGGTTAATAGCTTTTTTCATAATACTATTATACCAAAAAACAGAGCCGTTTGCACTACTTTACTGCAATTTGGCTCTGTTTTTTCGCGGGCTTTTGATACAGGCCCCTCCGCTTATTATCTTTACATCAACCGGCGCGTACTTCTTCGAATTCGTCTGTTATCTCTTTGTCAGGACTTTCCGTAACGAGAGAGACTGCCACTATAACGAGCGAACTTAATATAAACGCCGGCAGCAGGCAGTATATCTTCCAGACGCCGCCGAGGGGATTGATGACGAGTTTCCAGAAGAAGACCATTACTCCTCCCGAAATCATTCCGGCGATGGCGGCAGGGTAGGTTGTGCGCTTCCAGAACAGGCTGAACAGAATCAGCGGACCGAAAGCTGCGCCGAGACCCGCCCACGCAAAGGAAGTTATCGCGAATATGGTACTGTCGGAGTTCCACGCGATAATCATGGCTGCAATCGTTATAACCGCAAGAGTGATGCGCGAGCACCACATAACCTGTTTTTCTGAGGCGTCTTTCTTTACTATGCCGCGGAAAATGTTCTGGCTGACGGCGGAAGCGGTAATCAGCAGATACGAGTCGGAGGAGCTGATAGCCGCGGCAAGCACGCCCGCGCAGGCAAAGCCGGCGAGGACAGGCGGCAGAAACATTGTTGCCGCATCGACGAAAATATTCTCGGCTTCGGCGTTGGACAGATAGTCAAGTCCGACCACGCTGCGGCCGACGATACCGATGAAGATAGCTGCGGACAGCGAGATAACAACCCAGATAATCGCTACGCGGCGGGAGCGGGTGAGTTCATGCTCGGAGCGGATTCCCATGAAGCGAAGGAGTACCTGCGGCATGCCGAAATAGCCGAGACCCCAGGCAAGACATGATAAAATCGACAAAATGCCGTAATTTTCGGCGGATCCGAACACATTGATTTCGGTTTGGGAGGGGGTTGCGGTTTTGAAAAGTGATAAAAATCCGTCATAGCTCTCGGCGTTGGCAATCACGGCAGAGACGCCGCCGGCGCTTGCAACGCTCAGCGCAAGGATGAGCACAAGCGCAACGACCATTACTATCGCCTGCATAAAGTCGGAGGCGCTCTCCGCGAGGAAACCGCCGAGAAACGTGTAAACCAACACGAACACAGCCGAGACAATCATCATGCTTGTGTATGACAAGCCAAACAGATTTGAAAACAGCTTGCCGCAGGTGCTGAGGCACTGCGCCGCATAGACGGAGAAAAATATTATAATTACCAATGAAGAGATGGTCATCAGAATTTTCTTTTTCTCACGGAATCGGTTGGAAAAGAAGTCGGGTATCGTAAAGGCGTCAACCTTTATACTGTACCGCCGAAGCCGTTTTGAAACGATAAGAAAATTCAAATATGTGCCGACGGCGAGACCGATGGCAGTCCAGCCCGCGTCCGCAAGGCCGGTCCAATACGCAAGCCCGGGAAGACCCATCAACAGCCAACCCGACATATCCGACGCCTCTGCGCTGAACGCCGTAACCCACGGTCCGAGCGACCGCCCGCCTAAAAAATAAGACTCCGCGTCCTGATGCGCGCGCCGCGCAAAGAAGATTCCGATACCTATTACAATCGCCATGTAAACGATCATCGCGACTAAATGTTGGATACTTGCTGAGTTCATTTTTCTGTTTTCCTCTCTGAAAAGTGACACATTGCTTTTTATGTATATTTTTGCAAAAAATGTGTATGGCATATTATAACATAATGTTCATTAAAAAGCAAGTGTTATTTTATGGATACGAAAAAACATAATGTATTTGTTATGACAGCCGAACATTATTTTTTTCGCGGTATTTGCAGACGCGATGAGCGGCTTTCAGCTGCGGCTTATTTTTTCCCGCCGTCCCCCGCATCCTGTTTCTTACCTCTTAACTACAACCTCTTACTTCCCAAAAATTCCGACTGCGCAGGTTAAGTAATAGTGAAGATGTAATAGGTAATAAGTAAAAATTCCGACTTGCTTGCGCAGTCGGAATTTTTGGTGGGGGAAGGTGGATTCGGACCACCGAAGTCGTTGACAACAGATTTACAGTCTGCCCCCTTTGGCCGCTCGGGAATTCCCCCTTATTCAGTTGCGTTCCGGCGACAGCCGGTGGAGCTGGTGAACGGAGTCGAACCATCAACCTGCTGATTACAAATCAGCTGCTCTGCCATTGAGCCACACCAGCAGATTACGGTGCGTAAGCACCCGTCTTTGCATCGGAACGCTAATATTATACCACATTTGAGGGCGCTTGTCAAGGGTTATTTTCAGATTTTCGGGGTTTTCGGGGGAAATCGGCTGCGAGATTCGATACTAAAACGAAAAACGCTCCCCGAACAGCGGTGTTTCGGGGAACGCAGCGTTTGGTATGCACCTGTTTTCGACGGTATTTACCTTTGAAGCATCGGGGCGGCTATTATCTCATCTTTTCTGTCGATAAGATCGGTTGTATTGAGAGCCGCTTCCAATGCGTCAACTCCGATTCTGTCAACAGCGGCGCCGAGACGTTCCTTCGCGTATGCGTTCTCTTTGAACCAGAGCATTACTTTCAAAATCATGTCCGGAATTTCGGAGACGGAATATGTTCCGGAGAGCAGCGTTCCCATCCGCTGCTTTTTACCCCATGTTCCGCCTACGAAGATGCGGCAGACAGATTCAGAATCCTTCGGTACGGCGCCGAAAGGACATTTTCCTACGCAGACGCCGCAGTGTGTGCATTTGCTCTGATCAACCGAAACTTTGCCGTCCGCCGTTCTGGAAACCGCACCGTATACCGGGCAGCTTTCTTCAACGCCGCACTTTTTGCAGCCGCGGCAAAGAACGGAGTCAAATGAGAATGCTTTGCAGCCTTCGACACCGACGTCGTTCAGGCTCGGTTTCATGCAGCTGTTGGGGCAGCCGCCGATGCCTATCTTGAATTTATGCGGGAGCTTGACATCCCCCATTTCTATATAGAACTTGTCATATATAACTTTGGCGATCGCCTGTGTGTCGAGATTTCCGAATACGCAAGTCGTTCCTTTGCAGGCGGTTATCGGGCGGACTTTGTCGCCGGTGCCGCCGAAATGGAGCCCGCGCTGCGCCGCAAAGCTTTCCGCTTCCGGAATCTTATCAAAAGGTATTCCCAATATCTCAGCTGCCAGACGGGCGGTGAAAATCACCTTGCCGCTGCCGAATTTTTCGGCGCATTCGGCGACGGCGCGAAGCTCATCGGGCGTAAATAAGCCGGCGACGGTCACTATTCTGCCGGAAAAACATTCGGTTCCGCGGTTGAGCAGAAATCCTCTTCTTTTAACGGACGTTATTTGATCTTTAGTAAGGCTCATGATATATACCTTCCTTTTTTATTGATATATATTAACGGTTATATTTTAGTTCGATTCGAAATGCGGAGAGGTTACTTGCGAAAACTTTCGGGGGCGAATTCCCCCCAGCTTGTTTGATTATTAACTTATTCTACTTTTATGTTTTTATATAAAAACTCAGGTCTTCGTACCGGCGGTCAGAACCGGCAGAAAACGGGCGATCAGACCTTTCAGCACAAATGCTGCGGCGAGGATTACCAGCGCTTTCGCGGGGTCTTCCAGAACCGGAATTTTCAGCTTGAAAATCTGAGTTATAAAAGTAAGCATTGCTAAAGCGCCGAAGATATATCCTAAAATTGTTAAAGGATGGAAGGGCGATGCCGAAACGAATTTCCCCACGCTGTTGGTACACAAAAGTACGCCGATTATCCCAAGGACAATTGTCATGGCGCGGGGACCCTGAATAAACAGGATTTTGGTGTTCGTAAGACCGAGGGCAACGATAACTGCCGAAAGGATTACTTCCATAATCAGAATTTCTTTGTTGCTCATTTTTCACCCATTTGGTTTATAAATTGTTTTTTAATCGGGATTAATAATTTTCCGTCATATAATAATTGACATCTGCGCGGCAATGCGGTATAATTAAACGATACCTACTAAATATATTTTATCACTATTTAGGGCGGATGTCAATATTTTTCACAGGAAATCAGAGCGAGAATCATGAAGAATTTAACTGTTAGAATTTTTGCTGCGCTTTTATCACTTATTGTTATACTCTCGGCATATTCCGGCTGCGCCTCGCAAAAAAAGGCGGCAGGCGAAAACTCGGTATCATTTACCGACGCACTCGGCAGGGATGTTTCGGTTGAGAAAACCCCCGAAAGAGTCGCGGCGCTTCTCGGAAGTTTCGCCGATGTCTGGATTCTGTCGGGAGGAGCCGTTGTCGCGACGGCGGAAGACGGATGGGAGGATTTCGGGCTTGAACTTGAAGGAGCCATAAACATCGGCGGCGCGCACTCGCCGAGCCTTGAGCTGCTGCTTTCCGCCGACCCGGATTTTGTCATTGCAAGCGCTTCCACCGCTTCGAATGTCGAGATGAAAGATACGCTTGAAAACGCAGGAATTGCCGTCGCATATTTTGATGTAGACAACTTCGAGGATTATCTTCATATGCTCGACATCTGCACCGATATCACCGGCAGAAAAGACCTTTATGAAACAAACGGTCTTACAATCAAAGCGCAGATAGATAAAATAAAAGAAAAAGTCGCGGGCGGCGGACTTTCGGAAAAAGAGCGTTCGGTGCTGCTGCTCCGCGCCGCGTCCGGTTCGGTAAAGGCGAAAGGAAGCGAGGGGACGATTTTGGGAGAAATGCTCTACGATCTCGGCTGCGTTAATATTGCAGACAGCGATTCTTCCCTGCTTGAAACTTTGAGCGTTGAAGCCGTTATACGCGATGAACCTTATAGGATCTTTGTTGTTACGATGGGAAAAGATACCGAAAAGGCGATAGAGAATTTCAACCGGATGATGGAAGAAAATCCCGCCTGGGGAACGCTTGAAGCCGTCGCCGGGGGACGGGTTCACATAATGGACCGTGCGCTGTTCAATAAAAAACCGAATGCAAAATGGGCGGAGTCTTATGAAATACTCAGCGAAATACTTCTCCGGGAAGATTAACATAAAATGGCTTTATTCAGCCGGAGTTCTCTTTCTTTTCATCTCCGCCGCGCTTGGGATTATTTCAGGCAGCACACCGCTTTTGCCGGGCGAGATAGCGGCGGCTTTTCGTGACGGCTTTGATTCTTCCGCCGGAACGCGGATATTTGCCTATGTAAGACTGCCGAGGACGGCGGCTTCGCTTGTCTGCGGGGCGGCGCTTGCCGTGTCGGGCGCGGTAATACAGGGCGTTCTTGCGAACCGCCTGGCATCTCCGAGCATTATCGGAGTAAACGCAGGCGCCGCGCTTGCCGTGACACTCTGCGCGGCGCTCGGAATTTACGGCGGATGGCAGCTTTCCCTCTTTTCATTTATCGGCGCTTTCGCTGCGGTGATGCTGGTAAGTTTCGGCGCGAAAAAATGGGGCGCTTCCCGCGGAACGGTTATTCTCATCGGCGTTGCGATGAACAGTTTTCTGGGCGCCGTGACGAATACCATAGTTACCTTTATCCCCGAAGTCGGCGTTATGAGCAACAGCTTCAAGATCGGGGAGTTTTCCGGCGTTACTCATCAAAAGCTTGTTCCGGCGGTGATTGTTATTTCGGTTACGATAGTTTTTCTGCTCACTTTGCACAACGAACTTGACGTGCTGACTCTGGGTGAGGAAAGCGCCCGGAGTCTCGGTATGAATACCGCCTTTATGAGAATGCTGTTTCTGCTTTTTGCCGCGCTGCTTGCCGGTTCCGCCGTCAGCCTTGCCGGACTTTTGTCATTTGTCGGGCTGTTGGTTCCTCATGCCGTTCGGCGGGTTGCCGGGAGCAAGTCTTCGGGTCTTATCGGGCTTTGCGCCTTATACGGCGCAGGTTTTGTCTGCATTTGCGATACCGCGGCGAGGACGGTGTTCTCGCCTTATGAAATTCCGGTCGGAATAATCATGGCGTTCCTCGGCGCGCCTTTCTTTGTGTTTATCCTGATAAAAGGCAGAGGAGGACGCAGCCGTGATTGAACTTATAAACATATCCGCGGGATACTGCAAAAATATCGTTCTGGATTATTTATCCGCCGCTTTTGAAAAAGGTCGGCTCACCGCAGTTATCGGGGTAAACGGATGCGGGAAAAGCACGCTTTTGAAAGCGATTTGCGGCATTTTGCCGATTTTCGGCGGAGACATTCATATCGACGGTATGAAGGCAGACGATATGACAAGAAAAGAGATCGCCAAAAAAGCCGCTTATCTTGCTCAGGGGAAAAGCACGCCGGATATGACGGTTGAGCAGCTCGTGCTTCACGGAAGATTTCCGCATCTGAATTATCCGAGGCGTTACACGAAGTGTGACCGGGATATCGCCCTCTCCGCGATGGAGCGAGCCGGTGTCGCGGAGTTTTCCGAAAATCCTTTATATACCCTATCAGGCGGTATGCGGCAGAACGCTTATATCGCAATGGCGCTTGCTCAGGACACCGACTATATTTTGCTCGATGAGCCGACGACTTATCTCGACATTGTCCATCAGCTAAAATTAATGAAAACATTGCGGGAGCTGTCCGACGGCGGAAAAGGGGTTGTCGCGGTGATGCACGATTTGCCGATGGCGATGACTTTTTCGGACAAAGTAGTTATATTAAATAACCGGCGAACAGAGATGATTGACTCTCCGGAAGCCGTCTATAAATCTGGGATAATCGAAAAAATCTTCGGCGCCGAAATCGGGCTTTCGGACGACGGGAAAAGTTTTTATTATAAGTATTGATACAAGGTCTGCTATGTGATTTAATAACCAAAAAAACAGCGGCGGCTTTTTCGGCTGCTGCTGTGATTTTTCAAATAAAAACGCCGCGAATAATCGCAGCGTGGTCGGAGTGACACGGCTCGAACGTGCGGCATCTTGGTCCCAAACCAAGCACTCTACCAACTGAGTTACACCCCGGAGCTTATATATTATACACCGAAACACAGGTTTTGTCAAGTTAATTTAATGTGTCGCGTTGACAACGAAGCGCAACTGTGATATAATTTTAATGCTCAATTTCAATATTTAAGCGGTATTGCCGCGGAAAACGGAATTTATTTAAATGGCTTTTACTTTGCTTTCAACCGAAGGTTCGGCGCGGCGCGGCAGATTTGAAACCGTCCACGGCGCAATCGAAACTCCGGTTTTTATGAATGTCGGCACCAGCGCCGCGATTAAAGGCGGCGTATCAACCGGCGATCTTATGAATCTTAAGTGTCAGGTCGAACTTTCGAATACCTATCATCTGCATATCCGCCCCGGCGACAAGGTTATCCGCGATTTGGGCGGAATACACAAGTTCTTCAACTGGGACCGCCCGGTGCTGACCGACAGCGGCGGATTTCAGGTCTTTTCCCTCGCCCGTCTGCGAAAGATTCGCGAGGAAGGCGTTTATTTTTCTTCGCATATCGACGGCGCGAGGATTTTTATGGGTCCCGAAGAGAGTATGAGGATACAGTCGAACCTTGCTTCAACAATTGCAATGGCTTTCGACGAGTGCATAGAAAATCCCGCCGAATACGACTATGTAAAAGCGTCCTGTGACCGCACCTATCGCTGGCTGATTCGCTGCAAAGCCGAATTGGAGCGACTGAATTCGCTGCCGGAGACTATAAATCCCCATCAGATACTTTTCGGAATAAATCAGGGTTCCACCTACGAAGAACTGCGCATCCGCCATATGAAGCAGATCGCGTCCCTCGACCTTCCCGGATACGCTATCGGCGGGCTTGCCGTCGGAGAGGAAACCGAAGAGATGTATCACATTCTCGACGTCGTCCTCCCGCATATGCCGGAAGACAAGCCCCGATACCTTATGGGCGTCGGAACTCCGGTAAACATTATCGAAGCGGTACGGCGCGGAGTTGATTTCTTCGACTGCGTCATGCCTTCCCGAAACGCCCGTCACGGCAACGCTTTCACCTGGAAAGGCAAACTGAACCTGAACAACGAAAGGTTTATCCGCGACGCCCGCCCGCTCGATCCCGATTGCCGCTGCCCGGTCTGTCAGCGATACAGCCGCGCATATATCCGACATCTCATTAAAGCCGGCGAAGTGCTCGGCGGGCGACTCTCCGTTATGCACAATCTGTGGTTTTACAACTCGCTTATGGAGGAAATCCGACTCGCAATCGAATCCGGCAGCTACGAAGTATTCTATTCGCATTGGAAAGATATTTTAGACGAAAAGTGTGAGGATTAAGGAATATGAACGAAGTATACAAAAGGATAGGCACGCTGGTGCCTGTCGGAAGCCCGGAGATGATACGCGAAGGCTTTCGGCGGGTGCATGAGTTCGGCATGGGCTGCTGCCAGCTGATGGCGCGTCCCGGAATGACCACTCCCGAAGCCGCCGAGGCTGTGACGGCTGCTTCCAAAGAATTTGACGTTTACATCTCCGCCGTCTGGGCGGGATGGAGCGGTCCGGCCGAATGGAATTTTTACGAAGGACCGCTCACTCTCGGACTTATGCCGCATGAATACCGCGAAAAGCGAGTCGAGGAAGTGCTTGACGAATGCCGGTTTGCAAGGGATATCGGTGTGACCGACGTTATCACCCACGTCGGATTTATCCCGGAAAATCCGAATGACCCGGAATTTGAGTCGATCGTTTTGACGCTGCGCCATATCTGCAAAACGATAGGCGAATTCGGACAGTATTTCCTCTTTGAGACGGGACAGGAGACGCCGACAACGCTGCTGCGCACGATAGAAGAAATCGGGACCGGCAACTTAGGCGTCAATCTTGACACCGCGAATCTTATATTATACGGCCGCGGAAATCCGGTCGACGCGCTCGACGTAATCGGAAAATATGTCCGCAACACGCATATGAAAGACGGCTTTTATCCCGTTTCCGGCCGCTCGCTGGGCAAAGAAGTGCCGTTGGGCGAGGGAAAGGTGAATGTACGGGAATTTATTAAAAAGTTGGAGGGCATCGGATACAATGGCTGCTACTGCATTGAGCGGGAAATCTCCGGCGAGCAGCAGAACCTTGATATTATCGCCGCCCGCGATCTTATAGCGGAGACGCTTCGTAGCTGCTGAATAAATCCGGATATAAAAAGCTTACCTTACGAAAATTATCGCAAAGGTAAGCTTTTTTATATTCAGTTAAATATCGGATTTAATATCTTCTGCGCAGTTATCAGTATACATTCGTCTTTTTTGACGCTGCCGGTCTTTGAAAAACCGTTTTTCAGCCAGAAGCGCTCGGCTTGATTATTGCCGTCGGCCCATGCGAGTCTGACGGAAGCAAATCCGCGGTCGGAAAGATATCGGCACAGTTCGTTTATGATAACCGAACCGACGCCGCAACTCTGCATCGCTGCGTCTACCATGAAAAAGCCGATATAAGCGACGCCTTTTTCCGGATATCCGGAGATAAGGTCAAGAACGGCGGCAAGCCTGCCGCCGTCAAAATAACCGATATAGTATTTATCATCCGCCGTCATTCCGGGCGGGAGGGCGCGCATATCCGCGCTTATCGATTCGCGGCAGACCGGCGGCGGAATGTGAATGTAATATTGCGGATTTCCGCTGCAAAGCCGGAAAACGTCTTCGATGTCGGAGTCCGTCAGCCGGCGGGGCGTATATGCCGCTGAAAGCGATTTTATATCAATCATCTGTTTTACGCTGCAAGACAGCAACCTGTTTTTATTCTTCCGCGTCCTCTGCCGCTATCTCTTCGACATATTCGACCATTTCGTCGTATTTTTCCTCGAATTTCTCGAGCAGACGCATCTGGGCGCGGGCGCGGATGAGGTTATGCTGCGGGCGGTTTACCTTGAAATAGACGTCGCCGTCGATATAGTCGGTAAGGAACCGCATCGCAAGCTCGCAGGTTATTACCTTTACGCCCATAGGCAGCGCCAGAATTTCCTCGCGGGTAAGGACATCTTTGGTTTCCGAAACAAATCCGCGGGTGAATTCTCGGAACAGCTCCATATCGACATCGATCTTAGAAAGGTCGGGTTCGTCTTCGGCGGCGGTAGAGGCGCCGAAACGGATCGCGTCGCCGTAATCGTAAAGCGCGGAACCGGGCATAACGGTGTCAAGGTCGATAACACAGAGCGCCTTCTTGGTCGTGTTATCGATCATAACGTTGTTGAGCTTTGTGTCGTTGTGCGTTACGCGGAGCGGGAGTTCTCCTCTTTCAATCATATCGACTATTTTCGACATCATCTTGCGGCGGTCGAAGAAGAAGTCGATTTCTTCTTCAAGCTCGCTTACCCGTCCGGCTTTATCGGCGGCGACCGACGCGACGAAAGTATAAAAACGCTTTTTGGTGTTATGGAAGTCGGGAATAGTCTCGGTCAGCTTATCCGCCGGAAAATCGGAAAGATATTTCTGGAACTCGCCGAATCCCCGCCCCGCCTCGTAAAACAATGCGGGATCGGTTATATGATTATATGCGGTTGCATTGTCGATGAAGATATCCGCGCGCCAGTATTCGCCGCGCTCGTCCTTATGAAGGAGCGGGCTTTCGGTTGTCAGAGGACCCTTGACCGGTATAAATTCAAGGATATGGCGGTCGGTAGAGAGATGGGCGCGCGCCATCGTCGCGGTTATATGGTTTATTACAAGCTGAACGTTCTTCATCAGCTCTTCCGGATTCTTGAATGCGACGGTGTTTATCTTCTGCAGCACATACCGCACCTCGGAGCCGTCAGGCTTTTCGTAAGTCAGAAGGTAAGTCGAATTAATATTTCCCGAAAGCAGCTCTTCGACGCTCTTATAAGTACCTTCAAATTTAAAATGATTGATAACGTGCTTGATATTGTTGTAAAGCATTTTTATTCCTCGATCGTTTATATGTTATGCCGCGTCAGCCTCTGTTTGCGGCTTCATCGTCGATATCATAAGCCTCCGGAGCGGTTTCCGGCTCCGGTTCGGCGTTTTCGTCCGGGACGGTCTCGGCGCCGGGAAGGGTTTCCGGCGCGGTCGTTGTTTCTGCCGGTATTTCTGCCGGGAGAGCTGTGGTCTCGGCGGGTTCGGTCTCGGGGACTTCTGTTTCGGGAGCGATTGTAACTTCCTCCGCCGCAGGCGGCTCTTCATCCGTCAAAGCGGTGACTTCCGACGTTTCCTCTTCGGGGAAGATATCCGAAAGACCTATCCTGGTATTAACCGCATCGGAACCGTAACGTGGTTCAAGGACGGCGTATTTTACATAAACGAATACCAGCGCAAGCAGCAGCAAGGCGGATGTCAAAATCGAAATAATCGCGGCCGGCTTCCATAGTCCGGCTCCCGAGCCGGTTTCAATATAAACGACTTCGCCCGGCTTATCTTCGGCATCACCGTTATCCTCCGGCTGCTGCGGCTCTTTTTTTGCACTGCGCTTGGCAGTTCCGGTCTCAGCTGCTTTCTTCGGGACAACTTTTACGGCAGACGGAGGGGCGGCAGACGAGGGGGTATCTGATTTCAAATCAGCTGCGGCCGGAGCTTTTTCGGCATTGAACAAATCGATATCGGTCTCTGCTGTCTGCGCAAATTCTTCTTCGTCGGTTTCTTCAGAATATTCATCATATTCATCGATAAAATCCTGAATTGCCGCTTCTTCTTCCGCTGAATCAGAATCGGTGTCTTCAGCCTGTACCGAAGTTTCCGTCGGTTTTGCAAGCGGCTGAAACTCGCCCGTATCATCAATATCTGACGAAAATGCCGCGGAAATATCTGATTTGACACCTGTTTCTCCGACGGCTTCATCGGGTTTCGACTTGATTTCGGAAGCTGATATGTCAGAACCCTTGTCGTTGAACGCAGAGAAATCGGAAATGTCTATATCCAGCTTCGGAGTCAACTGCGCCGTGATGGCGTCAAGCTCGGCTCGGATATCGGAGCCTAAAAGCGCGTCCGCCTTTTCCTCATCCTCAATTCGCGGCTGAGGCGGCGGAGCCGAAAGCGTTGGTTTCTCTTCAATCAAATTCGGTTTCTCTTCGGGTAAAGTCGGCTTTTCTTCAAGCAGAGTCGGCTGCTTTTCAGACAGCGCCGGCTCTTTTTCAGGCGGCGCCGGTACCGAAGGAGTCGGGGCAGGCGACGGGGCTGTCCGGGGTTTCGCCGGGGAGGATGTGTCTTTTCGCGGAGGGCGCCGATACGGCACATACGGGGTGCGTCTTACAAGCCGGATTTGCGGCGTTTCAACTCTTTTATGGGTTGCGAGCTTCTCCAGCTCGGCGGATATATCGACGACTGGCGGTTCGGATGTATCGACCTGAGGCGGCGCGTCATGCTTTTGCGGCGCATCAATTTCCGGTTCTTGAATCATGTCTGCCGCCGTGTCCTCCGGTATTTCCGCCGGCGCCGGTTCCTCCGGCTCGGGTTCGGAATCGTCGGCTTTTTCTTCAAAACCGAATTCTTTAGCCTTGCGCTCAGCCTCTCTTATTTTACGACGGTAGAGCGAATTCTTTTGTTCGGAAGCCGATACCGCCGGCCAGTCGCCGGTGATGTCGTTTGACTCGTCCGGCGCCTCGCCGTCTTCCATAAGGCTGTCATACTGACCGGCGACTTCCTTTGAAATGCCGCACATAGCGCAGAATCGGTCGTCGCACTCGATATGACAAAGCGGGCAGATCCACTTCTCTTTGTTTTCGGGGGTTAACTTTTCAGCCATTTTAATATAATCAACTCACATCCATATCGGAAAACTGACGAAACGCCAGCATCCGTATTTATCCATCTGAAGCTTGAAGATAAAGGTCTCGCTTCCGTCCTCGACAAGGTCGCCTCCGTCTTCGTCAAAGCTATATTTCTGTACTTCTACCGTATATTCGGCGAAGCTTATCGAACGCAAATTCAGCTCGGCGCCGATTATTTCTCCGTAGAGTATATTCGCGCCGCGGTCGGCAGGTATCGCGCAGAGGCTTCCGTCTATATCGGTATAATCGGAGCGGTAGGAAAGCAGCTGATCCGCAATATCCGAGTAAAAATAATTACGGACGTATTTTTCAAGGTCCGCGTATGTCTTGATGTGCGGATAATCGACTTTATAATGGAAGGTATCGTCTACCGGCTCGCCGCTCGTCGGTATCGTGCTCATATTGAACCATTGCCATATCTCGACTGCCGTCGAGAAAATATCTTCTATTGTATTTTCGTTTACATAGACGACAGGTTTCATCGCAGCGGCGACTTTTTTCTCAAACGCTTCCCTTTCAGCCGATGCGGGGTCTTCGGCTGAAGTTACCTTTTCGGTTGCTGCCGCGGTCGTCTCCGCTTCGGTTGTTTCTGCCGTCGTTTCGGCTTCGGTTTCCCTTTCCTCTTCCTCATCAGGATCGGTTTTTTCGGCGGCTTCGGCGATGCTCTCGGGGGCTTCCGTCGTGATGACTTCTTCCGCTTTCGCAGTTTCGTCTGAAGTGTCGACGCCTTTTTCAAGAACGGCGCTTACGTCGCAGGCGCAGAGAATTACTGCGCAGATAAGTGCGGCAATCGGGAGCAGCGCAAGCCTTATCTTTTTCATTGAATCCCTCTTTCCCCGGAAAAACAAAATAATGACAGTATCCGGGCAATTTTTATCCGGTTAAAATCACACACATATGATTATACCATTATTTTGTTAAAATGTAAACATCTGTCGGGGAGATTTTTCGCTTTTTCGTTCATTTTTGCCGCTTTTTTTGCCGTTTATCGGTAAATTCTCCCTGAAAACACATGGAAAACACATAAAAAACAGAGGGCGGAAACATTGAAACGGTTTCCGCCCTCGGGGAATTTAACTTAGTTCTAAGGGGTATTAATACATTCCGCCGCCCATATCGGGGTTGGCAGCCGGAGCAGCGGCGGGAGCCGGCTCCTTCTTATCCGCTACAAGAGCTTCGGTGGTGAGCAGGGTTGCCGCGATGGAAGCAGCGTTCTCGAGCGCGCAGCGGGAAACCTTGGTGGGATCCACGATGCCGGCGTCGATCATGTTGGTGAAAGTGCCGTTAGCGGCGTTGTAGCCGTAGCTCTCCTTACCGGAGGTCATGATGGCGTTTACCACGACAGAGCCTTCCGCTCCGGCGTTTTCGGCGATCTGGCGCACCGGCTCCTCAAGAGCGCGGGCAACTATCTTAACGCCGGTCTTCTCATCGCCCTCGACTTCGTCGAGCAGCTTCTTAACCGCCGGAATGGCGTTGAGGAATGCGATTCCGCCGCCGGGAACGATGCCTTCTTCAACCGCCGCCTTGGTGGCGTTGAGAGCGTCCTCTACGCGGTATTTCTTTTCCTTCATTTCGGTTTCGGTAGCGGCGCCGACTTTAATAACGGCAACTCCGCCGGAAAGCTTGGCAAGACGCTCCTGGAGCTTCTCGCGGTCGAAATCGGAAGTAGTGGTGGTGATAGCCGTCTTTATCTGACCGACGCGGGCGCTGATCTCTGCCGAATCGCCCTTGCCGCCGACTATTATCGTGTTTTCCTTATCAACCTTGACCTGGGAAGCGCGGCCGAGCTGGGTGAGTTCGGTTTCCTTAAGCTCGAGTCCGAGTTCGTCGGAGATAACTTCGCCGCCGGTGAGGATGGCGATATCTTTCAGCATTTCCTTGCGTCTGTCGCCGAATCCCGGAGCCTTAACGGCAACGCAGGTAAAGGTGCCGCGGAGCTTGTTCAGAACGAGGGTGGTAAGAGCCTCGCCCTCGACATCCTCGGCGATGATGAGCAGCTTGCGTCCGGTCTGGACTATTTTCTCAAGCAGCGGGAGAATGTCCTGGATATTGGAAAGTTTCTTGTCGGTGATAAGAATGAAAGGATCGTCAAGAACCGCTTCCATCTTCTCGGTATCGGTAGCCATATACGGGCTGCAATAGCCGCGGTCAAACTGCATTCCTTCAACTACTTCGCAGGAAGTGTCGGCAGACTTTGACTCCTCAACGGTGATAACGCCGTCGGAGCTGACCTTTTCCATGGCGTCGGCAATCTGAGCGCCGATGGCTTCGTCTCCGGAGGAGATAGCGCCTACGCGGGCGATATCCTTCGGGCCGTCAACCTTCTTCGATTCCTTCCTGAGACTTGCAACCGCAGCGTCGATAGCTTTCTGCATACCGGTGCGGATGCCGACGGGGGAAGCGCCTGCGGCGACGTTCTTCATACCCTCATAAATCATAGCCTGGGCAAGAACGGTAGCGGTAGTGGTGCCGTCGCCCGCGGCGTCGTTGGTCTTGGTGGCGACTTCTTTAACAAGCTGAGCGCCCATATTCTCGAATGCGTCGTCAAGCTCGATTTCCTTGGCTATCGTAACGCCGTCGTTGACGATAAGCGGAGAGCCGTATTTCTTTTCGAGTACGACGTTGCGGCCTTTCGGACCTAAGGTTATCTTAACGCTGTCATTAAGCTTATTTACACCGGCAAGCAGCGCTGCGCGGGCTTCTTCGCCGTATTTGAGTATCTTTGCCATATTGTTATTATTCCTCCAAATTTATTAGTTGCAGCAACTTTTAATCGCAGCTGCAGTCAGATTTGCAATCGCAGTATTCTACCACGGCTAAAATATCGCTTTCGCGGACGATGGTGTATTCGTTGTCCCCGTCCTTGACTTCGGTGCCGGAATACTTGCTGGTGATGACTTTCTGACCGACTTTAACGGTCATCTTGACTTCCTTGCCGTCAACTATTCCGCCGGGACCGACGGCGATGACTTCGGCGACCTGCGGCTTTTCCTTCGCGGTACCAGCGAGAATGATGCCGGACTCGGTCTTGTCCTCGGCTTCAAGCATTTTGACTACTACTCTGTCAGCAAGAGGCAGGATCTTCATAGTGATATATTCCTCCAAATAAATTAATTTTGTAATTTTGGCACTCGTTTGTTCAGAGTGCTGACTACTGTCTTATATTATACACACCTATCCGTCTGAAATCAAGTGTTTTTTCGTTTATTTACACTTAATTAACAATCTATACGGCGTTTTCGTGGAAATTGTTTGCACTCGACTGCTTTGTGTGCTAATTTTGGTTTTTTGATCGATTTTCAGACGAAGCGGAAAGGGTAAATTCCCGACTTTGGCAGACCAACTCCCGGACAGCCGCGTCGGAGAGAGTGTCGTCAAGAACGACGGAAATCCAGTGTTTTTTCTGCATATGCCACGCCGGATAGATGCCCGGAGTTGCGGCTATCAGTTCCGGTATCGTTTTATCGTCATGCTTTACATTCAAAACATCGACGAAATCTCCGTCGTCGTCCCGCAACTTTGTCAGCTTCGAACGGGGGATATGCATCACGAGTCCGTACCAGCGGCGGTTTTTAGGGTTTCTGAATACACCGGTCAAATCGTCGCCGGTTTTTTCACGGAACGGAAAGTCCGGCTCTTCGCCGAAAGTTTCATATAAATACCGGGCAAGCATGTTCGCCTGATCCGAAACAAAGGGCTGAAAGAAAAAGGCCGGCTTTGCAAGCTCCCGCAAAACTTCGGTATATTTTTCCCTCACAAGACTTACATAAGGACCGCTTCGCGCCATGCTTCTGAGGGGAAGATATTCCTCTCCCGAAACAAGGTCGATAACCTTCCCTTCGAGTCGGCCGTCCTTATAAACCCTCAGCTCGGCGCGAAAGTCGCCGTTCATGAATTCGGCGGTTTTAATAAAGCAATCGTCTCTTTCTATGAACCCGCCTTCACGAAGCTTTGAAAAATCCGGTCTCATGCGGATAAGCGCCTTTTCTTCAAGCGTCATGGCAATCACCTCCGCCGAGTAATAAATATATCACATCCGCCGCCGCCTTTCAACCGTATTATGTTAATTTCAGCTGAATTTATTATTTTCGGCGCAAAAAAGCCGCCTCCGTTGTCTTCGGAGACGGTTTTGTTATTTATCTGTCGCGGAAAGATTTTAAAAAGGCGTCGAGACGGGCGTTTTGGCTGTCGTAGAAGATTTCATTCGGGTTCCCCTCGGCGGCGATAAGACCGTTATCCATAAAGATTATCCGGTCGGCGACATCGCGGGCGAAGGTCATTTCATGCGTTACTATGACCATTGTCATCCTGTCCGCGGCAAGTTCGCGGATGACTTCAAGCACTTCGCCGGTAAGCTCGGGGTCGAGGGCGGAGGTAGGCTCGTCGAAAAGCAGCACCCGCGGCTCCATCATGAGCGCTCTTGCTATGGCTACCCGCTGTTTCTGTCCGCCGGAAAGAGAGGACGGCATAGCGTCGAGCTTATCGAGCAGTCCGACTTTTGAAAGCAGTTCCACCGCCTTGTCCGTCGCCTCCGCTTTATGTTTTTTTGCGACGGTCACGGGAGCGGTTATAAGATTGTCTTTTACCGAAAGATGAGGAAAGAGATTAAAGTGCTGGAAAACCATTCCCATCATCCTCAAGATCCGGCGCTGCTGCTTTTCCGGGACATATATCCCGTCGCGGACGAGATCGGCGCCTTCAAAAACGACGGTGCCGCCGTCAACCCGCTCAAGCCCGATAATTGAGCGAAGCATCGTGCTTTTGCCGGAACCGGAAGAGCCTATCACCGCGACCACCTCTCCCCGCCCGACGGCGAGCGAAACGTCGCGGAGCACCTCGTTATCCCCGAAAGCTTTTCGCATATGCTCGACTACTATCACATCCGGGGAGGTTATTCTGTCATTCATAAAATACCTCCTCAGAATTTAAATTTCTTTTCGAGCTTATTGAAAAGCAGCGTAAGTCCGGTAGTCATAATAAGGTAGAAAACCGCGGCGACGGCGTAGGGTAAAACGCTTTGAGTGCTGTTTACAAGCGATTTTGAGTAGTGAAGCAGGTCGGAAATGCCGATCGTCGAGACAAGCGCGGTGTCTTTTACGAGGGTAATCGCTTCGTTTGACGTCGGCGGCAGCACTACTTTAATCATCTGCGGGATGATTATCTTCGCGGTGGTCTGCGCCTTGGAAAAGCCGAGTACCCGCGCCGCTTCGTATTGACCCGGGTCGATGGAAAGCAAGCCTCCGCGGAAAATTTCGCAGAAATACGCGGCGTAATTCAGCACAAATCCGATACAGCCGGCGGTAAAGCGATCAATCGCGAGATACTTTCCGATTACCGGCAGAAAAGGCAGGCCGAAATATATGAAAAACAGCTGCAGCATCAGCGGGGTTCCGCGCATAATGAAGACGTAAAAACGCGTCGCGCCGCGCAGAACCGGATTCTTTGATGTTTCAAAGAAGGTAAGCAACAGCCCCAGCGGAAGCGAAAAAACGATAGTGAAAAAAAAGATTGCCAGAGTGTAACCGATGCCGCGGCTCATTACGACGACGGACATCTTTAAAATATCAATATTCATCTAAAACATAACATTTCCCGGCTTTCGATTTGAAAGCCGGGCTTAATGATTTTACGGCGCCTGATTAATTATCTTCCGAGATAAGGTTTAGGCCGACAACTTCGTCGACTACGAGCGCGTCGACTCTGCCTGCCTTGAGGTCAAGGAAGGCGGTGGGGTTGTCCGGATATTCGTTCAGGGTAAAGGTGGCGGCGACATCCGGCTCCGCGTTGATGCAGTCGAGGGCGGAGGAACCTGCCTGAACGGCGACTTTCTTGCCGGAGAGATCCGCCTTGGTTGTGATGCCGCTGTCGGCGGCTGCGATTATCACCATGCGGTTATTGAGATAAGGCTTCGAGATGTTCATGTTCTCGGCTCTCTCGGGGGTTATCGACATTCCGTTCCAAATCATATCGATATTGCCGGCGGAAAGTTCCATTTCCTTGGAGTTCCAGTCAATCGGCTGAAGCTTGAGTGTTACGCCGAGACGGGAAGCGACTTCTTTCGCAAGGTCGATGTCAAATCCGACTATATTGCCGGCGTCGTCGTAGAAGCCCATCGGCTTGAAACCGACGTCGAGACCCAGTATTATCTCGCCTTTGTCTTTAATCTTCTGGAGCGAGTCGTCGCCTGTGTCTTCGATGGCGCGGGGGTACTGCTGATCTTTCAGAACCTTGTCTTCCCCGAACCAGTCGGTCGAAATCTTCGCCGCGGTGCCGTCGGCAATCATCGCGTCGATGGCGTTCTGAACCGCAAGCGTAAGGGCGTTGTCATCCCTGCGGAACCCGATGCCGTATTGCTCGGAGCCGAAGTTCTCTTCGAGGACGACATATTTTTCGCCGGATGAACCGCAGGAAACGGCGGCTGCGGCAAGCATTAAAGCTGCCAACAAAACGCAGATAAGTTTGAATTTCTTCATTTTGATTTTCCTCTTTTCATATTTTAACATAGTTTAAATTGCCTAAATACGCTCGTTTTACCGTATTAATACGATTATGCATTAATACTTTATCATTATATCACACTACCGAAAGATTTGCAAGGGGTTTTAGTCGTTTTTATTTAATAATTCTCGGCGCGGTTTTACAAAAGATTCATCAAATGCGGCAGGTTTTCTGATATAATTTTTTCAAAGAAAACTTTAATAAGCGATATAAAGAAAGGCGGCTTAAGATGCCGATATCAAATAAAAAAAGACTGCTTTGCGCCGCGCTTGTATTGTTTTTGGCGGCGTTTGCCTTTCTGCCGGCTGCCGCGGATGAAGCGCCGACCGGAATAATCGGATTTGCTCCGAAAGTCGAAGAGCCGGAGCCGACTCCGGCGGAGCCTGCCTCACCGGAGCCTGAGGCGCAGCAGGACCCCGACGCGCCGGAAGGCGATGAGGCGGCCGCAGCCGAAGAAATCGAACCGGAAGAAACCACGGCAGCCGAATTTGACTTCCCTGACACCTATCCCGCCTATCTTGCGCCGCAATATGCCAAGGAAACTCCGGAAGGAGTAGCGTATCTGATGGCCGAGGACGGCTCGCACATGATGGCGGTCGGCTGGCGCGGAGAAGGAAAAACAATAACCGTGCCGGAAACAATCGACGGACTGCCGGTTACCGAAATTATGGCAACCGCCTTTTCCGGCACCGAAAAAGTCGAAAATATTATCCTGCCCGACTCGATAGAAATAATCGGAAAATTCGCGTTCGCGCAGATGCCGCAGCTGATTTCGGTTAAACTGCCGGAGGGAATCACGGAAATACCCGACTCCTGCTTCGAAAATGCCCGTTCGCTTTCGAAAATCGTCCTGCCCGAAAAGCTCAAATCTATCGGCAATTCGGCGTTTTCCGGCTGTCTTCGCCTGGGATTGCTGAAGATGCCCGCTTCGGTGGAATTTATCGGGGTGGACGCGTTTTTTGCCTGCGAGGGGCTGATCCTCGACTGCACCGAAAACGAATACGCGCAAAGATACGCCGCCGGCAACTCTATCGAGGCTACCGGGGGAGTTACCTGGAACTCGATGGTGGGGCAGATGCTGCTCTCCACCGTACTGCTCGGCGCGGGCGTATATTTTGTCCCGAAGATCCTCCGCAAATACAGAAAAAAAGCGGAATAAAAAGAGCTGTATCAAAAGTCAAAAAACAGAGCCTTTTGCGCTGCTTTCGCAGACAATCGGCTCTTTTTTTCTTAAAATATCAGCTCGACCGAAAGAATGCCGGGGGAATTATTCGGTCGGTTTATAGCGGGCTTCGGAAATTGCCGGCGGTATTAATTCATTAATACTTATTTGGAAAACAGGCGGTTGAGCAGAATTGTGGCTAACATAATAATTCCGATTATTACAAAAATAACCAGCATTCCGATCCCCATATATTTCAGGTTGAAAACAAAATTTTCCGGCTTGAAAAATACATCGGGGTTGCTTTCATTCACCGCTGTGAGCAGTATATAAGATAACAAATTCATAGTTTTATTTTCTCCTTTTACCAAATCGTCAAGAGAAGAAATTCAGTATGATGCCGCCGGCGATTACCGAGGCGATCTGACCCGAAACGTTGACTCCGATGGAATGCATCAGAAGGAAGTTCTGCGGGTCTTCTTCCAGACCCATCTTATGAACGATGCGTCCCGACATCGGGAAAGCCGAAATGCCGGCAGCGCCTATCATCGGATTGATTTTCTCCTTCGAGAAAAGGTTTAGTACTTTTGCAAATAAAACTCCGCCCGCGGTATCAAAGATAAAAGCTATCAGTCCCAGACCTAAAATAAGCAGAGTGTCAAACTTCAGGAATTGTTCCGAAGTCATGTTGAAAGCGACGGAAATTCCGAGGAAAATCGTAACCAGGTTCGCCAGAACCTTTTGCGCCGTTTCCGACAGCGAGTCAAGAACTCCGCACTCGCGGATAAGGTTGCCATACATAAGAAAACCGATAAGCGAAGTCGCCTGCGGAACAATGGCGGATGCAACGAGGGTAATAACTATCGGGAACAGAATCCGCGTCGTTTTGCTGACAGATTTCTGCACATACGGCATCCGGATCAGGCGTTCCTTCTTTGTTGTAAGCAGCTTGATAACCGGCGGCTGAATAATCGGAACAAGCGCCATATACGAATACGCGGCAACGGTGATCGCTCCTACGTATTTGGAACCCAGGGTGTTTGCGACGGCAATGGAAGTGGGGCCGTCGGCCGCGCCGATGATTGCTATTGAAGCCGCGTCGATTGTCGGGAAGAATATGCTCGCCGTACACAAGGTAAAGAATATGCCGAACTGCGCGGCGGCGCCGAAAAGCATCAATTTGGGATTGCTGAGCAGCGGTCCGAAATCTATCATTGCGCCGATTCCGATAAACAGCAGCAGCGGGAAAAGCTCGTTTGCGATACCGGCGTTATACAGCTCTTTAATGGGACCGGTCAGCGCGTCGGAAAAGGGAATGTTGACAAGAATTGTCCCGAAGCCTATCGGAAGCAGCAAAGTCGGTTCCATGTTTTTCTTAATCGCAAGAAAAACCAGCAATCCCCCGATGGCAATCATGACAAGATCCTGCCAGGTGAATGCCAGTAAATTTTCGTAAAGAATATCCATGCCGAAAATCCTCCTTGATTTGTCTATCCGATAACAACCGGCATCGAGTAAAATATTCGTTTTTTGACTTCAAATTATAGATATCAAAAAATCGACCTCTTTGAAGGTCGAATTTTTGTATAACCCCGTATCGGCCTTAACCCGTCGGGCAAATTTTATTGCTTTTAGCGAAACCGCCGACGGTTCCGGGGATTTTTGGTGGGGACTGCTGGGATCGAACCAGTGACCTCATGCGTGTGAAGCATGCGCTCTGACCGGCTGAGCTAAGCCCCCTTTTGTCAAAATTGATTATATCACATTTTTGCGCAAATTGCAATACATTTTATAAATTATCGCCGCGGCGGAATTTAAAATTCCTGCCGCGGCGACGTATACAGTCGGTTATGTCCCGAATAAATTCAGTCTCTTACGGTATCTATCTCTCTGCCGCCGTGAACCTGCGGGAAATAGGTTGCGAATATCTGTTTCGGCGGCTCGTCGAATTCCAGTTTGAGCATCGTTATGCCGGCTATTTTGTCCGGAACTTCCGCCGGCAGATTTTTGAGGATTATCCGTCCGGTCGTCTGCTCGAAGTCGATGGGTTCGCCGGTTGCGAGATAGGTGATCTTCTTTACCTTTGTTCTGTAACCGCCGAAGCTCATCGAGCCGTTTTTCGGCCAGATCCAGTTCCATGCGTAAACGGTATTTCCCCTTACGGTGCCTGAAGTTATGGCGTTCAGACCTATCGTTCCCCTGCCCTTTCCGTAAAGCGCCTCGCCGTTCTCGGCAAGCCAGCGTCCGGTATCGGTGAGCGGCTTTACCGCTTCCTTCGGAACCGAACCGTCGGGAGCCGGACCGATATTCAGCAGCAGATTCCCGCCTCCGCCGGCGACGGAATTGAGCATTCTGATGATGCGCTGCGCGTTGTAGCTGTACGGAGCGACCTGTTCAGAATCAAGATAGCCCCAGGAAAGACCGTTGTAAGTCATGCAGGCTTCCCAGTCGCGGTTTTGGGCTTCGATGCCCTCTTCCGGCGTGCCGAAGTCTTCGGCGAGTTTTGAGCGGTCGTTGATGATGATGTCAGGCTGAAGCGCGCGGAGCCGCTGGTTGCGCGCGACAGAATCCCAGCCTTCCCAGCTTTCCATCGGCCATGAAACGTCGTACCAGAGAATGTCTATCTTACCGTAATTTGTAAGCAGCTCGGTGTTGAGCGCCTCGATATAATCAAGGAAACGGCGACGCGCTTCGTTGTCGTAGGCGCACTTCCAGCTGTCCGGATGGTGCCAGTCCATAAGCGAGCTGTAAAAGCCTATCCGAAGGTCGTATTCGCGGCAGGCGTCGACAAATTCTCGGACGATATCGCGGCGGGGACCGTAATTAACCGAGTTATAGGGGTTAGCCTTTGAATCCCAGAGCGAGAAACCTTCGTGATGCCTTGTTGTCAGCACCATATACTTCATTCCGGCGGCTTTAGCCAGCGCCGCCCATTCTCTCGGCGCGCCGGGCTTCGGATTGAACTCGTCGGCAAGCTTTTCGTATTCTTCTACCGGGAAATTCTCCCGCGTCATCGCCCATTCGTGATGACCGTATTGCGAATACAAGCCAAAGTGAATGAACATTCCGAATCGGGCGTCGCGCCACCAATCCATGCGCGCGTCGCGGGTCGAAGCAATCAGGCTTTCGTAATCGGGTTTGCTTAGAATCTTCATAACGGCCTCCTGTACCGGATTTAATTGTGTTGATTTTACTAAATAAACTGCGTTTGCTTGGATTTATTTACAAAGCTCTTCCAGCTCGGCAGAAGCGGCGGCGAGGTCGGCGCGGATATTGATCTTCTGCGGACATTCCTCTTCGCACTTTCCGCAATTCCGGCAGTTACTTCCTCTTTCCTCCGGCTTCAGGCGGTTATAACGCCAGCGAGCCGCGCCCTTGTCGCCGTACATATGATAGGTGTTCCATATCGAAAAGTTGCCCGGAATATTAACCCCGAACGGACATGGCATACAGTAGCGGCAGTCGGTGCAGCCGTTTTTGACGCTGTTCAGAATGTTTTCTCTGACCTGCCATATCGCGTCAAGCTCTTCTTCGTTGAGGGGAGTAAAATCAGTCACCGTCCGGAGATTATCCCTTACCTGTTCGAGAGTTGACATTCCGGAAAGGGTATGCTTTACACCGGCGCGGGAAACGGAAAAACGGATCGACCAAGATGCAACAGACCAGTCGGGATGAAGCCGTTTGAAGGGTTCGACAATGTGATCGGGGAGATTCGCCAGAGTTCCGCCCTTTATAGGCTCCATGACTATGACCGGAATATTCAGAGATTTTGCGAGGTCTACTCCCTTATCTCCCGCCTGGTCGTCAATATCCATAAAGTTGTATTGCAGCTGGCAGAATTCGACCCAATCACCGGTGATATGCTTTTCGAATACTTCGTAGCTGTCGTGGAAAGAAAAACCCAGGTGGCGGATGCGGCCTTTTTCCTTCTGGCGGAGCAGCCACTCGACGGCGCCCACATCTTTCGCTTTATCAAAGCTGCCCTGATTCATCGAATGCAGAAGGTAGAAGTCGATATAATCGGTTTTCAGCTTTTTTAACTGATCTTCGAAAATCTTTTTGAGGTCTTTCTCGCCTTCGTTTACCATCCAGAGAGGCATTTTTGTCGCAAGATAAAACGAATCGCGCGGAAGCCGCGAAAGATAGCTGCCCATAAACGGCTCGCTTTTTGAATCCAGGTAAAAATAGGCGGTGTCGAAATAATTGACCCCCGCGTCGCGCGCTTCGTCGAGCATGCGGGTTGTCAGCTCAGCGTCGATTTCGTTATTTTTCATCGGCAGCCTCATACAGCCGAAGCCGAGAGCAGAGACCTTTTCGCCGCACATTTCGTTATATAACATTTAAATACACCTCCGGATAAAGTTTATATCGGCTTACGCGTTGATTATACCATAAAAAATCCTTCGTGTAAAGATTTTTCCGAAAATCTAATATTCTTTACAAATCGCCGGAAACCAAAGCTTTAAGGTTAATTATTAGGCGGAAAAAATCAAATTCGCCAATGTATGTATACTTTGGTTCCGGTTCGCGCTGCTTGAGGTCAGCCTGAGCTTATTTTTGCGTAAAGTCATTGTTTTTTTGTCGGCGATATGATATAATATAATCGGAAATATATGACCTGCGCGAAAGCGCCGCGAAACGCCTCGCGCAATATGCCCAGCAAATATGAAAGGAAGGTAATATGTCTGTCTTCAAACATATCAAACCGGAGCAGCTGCCTCTGAACCTTTTCAATGCAATCGGAAACGAGTGGATGCTCATCTCGGCAAAGGACGAGAACACCGGCAAATTCAATACCATGACGGCGTCATGGGGCGGAGCCGGAGTGCTCTGGGGACGGCCGTTTTTCGTCTGCTATATCCGCCCGCAGCGGTTTACTTATGAGTTCGCCGAAAAAACCGACCTTATCTCCCTCAGCTTTTTCGAAGGAGAAGAAGGACGGAAAATCCTTAATTTCTGCGGAAACAACTCCGGCAGAGACTGCGACAAGATAGCCGAAACCGGACTTAAACCGGTATTTGACAAAGAAGGCTTCGTTTATTACGAACAGGCAAAATACTCCCTTTTCGGCAAAAAACTCTATATTCACGACCTGAAACCGGAAAATTTTATCGATTCCGCAATACCGAAAATTCATTATAAGGCCGCCGATTACCACCGCGCATATATCTGCGAAATAACCGATATACTTGAAAGAAGCTGAAAGGCGCAGAGCCATCTTTTGATAAAAAACACAGGAAGGAATTAATATTATGAATCTTCGCGCTCCTTCGATACCGCTTATCACGGTAGACCCGTATTTTTCCGTCTGGTCACCCACCGATAAGCTCTACGACAGCGTTCCGGTTCATTGGACCGGCAAGCCGAATACCCTTTGCGGAACCGTTTATATCGACGGCGAGGGGTACCGGTTCATGGGGCTTTCCGATCTGCCCGCAATCGAGCAGACGGGCTGCCGGATAAACGCGCTCTCCACCAAATATAAATTTGAAAACGAGAAGATCTCGCTTCAGGTAACCTTCACCACCCCGCTGCTGCCCTACGACCTTCAGCTGATGAGCCGTCCGGTTTCGTATATGCGAACCGAATGGGAGCCGCTCGACGACAGAACGCACGACGTCTCGATAAGCGTTGAAGCGACAGAGGAATTTTGTCTCAACCTGCGCGGTCAGTCTCCGGTTGAAGCTGAAGTTGTCCGCTTTGATGAGGAAGACACGGTTTTAGGCGTCCGTATCGGAAATACCGTTCAAAAGCCTTTAAACCGTTCGGGTGATGATATCCGCATCGACTGGGGCTGGTTTTATTTAGCCGTTACCGGTGAAAACGCCGCCGTCAGCTGCGGGGAATACAAAGACAAAGACGGAACGATGACTTCGGTCAAAGCCGTCAGCGGCGGTCGCGAAGCACTCTTTGTCTTCGCGTATGACGATATCGACTCCATCATGTATTTCGGTCGTCCGCTCAAGGCTTACTGGCGAAAAGGCGGCTCGGATATAAAGGAAGAGATACTCCGCGCCTGCGCCGCATACGGCGACTACCTTTACGGCGCCTGCCAGGCTTTTTCCCGCGCCCTGCTTTGTCACGCGCTTGAGGACGGCGGAGAGGAATACGCCGATCTCTGTTCCCTCGCTTACCGCCAGACCTGCGCCGCGCACAAGCTGGTGTACGACGAAAACGGCGAGACGCTGTTTATCTCTAAAGAATGTTTCTCGAACGGCTGCGCCGCTACCGTCGATATCTCATATCCTTCGATGCCGCTCTTTCTCTGCTACAACCCCGAGCTTGTTAAAGGCATGATGCGGCCGGTATTCAAATTTGCCCGCTCGGATGACTGGGAGTTTGACTTCGCGCCGCACGACTGCGGTCAATATCCGCTGCTGAACGGTCAGGTTTACTCGAAGGGCACGATAGACAACCAGATGCCGGTCGAAGAGAGCGGAAATATGCTGCTGCTTGCGGCGGCAACCTCGATAGCCGACCGGGACGCGAGTTTTGCCGCGGACAATATGGATCTTTTGTCGAAATGGGTAGAATATCTCGTCGAATACGGCGAAGACCCCGGGCATCAGCTCTGCACCGACGACTTCGCCGGACATCTGGCGCATAACTGCAACCTCAGCCTTAAGGCTATTATGGGTATCGTAGGATACGCCATTATCCTCGACATGATGGGCGACTCCGATTCTGCCGCGTCATATATGGAAAAAGCGCGGGAAATGGCGGCTTCCTGGATTAGGCGCGCCGCAAACGGAGACGGCAGCTTCAGGCTTGCCTTCGACCGCCCCGGCACCTGGTCGATGAAATACAATCTCGTCTGGGATAAACTGTTCGGCACAAATATCTTCCCGCGGGAGGTAATCGAAAGCGAACTTGCTTCAAACTTCCTCCGGATGAACCCATACGGAATGCCGCTTGACTGCCGCAACACCTATACCAAATCCGACTGGCTTGTCTGGGTTGCGACTTTGGCCGGCTCCCGCGAGCAATTCAGAGAATTTATCCGACCGCTCTGGAAAGCTTATAACTATATGCCCTCCCGCGTTCCGATGACCGACTGGTACGACACCGTCACTTCAAAGCAGATAGGATTCCAGCACCGGGCGGTTCAGGGCGGCATTTACATAAAGCTGCTTGAGATGTCCGGAAAGATGAAATACCGCTTTAAGAAATAAGACCGCAAATATTTCCGGCAGGTATCCGCCCATAAATCCAAAACAACATTGAATTGGTGGAATTGAAATGAAAAAAGTATTACATTCGGTTATTCGCGCTTCCCTGACCGCCGCCGTTATCCTGCTTTTGCTGTCCGGCTGCGTCTTTATGCGCCGGGCTGTCGAAGGAGACAAAAACGTCCTTCCGCGCAAATACGCGCTTGACGCGGGCGCACCTTGGACAATCGAGATTACCGACATCGATCTGGATTGGACCAGAAACGTCAAATACTGTATAACACTTGACGAAAGCCTTGAAGACTCCGTTGTGATAACCACCGACGAAAACATTTTCAACTCGCTGAAAGTTGATATCGAAGGAAACACGGTGAAAATCAAGGGCGACCGGGACAAGCGCTTCGCTCCGTCAGAATTTGAAATCATCATCGGAGTTCCGACAGCTTCCCTTTCGGCAGACGGCGGCTTTGTGATAAACGCCTCAATTCCCGTATCGACTCCCGCAAAAAGTCTCGCGCTGACGATAAACGGCGGGGCGGAGATAAACCTCGCCTGCGACATGCTTGAATCGCTCTCTCTCGATGTCAACGGCGCCGCCGAAGCAAATCTTGAGGGCAGCTGCAGCGCGCTTAAAGCCAGTTTCACCGGCGCGGGTTCCCTGCACGCCTATCCTCTACAGACTGAAACAGCCGAAATCACGGTAAACGGAGCCGCGTCTGCGGAAGTCAGTGTTTCCGGCAGCCTCAAAGCCGCTATAAACGGCGCAGGGGATATAAAATACAAGGGAGAGCCGCAGGTCGAACAGACGATAAACGGCGCCGGCTCGGTCGTTCCGTTCGCCGGATAATCCCGGAACAAATGCGATTTGTTCAGTCGAATAAATTGCGTCCGAATGCCTTAATAATGACTATAAAAACTCACCGGAGGATTTAACCATATGATTTGTGAAATTCTAAAAGACAGAAAACAGGTCGGTATTAACGCCGCAGAACTGATCGCGCGAAGGATCAATCTCGCTATCGCCGAATACGGCGAAGCCCGAATTCTGCTCTCAACCGGAGCTTCTCAGTTTGAGATGTTTGAGCAGCTTAACCGCGAACCGGTAGACTGGACCCGCGTTACGATGTTCCATCTTGACGAGTATATGGGGCTTTCCGCAGAGCATCCGGCTTCCTTCCGCAAGTATCTGATGGAGCGCTTCATCTATACCCTGCCGATCCCGCTTAAAGAAGCAAATTTGATAAGCGGCGAGGGCAGCCCGGAAGAAGTCGCGGAAAGAATGGCCGACCTTTCGGCAAAATTCCGCGAGAAACCTGTCGACGTTGGCGTAATCGGCATCGGTGAAAACGGACACATCGCCTTCAACGACCCGCCCGCCGATTTTGAAACCGAAGAGGTTTACATAACCGTCAATCTTGACGATCGCTGCAAAGCGCAGCAGGTGCGGGAGAAGTGGTTCGCCTCTCTTGACGAGGTGCCGTCTCAGGCGATAACGATGGCTCCGAAGGCTATCATGACCTGCCGCACGATTATTTCGGTAGTTCCGAGCCAGGTGAAGGCAGAAGCCGTCAAAAAGACATTCACGTCACCCGTTACCCCGACAATTCCCGCAACACTTTTAAAAACCCATCCCGACTGGACGCTTATCCTCGACACCGAATCCGCTTCGCTCGTATACGCAAGCTGAAAAATACCCGCCCTTTTGAGGGCGGGATTTTTATATTTTACCAGTATGGCGCAAAGATGCGCAGATGTATGGCTTTATCCGACGCTTTTGCGGAGAGGAGTCACTTCGCAGACGCGCATAAGCATATAAATGGCTTCGGCGCGGGTCATCGTCCTTGTCGGATTTACATTCGAATTTGAGTCAAGCGAAAGGGCTCCGACAACGGCAAGTCCCTCGACCGCCGCGCGGCACTTCTGCGATATTTTCTCGAAATCTTTTATTTCGATATCAATCTCAATGGTCGGAGATATACCCATATACATAAGATACTTCCAGAGCACAAGAGCCGCCTGCTCGCGGGACATAATCCCGTCCGGGTTGAAGCCGGAATAATCATAATCGATTATTCCCATATTTACCGACCAATAGATATAGCTTGAACGCGCGTCGGTTTTTTGAACATCTTTCAGCCAGCTCTGACCGGCAAACCAGCGGGCGTTGCCTCCGGCGACAAGACAGAGCATCCGGACAAAGTCACCCCGGGTCAGTTTTGCGTCGGGAGAAAGCTTGCCGTTCTTATAAAGTCCCTCGGTAACGCCTAAGGCAGCCGCACGGCGAAGGAGTATTTCGTCCGGGCGATCCTTTATATCGCTTAGCCGGGGAAAACCGAGCGTATCTTCGACCAGCTTGCCGAGAGCCAGATGACCGCTTCGGGTCGGACGCGGAGCGGCGTTTTCCGACGAAGATGCAGCGTCAAGCATACGGTCTGCCGAAAACAGAGTATGTATGTCAACCGGATAAAAGTTTCTCCAGCCGTAATATCTGTACGCCGAAAGAGCCGTGTTCATATGAGAGATGTATTTGTCTCCGAGAGCCCGAAGATCGAGTCGGCTCTGCCCCGACATCAGCACATTCAAACCGGAGTAAGGATTGTAAACATTGGTTAGCAAAACTTTCCCCGCAGCGCTGCGCTTCATTATATAAGACATAATAAGCGAGATGTTTTCAGTGTACTTTTTTGCCGCATCCCAGACCGGATATGAATAATTAAGGTCGATTGAAAGCTGCTTTACCGCCTCTCCGGATTTTTTATACGCGGCGCTGTCGGTATTCCTGCCGTAAACATCGGTAATGAAATCGGCTAAGGTAAAATCGTAACCGAGTGATTTGATTGAATTGTCTGCCACCTCGCGGAAGGCGTTCAAAAAATCGTTTACCCCCACGCTTATAACTATATACGCAGCCTCCTTTATAAGATCGTCGAGCGCGCCGGTATAAAGGGCGTCGACGAGGTTTTTGGAGGTGCCGCCTTCTATCCCCCATGTCTCCTCCTCGGCCCCTATCGAAGCGGAGACGCTCGCGCTCATTCTCTCTCTCTGCGGAGAGGTAAGCCCGTTTCCGTTGATAAGATCGTCGCCTAAATAAAGCACGGTAAAGCGCGGGGAGGCTGATTTCTGCGCTTCCAGAGCAGATACGGGAAGATTCAGCGTGTTTACAAACACGCACAGCAGGAAGAGCGCAAGGTATATTCGCTTCTTTATTATCATAACATCAGGATTCCGTTTTTATATTTTTTATTAATAGTATTTAATTTTCTCCGATTTACGCGCCGGTTTTTTCGCCGGCATCGTTTGCATATGATATTTTACCATTCCGGCGCGAATAAATCAATAGTGAATTTTGACAAATTTCCCAAAAATTATAATTTATCGGCGATTTTTTCCAAAAAACCGCTTGACAAGCCGCCTCACAGATGATATACTATATATTACCTGTCGGATATTTTAATCTGCCGAATGATATTTTTTATATAGTATATCCGCGCGCGGTTGTTTTGGCGCGGAATTTACGAAAATGCCTTTCCGGAGCTTTAGCCGGATTTTCAAAGCGGAGCTTTTCTCCTTCTCCGCCAAAGCCAAAGAGGATTTTATGAACATTCGATTGAAGGCGGCTTTGACAGCCGCGCTGATGATTTTAACCGTCTTTCTTCCGATATTTTCTCAAACGGCTTACGCCGTGGAAGCGGACGGCAGCGATACCGAATTTGCCCGCAGCATTATAAACAACGGAGCGGGCGCGCCCGACTGTTTTCTTTCCTCCGCCTATCCCAAATATGAAACCATCCTGCTCAGTCATACCGAAGCTATTACAGCCGGCGCTTCCGACCTTTATGAGGCGGCGCTCAAGCTTTATGACTGGATGGTTTTTAATGTAAAATATACTTACGGACATTTCGGGGTGGAGTCAATCTCCGATATCTTCGAAAAGAAGATCGGAAGCTGCACCGACTTCAGCTACGCTTATATGGCCTGGCTTCGCTACCAGGGCATCCGCGCCTGGTGCGCCAGCGGAAGTTATTATTCCGGTTCATATCGCTGGGATCATACCTGGTGCGTCGCCGAACTCGGCGGGGTCGAGTATGTTTTCGATCCGGAAGTTCAGAATTACAACTATGTCAGAAACGGCGTAGTCAGCCACACAAAGTTCTGCGTCGATCCGGAAAAGGCTGCGGCGAACTACGTAGGTTCCTCCGCGCGATATTTCAATTACGACAACGGCGATAAAGGAAATACGGCGGTAGAATACAAGTCTCCGGCTCCGAAAGAAAATCCCGCTTATTCGACCGCCCCGGAAAATACCGTTGAAGTGCCGGTCGATCCGGAGGTTGTATATGGTCTTTCCGTATGGGATATTCTTACCGAAGAAGATTTTTTGGAGATAGAAGCGCCCGCGCCTTTTGAAGAAGCGACAACAGTTACGCCTCCTCCCGCTGTTCCCGCCCCCGCCCTTGACTCCATCCCCGCCCCTGCACCCGTTATATCCGCAGCTCCGTCACATATGTCTTTTGAAGACGTTCCGCTAAATTATGAATTTATTGACGGAATTGATTTTGTCAGCCACCTGAAACTGATGAACGGAACCGGTGAAAACACTTTTGAGCCGGAAGGATATATAACCCGCGGAATGCTGGTGACTGTTTTAGGAAGGCTTGCGCAGATAAACCCCGATGATTACCTCGCTATTGACGGAGGATGGATTAAGTTCGCGGATGTTTCGGCGGAAAGCTGGTATTCCCCCTACATCGGCTGGGCGGCAAAGTCCGGAATCGTATTGGGCTACAGCGACGGCAGCTTCAAGCCCGACGCGGTTGTCACTCATCAGCAGTTCTATGTCGTAATGCAGCGATATATGGTAGCCAACCTGTTAAAATTCTCTTCAATCTATGCCGACGGCAATAGCATATACCCGGACTTTGACCAGGTAGACTCCTGGGCTCAGGACGCCGCTCTGCTCTGCGGCGCGGCCGATATTATCCCATCGACGGACGGCAGGCTGAATCCGTTCAGCGTACTCAGCCGCGGAGAACTTGCTCATTCGATAATGAAGTATTGCGTTTTCGCCGAAAGATTGCAAAACTGACAACAAAATTAAAACAGCGGCATGCGGCGGCAAAACCATACGCACGCCGCTGCTTTTTTATTTTAAAACGGACAATAATTATTCAAAATATATAACAACGCCATAATTCGCAATGAATGATATGAAGAAAAACAACAACGCGCTGCTTAAAACCATCAGCCGTTCGCTTATAGTGATCGCGATAGCTGCTTTGCTGGTCGCCATTCCGGAGATCCAGATGCGGGCTTTTCTTTCGGCAGAGCTTGCCGCTGTCGAGGAGGCGTCGCGACGGGCGGGAGAAGCCGCGGCGGCGGCCAAGGCTGAGGACACCCCCTACTCAAGACGCATGCTTGAGATAGCCAAGCTGGAGGCGCAGGAGGCTTTCTACCAGAAATACAAGTACCGCAACGAATTCCATTATTACGGTCAGTTTTATGAAATGTATCAGCAGGTATACAAAGCAGACACTATTTTTATCGGCACCTCTCACGCCTCTCACGGAGTGAATCCGAAATACATCGAAAAGGCTTATTCCGGCAAGGGAAACCGCAGCTTCTTCAACTTTTCTCTTAACGGCTCAAACCCAAGCTACTATGTCGAGTGGTATAAATTCTTTAAGGATTCCGGATATCCGACGCCGAGAACCATCGTCTATTGCGTCGACTGGTTCATGACCGACCTGGGCTGGCTCTGGCGGCGCAAAGAATTCGACTCGAACTACGACTGCCCGCAGTATATAGCGAAACAGCTCAAGATAGCTGAAGAAAAAGCCATAGCCGAAGCGCTTAAATCACCGGAAGAAACAGAGGCGCCCGCTGAAACCGAGACCGCGGTCGAAACGGAAGCGGTTTTGGAAACGGAAGAGGAAAAAGCCTGGTTTACCCTCGAAGATTTTCTTACGAAATTCATGAACAGCATGATGATAATCCACAACCGCGACCGTATACCCGAGATGGTCGGCTCCTGGTTTGACATCGCGGGCGAAGATTCGGAAGCCGAAACTACCGTCGCAGAGACCGCCGAAGAAGAGCTGCCGCCCCTGCCGGTATATAAACATAACGAAGGGATAGTAGACGGCACGGGAATACTTACCGATTCCTACTACAAAGGCTATATCACCTGGGAAGCTTATTTTGACGGCGGCACAAGATCTCAGAATTACAACGAACATCCCGGCGAGTGGGAAGCTTTTGTCCGGCTTGTCGAGCAGTTTCAGAAGGATGGGATAGAGGTCATCATGATTCAGGTTCCCGAATATGTGCCGGGGCGCCGCGTTCCCGGCAAACGCGATATCGAAGCAAACGAACGGCTTGAGGATTTCGCATGGGAACACGATATTCCGTTTATAAATTACAACGCCGAGGAAAGCGAGCTCAACTCAAATCCGGATTATTTCAGCGACTGGGGGCACATGAACGAAATCGGTTCGACCAACTTCTCCAAAATCCTGATAAAAGACCTGGAAAAAGTTTGGAAAGATTAAGCCTTCTGCCTGAAACAAAAGCCGGAATTTATATTACGCAACTTTGCAAGGGAGCATTGTCATGCCGGAAAAATACAGCTGCAACATAAAAGACCTGATAGATGAATTTTCGCTTGAACCGCTTTATCTGCCGCCCGGAGAGAGTATAATCTACTCGATGGACTTAAACCGCCCCGGCCTTGCCCTGACCGGTTTCACCGGACACTTCGACAACAAGCGCGTTCAAATTTTCGGCAGGAGTGAGCACCAATATCTTGAGGAGCTGCCGCCGGATGTGCGAATTGCTCATATCGAAAACTTTATGACCCTGAAGCCCCCCGCCTTGATATATTCCGCCTCGCTCGTCCCAAGCGACGGACTTATCGACTGCGCGAAGAAATACCATATACCGGTGCTGAGATCGGCGGACAATACTTCCGATCTCTTCGCTATGGTGCTCTCCTTTCTGCATGTCCGGCTCGCGCCGCGGATTACCCGCCACGGCGTCTTCGTCGAGGTATACGGCGAGGGTATACTGATATTGGGCGACAGCGGCATCGGCAAGAGCGAAACGGCTATTGAACTTGTAAAGAGAGGTCATCGTCTCATCGCCGACGACGCGGTCGAGATAAAGAAGGTTTCGGCAAAAACCCTCGTAGGTTCGGCGCCCGAGCTTATCAAATATTATGCAGAACTCCGCGGCATCGGCATAATCGACGTCCGACGGATATTCGGAGTCGGCGCCGTCAAGGACACCGAAAAAGTCGATATGATCATAAATCTGGAACCCTGGGTTCAGGGAAAGATGTATGACCGCATCGGCGGAGAGACAGAACACATTGAAATAATGGGAATAAAAATCCCGATGACAACAATACCGGTAAAACCCGGCCGCAACTTAGCCGTCATTATTGAAATAGCCGCGATGAACAACCGTCAGAGACGGATGGGTTACAACACCGCCGAAGAATTCAATAAGAAGTTGATAGAAAGTATGCAAGCGCAGAGCGCGGATGATGTGTGAATTTTCCCCCCCGCCCGGATTGGGCGGGGTTGTTTGTTTTGCATTGTTTTCGAGCTGAAATTTTGTTTAATATTACTATTGACTTTTTTTATGCCTTATTGTATTATATTCTTAATACAATAATATGGATATTGATATAATACGCGAAAGGATGAGAATGGCGAAAATGAAAGCTCTTGAAATAAAGAATCTGAAAAAAAGTTACGGAAAAGCCGCTGTTATAAAAGGACTTGATTTAATTATCGAAGAAGGTGAAGTTTTTGGTCTGATAGGACCAAACGGAGCCGGAAAGAGCACCCTGGTTAAGTTAATCTTGAATTTGATAAAAAAAGATTCCGGAGAAATAATATTCTTTGAAAATAAGCCGATGAATTTTGCTGCCGAAACAGGAGCGACAATCGAAGAACCGTCATTTTACGATTATATGACGGGAAAAGAAAACCTGGATATCTATAAAAGTTTATTGAAATTAACCGACGACGACGTGTATGCGGCTATGGAGATGACCGGCATACGAAACGCAAGCGATAAGAAACTTTCGGCATACTCTATGGGTATGAAGCAGAGACTGGCGATATCGAGAGCTATAATATCAAAGCCGAAACTGCTGATACTAGATGAGCCGACAAACGGACTTGATCCCAAAGCAATATTGGAATTAAGAGATATTGTGCATAAACTGAATGAATCGGGCGCAACCATAATATTCTGCTCGCACAACCTTTCGGAGGTAAAACATATATGCAACACTTACGGTTTTTTGGATGACGGCACGATCAGGTTTAAAAAAGAAATAGGCGATTCAGACAGCCAGGTAGAAGAAATGGAGAGCCTTTTTTTATGATGACGGAAATAAAGAAACTGTTTAAGTCAAGAATAATTTTATACATACTGATTATCATGACGGTAATATCCTTATCTTTTTCTCTTTTTGTCTTAAACAGGATAAGCGACACGCTTACCTTAAACGAAAAGCAGACGATAAGCTCCGAATTTAACTTTGAACTTATCTATTATTGTATGCCGCTGTTTATTGTGTTTTTGGCGGATTTTATTTTCAATAAAGATATTACTTCGGGAACGATGAAGCATTTGATTATAAAATCGGACAGGACTAAAATCTATATTTATAAAATAATCGGTCTTTTTTTGACAGCCGTCATTTTAAATATTGTTTTCAATTTAATCAATTCGCTGTTCATTAAATTTATGTTGGATATAGATACGGCCGGCAAGTTCCTTATGGCGTCTCTTTATGAATGTATACCCGTAATCGAAATGTCACTTATATTTTCTTTGCTCTCAATAATAAGCAAAAAGAATAATATTGTTTATCTGATTTCACTGCATTTTATCTTCCTTATTTTAACGGAATCTCCGTTGTTTATCGGGAAATATACCTACTTAGGCGACTTTAAAGCGGCGATTTCGGAGGATAATTTAAGTATTCCTGGAATTATAAAAAGCATGGTTTTAATAATTGCAACCTATCTGATATTTAAAAACAAGGAGCTGACGGAATGACCGGCATGATAAAAAACGAAGCAAACAAACTGATCAAAAAGAAACTTCTTATATTTATCCTTTTGGTATATATCATACTCGCCGTCATCGCAGTTGTTATTTACAACAAAATAGTTGCGGCGGGAAAAATGTCATATATCGACTCTGACGTATTCGTAAAGTTGTTTTCGACGGACTTTCTGAACAAACCCATCTTACCGATAGGTTCAATAATCATCGGGCTTGCGCTGCTTGAGATTTTTATAAATGATTATTCAAGCGGCAATATGAAATTTCAGATTATGAAGGTCGATAACAGAACCGCCTTTATACTGTCGAAATTATCTACTCAGCTGATAACGTATTTTGTTTTAGCTTGGATTATGTTTTTAATTTCGCAGATCGTCGGTGTTATAGCCTTTGACATAAATCTGACTCCGGGCAACTTTCTTTCAAGTTTTGTGGTTTATAATCTGAATATACTTCCCTCGCTTGCAATCATAAATATCGCCAATTTATTGTTTGCTTTAAACGATAAGGAATATTTGGCGAGAATTTCCTTAATAGTTTTGTTTATTATTTTGGGAATAATCGCAAGAGCCACCGGTATCGGCAATCTGCTTCCCGTTTTAAACTACTCTTACCTTGAAAGGTTTTTTAAAGGAGAATTTGAGCTTGGATTTCTTATTAATCAATTAATCTCACTTGTCTATTTGGCAGTATTGATTTTTGTCAACGGAAAGGTTTGGGCAAGAAAAGAATATTTCTGACAATAGAGAAGACATGGTGTGGCACCGCCGGAAAATATAACAAGAAACTGACGGAAAGCATGGAAATCGCAGAGCGCGGATGATGTTTGAATTTCCCCCGCCCGGGGTTCGGGCGGGGGATGTTTGTTTTACAATTATGCGTTTATTAATACTTGCTTTAACAACTGATGTTTATACATTTCAGTAAATCCCTATCTCGGCGTAAACAAGCTCCGCATCTCCGTCGGCTTTGAACTCAACGCTGTATCTGTCGGCGGGTTTTACCGGCGCTTTGTAGTAAACTGTGCCTTCGGGACCGTATTTGATAATTCGCTCCGGCTCGGCGGAAGAATATTCGGTTTTTTCAAATGCCGCGGCGTCTCCGTCTACGCTGACGGCGACGCTTTCGGGAGAACCGGCTTTGAAGCCGATTATAAGCTCGGCGGAGGCGTTTTCTCTTGATTTGCCGATGTCGATATCGAGGACGGCGCTCTGTCCCGGTTTAAGATTTATCGGCAGAGGTTTGCGGCGGCTGTGACCTCTCGGGGCGATATCCTGGAAAGTGACTACATGGCGGTATGGTAGTTTCATCGCCGCTTCAAGGCTTCCCGCGGTCTTGTTGACTTCGTCCAAAGCTGCGGAAACAGAGTCGGGATTTATGAAATAATTGAAAAGATACATCGAATCGGCGCCGCGGGAGAGGTATCTCGCGGCGTATCCTCTTGCGACGGCGGGGGTGCAATACGTCTCGTCAGACGGACGGCAGCAAAGGATCTCAATTCCGGCGGCAAGCTCGACGCCTTTTACTTTGACTTTCCATTCTTCAGAAGGCATATCGCTGTCGGAAGTTTCCCAGCGCGGGGTGTAGCAAACGAGGTCGACAAGTCCCTCTTTTGCCCAATTCACGATATCAAAGCCGTATATCAGGTTCTGGGCAATATCCGGCATAAGCCGGACGCCGAGGCGGATTTTGTGTCCCAACTGCTTCCCTCTTTCTTCAGTCATCTCGCGGATGGAGCGGACGAATTCGGTCATTATCTCAACCCTGTCGGGGCAGTTTTCAATGTCGAAGCAGGTTATCTCCCGCTGGAAATCAAGTTCAAGTCCGTCGGGGTCGTAGCGCCAAAGCTGCTCTTTTATGTAGTCGAGCATCTTCCTTCTCACTTCGGGGACGGAGTAGTCGAAGCAATAGCGGAAGTAGCCGTATT
>JAAZIU010000028.1 GCA_012800735.1 Clostridiales bacterium | reverse complement strand
TTACTATTATATCACTTTTTACGGGACTTGTCAAGGGTTTTTTTCAATTTAATTTATTTTTCATATTTTTCGAGACAAGTTATTGACAAAGCAGGCGACACAATATATAATGAATGAAACGAGCAAAATACACCGACAGTAAAACCATCGGGAGGATTGACCATGAAGCAACTTTTATCTGTTTTGCTTGCTGCGCTCATGCTGCTGCAGCTCGCCGCCTGCGGCAGCTCCGACGGCGGGGATGCGGCTGATATTACGACGGCAGTCGCCATTGATGAAACCACGGCTGAGGAGAATACTTACGTTTACGACGGGCTGCCGGATAACGACTACGGCGGCGCCGATATGCATATCCTGACCACTACCTGGTATCAGGCGAAAAACTATATCTACGCCGAGAACCTAAACGGCGAAGTAATCAACGATGCGTTGTATGAGCAGCGTTCCGAAGTCTCGGAGCGCTTCAACGTCACGATAAGCCTTACGTCAAAAGACGATCACGGCATTGTTGCGTCGAATGTGGACAAGATGGTGCTTGCCGGCGATGACACTTATGACATGGTATTCAACCATGACCTTGTGACGGTCGGCAACGCTCTTCGCGGCGATTTCATCAATATTCTGAACATCGACGGCATCGATTTCGAAAAGCCCTGGTGGAAAGGTTCCACCGATATCTTTACCGTGAACGGCAAGCTGCTTTTCACCGCAAATCATTTTGCGCTGAGCGGCATCTATATGAACTGTATACTCGCATACAACAAGGATATCGCAGCTGCGTACAATATAGAGATTCCATATAATGACGTGCGCGACGGTAAGTGGTATCTGGATGACCTTATAAGAATCACCGCGGATGTTACCTCCGATATTGACGGCGACGGAAAAATGACCGAAAATGATATGTACGGCTTCCTCACCAGCTACTACGGAGATATGGCGATACAGTCCGACCTCGGCGGCACTGTTATATCCAAGGATGCTGACGGCTATCTGGTTCTTGAATACGACCTTGACCGTCTTGTCTCGATAATGCAGGCGGTTGAGCGGCTGTATGAAAACGGCACCAACAAATACGGCGCCAGCAATGAGTTCGGTGCCGACCTCTTCATGCGCAACCAGGGGCTCTTTACTTTTTCGGAAACCCGCGTGCTTTATGAAAAAGTGAGGACCTCGGATGTGGTATACGGCGTAATGCCTTTCCCGAAATTTGATGAGCTGCAGGAAGATTACCGCTCCTCCGGTTATGATATCTACTGGGGAATACCGGTGCCGGCCGCAGAGCGCGCCGAGATGATAGCGACGCTGGCGGTTGCCATGAGCTGCTACAACTATAACAACGTAGTCCCGAAGGTATGGGAGCTGGTACTGGGCAGCAAGCTTTCCGACTCGCCCGACGATACCGACATGTTCGAAATAATCCGCGACGTTCAGTATGTCGACCTGGGCTACGCCTTCAGCGGCGAATCTTCACGGCTGACGCAGCTTTGCTTCCTTCTGCAGAACACCGATTCGGGCAGTGTAGCATCCTACATCGAAAAGAGAGCGAACGTTGCCAAAGACCTTGAAAAGATAAATGCGAAATTCGACGAGGTCATAGGATAAAGCCCGGACAATGAAAATATAAATGAAATATCACCGCATCAACCCCAAGGTTTTTTGCGGCGATATTTTTTGCGCAATTTATTTCCGGGAACTTTGCTGTACCCTATATCAAAATATTTCAGAAAGTCAAATCATCCAGCGTTACCACCCTCGGACCGCTGTATTCTCCCGACGCCGAAGCTTCATCCGGCAGATCGTCATCGCCGGAAACATCGTCATGGCTCAGCTTTATGTTTTCGGTAAGCGAAGCGAAGGACGCCTCCGGATTCTGATACAGGATATTAAGCAGCGACAGATAATCCCTGATTATCTCCCGCGGGGTTATCATCGTATCGGCGCCGATGCGGCTTTCGCAGATTTCCAAAAACCGCGCCTGCTCGTCGGGGGTGACCCTGACCTGCCACTTATAAAGCTGCGAATGCAGGGCGGTCAGTCTTGTTATCAGCGCGAACAGCTCGTTGCCGGAAAGTCGGCGCAGCCGCATTACCGGTCCCATCATATTGATATATTGAGCCGACACGAACCGTCCTTCAGTCAGCCGGCTTCTCAGCGCCTCATAGCTGAACAGCCCGCGGCGGGTGTCTTCCATAAACTGCGGCGTTCCGCCCATGATTATCATCACGCCCGGCGCCCGCCCCTGAAGCGTGTCGTTGAACATCGTCAGAATCATCTCGTAATTGTTCTCGCGGGAGATGCGGTTCGATATCTTATAGAGGTTCACGCATTCGTCTATCAGCACAAGCAGTCCTTTATAGCCGCAGCTCCGCGCAAAATGCGCCCAGAGTTTTAGATAATCGTACCAATTTCCGTCGGTTATTATTGACTGGACGCCCAAAGCCTTCTTCGCCTCGGTTTTGGTCTGAAATTCGCCGCGCAGCCAGCGGAGACAAAGAGAAACGGTATCGTCGTCGGAATCGCGGACGGCGCGGTAATATCTGCTTATTACGGCGGCGAAATCAAAGCCGCCGACTTGTCCTTCAAGCTCTCGGACCGCCGTATAGACGCGCTTATCAACCTCAGCCGCAAATGTCGGCGAATCGGGAGAAATCCCCTCCGAAGCGACGTCGCTCTGAAGCCCCGACAGCCATTTCCCGATAAGGGTTTGCAGAGCGCCGCCGTCCTGGGATGTTTTTGTCGACATATTCCGCATCAGCTCGCGATAACTTGCAAGCCCGGCGCCGTTTCCGCCGATAAGCTTTCTTTCCGGGGAGAGATCGCCGTCGACCGTCACAAATCCGCTTTCAAGCGCGTATCCGCGTATCAGCTGAATCAGAAAACTCTTTCCGCTTCCGTATTTTCCGATGATGAAACGCATTGAAGAGCCGCCTTCGGCTACGGCGGCAAGGTCGGATTTCAGCGCGTTTACTTCGTCGTTGCGGCCGATGGCGATATACGGCGCGCCGACGCGCGGCACTACGCCCGCGGAAAGCGAGTTCATAAGGTTTCCGAGCACCCGCTTGGGAACGCGGGAGACGTCTCTTTCGTCAGGCATTAAAGTCTCCATATCTTTCGGCAAATTCTTTTACTTCATCTATATAATCCGGCACTATTCCCCAGCCGTTATCAAATTCAAGCACATTGTCGGAAAGCTCGTCGTAAAGCGTCAGGTTCACAAGGTCGGCAAGCGCGTCGGGCAGCAGGTTCGCTTCGGCGGCGCAGTCGGCGAAAGCCCCCGGTTCGCCTCCGAGCAGCGCACCCAGCGCCTTCGCGGCGAGTTTTTGCGGAGCCGATCCGGTTGACGCGAAAAGCGGTTCAGCCGGCGGAAGGTCCGGCACTTCTTCGAACTGCACTTCCACGGCGATTTTTTCGGCGGGAGGCGATTCTTCATCCGGAACTTTTTTCGGAGTATCTTCCGCGGCAGGGTTTTCTTCTTTAAGCGCCGTTGTCAGCGCCTCGGTTGCCGCCCAGGAAAGACGCTCTATCTCTGCGGCTCTCTGCGGCGAAAAGTCCTTTGACAACGGTTCGTAATAGCGGTCGTATTCGCTTTCCGGCTCGCTTTTGGCGTCCTTTGTTTTTGGCGAAATCTTTTCCAGATGCGGGGCGAAATAATCGTCTATCGCCTTTGCAATCTGCTCCGGCGGAGAGGCGGTAAGGCGGGCTTTTATGCCCAAAAGCTGTCTTATACGGTTTTCCGCATATTTTATCGCGGCGGTTGCGAGTTCCGAGTATTCCTCCCGGAATTCATATCTGCGGTATTCGACGTCTATCCGGCGATGAACTTCCCAGCTGCAGGCGGTGTTGGCGAAGGAGCTGCGGATATAGGAGATGTTTTTCGTCCGTATCTCCCCGAAAGCGCCGGCGTCAAGAACGGCGGCAAGCGCCCCGCGGATATGCGTCTCGTAATGCGGCAGATTTTCTTCGGTGCAGAATTTGCTGCGGCGGTAGTCGTATTTCGTACATTTTGCAAGCAGAAAATTTAGTTTTGTGTCCCTTTCGGCGTTTTTCGGGGCTTTCCCGCCGGTATCGAGCGCCATCGCGCCGCGCCAAAACTCGTCGAACCTCGAAACGTTCATAGCGGCGGAAATCAGCTCCGGCGTCATCAGTTTAAGCGGAGCTTCGAGACGGTTTATAAAACAAAGGTCGCAGATAACTTCGGGAATTTTGCCGTCAAGCTTCGGCATCTGCTCGCGGTAAGCGCTCCAGACGCCCAAAAGCAGCCGCACGGCATCCTCCGCGCTTATCAGCTCGGGCAGATTTACGACCTCCGATATGAAAAGCTCTAAATAGGCATAATCGGTCAGAGGGTACTCCCCCGCACGGACGCGGCTGCGCCAGAAGAGATACCACTCAAGCTGCCGACTTGTAAGCTGACTGTATTGCGGCATATACGAGAAGAAACGCTCGGGAGCGGGGGATATCCCGGACGGCTCTTTGTCGAAAAGCCGCCGGGCGTCCTTTAAAAATCTGTCGTAAAAAGTATACCGCGTTTCCCACGGTCTGACGGTTACCCGTTCGATAAGCGGGTTTTCCGGCTTGTATTCGTATGTCTGCGGCAGTTCCTTCTCTTTTGAAAGCTCCGGCTCCTCATCGCCGGGCGTATCAAGGCTGATATTTACAACCCCGCCGCCTTTTCCGCCCTCAATACGGTTTTTCAGCGCGGAAAGCGCCGCTTTGACCGCTTCTGCGGCGTTTTCAACTGATTTGCGGTGAGCCGAATGATCTATCCGCTCGGTCATCCGTTCGGCTCTTCCGGCTTCGTTTTTGCCGAAATCCGGAATATTCACCGTAACAGCTTCGACATCGTTTGAAAAACCGCGCAGGCGGCGTTTCGGCGCAGTCCGGGAGATATCCCAGAAGCTGTCCCGGCTGTCGTCTTTGTCGGACGGAGAATTCGTTTCTTTCGAAGCCGAATATGCCTTAGATGAAACCCTTACGGTTGTTTCGGCAAGCTTTGCCGCCACAAAACCGCCGTAATCGGAAAGCGGCAGATTCGGATCAAATATCGGTACAAGCCTGCGGTTCAACGCCGTCCGTATAATCCTTGCGCCGTCGGGATGGCGCTTTACATCGCCGAACAAAACCAGCTTGTCGCCGACAACGCCGCCTGCGCCGCCGATAAAGCCGGTATCATAGCCGTCAAGTCGAATATTCCCCGGCTCTATCTCGACAAGGAGGATGCCATTAAGTCTCGCTGCCGCGGCGATTGAGGGGTCGGCTGTCATTATGATTTTTTCGTCGAGTTTAAGCGCCGAGCAGTGAGTGTAACCCTGATTTACCGAGACAAATCTCCCCGACGCCGCAACATGTTCCTTTATTTCCGGCGCCGTATGTCTTTCCAGCCCGAAACAGAGTTTTCCTCTTGCAAGCGGCAGGACATTTAATCCGATATTTGAGGGATAGCTGCTGCCGGGGCGGCCGGAAACCGGTATAATTTCATCTTCAAGGTCGGAAAAAAGCCGGCTGTTCGCTTTATAATATTCATTCCATACGAAGATGCGCCCCGGAAACCTCACCATCAGCATATCGGGATGGGAGGCGACAGGAGCGGCGAGCGCTTCATACGGCGGCAGCCGCCGCACGGCGGCGTATTCCGAAAGCAGCTTCAAAACGCTCCTCGGCGCTTTTTCGCTTATGAAAATAACATTTCGCTCTTTCATATCAACCACGCAGGGAAATATCGAATAAAACAATCAGCCGACAGAAACACATCAAGGGCGAATATTAATATCCGCCCGCGGAATGTGCAGTTGTTTTTTTATTACTGTTCGTCGGAAACGGCTATATCTGCGGATTCATCCGCAGTCTCAGTTTCCTCTGCCGAAACCTCGACCTCTTCCATTGTTTCAATCGTTTCAATCGTTTCAACCGCTTCGGTTGCTGCTTCGGCAGCAACATTAACCGGCTGCTTGATCGTAACGGAGACGCGGGTTACCTTGTTGGAGCGGAGGCAGCGGGCGCAGACATCGACGGTCTTCCGGGTGCCGTTTTCCACTACGCGGACGCGGCGGATGTTCGGCTTGAACATTCTATTGGTTTTACGGTTAGAGTGAGAAACCTTGTTTCCAAAGGCTACGCTCTTTCCGCAGATTTCGCATTTCATATCTAAACATCTCCAATAAATAATTTACATCATAACGCTCGGGACGGCGAAAAACAAAGCCCCCGAATCGCGCGGCAAGCTATATTATACCACAATTCTAAAGTGATTGCAATAGTAAAAACAAAATTTAAAGGCAAATCGCCGTTTGTTTTTACATTTTTGAAACATTTTCGCAAGCCACGGGAAGTTCAATTCTGCCCACGCAGCTTTTGCATATCGGTTTTACGAATCTCGGCGCGGCGAATTTTGCCGGAGGTGGTCTTCGGCAGCTCCCGGACAAATTCAACTACCCGCGGGTATTTATACGGCGCGGAGGTTTTTTTGACGTGGTTCTGGAGCTCTTTTTTGAGCGCGTCGGACGGCTCATAGTTTCGGGCGAGGATTATCGTCGCTTTGACGACCTGCCCTCTTACCGGATCCGGCACCGCCGTTACCGCGCATTCGAGCACCGCCGGATGAGTCATCAGCGCCGATTCGACTTCAAACGGACCGATACGGTAACCGGAACATTTTATGACGTCGTCGTTGCGGCCTTCAAACCAGAAATATCCGTCGCTGTCACGCCAAGCAAGATCGCCGGTGTTGTAAACGCTTCCCGGCCAGAGTTTCTCCATCGCCTCCGAATCGTTGTGGTAGCGGCGGAAGAGACCGGTCGGCGGGTTTTTGTCGGTATCTTTTACGACTATCGAGCCGACGACGCCGTCTTCAACCGAATTGCCGTCATCGTCGACAAGGTCGAGGTTATAGAGCGGCGAGGGTTTGCCGGTCGAGCCTAATTTTATCGGGTCCCAGCCGAAGTTTGCAAACAGCACCGAGCTTTCGCTCTGACCGAAGCCTTCGTATATCTCCTGCCCCGTCTGGCGGCGGAACTGCTCGAAAACTTCGGGGTTTAAAGGCTCTCCCGCCGTGCTGCAATGCCGCAGGGAGGAAAAGTCTGTCTGCGACATATCTTCCTTAATAAGATAGCGGTAAACGGTGGGCGGGGCGCAGAAGGTGGTAAGTTTCACCTCGTCTATCATCTGAAGCAGCTTTTCCGGACTGAAACGCCCCTTTACGTCAAAGGTGACTATCTCGGCGCCGGCTATCCACTGACCGAAAATCTTTCCCCAGCCGAATTTTGCCCAGCCGGAATCGGAGTAGGTAAAGTGGCGGGTATCGTCCTGAACCTGCTGCCAGTATTTCGCGGTGGTAATGTGCCCCAAAGGATAGGTAAAGTCATGGACTATCATCTTCGGCATTCCGGTGGTTCCGGAGCTGAAGTAAATGAGCATAGTGTCGGAGTTTTCGGTCATTACCCGCTCAAGCTCAGGCGATGCTTCCGCTATCATTCCCCGCAGGTTATACGCGCCCTGAGGAATTTCGTCCTCTTCGCCGACAACGGCGCAGCCGATAACAGTTTCGCAATCGGGCAGCGCTGTTTTTACGTGCTCCGCAAGCTGCTCGTCGGCGGCGTAGCAGATGAACCGGATTCCGGCAGCGCTGCAGCGGTATACTATATCCTCCGGCATCAGCTGAAAGGAAGCGGGAACGGCAATGGCGCCCAGCTTTTCAAGTCCGAGCATGACGAACCAAGTCTCCGGCGTTTCCTTCATCATCAGAAGCACCCGGTCTCCCTTTCGCACCCCTTTTTGGCGGAGTGCGTTGGCGGCGCGGTTGGAAAGCTCTGCGACTTCGGCGAAATCGTATTCTCTTATCTCGGCGGGGGAGCTGTCGTTGCAGTAGCGCAGCAGCGCTTTCTTCTGCGGGGCTATGCGGGCGTATTCATCGACCACATCGTAGCCGAAATTGAAATTATCTTTTATTTTAAGCTTATAATTTGCGACAAAATCCTCATAGCTGTCAAATTCGACGCGCTCGAGAAAATTTGCGAGAAGATTCATTTTGTTGACCTCTGTCTATTCTGCTTCAAGCGGCTTTACCGCCGAAGCTGTCAATCGCAGGAAATTTCGTTGATAACCGTTAAATATCTCGCCGGCTTATTGCCCAGGGCTTTCTGGCCGTGGGGCAGGCGGGGGTTGAAATAGATACTGTCGCCCGCTTTAAGGATGTATTCCTTGTCGTTGAGTATAACGGCGACTGTGCCCTCAAGCACGTAATTAAACTCCTGACCTTTGTGGGTTACCAGCTCCGGCTTTTTGTTGTCGGGGTCCACGGTAACGATCATCGGCTCCATCTGGCGGCCGACATAATTGTAGGCAAGAGAGGTGAATTCATATCCGGGGTACCGCTCGACGCGGACTCCCTTTTCCTGCCGCACAACTGTATAGTCGACCATCCGCGGCTCGTCTCCGATAAGCAGAACGGTCGGGTCAACGTTAAGGGCGTCGGCGATGAGATAAAGCTTGCCTATCGGAATATCGTCGCGCGCCTCTTCGTAATCTTCGTAAGTTTTTACATCGACGCCGATGGCTTCGGCGATCTGTTCTTTATCGATTTCGAGTATCTCGCGCAGCTCTTTTATCCGCCCCGCGATCTCTTCAAGCTGACGAATCATTTTGTTTCCCTTTCCTCCTTAATTATTCTCTTCGGTTTCGTTTTCTTCATTATTGATATCATTATTATCTTTGATATCTTTGCCGTCTTCTTCTCCGCCTTCCGCTTCTCCCGCTTTGCGGGTCTTCGGCTTGAAGGTGAATTTATTCTCCTCTCCGCGCCAAAGCCTGCCGATGTTGCTTCTGTGAAGGAAGATGACAAGCGCCGACGCAAGGATTGAGAAGATAAGACTGATTACGTTCAACTCGGGGTTCATCCGGTAGAGTACCAGAGGAAAAACCATCATGCACATAATCGACCCGAGCGAGATATATCGGGTAAACAGCACTATAAGCACAAAGAGCGCAAGCAGAATCAGAAATACAGCCGGCTGCAGGCAGAGAATTGCGGCCGCCGTGCATGCGACGCCTTTTCCGCCCTTAAAACCGAAGAAGACGGGATATGCGTGGCCGACGACGCAGAAGAAAAACGCCACGAAACCGCCGTTATATCCGCTGAAAAGATAGCCCAGCCAGACAGCCGCAGCCGCTTTTAAAACATCTCCGAGCAGCGTAATTACCGCGAATTTTTTGCCGTAAGTCCGCATCATATTGGTAGTGCCGGCGTTGCCGGAGCCGTAGTTCCGGATATCCTCGCGGAAGGCGAGGCGACTGATAAGCACCCCCGAATTCAGCGAACCGAGCAGATAGGCAAAAACGGCGGTGACAAAAGCGCTTAACAGCCAAATCACGTTGCTTTTGCCGAAAAGCTTGCAGAAGACGCCGATATCCATCATTTCCTTAAAGGTCATAATCCGCACCCTTATCTTTAGTTTATTTTAAATCAAAAGTTTCCTCTCGGATTTTCGCCGCGCTGCCGCGGGATCAGCCGTATAGGTACATTTGTAAGACCGAACACCTCGCGAATCTGGTTTTCAAGATAACGCTGATAGCTGAAATGGAAAAGGCTTATTTTGTTCACAAAAACCACGAAAGTCGGAGGCTTTGTGCCGGTCTGGGTCATATAGAATATCTTTAGCCTGCGTCCCCTGTCGGACGGCGGCTGGACGCGGATAACTGCGTCGCTCAGCATATCGTTTATCCGCCCGGTGGTGATGCGCGTGCCGGTTTCTTCGTTCAGATCCGCTATCAGCGGATACAGCCTGTCGCATCGCTGGCCTTTTAAGGCGGATACGAAGACAATCGGGGCGTACGACATAAATGCGAGTCTGTCTCTTATATGCTCTGTATACTCATTCATCGTCGACTGATCCTTTTCGACAAGGTCCCATTTGTTGACGACTATAATGCTGCACTTCCCCGCTTCATGGGCGATGCCGGCGATACGGGCATCCTGTTCGGTGACGCCGTCGAGGGCGTCTATCATTACAAGACAGATATCCGAGCGCTCGACCGCCATCTTGGCGCGCAGCACCGAATAATATTCGACGGATTCGTCTATCCGGCTCTGACGCCGCATTCCGGCGGTGTCGATGAAGGTGAAGGCGCCGTATTCGTTTTCAAAATCCACGTCAATAGCGTCCCGCGTCGTTCCGGCGACATCGGAGACGATAAGCCGCTCCGCGCCGACCATTCGGTTGACAAGCGAGGATTTGCCGACATTGGGACGACCGATCGCAGAGACGCGGATTCGTCCGCCGTCCTCCTCCTGCAATTCCGTTTCCGGCGGCAGAAGCTCGACTATACGGTCAAGCAGATCGCCGGTGCCGGCGCCGTGAAGACCGGATACCGCGATAGGCTCCTCTTCAAAAGCAAGCGAATAGAACTCATAAAAGTCCGGCGGCGGATCGCCCGGCTCGTCCGCTTTGTTGACGCAGGGGATGACCGGTTTGCCGCTCTTTCTGAGATTTACCGCAATTTCGCGGTCGTCGGCGGTGACGCCGGTTATAAGGTCCATCAAAAAGATAATAATATCGGCGTTTTCGACCGCTATCTCCGCCTGACGGCGCATATATTTTAGCATATCCGAGTTGGTTTTCGGCTCGATGCCGCCGGTGTCGACGAAGATCATCTGCCTGCCGTTCCATTCGGTGTCGTAATAGATACGGTCGCGGGTGACGCCGGGGGTATCCTCGACTATCGAATATCTTCTTCCGATTATTCTGTTAAAAAGGGTGGACTTGCCTACATTCGGCCGTCCGACTATGGCGATTACCGGTTTCATTTTATCTTAAAAATATATATGTATGTTTATTCTTCTCTTAATCTGCTTTGTTTTCCGGATGATTTCCGGGATATGACATAACGTCGGCTGCTCCTTCGATTATTGCTCTGACAAAACTCTCCCCGCAGTTTTCGGAAAAAAGCAGCTTTGTTCCGAGGGCGTCTGCCAGCTCGTCCGTCGTTATGTCATCAAGGAATCTGTCCCTCTCGTATCTCAGCGAGACGGCGGGGAGAATCAGCTCATCGCCGAGCGGTTTGCCTTTAAGCTGCGCTGATATGTCCGAGCCTGTCAGAAGTCCGGCGACGGTCACTTCGCCGCCGAAAAAATTGTTTTTTACCATGTATACCCGACAGCGAACGCCGGGACAGACGGCGGTTATCTTTGCCGTTTGCTCTTTTATATATTCAAAAGCCGCTTCACCGGTTACAACGGAAACATCTCGCGCCCGCCGCTTGTCTTCTTCGGAAAGGCAGGGAAGGTATTCGTCTATCTCCTGCGCCATCGACGCCATACAGCCGATTCCGTCTTCTATCATCTGAAAGCCTTCGTAATAATCGGCCGGCGGCAACGGCAGCGACGCTTTTACATAGGCTTCGTCGCCGACGAAAAACACCCGCTCGCCGTGTTCTTTGAGCATCCTGTCGGAAAACTCGGATACCTGCTTTATCATTTTTGCCGAAGACTCGGCGTCAAAGGGGCGGATATACTCAAGTCCTTCGCGGTGACCGGTAAGCCCGCAGGGGACAACTCCGACGGCGTCGCAGGCGGGATAAAGGGCGGCGAGGTCGGACATGGTTTTTCGGAGAGCTTCTCCGTCGTTTATATCCCGACAGACAACTATCTGACAATGGATTTTAATGCCGCCGTCAGCTAACTTTTTGAGCTGTTCGTTTATCTTTGCGGCGCGGGGGTTGCCCATCATCCGGACGCGCAGTTCCGGATCGGTGGTGTGGACCGAAACGTTCACCGGCGACAGCTTCATCTCGATTATCCTGTTAAGATCCTCGTCACTCATATTGGTAAGGGTGACATAGCTGCCCGAAAGAAAGGACATCCGGCTGTCGTCGTCCTTAAAATACACCGATTCCCGCATACCGCAGGGGTTCTGGTCGATAAAGCAGAAGATGCACTTGTTTTGACAGCGCCGCTGCTTATCCATCAGATATGTCGAAAAGTTGAGTCCGAGGTCGGCGTAGCGCTCTTTGCGGATATCGAAGGTTAAGATATCCGGACCGCGGTGGCAGCGTACCGAGAGCTGCTTTTCGGTTATACGGAAATTGTAATCAAGGACGTCGTTTATTACATGCCCGTCGATATCGAGCAGCCAGTCCCCCGCCCTTATTCCGGCTTTTGACGCCGGGGAGCGCGGGTCGACTGATAGAATTTGGGGCATTCCGCCTACCTCCGTTTAAAAAAGACGCGATAAACATCGCGTCAGTGCCATGAAATTATACGGTCATTCGGCCGGCTCTAAAATAGCCTTGCCGTTATAGGTTCCGCAGAACTTGCACACGTGATGCGCAAGCTTGAACTCACCGCACTTCTGGCAGCGAGTAAGCTGGGGGGCATCCAGCTTCCAGGTGCTGGAGCGTCTTTTGTCTCTCCTCGCTTTCGAGGACTTCCTCTTTGGTACAGCCATCTCTATTAACCTCCGCTTTGTTTTTTATCAGTATTTTCATTTTCGCCGCCGTCTTTGTCGTTTTCATAATCGACGAGCAGCTGACGCAGCACTTCAAGCCGCGGGTCAATTTCCCGGGTATCGCAGCCGCAGTCGCCCTCATTTAAGTCTTTGCCGCATTTTGAGCACAGCCCGCGGCAATCGTCCCGGCAGATCACGCGCATCGGAAACTCCAATATAACGGCGTCCATCACCGGAATATAAAGGTCAAGGGCGGCTTTTTCCGCTATGAGATATTCGTCGTCTTCCTCGTCTTCGAGGACGCCTTTAAGCGCGACCGGCTTTAATATATCGGTTTCAAACACACCCTCGACGTCACAAAAACATCTTGCGCAGTGGGTTTTGTAACCTACCGAAATATCGCACTTGAGAAACATGCTTCTGACATCGCCTGAAAGGCTGCCGCTTACATGGGCGGCGGATGTGAATTCGACATCATCCGGCGCCGCCTCGGGCGGCGTCTCAATATCGCAGCCGACGTCGATACGGTCGGCGATGCCGCTTATAATCGGCTGGATATCTATCTTCAAAACAATTTCCTTACGGCAGGACGGCGGTTGCCGCCGTCGCAACGACCGGGATAACAAGCCCTGATAATTTCAAGGCAAACTCCCGAAGATACAACGCATTACATTATACCTTAAACGGAAGGATTTGTCAAGATATCCCGTGAAAATTTATAGAAAGTACATTATTTTATTACACCGCCGCGCAGTATCACAGGCGCCGTTAAAGCGGTTTTTTTGAACTGCTTCCGCCCGCCTCAAGCGCGGGAAAAATCTTTGTAAAATTTCAGAAAAACATATTGACTTTTTTAAATTCTTATGGTACTATTATGATATCAATAAGATATCACTTTATAATCTTATACGGAGGAAAGAATATGTCCACTGAAATCAACAACACTCGTGAAATTTCCGAATTTCCGGCAAAATCACGCAACGGCATGGGGATGCTGCTTTTAGCGATTCTGCTTTTCGTCGGCGCGATAGGTATTTTCATCTTCGGGGCGGTTGTGGTTGAAAGCAACAACTTATCCGGCATTTTCTTCGGTCTTGCATTCCTTGCTCTGATAGCCGGGTTTATTGTATCCGCCGGTCTGCGGATAATCAAGCCGAACGAAGCTGTGGTGCTGACTCTGTTCGGAAAATACGTCGGCACGCTGCGCGGCGCGGGAATGCACTTTGTAAATCCTTTCAGCAGCTCTTACAATCCCGCCGCAAAAACCCGCCTGGGGCAGTCCGGCGACGTCCATACCGATGAGCCGAACCCCAACTCCGTCGAAGCACCCTCAAAGAAAATTCCCTTAAAGGTAATGACGCTCAGCAACAACAAGCAAAAGATCAACGACGCCCTCGGCACTCCGGTTGAAATCGGCATCGCGGTAATGTGGAGGGTGGTTGACACCGCGAAGGCGGTTTTCAAAGTCGAAAACTACAAGGAATTCCTCTCTCTGCAATGCGATTCCAGCCTGAGAAACATAGTCAGGATATATCCCTACGACGTCGCGCCCAATATCGATACCACCGGCGACGGCATCGCAGACGACGGCTCTCTGCGCGGCTCTTCCGAAGTGGTCGTTTCAAGGATTCGCGACGAGATTCAGTCAAAAGTCGAATACGCCGGTCTTGAGATAATCGACGCGAGGATAACCTACCTCGCCTACGCGCCGGAAATCGCCGCCGCCATGCTCCAGCGCCAGCAGGCTTCCGCCATAATCGACGCCCGCAAGATGATTGTCGAAGGAGCCGTTTCGATGGTTCAGATGGCGCTCGAAAGGATAGAAGCCGACAATATAACCGTTCTCGACGAAGAGCGCAAGGCTCAGATGGTCTCGAACCTTCTTGTTGTCCTCTGCGGCTCAAAAGACGCCCAGCCTGTTATTAACAGCGGGTCGATCTATTAACTTCGGGTGATATAAAATGACATCGAAGGACGATATAATAAAAAGCGGGACGGAAGACAATACCGCCGCCGAAAAAAACAGAGCATCCGAGCGAAAGGCTGTGCCGCTCCGCCTTTCGGCCGCGCTTTACGATTCGATCGCCCGCTGGGCGGGTGAGGATTTCCGCTCAGTCAACGCGCAGATAGAATATCTGCTTAACGAATGCGTAAAAAAGCGCGAAGGACGGGATCCCCGGGAAGAGATACGAAATCGCTCCTTACGGCCGATGTTTGAGATGCCGGAAAACGACGACGGCGTCGACAGCTGAAAAAGCCGTTTTTCCGCCCCTATGGGGCGGATTTTTTAATTTGCTGTTTTTCAATTTGTTCATTTATAACATTTGCAGCCTTGACAATTATCACCGGTTTTGATATAATGTTATTTCGGATATAAATTATTGAAAATATTAGACAAAGAAGGTTTTCCCGATATGGAATGGATGTCCCTGAACGATATACGAGAAAGTTTCCTGCGCTTTTTTGAAAGCAAGGGCAGCCTGCGGCAGAAGAGCTATCCGCTCGTTCCGATAAACGACAAGTCGCTGCTGCTGGTAAACGCCGGAATGGCGCCGCTGAAAAAATATTTCACCGGCGAAGAAGAGCCGCCGAACCGCCGGATGACCACCTGCCAGAAGTGCATCAGAACGCCGGACATCGAGCGGGTCGGAATAACCGCCCGCCACGGCACTTATTTTGAGATGCTCGGCAACTTCAGCTTCGGCGATTATTTCAAGCGCGAGGCTATCCTTTGGGCGTGGGAGTATGTCACCGAATGGCTGAAGCTCCCGAAAGACCGAATCTGGGCGACGATATACGAAGACGACGACGAGGCGCGCGATATCTGGAGAGACGAAGTCGGACTGCCGGAAGACCGCATCGTCCGTCTCGGCAAAGCGGATAACTTCTGGGAGATCGGCTCCGGTCCCTGCGGACCCTGCTCCGAGATTTACTTCGACCGCGGTCCGGAATTCGGATGCGGCTCTCCCGACTGCAAGCCCGGCTGTGACTGCGACCGGCATATGGAGTTCTGGAACCTCGTCTTCACGCAGTTTGACGGCGACGGAAAGGGCAACTACACCCCCCTCGCCCATCCGAACATCGACACCGGTATGGGACTTGAGCGGATGGCGTGCATCATGCAGGGGGTAAACAACCTCTTTGAAGTCGACACCGTCCGCAACATCATGCAGAAGATAAGCTCGATTGCCGGAATCAGATACGGCGACGATCCGAAGACGGATATCAGCCTGCGGGTAATCACCGACCACGTCCGCGCTTCGACTTTCCTTATCTCCGACGGCGTTGTTCCTTCTAACGAAGGCAGGGGATATGTGCTTCGACGCCTCATCCGCCGCGCCGCCCGCCACGGACGGCTGCTCGGCATAAAAGGAGTTTTCCTCTGCGAAGTCGTCGAAACCGTCGCGCGCGAAAACCATCCCGAATATTCGGAACTTACCGACAACCTCGATTATATAAAGAAGCTGATGCGAATCGAGGAGGAACGCTTTGCCGCCACCATCGACGCGGGACTTGACATCCTCTCCGGTATGATCGCTGCCGCAAAAGAAGCCGGAAAAGACACCCTCGACGGCGCCGACGTGTTCAAGCTCAGCGATACCTACGGATTCAATATCGACCTCACCCGCGAGATCGCCGCCGAAAAATCGATCGGCGTCGACGAAGAGGGTTACCACAAGCTGCTGAACGAACAAAAAGAGCGCGCCCGCGCCGCCCGCGCGTCCCTCGGAGATTTCGGCTGGGTAGGCGAATCGTTTGATTATTTAGCCGATCTGCCGAAAACCGAATTCCGCGGATATGAAGAATATACAACATCCGGCTGCCGCGTGCTTGCGATAATCGACTCCTCCGACAACGAAGCGGTTGAAATGATAGAAGCCTCCGGCGACAACGCCGGAAAAGCGCTTGTCGTGCTTGACAAAACCCCTTTCTACGCCGAAAGCGGCGGACAGGTGGGGGATATCGGCGTTATCGAAACCGACGCCGGCGTTCTCTTCCGGGTGAGCGACACAAAGAAGCACGAAGACGTTTATATGATGATAGGCGCCGTTGAAAAAGGCGCGCTTCGCATCGGCGACACAGTAACCGCTTCAGTCGATGCCGAACGCCGCGACGCGATTCGCCGCAACCACTCGGCGACGCACCTGCTTCACGCCGCGCTGAGACGGGTACTCGGAAATCATGTAGAGCAGGCAGGCTCATATGTTGACGAAAAGGAAGTCCGCTTCGACTTTTCGCATTATCAGGCGCTTGCCTCCGATGAGATAAAGCAAGTCGAATCCGAAGTAAACCGCGAGATACTCCGCGGCGAGGCGGTCGTTACCCTTGAGACCGACATAGAAACCGCCAGAAAGATGGGCGCCGCCGCCCTCTTCTCGGAAAAATACGGCGACGTCGTCCGAGTTGTAAAGATGGGCGATTATTCGGCCGAACTCTGCGGCGGAACTCACCTTGACAACACCGCAAAGGCGGGACTTTTCCGCATCATCTCCGAAACTTCGGTCGCGGCAGGAGTCCGCCGGATAGTCGCGGTTACCGGACTTAACGTCCTTTCCCTGCTCGAAAGCCGAGAGGCGCTTATCGCCGAAACCGCGAAGGAGCTTAAATCGGTTTCGCCCTATGATATCGCAAGACGCGCCGCGGCGGTCGACGGCGATCTTCGCGCCGCCAACCGCAAGATAGAAGAACTCAACGCGAAATTAGCTTCCGGCAATACCGACGGTATTATTTCCGACGCAATACAGGTCGGAGCCGTCAGGGTCGCGACGGCGAAGCTTTCGGGTATGTCGCTCGAAGCCGCCCGCGCTCTCGGAGACGACCTCAAAGCCAAAGCCCCCGACATAGTCGCGGTGCTTGCCGCCGAAAACGACGACAAAACCCAGATTATAGCCGTTTGCGGCGCCGACGCCGTTAAATCGGGCGCTCACGCCGGCAACATCCTCAAATCGGTAGTTGCCCTGACAGGAGGAAAGGGCGGCGGTCGTCCCGACTCCGCGATGGGCGGCGCAGGCGACAAATCAAAGGTTGCCGAAGCCCTCGAAAAAGCCGCCGATATCGTCGGCGGAATGCTGAAATAAAAATCAAATGCCTGACCGGCGTCTCCAAAAAAAGGGACGCCGGTTTTTTAACAATAATTTAATTTTTGCGGCGTATCTGTTTCGGCGGGGGTATGTTAATATATTAGAAAAGCAAACTGAACCTGCCCAAGCATAAACAAGGAGTATACATGAAAATTTTCGCAAAAACAACCGCGGCTCTTTTTGCCGCGCTGCTTACATTTTCCGCAATTTTTACCGCCTGCGCCGACGGCGGCGCAACTCCCGCAGACACAACCGCAGCTGCAGCGCCGGATGCAGCGACGACGGAAGCGGAAGTTTCCACCCGGCTTGAAAGCGGGCTTGTCGGTCAGCCCGATTACGGCGGGTATGACTATAATATTTATCTCCACGGCGCGCACTGGGTAAACGACTTCAAGGGCGAGGAGCAAAACGGCGAAGTAATAAACGACGCCCAATACGAGCGCACGGCGAAAGTCGAAGAACTTTACAACGTCAAAATCAGCTATAAAGAGTTTTTTTCGGTCGATAACCGCGGCGGACAGCAGAATGTTCTGAAATCGGTCGCCGCCGGCTCAAACGACTACGACATCGCCGTTATGAGCGGCTACAGCTGCTGCAACGCCGTGACGTCAAACATCCTGCGCAACCTGAATACCGTTCCGAACCTCGAACTTTCGATGCCCTGGTGGGATCAGTACGCAAACTCCGACTTTGCTTTCGGAGATAAGCTGTTCATGACGACCGGCGACATCAGCACCGCCGACAACGCCTCCACCTACTGCATATACTTCAACAAAAAGATGGCGGAGAACTTCGGTCTGCCGAACCTTTACGAAAAAGTCGATACCATGCAGTGGACGATCGACAACCTGAAAAGCTACACCGTCGGCGTTTACGAAGACACCGACGGGGACGGCAGCGGCGAAAACGACAAGGACGACACCTACGCGATATACATCTGGGACGATATCATGATGGGAATCGTCAACGCCTCCGGCATCAAGTGCTGCGAGGTAAACGCGGACGGACACATCGAGCTGACGCTTTATTCCGACAGATTTGTTTCGGTGTTCGAACAATTCGCCTCCTTTGCGTTTGACAAGAGCATCACCTGCGCCTATCAGCGCAACGGCTACGACGCCGATTACGGTCAGATAGCATTGCGGGAGGACCGCGCCCTCTTCCTGCTCCAGCACCTCGGAACGATAACTACCCTGCGAGAGATGGACACCGACTTCGGCGTGCTGCCACTGCCGCTCTTCTCGGAGGATCAGGAGAGATATTACAACAGCTCTGCCTCCTGGACTTCCGCTTTCTACACAATCCCGAACAACGCTTTCGATGACGAAGGCTTTGCCCGCACCGGATATATCCTGCAGGCGCTGGCTTATGAGTCACTTTACACCCTGACTCCCGCTTATTACGAAATCACCCTCAAAGGCAAAACCACCCGCGACGAAGAGTCATCCGCGATGCTCGACCTTATCTTCTCGACCCGAAGCTACGATTACGGCTGGTATTTCGAGATCGGCGGATACAACGAAGGCATAATGAACCTGCTGCGCAGCTATTCGACGAACGTCGCGTCGATGTATGAGAAAGGCCTGAAAAAGGCGGAAAAATTGCTGGATAAGATAAACGCCGCGGTGGATGAGATCGGATGAGATTGGATGAAATCGGTTTTTAAATAAACAAAACGGACCTTTTAACGGGTCCGTTTTTCATTTCTTCGTCATACTTATCCCGATAAGCACCGCGCAAACGGCGGTTACCGACAAAATCAGCGTCACGGCGGAGAAAATCACCGACGCTACCGCAAAGCAGACGACCGACAGCAGAAGCAGCGCCGCACCGGATATAAGCTCCGCCATTCCGATAAGCTTTGCATATCTGCGCTGTTTTTTCGTCGCGCCGGAACGGGGAAAGCCGTTTACGAGGGTGTATTTCTTCCGGAAATAGATAAGATAACCAAACACAAGAAACGCAAGCCCGGCAGCCGCCAGGGCAATATTGAGAATTATCATCGTCTTCCCTCCCCTCTTTGGAAAAGGTCAGTTTATCGCTTCCTTCGCCCGTTCAAAGTCTTTCCGCGCCACATAGACCGTGTAAACGAAGAACAGCGGGCCTATCCCCGCGTTGGCGCCGCCCGCGCCGTGACCGATGCCGGCGCTCATCGATCCGTGAAGCATCATTCCGAACGACGACTGGCTTCTTGACGTGCGAAGCTCGTATTTTATTCCCGCGGCTTTCAGCTTGAGCGTGACGCGGGTAATCTCCTGACTTGAGGTATCGACGGCGAGTTTTTTTCTGTTGAATATCGTTATCATGAGCCCTCCTCGGCCGACTCGCTCGGATATCTCTTTCCGGCGCGTATCTCTTCAAAAATCTCATACGCGCGGTCGAATACCGCCCTCGCTTCCTCCGGAAGTTCCTGCGAATATATAATTACCTTTTTTTCGGTTTCATATTCAAAGCAGAGAAAACGCACGGCGGCGCCGTCGGACCGAGGCTCTTCATCCGCGACAAAATCAGCGTCGTAAAAGCCGCCTTCGTCATAAAGATGAGAAAGAGGATAATACATCGAATTGAATATCTCGCCGGTGTCAAAATCGGTGTCTCCTTCCGGCGAGCAAATCTTGTATCTTACCCGGATTGTGGTGTCCGTCAGCTGCTCCGCTTCGGCTCTGTAATACCCATTGTCGGTTTTGTCGGCGTAGATTATCTTCGTCTCCGGCGGGATATAAACCATTCCCGGATCGCGATCCAAAATCGGGTAGTTATTTTTATCCTTGCAGGAGCTTATAAAGAACGCGGCGATGGCGATCACGGCGACTCCGGCAACGGCGGCGATTATGATTTTCTTTATCTCCATTTGATTATCCTTTGAAAAGCAGGTCTGTTTTATCGGCTGACCCGACCGCTGCCGCCGTTTTCGATGAGCGCGTCGATCTCGGTTTTTGAAGCCGAGGTAAAGTCCCCCTCGACGCTGTGCTTGAACGCGGCGCAGGCTGCGGCGAAATCCGCCGTCTTCTGAGGGGAATAACCTTTCAGCATACCGTATATAACTCCGGCGGCCGCGGCGTCCCCTCCGCCTATCCTGTCTACTATAATTATATGATATTCGGCGGAATCGTAAATCTCTCCGGTTTCGGCGTCGTAAATCCGGAGGGCGTAGTCGTTTTCCGACGAAGATATCGACTTTCTCATCGAAAATACCGCAGTCGTTATGCCGAAGCGTTCTTTCAGCTCGGCGCCTATCCTTGAATATTCGCTTTCCGGGATGTTATCCCTGTCGGGCGCGTCGGTTTTTATCCCGAACATCGCGGCTAAATCGTCAAGCCCGCAGGAAAGAACATCGGTGTAACGCAAGAGGCGACCCATCGTTTTACCGGCAGTCTCGGCGTCCCAAAGATTTTTGCGGAAGTTGAGGTCACAGCTAACTTTTATGCCGAGCCGTTTCGCGCTTTTCAGCGCGTCTTCCGCCGCCTGCGCAGCGGCGGAGCTTATCGCCGGAGTTATCCCGGTGAAGTGGAAAAGGCGCGCGCCGCCGAGTATTTCCTCCCAATTATATTCGGACGGATCGGCGAGCGCGGCGGATGAGCCTTTGCGGTCGTATATCACTCTTGACGGGCGCTGCGAAGCGCCTTTTTCGTGGAAATATATTCCGACTCTTCCCTCGCGGCGGAGAATTTTGCCGACGCCGACGCCATAGCTCCGAAGAACGTTTATCGCCGCCTGACCCAAGTCGTTTTCGGGAAAAGCCGTCACCATATCGACGGAAACTCCGAGCTGCGCCAGCGCGACGGCGACATTCGCCTCCGCTCCTCCGAAGTCAAGTTCAAAAGAGGAGGCTTGCAAAAACCTCGCGTATCCGGGCGGGGTCAGCCGCATCATTATTTCACCGAAACAGATTACATCAGCCATATTTATTGTCGGCAGCAAAACATTTTGAATTTGTAGCGCTGCGCTCTCCTTTCTTTAGCGTTCAAAAACCGGAATTACACTTCAATCAAATACGCCCGGCAGGGGGAACCCTCAAATCCGGCTAAATTCAGCGGGGCTGCGTTCAGAAAATACTTTCCCTCGGCGACATTTTTCAGCGCAACGCCTTCCAGAAGTATTATCCCCGCGCCGAGCAAGATTTTATGAACTTCGGCGGGCGCGTCTTCCGGTCCGACGGTCTGGCTTTCGTTTCCGATGAGTTTAATTCCCGATTCGGCAAATACCCTCCCAGCTTCGGCGGTAACAACGGCGTCGCCTGAGATAAGTATCCGCTCCGAAGCCCCCGTATCCGCCGCTTTTTGCAGTATTGCCCGGGCATCTTCCGCCGTAACGTTTCCCTTGTGATATATCACCGAGCAATCGCCGACGAAAACATCCAAAGGAAGCCGGTCAACCGTCTTTCCGTCTTTGATAAAATGCGACGGCGCATCGATATGCGTGCCGTTGTGAGCGCACATGGAAAAACGGGAAAGGTTATACAGCTCTCCGTCTTCGATTGAGCTTATCTTCTCGCCTTCCGGTTTCGGGTCGCCCGGATAAACCTCAGAGGACAAGACCTCCTGCGATATATCGATGATTTTCACCGTGTTAAAGTCTCCAATATGGTTAAATACGGCCAAACAGCGGGTTTGCTTCTTTTGCCGTTTCTTTATAAAAATTTCCCCCGCCGCAAAGCGCGGCGGCTTCGGGCGGGGGGATATGATGATCAAATTATCTTTTAACTCTTGCGTTGCCTTTCCAGATGCTCCAGACCTGCTCTTCATCGGCGGGCTGAGCGTAGTCGGTGAGGAAGGTGGTAGCGAGCGCGCCTGTCGCCCAGCCGAACTGCACCCATTTTTCCCTCTCCCAGCCCTGAAGCATCGCGTAAAGCATTCCGCCGACAAAGCCGTCTCCGCCGCCGATACGGTCGAGGACATGAATCTCGCGGGGTTCGGCGACGAACCACTCGCCGTCCGCAAGCAGAATCGCGCCCCAGATATGAGTGTTGACGTCGACGACCTGGCGCAGGGTGTTCGCGAATACCGAGACGTTCGGGAACGCCGCTTTCGCTGCGGTGATCATCGCTTTGAAGGTGTCTATCTGGTCGATGTCCTTGCCGCCCGCCTCCGGTCCCTTTACTCCGAGGGCAAGCTGGAAATCTTCTTCGTTGCCGATAAGAACGTCGGCAAGAGAGGCTATTTCGGTAAAGGAAGCGCGGAGTTCCTCTTCGCGGTTAAGCCAAAAAGAGGCGCGGTGGTTTAAGTCGAAGCTGACGACGGTGCCGTATTTATGCGCCGTCCGGGCAAGCTCAAGGCAGAATTTGGTCGTCTGTTCGGAAAGCGCCGCTATAAGTCCGGAAATATGGAGTATGCCGACGCCGTCCTCGGCGAACAGCTTCTGAAGATCGTAATTCGAAGCGTCGAGAGTGCGGCCGACTTCGCCGGAGCGGTCGTTCCAGACGCGGGGACCGCGAGAGCCGTAGCCGGAATCGGCGACGTTGAACTGATGGCGGTAGCCCCAGGGACCGCCCTGCGGCACTTCCGGTCCGTCGTATTCAATTCCGCGGGAACGCAGATCGCGCTTGATATAGTCGGCTATCGGGCTGCCTTTTACAAAAGCGGTAAGCACCTTCGTGCGTTTGCCGAGATAGGACGAGATCGAAAGCACATTCGTCTCGGCGGAGGTCGCCTGCATGATGAAAAGGTCGCTCGACTGAACCGGCTGTCCCGACGGAGGGCAGATTCTGACTCCCATCGAGGAAGGAACTACCATTGCGTATTTTGCGTCTTGTTTTATCTGTTTCATATTATTCCGCCTTTCGGATTTTATTTCGGATATCTTACGATATTATTATACTATTATAACACGGAAATGTCAAGCGCGGGCGAGAAACGGAAAGAATTGTCCGGTTTAAAGACGGATTACTGCTGTTTTTGTTTGCTTATTTATTGCCTTTCGCCCTATTATGCGTTACACATAGCATTTGACAATTATTAATATCCGTTGCGCCGCCTTTACTCCATGCGGTAACATGGTCTGCGTCCATTTCATTATACTTCCATATCCGCTTTGAGTTGTTATCATTACCTAATGAGCACAATGGGCAATTTGACTTCCCACTTTCTTTTGCTACATTTGTCTGCTGCTCATAAACTGCTTTTTTAGTCGAATCTTCAAAAACACGAATATCAAGAAGACGAGTATCTTGACAGCCCCCTAAAATGTATTCAAACACACCTTTGCGGCTCTTTACTGCTACGTCGCCATACAATTTACGAACCATTTCAGACACCTTAGCAGGGTCATATGGGGTATTGTGGTAAGTTTCAAATAGCCGTCCCCATTCAAGTCCGCGCATTTCACTTTCAACATCTATAAATGTACCGGAAATCCAGTCAATAACACTATTAAAATATGTTTCCAACTCGTTGATATTAGTATCAAAACGGTGCTTACTCATATAATCGTCAACAGCGTCGTCATTACTGCTACGAGCTACCCATTCTAACGCTGTGCGTAAATAATCTTGACGATTAACCTTGCCTCTTATATATGCACTCCATTTCTGAATATTGGAGTTTTGGCTGTTACTGAATTTTTCTTTTGCCTTCGTGACAAACGGACCGGAATAAACGGCATTTGAAATTTCTTGATGATTAAGGGGAATCCCTGCAATGTTTATAGTCTTATACCATGCCTTTATTTCGCTTTCATCGCCCTCGCATATATAAATCGTAAGAGTCGTTTCGTTGATTTTTCGTATTATATCATCGGGTAAACCAGAATAGTAGTGGGGCTTTCCGTCCGCATCAAATAGTGGAAATTTACCTGTAAGAAAACGTCCTAAACTGGTAACACGTTGTTGTCCGTCAAGAATTTCATATCGGTCATTTCCGACTTTGTTAAAATAAATTAGTCCCAATGGATAGCCCTTTAAAACAGAGTGTATAACCGATTCTTCCCTCTTGTTTTCAGCATAAAGATAATTACGCTGATATTCAGGCTGAATTACCAACTTACCAGATAATCCGAAAAGTCCCTTGCCCTCTAATTTGTTATAAACAAAACCCTTACAGATTTGTTCTACTGTTATGTCTGTAACAAGTGTAGTATTCATCAGTAGCGCCTCCACTTAATAAATATCCTAGCATAAATAGAATAGACACTTTCATCGCCGTGTAGTATGAATTAGTTTACTTTTATTGGTATTCTCATAATCACATTATATTTTGTGTTTAATGAACAGTCTCTTGTATTTTCTCTCGCCGTTGACGACGGGTTGCGCAGTTCCACTATCTGAATTCCACAATCCAGCTGAAAACCCTTTACCTTCGCTTTCGGTTGCTCCAATAATTTCAAATTGGTCAGGATTATGTTTGTCAAGGTAAGTAATTGGTACACCCATATCTTCAAAATAATCACTTGGTATAGCATCAACATACGGAACTTCGATAGCATCATAATTATCATACTTTAAATAACCTTGCTCTCTAATCTGCTTATGTTTGCTATATTTTAAGTTGTCTGCCATTGTCATTAAGGTAAGTGGCTGATGTCGGCGTCCATGATCAATATTTGTAAACCAGCATGCATTACCTAATCTTGTATAATTCCCCTTATAACCTAATTTTTCAGCTTTCTCCTTATCTTTAGGTGCTACTTTGGCTCCTTCTGGTACTTCAAAAACCATATCTTTTCCATTATTTGTTGCACCAATCCATAGTTTGTTTTCTTTTAGCAGAGGGAATATTTCTTTATAAGTTATGGCGTTTTGATTGCCTATAACTACAATTTGTTTCTCGGCTTCCATTACCCAAGCTACAAATTCCCGAAAAAGCGAAAATGGTGGATTTGTAACTATAATATCCGCTTCATCACGCAAAGCCTTAATTTCGTCACTGCGGAAATCCCCATCACCCTCTAAATACTTCCATTTTAAGTCATCAATATCTATGACACCTGATTTGTTTTCATCTTTTTCAAGCGTAAATATCTTTCCGCGCATATTTGAGATTTCCTCATCGTAAAGTGGAGATTGGAGTTCGAAAAGTGATATCTGACGGAAATATTCATACTGCTTTTCCTTGCTGTCCACCGCAAAACTGGTACTTATCAGTTTTTTTAACCCCAAATATTCGAAATTTTGTGCGAAATATTTTGTAAAATTACTCCATTCAGGATCGTCACAGGGCAAAAGAACAGTCTTTCCCCGAAAAACATCCGGGTTATATTCGAGATACGCATTCATTTCTTTTTGAATATACTCAAATACAGTGTAGAATTCATCATTCTTTTTCTTTTTAGCTTTACCTAAACTTTTATTTGCCATTATTCATACCCACCTTTTTCTGTTTTTTAGGTTTACATAACATCTTCAAAGCAATATTTGTGTTTTCGTAGCCTGATTTTTTACAGCTTATTTGCGTTTGCGCCGGTTCTTGCCCGCAAAACGAATACTCCTTGCGACAACGCCGGTCACCGCCATAGCCAGCGCCATGAGTCCGGCGCAGATAAGCACCGTCGAACCCAGCGACAGCGCCATCATCGGGGCGCCCCGCACAACGCAGAGCATCGTTTCGTAAAGACCCATTCCGGGAACAAGGATGATTATTCCGGGGAAAAGAAAGACCGCCGAAGGCATCTTTATTATCCGCGCCAGCGCCTCCGACGCGGAAGCCGCCAAGAGAGTGCTGAGAAAGTAGCCGAGATAAGGCGAGCCTGCCGCCGCGAACAGCGCGTAAACGACATAAACCGCTCCGCCGAGCGCCGCCGCAGCCGGAATCGCCTTTTTGGGAGCGTTCATCATCACCGAATAGGGCGCGACGGCAAGTATCCCGAAAATCATTAACTGCCATACCGGCATATCCAGCGCCGCCGTTCCTCCCGAACCTATCTGCCGTCCGGTCAGAGTTATATAGCAGTACAGCGAGGCGCCCATTCCGCCGGCCAGCGACAGCGCCGACATTGTTACTTCGGCGAACCGCGCGACGCCGGAGACGAGGTCGCCCATAATTGTGTCGCGGATTGCCGAGGTCATCGCAAGTCCCGGCAGCAGCGGCACCATCGCGCCGACGGCTATCATATATATCCCGCTGACGCCGGGCAGCGAAAGAGAGGCGGCCGAAATAGCGCCTATCGCCGCGCCGCCAAGAAGACAGATAACGAACTGAGTTATGAAAGCGCGCGCGGTTCTGCCGAAAAGACTTTGGATCAGCACCGTCACGGCGCCGCAGACCGCCGACACCGCCGCGTCCATCGGCTTGCCGCCGTAAACAAGGGTGAACATCGACACCGAAAACGCCGCAACAAGCATATTCAAAAGCAGGTCGAATCTTTTTTTCGCTTTCGGCGCGCGAAGATCGGCGAGCTGTTTTGCCGCTTCATCCGAAGTGATATTGCCGTCGATAAATTCCCTTGAGATATGATTCGCCCGTTCTAAAACGGTAAGGTCGATCACCCTTGCGCTCGTCCGCTGCACCAGCGAAAGCCGTATCTTCGGCTCATGGCCGATAAGCGTCATGTAAATCGCGGTCGGGGTAGCCGAGACCATTGTTCCGGTAAAACCCGCGGCGCTGCACATCCGGATTATAGTGTCTTCGACGCGGCCGGTCTCTCCGCCGCTTTCAAGTATCAGCATTCCGGCGGTCGCCGAAAGCTCGAGTATCTCGCCGGCGGCTCTTATGTCCTCAAGGGATGCCGTGGGTTTAACTTCTTTCTTTTCGGCATTTTCGACCGCCGCGGTCGTTTCGATTGTTTCGGTTTTTTCGGTCAAGTCAGTCATAATCCTCAGCTCATTATATATTTTAACGGTCCGGTAAAAGCCGGGGGAGTATACATCGGTTCTTATAAAGAAATTTAAAACCGTTTGGGGTATTCAATATCCCTCGGTGATGGCGCCGCGGGCGTAGAGTATCCACTTTGCGCGGTCGGCCGGGTCTATCCCCCTGAACGGGGTAGTCCTGCCAAGCTCCGGCGGAATTATCCTGTATCCGCGAAATTCCTGGTAATACGAGCCTTTTCCGGAGGTAACGCTTGCAAGGCGTATCGGATAATCGAGCGATTCCGAAACCGGCAGAACGCAGTCAAGCATAAAACTGCCGTTTACTATCGCCGGCGTCTCATCAAAGCTGCCGCGCATCTTATCGGTCACGTCGGAGATGACTCTGCCCAGATACTCCTCCGGGGCGGTAATCCGGGCGTCAACCAGCGGCTCAAGCAATTCTGTGCCGCAGGCGGCAAATCCGTCTCTCACCGCCATCGGGGTGGCGACGAAGAAATCCAAAGGATGAGTGTGTATCGTGTGATGCTCGCCGCCGGTCAGCGTCGCTTTGAAATCGGTCACTTCCCAGCCGTAATTCCCCTGGGAAATACTCATAAAGAAAGACCGCCTTATATGCTCCTGATAGCGGTAAAAAAGCTGATTGTTCGGCACTCGTCCTCCGTCCCAGACGACTCCGGCGCCGCGCTCAAGCGGCTCAAAGCGCATCTCGACAACCGCCCAGCAGGGTTTAGGCATTGTATATGAAGCGAAAGCGATACCGGGGTTTTTGATTGTTTCCTTATATATAACCGCGGGCGGGCTGAATTCCGCTTCGATACCGTAGCGGCTTTTGAGCTCCTCCGAGATAACTTCAAGCTGGATACGTCCGGTAAGATCGATGTCGATCTCCCGCTCTGTCTTTTCCCAGCGGCAGTTTATATGCGGCTCTTCTTCGGAAAGCTCGGTCAGCGCCGCCAGCAGTTCCGGCAGCCTGGCGGCGTCCTTCGGCGCCGCTTTTACGGTGAGATAAGGCGTAGCAAGTTTCGGCGATGAACCGGTTCTTTTCGACGCAGCGCCGATTATGTCGCCTATCTTTGCTCCGGAAAGTCCGCAGAGACCGGCGATGTCGCCGCAGCTGACTTTGCCGGTGTCTTCGTATTTTGAGCCGGTGAAGCGGCGGATCTGGGTTATCTTGCCGGAATCTTCGACCGGTTCTCCGCCTCTTATTATATCGGGGCTGTCGCGGGTGACAAGTTCGCCGCCGAAAAGACGGGCGTGAGCTATCTTTCCCGCAGTCTTGTCGTGGTCGATTCGGAAGACGACGGCGGACAGATCGGCTTCTTTCGTTTCAGCCGAGGGAAGACAATGCTCAATCCCCCACAAAACCGCGTCAATTCCGACATCCCGCGCCGCAGCGCCGGCAAATACCGGCGCCGCCCTGCCTTCAGCCGACGCCTTTTTGAGCCGCTCTAAAAAGAAGGCTTCGTTTGCGGCACCGTCAAGATATTTTTCCATGAAGACGTCGTCGGCAAGGCTAAGTTGTTCCGCCGACTCCTGTGTCATTGAGCCAAGTTCGGCTTTCGCTTCGCGAGAACCGCAGTCCGACACATTGAAGAGACGGACGAAGTTTCCGTCAAGCCACCTTGAAAGCCCGGAAAACACCGCTTCGGGATCCGCGCCGGCTCGGTCGATTTTATTTAAAAAGATAAATCTCGGCAAAGAAAGCCGGTCAAGCGCCTTCCAGATGGCGACGGTATGCGGCTGAACTCCCTCAAGGGCGTCTATAATGACCACCGCTCCGTCAAGCGCCGTCATCGAACGCTCGACCTCTCCCGCGAAATCGACGTGCCCGGGGGTATCGATGAGATTTATCCTGACATCGCCCGACATAAAGGAAATCGCCGCCGCTCTTACCGATATCCCGCGCCGGCGTTCTATATCCATAGAATCTGCGACGGTGTCTCCCGAATCTACCGATCCGGCGGATCGGATAACGCCGCATCGGCGAAGGATCTGCTCCGTCAGAGTGGTTTTGCCCGCGTCGACGTGAGCTAAAATCCCGATATTTCTTATATTCATAATGTTTCTCTTTTGTTTTTCGTGTCTCTTGTTTTTTCAATTTCACCAAAAAATAATTGAATAAAAGCAGCCGAGACATCATGAAAATTATAGCACAAAAAGCGACCTCTGTCAACGAGAAAGCGACAAAACAAGCCGCTCAAAAGCAAATGAAAGCGAAAACGAATCGAGTTTACATATATTTTAACACAGTGTTACCTCAATCTTATTTTGTCGAGTTGACAAATTGTTTTTTTGTGGTATAATTTATATGTCAAACTAAATTATATGCGCGAACAATCAGCATAAATAATATTTCAAAATCAAGGGGGAGATTATGCGCCGCTCGTCAAGAAAATTTGATTATTCGCTTGACACCGTTTTAGGCAGACTGCCGGATCCCTTCGTCATGAACAACGGGCGGAGGGTAACATCCGTTGCTGATTGGGAAATACGGCGCAAAGAAATAACAGACTGCGCCGTAAAAATCGAATTCGGAGAGCTGCCGCCCGATCCGGAACGCTTCACCGTATGGAGAATATACCTGTCAGACGACGCGCAGCGCGAGGTTTATCGGATTATCTGCGGCACAAATGAGTGGGATTTTGCTTTTTCGCTTAAAATATACCGTCCCGCGGCTCCCTGCTGCGGTCTTTTCTTCCCGACGATAGTTTGCGGAGACGACATTCCGGGAGTTATATCGGAAGAGATAATCTCGCATATCGTCCGCCGCGGATTTATTTTGGCGCTGTTCAGCCGCGCCGACATCTTTCCCGACATTTCCGGAATTCCCTCCGCTTCCGGCGTCCTGCGCGTCTATCAGAATATTCCGCTCAGCGCCGTGGGGGCGTGGGCGTGGGGATATATGCGGGCTATCGACGCCGTATATCAAATTGAGGGTATCGATCTCGACAAAATATTGGCGGCAGGCAGCGGAAACAGCGGCAAAGCGGCGCTTCTTGCCGGCGCTCTCGACAGCCGGATAGCCATAACCGCCCCCAACGGAAGCGGCAACCACGGCGCCGGCTGCTGGCGCTACCAAATGAGAGAATACGACGAACAAGGCGTTTTGCGCGCATCGCCCGACATAGCCGAGATGCTTTCTCATCACCCGGATCACTTAGGTCCCGAGCTCGCCAAATATTCCGGACACGAGGATGTCCTGCCCTACGATATGCACTTTTTTAAAGCGCTGATCGCCCCGCGCTGCTTATGCGAAACCGAATCCTACGGCTATGTAGAATCGAACCCGAAGGGCTGTTACCAGACATATCTTGCGGCGCGTCGGGTGTATGATTTCCTTGACGCTTCCGGCAAAGTCGCCGCCATCTACCGCGAAGGCTGCGAAGGACTGAGACTTTCCGACGTTAAGGCGGTGCTCCGATTCGCCGAACGACAGTTCAACTCTCAGCCGCTGCTTGCCGCATACCGCCGGGATGTCTATCCGGATATGCCGCGGATATTCGACTTTTAAATCAAGCCGCCAAAAACGGGCGGCTTTTTTTATCCGGCAATTTCCGCAAATAACTCTTAAATAAAGAAATTTATATGTTTATTCAGCCGTTGCGTAAATTTCAGCCTCGGAAACAATTTCGTTCAAACTGTAATTGTTAATAAATTAGCTATTGAGATTTTACCGCCGATGTAGTATAATTGATTGGGGAGGCATCTGTCGTTTTTTGCCTGTCCCCTGCGGGAGGCGCGAATCCCCGTATTATTTTATTTTTTATTTTTTGCGGCAGCGAATAGTCGCTCTTGCCGTAAACTTTATTACAATACCTGACGCGCCGTCGGGAAACCTACGCGGCGCTTTTTAAAAGAGGTGATCTTCAGAGTACATGTTTTGGGATCTTTTTTTCAAAAAATCCGCTAAATCGAAGGCGGAAGGCCGACTTAAGCCCCGCGCCGTCGCCTTCGTGGATTACGAGCACTGGTACATAGCGCTCGATAATCTTTATCACATCCGACCGGATATTAAAGGCTGGCGCGACGAGCTTTCGCAAAAGTATGATTTGGGCGAGATAATAGTTTTTGCCGATTTTTCAAATCCTTCTCTTCGGGCGGAGATAAGCCGAATCCGCGAAGTGACCAACATCATCATCGAAACGCAAAACAGCTCCCCGAATTATACCAAGGATTTTACCGACTTCATAATGCTCGATCACATTTATCAGAAGACGGTAAGCTCGCCGGATATCGATGTTTATATCATTTTCACCGGCGACGGACACTTTTCTTCCGCAGTCAGCTTCATTATCAATCGGCTGAACAAACCGGTTGTTATTTACGGCGTTCGAAACTCGCTGTCAAATCAGCTTCGAAACACCGCTACCGAGGTGTATGAGGTTCCCGCAGTTGCTCCGGCTGTCCGCAAAGGGTTTTTCGGAAAAGGCGAGCGTCCGGGAAAAAAGCCGCATCCGAGCCGGCAGCGCCCGGGAAGTTCTTCCGCCGACAAGGCAAAGGCGGAAAAATTTAAGGTAGACAAGGAAAAAACCGAGAAAGCAAAGCTCGAGCGTCAAAGCGGAAAAAAATCCGGAGCCGATAAGGCAAAGCCGGAAAAAGTTAAAGCTGACGGAGCCAAATCCGATCGGGCAAAAACCGAGCAGGCTAAAGCCGAGCAAAAGAAGGTTAAAAAAACAAAACAAACGAGAGCCGAAAAAGCCCAAGCTAAAAAAGCCGCGGCGGAACAGAAAAATGCCGAACAGGCAAAGGCTGAGCAGTCAAAAGCGGAGACTGCTTTTACAAAGCCTGCTTTTGCAAAGCCTGCTTTTACAAAACCTGATAATCCGGAGCCTGCCGACGCAAGGCAAGCCAAAGCCGAACAGACAAAGTCCGAACAAACAAGAGCCGAACAATCTAAAGCTGATAAAGCCAAAGCCGAGGCAACTAAAGCGGAAAAAGCCAAGGCAGACGCGGTCGGCGCGTCTAAATCTGAAAAGTCAGACGCGAGCAAAGCTGACAACCGGAAAACAACCGCGGAAAAAACCAAGCCGGAACCGGCAAAACCGGAACCTCCGAAGCCGGAAGAAAACTCGCGTCAGCCGAAATCAAGATCGAAACAGACCGACATGGTCGATCGTATCATAGAAAAACTGGCGAAGGAAAAAGAATCGGCAGAAAATTCCGCGGCGAATGCAACTTCCGCGGCGGAAACCAAACCCGCAAAGGTTGTTGCTGCCGGCGCCGTGATAAGCGCCGACGCCGTATCCATCTCCGGAGCAGCGGCGTCTTCGGCTCAAAAACAGGACAAACCCGACCGTCAGGCAAAACGGCAAAGAAGGGAGAAGACTCAGGACAAAGCGGAGTCTTACCCCGAAAAAACGGATGAAGAGAACGCGTCAAACGGAAAAAAAGCCGGCGATAAAAAGGCAAAGCCGGACAAATCAAAAAAAGCGGCCGACGACGCGCCGGCAAACGACGCGGCTCCAGAGGAAAACCGCGAAGAGCGGCAGCAGTTTGACTTTAATTCGACAGCCGCCAAAATCCTCGCAAATCTGCGATATCTTGACGAGGTAAATAAAACCCGTCAGCGGCCGGCTCAGCCGACTTTCCGCGGCACCGTCGACGCCGTCGCCAGGGTAAACCGCATGCCTAAATCGGTAGTAGCCGACGCTCTGCGGCGTCTTATCGAAAACGGCGTGATTACTCAGTATCAGCAGACGGTAGGCGGCAACCCGGATGTAAAGGTGATTTCGGTAGACTGGGCGGCAGCAGAAAGCTATGAAGCTCCGAATCGTCCCGACTCCCCCGTAGCCTGACAAATCGACATTTAATTCAGGCGCAGCCTCCCCGAAAATAATTTATTCAAGCCTCCGAAAAACGACAGCAGCTCCGTCGAAACAACGGCGGAGCTGATTTTATCGATTATATAAAGCAGCAAAACACGAACTTGCGTTAAATTACCAAAAATGTCAATATTGTCATAGATTTTTAATGAAATATGTGATACAATAGTTGTGCGAAACGATTTAAAAAAGGAGAGAATTACAATGGGAATACTTGAAGACATCAGCGTAGCTTTGCAGTCGGGACGATCGGCAAAGGTTAAGGAAAACGTAACTCTCGCGCTCGAAGAAGGCATAAAACCGCAGCAAATTCTTGAAGAAGGACTTATCGCCGGCATGAATATCATCGGCGAAAAATTTAAGCACAACGAAGTCTTCGTTCCGGAAGTCCTCGTCGCCGCCCGCGCGATGAACGCCGGAACCGCCCTGCTTCGCCCGCATCTCGTAGCGGAAGGGGTGCAATCGAAAGGCGTAGTCATAATCGGCACCGTCAAAGGCGACCTGCACGACATCGGCAAAAACCTCGTCAAGATGATGATAGAGGGCAAGGGAATGACCTGCGTCGACCTCGGAGTCGACGTTGCCCCCGAAGCGTTTGTCGACGCCGCCGTTGAAAACGACGCGAAAATCATCTGCTGCTCCGCTCTTTTGACCACTACTATGGTTGAGATGAAGAATGTCGTCGCCGAATGCAAAAAGCGCGGCATCCGCGACAAGGTAAAGATAATGGTAGGCGGCGCGCCGATAACCCAGGCTTTCTGCGATGAGATCGGCGCCGACTGCTACACCTCCGACGCCGCCAGCGCTTCCGACGCCGCGCTCGCCATCTGCGAAGGCAGATTCTGAAACCGCGATTATCTCCGGCGTTTGAATAAGTCTATTTAAACGAAAAAGCCCCTGCGGACGGAAATGCAATTCCGTTCTGCCGCAGGGGCTTTTTTTAATTTTTAATAATCGATGTTCTTAACCAAACGGGCGTTTTTGCCGTAATCGCCGCCGTATATCAGGCGCCTATCAGCAGCAGGATCTGTCCTATCGGATAGAACCACCAGATATATTTGTCGAAATAGTCGATGCCGCCGAGCCAGTTGAGACCTATGATGAAGTCGGAAAGGAAGAAGGACATAATCCCGACAGCCGAGATCAGCCGCCACTTCCCTTCGGCAAAGGTAAAGGAAAAGACGGCAAGCATTGTAAGACCGATCACCATGAGATAGATCATGCCCAACACATAGGTCGGTATGTCGCGGTCGGGTCTCATGATAAAGAGAGCGGTCATAATTATGAACGTCATGGTGCATATCCCGAGTCCGTAGAAGGTGCCGTCGCCGACAAATCGGCGGCCGTAGCGGGACAGGAGTATCATAAACGCCCAGAAATACATAAGGTGTCCTATCATGAAAAGGACGGGACCGGTAAAACTGAAGCCGGTAAATTCAGTCACCTTTGTGTTTACGCCGTTCCAGTCCATCATAAAGATATCGCCGACAGAGCAGATGAACATGGCTCCCGCCGCAACAAAGCGGTCGGATGTCCGGAAGATGAGCGCCAGAACAAGCGCCAGCAGCGAAATAAGACAGGTCAGCACAAAGGAGCCGGAAAGACCGAACCATGCAAAATATTGAGACAATTTAAACCTCCCGAATCAATAAAACGCAGAACTAAAAACTGCCTCCGAGCTCGTTTATGATTCCGGCAAAAGCGGCGGCGAAAACAACGCTCGAAATAATGCTCAGGACAACTGCGATAAGCGTCCAGATAAGCATTGCGCGGGAGAGATTTTTGCGGTTGATATTGCTTTCGCTCGAGAACGCCCAGACAAGCATCATAATGAATCCGACCAAGGGGATTGAGCAGATAAGGAAGTGGAGGAAGAATTGTCCTACCGTCAGCGGGGCGTTAAGTTCGTTCATGCCGCCCGGAATTCCGCCCGGCATGCCTCCCGAAGCGTATGTAGCCTGCTGCGGAGGCTGAGGATAGCCGTACTGACCGCCCTGATTAGGATTCTGATACGGAGCGCCGGGGTTGCCGTATTGAGCTCTTCCCTGCTGATACTGACCTCCGGGAGCGGCCTGCTGAACATATCCCTGCTGCATAGGCTGGCGCTGCTGCGGAGGCTGAGGTTGCTGCTGCGGAGAAGGTTGCGGCTGTTGGGGTTGCTGCGGGAGAGTCTGCTGCGGAGCAGCTGCTTGCGGCGGCGGGGGCTGCTGTTGAGGTTGCGCCTGCTGTGGCTTTTCGTCTTTGGGCAGTTTATTGCCGCATTCGACGCAGAAAGCCGCGCCGTCTGCCATATCATGTCCGCAATTTGGGCATTTCATAAAAATATACCTCCGTTTTAAAGTCGATTATTTGTTTAATTATATTCTGTTATAATTATACCAAAAACCCCGTTAGATTTCAATAGTTTCAAAAAAATAATTCCGAAGCGCGGCGGAGGCTTAAAATTCACGCCAAGACTGTTGCATTAAAGAGCCGGATATGATATAATTAATCACAACTTAATTAATTAATATGTAGGCTGCGGCGGTTTTCCTCCCGGCAATAAATAAAGGAGAGCCCGAAAAGGGCGTTTTAACATAAAATGGCAAAATACAGAATAGGACGAATTAACGACGAGATGGCGCGGCAGCTTGCCGTCATTCTCCGCAATATACGCGACCCCCGGCTTGACTCCTGTCTCGTTTCGGTGACTTCGGTCGACACAAAGCCGGATCTGCGGTTTGCAAAGATTTATTATTCGGTGATAAATTACGACAAAACGCTCTCCGACGCAGAAAAAGACGAGCAGGTGCAAGAAGCGCTGGAATCCTCTGCCGGCCATATCCGCTCGGAAATTGCAAGGCTTGTCAACCTGAGGCTTACGCCGGAGCTGACCTTTGTTCGCGACGCATCGCTCGCCCGCGGAGCCGAAATCACAGCGGTTCTGAAGCGGGTTGAGCAGGAAGAGCAGGAGAGGCTTGCCGCCCGTTCGGAACAGGAGGAAGAGGAAGAGACCGATGAATGAACCGGTCGATATAACCCTCGACGAAGCCCGCGGGATATTCGAAGCGGCGAAAAGGATAATCGTTCTGACACATGAGCGACCGGACGCCGACTGCCTCGGAGCCGGCGCTGCGCTTGTTTTGGCGGCGCGGAAACTCGGAAAAAAAGCCTTCGCTCTCAACGCCGACGAAATCCCCGACAGACTGAAATTCATCGCCGGAATTGTAGGCGAAAACGATGAGCAAAAAGACGGGCGACTGCCGGTCTACATCACAGCAGAACCCGCCGAAAGCATCGCCGACGCGGTGAGCTGCTTCAACCCTGACCTGATAATCGCCGCCGATACTGCCGAACTGTCGCTTTTGGGCGATTACGCTCCCGTTTTTTCCGGCTGTGTCGGGCTTAAAATAGACCACCATCCGCCGCGCGACAATTTCGGCGCTTTTAACTGCGTCGACGATACCGTTTCCTCCTGCTGCGAGATAATATTCCGGATTCTGGAGCCGCTCGGAGTAATTGACAAAGAAATCGCGGCGGCGCTTTACGCCGGTATAATAGCCGACTCGGGCAACTTCAAATATCCGGCGGTGACGGCGGATACCCATCTTGCCGCCGCGGCTCTTATCGAAACGGGGATAAGCCATTCGGATATAAGCGAGCGGATGTTCGGAAAGCGGACGGAGAAGGATCTCGCCGCTCTGCGGATTGCGCTCGACACCCTTGAGCGCTTTTCCTGCCCCCGCCGCGACGGAAAGGAGATCGGCTGCGCTTCGATTTATATATCAAACGCCGACAAGGAAAAATACTCCCTCGACGACGCCGATTTAGGCGGGCTTAACAGCTTCGCCCGCGACATTGAAGGAGTCGATGTCGGGGTGACGATAAAGCAGGTAACCGATGAGCCGACGAAGTTCAAGCTGTCCTTCCGCTCATCAAAAACCAATGTCTCGCTTATCTGCGAGCAGCTCGGCGGCGGGGGGCATGTCCGCGCTTCCGGCGGCGCGGTCGAGGCGGAAAGCCCGGAAGACGCGAAGCGCCTGATTCGGGAAGCGATAGAGAAATACGGCGAGCCGATAATTGAGTGATAATGATTTCTAAATTCGATATACCCTTCAAATCCATCCGCAACGGCCCCGACCTTACGGCGGGCAGCGGCGGCGGCATTGTCGTGCTTGACAAGCCCGAAGGGCTTACTTCGATGGACTGCGTCAACTACGTCCGCCGCCTCTACCGAACCCAGCAGGTAGGCCACACGGGAACCCTCGACCCTCTCGCCACCGGCGTGCTTGTCATGCTTGTCGGGCGGGCGGTAAAGGTCTGCGAATACACATCGGGGGAACGCAAGCGTTACCTTGCCAGACTGCGGCTCGGGATAAAGACGGACAGCGACGACATATCCGGCGAGATAATTTCGCGGCATGACGGAGACTTGCCCTCTGTTGACGATGTCAGAACCGCCGCAGAGAAATTTTTAGGAGAATACGACCAGATACCGCCGATGTATTCCGCCATCAGCCACAAAGGAAAAAGGCTTTACGAGCTTGCCCGAAAGGGCATTGAGATCAAACGCAAGCCGCGGCGGGTCGAGATTTACAAAATCAAAGCGGAACCGACCGACAGCCCGTCCGACTATGATATCGATATTCTCTGCTCGGGCGGGACTTACATACGCACCCTCTGCGGCGATATCGGCGAAGCTCTCGGCTGCGGCGGCACAATGGCGGCGCTGCGCAGGACGGGAGCCGGCAGCTTCGGCATCGACGAAGCCGACACAATCGAAGCGCTTGTCACCATGACCGACGATGAGCTTAAAGCAAAACTCAAGCCGGTAGAACGGGTATTTGACGATCTTGAAGATATAATCCTGCCCGACTTTTTCGGGAATCTGGCGCGGCACGGCAACTCAATTTACTTAAAAAAACTTTCTAAATATAAAAACCGAAAATTCGCCGTCGGCGACAGGGTGAAAATGAGCGACAAAAACGGCTTTTTCGCATTGGGAGAGCTGCGGATGCGCGAAAACGAGCTTGTAATAAAGCCGATAAAGGCGTTCTGGACGAGCGAAACTCAGGACGGTATCGAAACCAAACCCGCAAACGATAAAGGAGACGGTCAAAATGAATAAAAACGAACTTCTGATAGGCTGCGACATCGGCACATCCGGAACGAAAGCGGTCGTCTTCGACGCTTCCGGCAACGCCGTTTCGTCGGCGACATACGAATACGGAATGAGCCAGCCGCAGAACGGCTGGGCTGAACAGGACCCGCTCGACTGGTGGCAGGGCGCCTGCAATGCGATAAAAGAAGCCGTCGAAAAATCCGGCGCTTCGCCCGACGCGGTGCGCGGGATAGGGCTTTCGGGGCAGATGCACGGGCTTGTCATGCTCGACGAATCCGACAGAGTCATCCGCCCCGCGATAATCTGGTGCGACCAGCGGACGGCGAAGGAATGCGAAGAGATGACCGCCGATTTGGGGCTTGACACCCTGATGAAGATAACCTGCAGCCCGGCGCTTACCGGATTTACCGCCTCGAAAATCAAGTGGGTTCAGAACAACGAGCCGGAAAACTGGGCGCGCTGCGCAAAGCTGATGCTGCCAAAAGACTATATCCGCTACCGGCTGACCGGGGAGTTTGCGACGGAAGTCTCCGACGCATCGGGTATGCAGCTGCTCGACGTTCCCAACCGCTGCTGGTCGGACACCATGCTGTCATATTTCGGGATAAAGCCGTCGATGGTCGGCAAAATGTATGAGTCGCAGGAAGCCACCGGCCGCCTTACCGCCTCCGCCGCCGCGCTCTGCGGGCTTAATCCCGGCGTTGTCGTCGCGGGAGGAGCGGGAGACCAGGCGGCGTCCGCCGTCGGAAACGGCATCGTCAAAAGCGGCGTTGCAAGCATTACAATGGGCACCTCCGGCGTCGTTTTCGTCCATTCCGACAGCGTCAAGACCGACAAAGAAGGCCGCGTTCACACCTTCTGCCATGCCGTTCCCGGCGCCTGGCACGTTATGGGCGTAACTCAGGGCGCGGGACTCAGCTTCAAGTGGTTCCGCGACAACTTTATGGGAGACGCGGCGGCAACCGCCGCGATGTTCGGCGCGCCGCTGAACAAATACCTCGACGATATAGCCGCGACGGTTCCCGCCGGCGCGAGAGGGCTTTTATACCTGCCTTATCTGATGGGCGAGCGCTCGCCGCATCCGGACCCATACTGCCGCGGGGTGTTCTTCGGTCTTTCCGCGCTGCACGGCCGTCCGGAAATGCTGAGGGCGGTACTTGAAGGGGTGGTATATTCCCTGCTTGACTGCGCCGAAGTCATTGAAGAAATGGGGATTCCGGTAAGCGACATCTCCCTCGCGGGAGGCGGAGCGAACTCAAAGCTCTGGACGCAGATGATGTCCGACGCCTTCGGCAAGACGATGTTCAAGCCGAATTCGTCCGAAAGCGGCGCTTTAGGCGTCGCCCTGCTCGCCGGAGTCGCGTCGGGACTTTACTCCGATGTCGCAAGCGCGGCGGAGACTGTTGTCATAAAAACAATATCGAACAAACCGGATATGAAACTTCACGACATTTACAAAGGGTATTTCGGCCTCTATAAGAACATTTACCTTTCATTGAAAGCTGATTTTAAAACTCTCGCGGGGCTTGACAAATAATCATGCCGAACGGAAGCGAATTTATTGTTGATTTCCTGCTGCGGCAGGGGGTGCGGACGGTTTTCGGCTACCCCGGCGCGCCGCTGCTTGAGTTATACGAAGCGATACGGAAGAACAACGAGAGCGGGAAAGAGAAATTAAAGCACATCCTCGTCCGCCATGAGCAGGGAGCGGCTTTCGCCGCCTGCGGCTACGCCCGCGCGACCGGATTTCCCGGCGTCTGTATCGCCACTTCGGGTCCGGGAGCGATAAACCTCGCGACCGGTATCGCCGACGCGGCTCTCGACTCGGTGCCGATGCTTATCATTACGGGGCAGGTCGGTGTCGCCGAAATCGGCCGCGACGCCTTTCAGGAAGCCGACATTATGGGGATGACAATCCCCGTCACCAAACACAACTATCTCGTCAAAAAACCAGAGCTGCTCGCGCCTACCCTTGAAGAGGCGTGGCGGGTGCTTTCCACCGGACGAAAAGGGCCGGTTCTGGTCGACATCTCCCGCGACGTTCTGTCCGCCGAGATTACCGACAGGCGGGAGACGCTCGGCCGCCACGGCGATATCCTGCCGCGGATAAGGGAAAACGGGATTCCGCTGTCAGTTCAGCTGCCGAAAATAATGGCGCAGCTTTCCCACGCCTACCGTCCGCTTATTTTAGCCGGCGGCGGCGTCGTTTCGGGAGAGGCTTCGGCGGAACTTTCCCGCTTTGCCGCGAAATATTCGATCCCGGTCGCCGTAACGCTGCCGGGAATGGGGCTGATACTTGACCGCAAGGTGAATATGCTGGGACTGACCGGCCGATTCGGCACCCCGGCGGCAAATGCCGCGATGGATCAATGCGACATAGTCATCGCCTGCGGCACCCGATTCTCCGACAGAACGGTGGCTGATTTTGACCGCTTTTCCCGCTCGCACTTCATCATCCACTGCGATATCGACTACGCCGAGATTTCAAAGAACGTAAAAGCCGACCTGCCGGTCGTCTCCGAAGCGCGCGAGTTTTTCGCATCGCTCTGCGAATGCGAAATCGAATACGATCCCGCCGCCCGCGAAAGCTGGAACGAACAGCTCCGCGCGATAAAACAGCGGGCAAAGGCGCCGGCGGAGGAGCCGGAAAGCCGCCTTTCCTGCGCCGAAGTGCTCCGCGCTCTTGACGTTGTCGGGTGCGAGCGCCGCGACTGCGTTTACATCGCCGACGTCGGCTCACATCAGATGACCGCGGCGCAGCGGCTGATGCCGATATTTGAACGCGGATTTATCACCTCCGGCGGACTCGGAGCGATGGGCTTCGGTCTGCCCGCCGCCTGCGGCGCTTCTATCGCCCTCTCCGAGCGGGATATGCCGGGCAATCCTGCGCAGATAGTCCTTATCTGCGGCGACGGCGGCTTTCAGATGACGGCGCAGGAGCTTTCGACACTTGCCTACGCGCCGATGCCGGTAAAGATATTCATCATGGACAACCGCTCTCTGGGTATGATAAGCGAATATCAGAAGAGCCGCTTCGGCGGAAATGTCTTCGAATCGGAACTTAAAAACCCCGATTTTGTCGGGATAGGCCGCGCCTACGGCATAGAATCCCGCTCGATAGACGTATCTTATCGCAGCTCGCTTACGGACGAAATCCGGGATATCCTCTCTTTCCCCCGTCATATGCTTGTCCGCTTCGACATAGATTAACGCTGTTTTTTATATACCAACATCGGGTTTTGATATGGCTAAAATTTTTCACTGCGCCGATTTGCATCTCGACTCGCCGTTTTCCGGACAGTCTGCGGAGAAGTCCCGGCTGCTGCGCCAAAGCGTCTTTGACACCTTCCGGCGCGCCGTCGAGAGAGCTTACGCCGAGCGCTGCGACCTTTTCCTTATCGCGGGAGATATGTTCGACTCGGAATTTGCCTCTCCCGCGACGCTTGAAGCCGTCATGTCGCTTTTTGAGACGCACAAGGACATGGTTTTCGCCGTTTCGCCGGGAAATCACGACCCATATTCGCAAAATTCCTTCTGGAAGCGGGCGAAGCTGCCGCCTAACGCGCATATTTTTGCTTCGGACAATCTTACGAGATTTTCAATGCTGTCGTCTGAGGGCGAGAAGCTGTCCGTTTACGGTTACGCTTTCACCTCGTCAAATCTTCATCGTTCTCCCTTCGCCGCTCAGACTCCGAAGGATCCGAGTATCATAAACATCGTCTGCGCTCATGCCGACATATACGATCCGCTCACCAAAAACGCATACATCACCCCCGCCGAAATCGCAAAGACCGGTTTTGACTACATAGCGCTGGGGCATATACATAATCCCCCGCCGCCCACAGAGCAGATACAGATGGCGGGGACGACATATTACGCATACAGCGGCGCGCTTGCCGGACGCGGATTTGACGAATGCGGCGAAAGAGGCGGCCTTTTGCTCGAGATGAAAAAGATAGACTCGGAGCTTTCGCTTACATACAGCTTTATCCCTCTTTCCGAATACGTATTCCTGAATCTCACCGCCGATGTTACCGGCGCTGCCGATATGACCGATATCCTCGCAAAAATCTCCCCGCTTGCCGCTTCGGTGAGAAAACCGCAGAAGACGGCGCTCCGGCTTACTCTGACCGGCGACACCGCCCCCGGCTGCAATATAGGCGAAAATGCGGTTGCCGAAACTTTCGGACCTCTCTTTTCTTTTGAGCTGCAGGACTTTACCGCTCCGCTTTTCGACGCCGATACGCTCAGAGATGACAAGACGATACGAGGCGCTTTCTTCCGCGCCCTGCTGCCGCAGCTTGAAAGCGATGACCACAAAACCCGCGCCGCGGCAAGAGAGGCGCTTGAATACGGTCTACGAGCCCTTGCCGGGAACCTCTGAGCCGGCGCCTCATAATAATTCTCAACAATTCAGGACTTTCACACGATGTATAAATTCTTTCTGCTTGACGCCGACATGACCCTCTTCGACTTCGACCGCGCCGAGAAATATGCGTGGTTCGAGACGATGAAGATTTATTCAAAAATCACTCCCGACGACCTTATGTATGACTTTTATCACGATGTCAACGCCGGACTTTGGAAAAAGTTCGAAAGAGGCGAGACGACTAAAGATTCGTTGGTCATCGAGCGGCACAGGCAGGTTTTCCGGCGATACGGCGTCGACGCCGACCCCATCGTATTCAACGAATGTTATCTTGATAAATTGGGCGACGGCAGCTTTCCGCTTCCCGGAGCTTTGGACTTTGCCAAAGCGGTAAGAGAGATCGCCGACGAGCGGGGCGGCGGGATATACATCACCACCAACGGAGTCGAGCGGATACAGACGCGGCGCCTTGCCGAATCTGTCTTCGCGCCGCTCGCGGATGAGATTTTCGTATCCGAAACCGCCGGACACCCGAAGCCGGATATGCGTTATTTCGACTATGTGTTTTCAAGGATAGACGGCTTTGACCCCGCCCTCGCCGTCATAGTCGGCGATTCGCTGACCTCCGATATTCAAGGCGGCAACAACGCCGGAATATTCACCATATGGTATAACCCCGACGGAAATCCGAATGACACCGCCGCCGTCCCCGACTTCGAAGCGGCGGATTACGACGAGATAATCAGATTTATAAAAGAGCATTAATCGAGGGAATTATGAAAAAAGTAGTGGTTTACATCCCGGTTGAGCCTGAAAACCGCGAAAGGATACAGGCAATCGCGCCGGACTATGAGTTTACATACCTGCTGCCGCCGCAGACCGATATCATGAGCTCCGCAAAGCCGGATTTTAAAGCCTTTGCGAAGGAGCTTGCCGAGGCGGATATTTCCTTCGGAGTGCAGCCGATAAATCTGATTAAAAAGATGCCGAAGCTTTCCTGGGTGCATCTTTCGATGTCCGGCGCCGACGCCTACTGCGTCCCCGGAGTGCTGCCGGAAACGACGGAGCTTACCTGCTCCACCGGCGCTTTCGGTCAGGCGATATCGGAACATATGCTCGCCTGCACCCTCGCGCTCTACAAAAAACTGCCGCTCTACCGCGACAACATGGCAAAAGGAATCTGGAAAGGCAGGGGGGCTGTTCTTTCCCCCGAAGGAGCGACGGTTCTGGTTATCGGTCTGGGAGATATCGGCGGTCGCTACGCCAAGCTTATGAAGCTGCTCGGAGCGCATACGATAGGCGTCCGCCGCAGCGGCTTTACCCTGCCCGATTATATCGACGAATTATATCACAACGAATCGATAGACACGCTGCTGCCGAGAGCGGATATTATCGCGATGGCGCTGCCGAATACTCCGGAGACGGCGGGAATGATTGACAAAAGACGACTTGCGCTTATGAAACCGGGGGCAATTATACTCAACGTCGGACGCGGCAATGCCATCGACACCGAGGCGCTCTGCGACGCGCTTGAATCGGGGCAGCTCGGCGGCTGCGCGCTTGACGTCACCGCCCCGGAGCCGCTTCCGAAAGATCACCGCCTCTGGAAAATTCCGACGGCGCTTATAACCCCGCACATCTCCGGGTTCTTCCATCTTCGCAAGACATATGACAACATAATCGACATCTTCTGCGCCGAGCTTGAAAGATATGTCTCGGCAAGACCGCTTCAAAACACGGTGGACCGTAAGTCCGGCTACCGAAAGACTGTATAGAGGAACAAAATGCGGATCGACCGGATACATATAATGCGCTTTTGCGGGGCGGCTGACCTCGACCTTGAGCTGTCCCCCGGCGTCAATGTAATCTACGGACCGAACGAGTCGGGGAAATCAACCGTTATGCGCTTTATCTGCTTCGCGCTTTACGGATTTGCCGACAAGGCGGAGCGGGAAAACAGTATGCCGCCCGGTTTCGACAGCGTCTCCGGCTGGATGCTCGTAACGGTAAAAAGCGGCGGGGATGAGCGGGAGTTCCGACTTGAGCGGGAATGCTTCCGCTCGGGTCTCGACCGGCTTTCCGTCATCAATACCGCGACCGGAGCCGTCGTCTCGAGGGACAAAGCGCCGGGGCTGTCGCTATTGGGGCTGCCGCGGGATATGTTTGTCAAAACGGCGTATATAAGTCAGTCGGACGGACTCTCCTTTGACGGCTCGAAGCTGAACGACAGCATCGAAAACCTGCTTTTTTCCGGCGACGAGACGGTAAATACTTCATCCGCGCTGAAAAAGCTGGATTCCGCCCGTGTCGAGCTGTCTCACAAAAGCGGCGCCGGCGGAAAGATAGGCGAGCTGCGCGGCAAACTTATAGACGAAACCGCCGCTCTCGAAGCGGCGGAGAAGAATCACGCGGCGGTGCTTGATCGTCAGATTAAGCTTGAAGAGATGAAAGTCAAGCTTGACATCTGCGAAAAGAACGAAGCAAAGCTCAGAGAGGGAGCCGAAGCGATAGGCGACCTCAAAACGCTCAGATACGCGGAGCAAGTCGAGGAATACGGCCGTTTTCTTGAAAAAAAGAAAAAGGAGCTTTCCCAATATCGCGCCGAAGGCACCTGGAACGGATTTCTGCCGAACCGGCTCTTTCTTGAAAAGCTGAAAGAGCTGAAATATGAGCGCGACCGGCTTGTCGCCGAAAAAATGACTCCGATAGATACCCGGACGATACCTGTTGACGAGACTGCCAGAAAAAGACTCCGCGAATCCGGCAGGCGAATAAGCGAAGCGGGCGGGCGCCAAAAGGTGCTTGACGGACTGAAAACGCTTGACGAAAAGGCTCGCCGCGCCCAGACTTTTGCCATACTGATGGGAATACTCTTTCTTGCCGCCATTGCCGCCGCCGTCCTGGTTGCGCTGTTGGCGCCGCAGTATATTCTGCCTTTCGTCGCGGCGGATGTCCTGTTTTTAGCGGCAATGCTTATCTGCTTCTATTTCCGCGCAAAATACCGCTCCGATATCGACAAATACTTAGCCGAATGGAGCGCGGAGGACTACAATACCCTTTCTCACGCCCTCGACTCGGTTATCAAGGAATCGGAAAATGTCGGACGAGATGAAGTAATAGCCGACGAAAACAGGCGCAAATTCGAAGAAGTCATGGCAAAATTGGGCGAAAAGGACGCGGAAATTTCGAAGCTGCTGTCGATGTGGGGACGGGCGGATCTGGACGCGACAATAGAAGAGATAGATGAACTGCGGACCGGCATCGAAAACCGCGAAAAGGCTATTGAAGGATATCAGGCGAAATACGATGCCATGGCGTCCTCCGGATATGTCGAAAGCTCGTCTATCCGCGCAAAGCTTGAAGGAGCCGGAGTAGACCCCGACAACGCCGATCCCGACGATCTTTCAAGGCGGCTTGAGTTTGCCCGCAAAGCCGCCGAATCTCAAAGAAATCATGTCCACTCGCTTGAAACCGAGCTTGCCGCGCTGACCGCGGTATTTTCCGAACCGGCGCCGATAGCCGAGCGCTGTATCGATCTTATGACCGAAATAGAGCGGCTTGAAGCGCGGCGGGATGCGCTTGCCCTCGCATACGAGACACTTAAGTCCGCCTCCGACGCGCTGCGCGCTTCCATCGCTCCGACGCTTACCGAAACCGCCGGAAAGCTGATGACTGCGGCGACGGACGGAAGCTTGCGCTCGCTCGGAGTTTCCGGCGAACTTTCGCTTAATTACGAGCGGGACGGGCGGACGATGCCCGAGGAGCTTATGAGCTCCGGCACGAAAGACGCCGCGTATATATGTCTGCGGCTAAGTCTTTTGCAGCTGCTTGCGGCGAAAGCCGACCCGCCGATAATGACCGACGAAGCGTTCAGCCGTCTTGACGACAAGCGGCTTTCAAGGATGATCCGGCTGTTTTATTCGCTCGGAGAAGCGGGTATCCAGTCGATTATCTTCACGGCGCAGCGCCGGGAAGGAGAGGCGCTCTCCAAGCTTGACCCGGAAGCTGTGATAATCGAACTCTGATATGTTCATTAACCTATACGAAGAAATTGCCGCGACAAATCCGGACGATTTTTCCCGCCGCGCCGCCGCGTACGCCCTGCGGCTTTGCCGAGGCAACAAAAAAGCCGATATCGACGCCGTTTACACCGCGGCGATGCTAAGCCGCCTTGGGGACGAGGAAATCACGGAGCTGCTCAAAAGAAACGAATGGTACGACGACAGGATAGATTTGGTTTTAGTCTGCCTGCGCTGCCTTGACGGTTTTCTTTACTCTCGGGAAACTCCGCAAGATTCAGAAATTGAGACAGACGGCGAAAACGACGGCAGGGAGCTGAATCCGGACGAAGGAGAGCCGCGGGAAACTTCTAAGGCGCATTTCGGCGTTGACGCGAAAATTCTCTGCGACGCATTTGCTCTCGCCGACAGCGGCATCATAAGCGCCGCCGAAACACTCGGCGCAGAGGTAAATATTCTCCCGAAAAAAGACAATAAAAAATCCCGCTCCCTTACAAGGCGCGGAGGATCCGCATTAGCCGAAGCAAAGAAACGCGCCGATGAATGGCTCGCCGCGCTCAATTCGGAGATCGAAGGGCTTGAAGCGGAACACCGCCGCTTCTACAAAGAGCGGGTCTTTGAAGCGCCGCTGCATCACAGGCTCGGACTCATCCGCCCCGATACCGGTTTTAAGATGGACGGATATTTCGTCTGGTGCGCGTCGGTGATAAATCACAAAAACAAATATCACATGCTGGCGTCGCGCTGGAAATCCGGACTGTCCTTCCCGGAGGGATATATGGTCGGCTCCGAGATAGTCCACGCGGTGTCCGACGACCCTCTCGGTCCTTTTTCCTTTACCAACCGCATTATAGCTCAGCGCCCCCGCGGCAGCTGGGACAGCCAGATGGCGCACAACCCGCATATTATCCGCATCCGCGACCTTAAAGGGGAGCTGTTTTTGCTCTATTACATCGGTACGCCTTATAACGACGCAAATATGCGGCGGATAGGCGTCGCCTTCGCAAGATCGCCGGAAGGACCGTGGGCGCAGCCGGATAAACCGATAGAATTGGGACTCGGCGGGTGCTTCTGTCCCTCCCCGATTCAGGATGACGACGGGTCAATTCTTCTTGCTTTCGGTCACGGCGATTTTCGGATAGGAATTGCCCGGGCGAGACGATGGGACGGCGAATACGAGCTGCTTTCGGCGGATATCCTGCCGGGGGTCAAAGCCGAAGATCCTTTCATTTATAAATACGGCGGCAGATATTATATGATAGTTTCCGACAACGAAGGAAAACTGCTGGCGGAATATAATCAAAAAACCGACGCTGTCACATCAGGAACCCGTCGAGGCGTGAGCGCCGACGCCCGACAAGGCGCCATGCTTGTCTCCGACGACGGAGTAAAATGGAAGCTCGACGAATATCCGAAAGTCTACGGAAACACCCTGATGTACAGCGATATGTCTGTCGGACGCGCGGAACTTAGGATGCATCCGTTTTTACTCCTTGAAAAGGGGCGTCCGAAAGTCCTCTATACCGCCATACTAAAAGACGGCGAGACGGCAAGCATATCTCAGCCGATAAACGATATTCCCCTCCCAAAATATCAGGAGAAACGCCGATGAACAAAGAATCAGAAAGACCGGACCGCGCGCTTCCCCCGCCGGAAAGCGGGGGCGGGCGGGTCTTCAGCGCTTACTCATCAAGGGTTTTTGATACCGACGAGGAAATTCCGGATATGTTCGCGCTGTTTTCAAGAGCCACCTTCGGCGAGCTTGAAAGCCTGCTGCTCCGGGCGGATTCCCGCGACTCAAAGGCGTTTTACCGCGCGCTGCTGAACCTCAAGCTCCAGATAGCCCAGGAAAAAGTTGTCGGAGAGGAGCTGCTTTGATGGCGGAAGAAAGGATTCCTCCCGTTTACACCCTTATCGCCGGCATAAACGGCGCCGGAAAGACCTCTCTTTACACGATTCTGAAAGACAGCGCCGAGCTCGGCGTCAGGATAAACACCGATGAGATGATATCCGGGGACGGCGGCGACTGGCGGGATAACTTAGATCAGCTCAAAGCCGGACGACAGGCAATTACCTTAATCAACAACTGTATCGACACCGGCGTATCTTTTCATCAGGAAACGACTCTGCCGGGTCCGACAATAGTAAAATACGTCCGCAAGGCAAAGGCGGTGGGATTTGAGATACGGCTTTATTATGTCGGCGTAGACTCGCTTGAGATCGCCGTCGAAAGGGTTCGCAGAAGAGTTGCCCGCGGCGGTCACGGAGTTGACGAGCGAATCATCTCAAAAAGATACAGAGCGCTGCCGGAAAACCTCTCCGCTTTGCTGCCGCTCTGCGACCTCGCCGTTTTTTACGACAACACCTCCCGCTTCCGTCAGTTTGCGATGATAAGACACGGACGGCTCGTCGACTTCGACCGAGAGGTACCGGGCTGGTTTTTCGGAATCCGGGGAATACGCTTTTTCGTATCCCCTCAGCTGCCGGAAAGCACCGCGCACGTGGCGTCTCAGTCGCTGCGTTTCGTTCCGGCAAACGCGGTTCCCGGCGACACGATTATTTCATCCGCCGGAAAATCGCCGGGTGAGAATTAAAACAAAAACTGAAATAATATATAGATGATAGATCTTTTAGAACTGCACAAGCATTTTATCGCCCCGCACATCCGCCCCCATGCGGCGGCGGTCGACTGCACGATGGGAAACGGCAACGACACCCTCGCCCTTTCGCGGATGCTGGGCGAAACCGGCCGGGTATACGCCTTTGATATACAGGCGCAGGCGGTTGAAAACACGAGAAAACTGCTCGAAGCGGAAAATGCGCCGGAAAATTACACGCTCATACTCGACAGCCACGCGGAAATCCTACGATACATCCCGGAAAATGAAGACGTCTGCTGCGTTATGTTCAATTTGGGCTGGCTGCCCGGCGCCGATCATTCGACATTTACCCTGCGCGAATCGACGATGAGGGCGGTTGACGGAGCCGTCCGGCTGCTCGCTCCAGACGGAATAATCCTTGTAGCCGTATACCCCGGCCACCCGGAGGGAAAGCTCGAAGGGGAAATGCTTTACGAATACTTTAAGACCTTTGACCGCCGGCAATGGTGCGTCAGCCGGGTGCAGATAATTAACTCCCCGACATCGCCGTATTTTTTCGCGGCGGAGAAGAAGTGAGAACAGAAATGCCCACGCGCTTTAAAACCGCGCATGGGCAGTTTTTTTACATTTTGAGCAGGATTAAACCACCGGAAACGACAGCAGCGCTTTGAACAAATCTCCGTCGATTTCTATCCGCAGACTGCCGCCCATGAGTTCGGCGATGCTTTTTGCTATCGAAAGGCCGAGACCGTTGCCGTCGGTGTGCCTTGATTCGTCGCCGCGGGTGAAGCGCTCCATCAGCTCCTCTTCGGTCATGTCGAGAGGATCGCGGCTGGTGTTCTTGAAGCTGAACAGCGCGAATTTGCCGACTCTTTCCAGCGTCAGATATACCCTCGTACCCTCAAGGGCGTATTTTTCGATGTTGTTCATCAAGTTATCGAAGATGCGCATCATCCGCCGTCCATCCGCCATAACGGTAAGCTTTTCATCCGGCGTCCGGACGACGAGGGAAAGATCGGCGGCATCGAGACGTTCCTGATATTCGCCCGCCGCCTGAGTTACGAAGGTCGCGGCGTCGCAGGGGGCTTTTATAATCTCAAGACTGCCGCTCTGCGCCTTTGACGCCTCGACAAGGTCATCGATAAGCCGCTTTAATTTGTCCGATTGGCGGCTGAGCACCTTTGAATATTCAATTATCTTCTCGTTTTCTGTGTTTTCTTTTGAGATAAGTTCGGAATAATTGATAATCGACGTCAGCGGGGTTTTGATGTCGTGCGAGACGTTGGTGATAAGTTCGGTTTTCATCCGCTCGCTTTTCATCCGCTCATCCACCGCCGCCGAAATGGCGCCTGCGATGCCGTTGAGGTTTTCGCCGTGCTTTTTGAAATCAAGGAACATCCCTTTTGTGTCGGTGCGGTAACCGAGGTCGCCTTTTGCCAGCAGCTCGCCGCTTTTCTGAAGCCGCCGCATCAGCACGGCGACGTATAGAATTGCCGGAAAAACGATCAGGCGGCTGAAAAACCAGAGCGCCGCAAGATTTGGGTACGAATATACGCCGACATAGAGCGCGAACATTTCGGCAAGCCCGACGCCCAGCAGCAGAAGCAAAGTCTTCCAGACAAGCGGCAGCTCGCGCAGAAATCCCCATAAGGCTCTTGCGAATCTTGAAATCATGCTGCCGATGAAGCAGAATATTTTATAGATAAGCTTCACGCACCGCCAGAAGACTGTATTATAAAACAGCGTCCCCTCTTTCAGCCGCGCCGCCGCCGACATGCAGGTACCGAGAAAGACGACAATCTCAATAAAAGTGAATACGCCGAGGACAATTAAACCGCCGTAGTTCATGCCGGAACCGAAAAGTTCGACACCCAAAATAAGATAAACAAGGTTCGGCAGGAGCATTATATCGAACGGTACCCGGTTAAGCGGCCCCATATGCAGCTCGTCGTCTTCCGGACGCCGCCCGGAAACGCTCATCAGCGCGACAAAAAGCAAGATTGCCAGCAGCCCCGCTGCGGGAGCGATATAGAGAACCGCGTATCTCGCCCGATAGCAAATCCGGATTGCTTTGACGCCCAAAGAGATATCGTCCCGAACCGGAAGATCCTCTTTCAGAGAGATTTCGAGGGTGTATTTTGCCTTTCCTTCGTCGAAATATCTGTTTTGATCTTCGGTGAATTCGTATGACCGTGTGAAGGCGTCGGCATATTTCTCGGCGGAGGAGGAAAGCGTTTCCTTTTTGGTGTCGTTATCGGTCAGCCGCCAGCAAAAGTTTTCGTTGATGTCACTGTTGTCGCCGTTTAATGCGAGATGGAGAAAATAACCGGCTCTCGACTGCATCTCTCTTTCGATGTATTTATCCGCCGAATACTGCTCGGTTTGGAAATAAAGTCCGTAATCGTAAAAGAACGCCGCGGCAAGCGCCGATCCAGCCACCGCAATTATCGACAGCGCGCAGAGGATAAACAGCAGCGTCTTGCCGGGGGTGCTTCTTAAAAATCGTTTCATCTCTGTTTCACCTTCTCCATTTTATAGCCCTGACCGAAAATCACCTTGATATAGCGCGGGTCCGAGGGGTCGATCTCGATCTTTTCTCTTATATGCCGGATATGAACGGCGACGGTGCTCTCCGACCCCAGCGGCTTTTCCCGCCAGACGAGGGAATAAATCTCTTTAGGGCTGAAAACCTTCCCCGGATTGCGCATCAGCAGCCGGAGTATTTCGTATTCCTTCGGCGTAAGCGCGGCTTCTTCTCCGTCAACGCTGACGGTTTTTGCCGAGTCGTCAAGCTCAAGTCCGCCGATTATAAGGGTTTCACCGCCCGGTTCACCTGAACCGAGCCTTATATACCGCCGCAGGGCGGATCTTACCCTCGCGCAGACTTCGGTCGGGTTGAAGGGCTTGGTGATATAGTCGTCCGCGCCGCAGTCGAGGCCGAGAATCTTGTCCGAGTCTTCACTTTTTGCGGTGAGCAGTATGACGGGTACGTTTGAAAACTCGCGTATCTTTGCCATCGCGGCGATGCCGTCCATCCGCGGCATCATTATATCCATTAAAATCAGGTGCAGCTCCTCGCGGCTTGCTATATCCACCGCCTCGAGTCCGTTTTCCGCCTCGAAAATGACATAATCGGGGTTTGTAAGGTAAATTTTCAACGCCGACAATATGTCGCGGTCGTCGTCACAAATAAGTATGTTTGGCATGGCGTTCATCCTTTCCGTATAATATTATACCATATCGGCGATTAAGAGTAAATATCGACGGCGATTAAGATTTCCTTAAGAAGGAAGCCGAAAAGATTATTTGTTTTTTAAAAAATATCATTGACTTACATTAATTGTCGTGTTATAATATTTATGTAGCAAACACAACCAAAAAACAAATACTTCGGGAGGTATATTATTTATGAGAAAACTTATTTCGATTTTCGCGGTCGCCGCAATGCTGATTTTCGCGTTATCGGCAGCGGTTTCGGCCGCCGAGCTGCAGAACTACTGCAAAAAAGCGACGATACTTGAAGTATCCGCCGCAACCGACGCAAACCCCGCGACAAACGCCATCGACGGCAAGAGCGATACCTTCTGGGCTTCCGGAAAGGTTGACACCGCCAACATAACCGTTGATCTCGGCAAACCGATGCCGGTAGGATATATCCAGATCATCTGGGGCGATGATTACGCCGTCAGCTACGGAATCGGCACGACCTCCAGCGCCGAAGCCGTCGCCGCTTCCGACGTATACAAATCCGAGGGCGGCACCGACGAGATCACCCTCGACAGCATAACCACCATGCGCTGCCTCAACTTTGAACTTTATAAACCCTCAGGCGCAAACGGATTCTCGATAAAAGAAATTATTATCAGAAGAACCGTCGACGCAACCGAAGCAGCAGCTTCCGGTTATCCCAGCTCCGGCGTGACTCCGCCTGACGGCTCCTATATAATCAAAGGAGAGCTTATCGGTCTTGAAGAGGGCTGGGGCGGCAACGCCGACGCCGGCAGAGCCGCTGCGTTTGACGGCGACATCAACACCTATTTCGACCCGCTCGGCACCGGCGACGGATACGCCGGAGTTGACGCAGGCGAGCAGTATATCCTTACTTACATAGTAATCCATCCCCGCGACGGTCAGCTTCCCCGCTTCGACGGCGCCGAAATCAACGGCTCCAACGACGGCGAGAACTGGGAGCTTATCTGGATAAGCGAAGGAGAAGCCGAGGAATGGACCTGGCAGGAAATTTCCGCCGATCAGTTTAAGATAAAAGAACCGACATTCCGCTACTTCCGCTACTTCAACGAGTTTACCCACGGCGACGTCGGTGAGGTTGAGCTTTACGGAATCCCGGTAGACGGTACCGTTGACTGGCTTCCCGTTGAAGAAGAAATAATAATCGAAGAGGAAGCTCCTGCAGCGGCTCCTACCGAAGCAGCGCCCGCGGCGGCTCCCGCAGCGCAGGCTCCCGCGTCTTCCCCGCAGACATCCGACATGACCGCGCTTGCGGTCGCCGCCGCCGTAATGGCGCTCGGCTCCGCCGTTATTATAACAAAGAAAAGAAGATAATTGACTTTAGTCAAGTTAAAGTCGCAAAAATCTTCATATAATTAACGGTGAGTTCCGACAATATCAATACGGATTTGCGGTTATTTTGACAATTTGTCAAGTATTCACGGAAAGTTACGGCTTTCCGTGATTTTTTATTGCGGTTCTTTTTCGATTTTCTTAAAATAATATCTTTTTTACAAACTTTAATATTGACATACCGTTTTTCGTATGATATAATATCTGTAAGCTCCGAATAACGGCGCGTCATTATATATTCAGGGAGATTTGTCATCATGAAAAAACTAATCGTATTCGCAATTACACTGGCGCTTATCCTCACCGTCGTTTCGGTGGCGGAAGGCGTCGGCGATGCTTATCCGAGCTCCGGCTTTACCCCGCCGGAAGGTTCCGCCATTATTAAGGGCGAACTTATCGGAAACGAAACCGGCTGGGGCGATAATGCCGACGCCGGCAGAGCCGCCGCATTTGACGGCGATATTTTCACCTTCTTTGACCCGCTTGGCGTCGGCGACGGATACGCCGGCATAGACGCGGGCGAAGAGTATGTCCTCACCTACATCGTCATTCATCCCCGTGAAAATTGGAACTCTCGCTACGACGGCGCCGAGATCAACGGCTCCAACGACGGCGAAAACTGGGACCTCATCTGGATGAACGAAGATGGCGAGGCTGCCGAATGGGAATGGCAGAAGATTCCCGCCGATCAGTTCAAAATTAAAGAACCCTGCTACCGCTATTATCGTTACTTCAATGAGCTGCAGCACGGCGACGTCGGCGAAGTCGAGCTTTACGGTTATTCCAAATCCGGCGCCGCAGCTGCCGCTGCCGAGCCTGAAGTTGCAGCAGTAGAAGAAGCTCCCGTCGAAGCCGCTCCCGAACCGGCTCCCGTTGCCGAAGCTGCGCCTGCTCCGGCTCCCGCGCCACAGACTTCCGATATGATCGCGCTTGCGGTCGCCGCCGCCGTAACGGCGCTCGGCTCCGCCGTTGTCGTATCGAAGAAGAGAAAATAAGCAGCTCCTGACAAGTCAGATACCTTGACTTAACCAAAGTTAAAGTCATCCGATTTTTTCACATAATTAACAGCGAGTTCCGATAATATCAATACGGATTTGCGGTTAATTTGACAATTCGAAAAAAGTTCACGGAAAGTTGCGGCTTTTCGTGAATTTTTATTGCGATTTCTTTTCGGTTTTCTTAAAACAATTTCCTTTTTGCGAATATTGTTATTGACATATCGGTTTTTATGTGATATAATATTTCCGTAAGCTCCGAAAAACGGTGCGTTATTATATTCAGGAGATGTGTACCATGAAAAAACTAATCGTATTCGCAATTACGCTTGCGCTTGTCCTAACCGTCGCTTCACTGGCGGAAGGCGTAGGCGCCGATTATCCGAGCTCCGGCATAACTCCGCCGGAGGGCTCCGCCATCATTAAGGGCGAGCTTATCGGAAACGAAATGGGCTGGGGCGATAACGCCGACGCCGGCAGAGCCGCCGCGTTTGACGGCGACCCCGTATCCTTCTATGACCCGATCACCCAGGCGGAAGACTATTGCGGAATCGACGCAGGCGAAGAGTATGTTCTTACCTACATCGCCATCCATCCGCGCGACGGTCAGCTGCCCCGCTTTGACGGCGCTGAAATTGACGGCTCCAACGACGGAGAAAACTGGGAAGTCATCTGGGTAAGCGAAGAAGAGGCAGAGGAATGGCAATGGTATGAGATTTCCGCCGATAAGTTCCTGATATCGGAACCCTCTTTCCGCTACTATCGTTATTATAACGAGATCAATCACGGCGACGTCGGTGAAGTTGAGCTTTACGGTTATTCGAAAGCCGCCGCCGAAGCCGCTGCCGCCGCTGTTGCCGAACCTGAGATAGTAGTTGTCGAGGAAGCGCCCGCTCCCGAACCGGCTCCGGTCGCCGAAGCTGCCGCCGAACCGGCTCCCGCGCCGCAGACCTCCGACATGACCGCGCTTATCGTAGTCACCGCTGTTGCGGCGTTCGGATGCGCAATAGTTGTAAGCAAGAAAAAATAATCGTTAAAACGATTTTTCGTCAGGTTTAAAACCTAATCCAAAAATCACGCAAGGCGTTTGCTTTGCGTGATTTTTTATCTTCTATACGATTATACGATTTTCGGTCGCTAAAATCGGAAAAATTAAGCGAAATACGGCTACTTAAATATACCGAAGTTTATTCTCCCGCCGCTTCTCCGCGGAGAATATCGCCGCGCCTGACCGGATACGGAAGCGTTGTATAATATACCATTTCGGCGTGCGGTGTCGAATTTATCGGTTCGCCGTTTTCGTCAAAGATATCGCCGAATACGAACGGCTGACCGGTTTTGCCGGGAGTGACGAGCCGCGCTTTCATGCCTCGGACGGCTTTATTGCGCTGGAAGAATTTCGCCGGCTCAAAGGCGTCTGCGTTTGACGCGGCGACGGCAAGATATATGCAGTCGCGGAGGTAGCCTTCATGTTCGCATACCTCGGCTCTGCCGTAAAAATGTCCGGTTCCCAAATCCCGGTGCGAAACGCTTTTCACCTCGTCGAGCAGCGCCGGATCAAAGGGACGACCGGCCGCAAAATCATCAAGGGCGATGCGATAGGCGTTGGTGGTGACGGCGGTATAATACGCCGACTTTACCCTGCCCTCTATCTTAAGGCTGTCAATTCCCGCAGCCGCAAGGTCGGCGATATGCTCAATCATGCAAAGATCACGGCAGCTCATTATGAAAGTGCCGTATTCGTCTTCCGCGATGGGGTATCTTTCTCCCTTATGCTTTCTCTCTTCAATTTCAAACAACGGCTCGCCTTCGGAGATATTTGCTACACCGAGTTCCGCCAAGGCGGAACTCGAGACTCCGGCGCGGGGCGCCGGAGTCAATGCCCATTCCCACCGGCAGGACTGCGCGCAGGCGCCCTGATTTGCGTCTCTGCCGCAAAGATGCTCGGAAAGCAGGCAAAGCCCGGAGTAGCTGACGCACATCGAGCCGTGCACAAAGACCTCAAGCTCGATATCCGTATCCTCGCGCAGCCGTTTTATCTGTTCAAGAGACAGCTCCCGCGCCAATACCACCCGACTCGCGCCGAGCGATTTATATGCCTCGCAGTCATATGACGAAACTACCGACGCCTGGGTAGAAACATGTATGGCGGCGTCGGGACGTTTTTTCTTTATAAGGCGGATTACCCCCGGAGAGGCGACGATAAAGGCGTCGAAGGGGATATCGGCGATTTCGGAAAGAAATTCGGCGATTTCTTCGTATTGCTCGTCCCGCGGCAGGATATTCAGGGTAAGATATACCTTTTTTCCGAGGGCGCGGGCGTCGGACACAGCGGCGCGAAGCTCATCCGCGGTGAAATTGCCGGAGGCGGCTCTCATTCCGAACCGTTTCCCGGCAAGATAGACGGCGTCGGCTCCGTATCTCAGCGCGGCGTCGAATTTTTCTCTGTCCCCCGCCGGGGACAATAGCTCGGGGATACGCATTTTTCTCACTTTCAGACTTTACTAAACAAACTTAATAAGGGGAGAATTTTCATCTCCCCGCGATTTTATATAAATGACAGGTTTTACTTCTTCTCTCTGCCGAGCAGACGGAGGGCGACATCCGGCTTGTTTGTGATTATGGCGTCAATTCCGAGGGCAAAAAGCCGCTTCATATCTTCTTCGCCGTCGACCGTCCACGGATGGACGCGGACGCCGAGTTCATGCGCAACGTTGACATAATCCGGCTCGTTATACAGCGCGCCGTAATGCGGATGCAGCGCGTAAGCGCCGAATGACTTTGCGTACTGCGCGGCTTTTACCAGCTCGGAGCCGTAAAGCGGCGCGACGCGGGCGTTCGGGCGGCGGTCAAGGATTCCTACAAGGTTGAAGTGGTTGAATGAAGAGTAAACGACATTATCGCTCATCGAAAGGTCGTCGGCGCACTTGACGGCTTTGTCGAGAATTTCCGCGCCGCTTGCCTTAAACTCGACGTTTACCGTTATGCCGTACGGACGGACGGCTTCGTAAACCTCTTCGAGCGACGGTACTGCGAAGCGCTTGCCGGGGTAGCGGTCGGCGTGGTTTACTCCGACATTGTATTCTTTAATCTCGGAAAGCGTCATCGCTGCGACTTTTCCGGCTTTGCCGGAGCAGCGCAGAAGGTCTCCGTCATGAGTGACGGCGATGCGGCCGTCGGCCGTGAGATAGACATCTATCTCAATCCCGTCAGCCCCCATTTGGCACGCCATGAGAAAGGCTTCGATTGTGTTTTCCGGGCTGTATGCGGACGCGCCGCGATGGGCCCAAACCTGAACAGACATTTTTTTATTCCTCCCGATATTTTATTTATGAATCAGTAAATTATCTGTATTGTTCTCTTACCGCTTCTATATTTCGCTGATGCTCCGCCGCCGTCGTCGCGAAAAGGCTGTAGCCGTTGCGCTCGGATATGAAGTAGAAATAGTTGGTCTCGGCGGGGTAAAGCGCGGCGTTTATCGCGTTCAGAGAGGGATTGCAGATAGGTCCCGGCGGAAGCCCCTTGTATTTATAAGTGTTATAGGGATCGTCGATAAGGGTATCTTCGTGGGTTATCCGCGTCTTATGCTCTTCGAAGGTATACTGTATGGTCGCGTCCGACTGCATATAGCCGACTGTTTCGTAATCGGGATACCTGAGCCGGTTATGGAAAACCGAACTTATCGTCGTATACTCGTCGATAAACTTTGCCTCCGACTGAATCATCGAGGCGAGAATTATTACATCGTCGACCGACATTCCCAGCGCCTCGCAGGATTCGGTGTATCTCTCGTCAAACTTTATATTGAAGTTGGAAAGCATCTTTCTCAGAGCCACGTATTCCGAGCTGTCCTGATAGAAGTTATAGGTGTCGGGATAGAGATATCCCTCAAGGCGGTATTTGCGGTTCGGATCCGTCTGGAGGTTCTTTATGAACCAGAAATCAGAAAAGTCGCCGTCTCGTATCTCTTTTACAAAGCCTTCTTTCGTGCCGATGCCGTTGTCGACGAACACATTGATTATATCGTCCACCGTCATTCCCTCGGAGAAGGTCAAGGTTATCTCGGCTCGCTTTATCGGCACTGCGTTGCGGAAGACATTGATCAGCTTGTCATAGCTCATCGACGGGGTAACGGTATATTCGCCCGGTTCAAACTCGTATTCGTCCTTGTTGCGAATCTTTGCGTACATCCGGAAGACCGACGGGTATTTGATAACCGAGCTTTCCTCCAGTATCTCCGATATCTCTTTTATCGTCGCGTATTCAGGTATCGTCACTTCGATCTCCTCGTCCGATTTTACGAAAGCGAAGATATCGTTGCCCCATATTATCATATAATATGAAAGAAAAGATACCGTAACCAAAAGAAAGACGATATAGATTACAGCCTTCATCGCCGAAGTCATCACCGACGAACGGACGTCGGTGTCCGCCAGATGGCTGTAATCACGGCGGGGATCGGCGCCGGATGTCGTAATCCGGCTGTGGCTCATATTTCCGGTAAAACCGAGAGGGCCGTCGCCGCCGGTACGCGCGCCCGACTGAGTATAACTGCGGGGCATATCCGGGGAGGTGTACCCGCGCCGCGCCGAATCTGCGCGATTCTGCTGACGCGGTATCGAGCCGGAAGAGCGCTCGCGTATTTGCTGCCGCGGCGGCGTTCCCTGCCGCTCCCCGGTCAGATGCATGGGAGGGGTGCCGCCATACTGTCCGGGCAGCCGTTTATTTACGCCGGATTCACCGCTTGTCGGAGACGGAATCCGCCTGTTATCATTCTTTTTTTCGGCGTTTATCCTCTCAAGCCTTGTGGTCGTATAATAACGATACGACTTTCCCTTTTTTGAAGATTTGCCGCCGCTTCCGCCTATCGGAACTGCCGGACCGGTCGATGTCACGCGGTGAGGCGCCCCTGCCGAAGAGCCCTTGGAAGGGGCTGAAGCCGAAGCTTTGCCGCTGTTTTTGTTTTGGCGCGGATCGGCGCTCATCGACCTGCGGTAGCGCTCGGCGGCTGTCAGGGCGGGCTTTTTATTATTGTTAATATCAGGTTCTTTGTTCATAGGCTGTACATTTCGGTTTATCAACCAACGAAGTAATGTGGAGTCTGCGAGCATTGTGTGCCGACAGAATCGGCGCGCTCATTGCGCCAATCAAGGCATCGCAGACGGAAAGTCCGAGCCGCTCGGACGGCATATTTATGTTGAACCGATTTGGCGCTCATTGCGTCAAATCAAGGCATCGCAGACGGAAAGTCCGAGCCGATGGCGGGAAGAATCAGGCTTGCCGCGAATATTATCACACAGATAAGAAAAACCGGCGATAAAATGCAGGAAAGCAACCGCTTTGCAAAAGAATCGGACGCGTATTCCGGCTTCGGAGCGTCTGACTTTGCCAGCCCCTCATAGAATCTGCCGGCTTGCGTCAGCGCAAGATAAGAAAACAACGCCGTCAGCATGGTTATTACAAACGCGAAAAAGACAAGGCTGCCGGAGGTCCTCATAACCGTCGCAAGGTTGTATTCAAACATAAGGGAGATAAGGTTGTAAAACAACCGGACGACGAACGCCGCCCAGAAAGAGCCGGTAACCGAGCAGATGGACGAAAGCGTAAGTCCGATAACGAAATAAAGCGGAAACTGAGTTATCGAAAGCCCCGCGGCGGCGTAGAGAATTGAAGACATAAGCGTCGCCACGACTCCGCCCGCCATATCGCGGTATTCGCAAAAGATAAGCGAACGGAAGACAAATTCTTCAGCCGCCGCCGGCAGCACCGCAAACGCCAGCACCAGATAAGAAAGTCCGGCAAAATCAGCTCTTATTGAACCGTAAGGCACAAATCGTCCGAAAAAGGTGAACTCTCCGGAATAAACTCCGAAGCGGTACATTATAAGCTTCATGAGAATCGTTATCCCGACAAGCGATAAAGCGGCGTCGGTGATGAATCTCAGGTGGCGGATGCCTATCGGTTTGAAATTCAGGTGCATTATCGCTCCGGTTCCCATCAGCCGCAGCCGGAAGATACCGGGCAGAACGAAAACCATCAGCTGGATTATAATGACCGAAAGATAAATATTGTCGCGCAGGGTGTATACCGAGCTGTCGACATAGCGGACAGCCAGCATAAGCAGCATCGAAGCCGCGCCAAGCGCCGGCGCGGTATACGCAGCACGGAACTTTCTGCGGTCTTTTTCCCTGTCCTGAGCTATCGTCTTTAAATCAGCCATAGGAAAACGTCCTCACACCCTTTTCGGTGACGATGAAATCTGAGCGTATATCGTAGCGGCCGCGGGGGAGGCTTTCAAATATATCTTCCTCATAAGCAAGCCCCGCTTTGGCTCCGGCAAACCCGGGCAGAAAGCGGTCATAGTAGCCTCCGCCGAAACCGAGCCTGAATCCGCGCCTGTCCCACGCGATGGCGGGTATCACGCACAATGCGAGGTCTTTTGCCGCGTCATCGGGATCATATGCCGGCAGCTCGCTTTCCGGCTCATATATGCCGAAAGCCCCCGGAGACAGCTGTTCGGGCGATTCTATAATGTGAAATGTCATCGAACGGTCTTCGCCGCATCTCGGCAGCGCCGTCAGCTTTCCCGCTTCGAGGGAAGCCTGTATAAGCGGTCGGACGTCGATCTCCGCGCCTGTCGGCATATAAAGCAGAACGGCTTTTGCGTATATAAAGCTGGCAAGCCCCGTCATACGGCTGACAATCGCTTTGTCGAGGCGGCTGCGTTCCTTTATCGAACGTTTGTTGCGGCGCTCAAGGCAAAGCCCGCGCATCTCCCGCTTCCTCTGCGCAACTACCGAAACCCGACCCTCAAGTCGGACGTCTGTTAAAGACATATATCAGACCGCCAGAGTCGAGTCTTTTATCTTTTCTGCCGCGTAATCGCCGTAAAGCGCCGAAACGAGGGCAAGCGAAAACTCAAGCGAAACGCCCATTCCGCGAGCGGTGATATATTTTCCGTCGCGCTCGACCGGCTCACCCGAATACTCTGCGCCTTCAAGATGCTGCTCCCATCCGGGGTAACAGGCGGCGCGTTTCCCCTTCAGAAGCCCCATTCTTCCCAATACCGAGGGAGCGGCGCAGATAGCCGCGACAAATACTCCTCTTTCGGCGGCGTCGCGGAGGAGACGAGCCACTTCTTTTGAAGCGGCGAGGTTGTCGGTTCCGCCCTTTCCTCCGGGCAGAATATACATTTTGGCTTTTGCGGGATCAATCTCATTGATTTTTATGTCGGCTTTGACTTCAATTCCGTGCGCGCCTTTGACATAAAGATTTTCATCAAGAGAAACCATCCTGACGGCGGCGCCGGCGCGTCTCAGAATATCGACCGGAGTCAGCGCTTCCACTTCTTCAAAGCCTTCGGCTAAAAACAGATATACCATTATTTATTTACTCCTATTAAAATCAGATTTTGTCGGTTTGTCAATCGTCTTCTCTCATTTTCATTTCCATGTATTGCTCATGGGAAATAAGCACCTGGCGGGGTCTCGGACCGTCCGGCTCCGATACTATCCCCATATGCTGCATCCTGTCGATAAGCTTCGCCGCGCGGCCGTAGCCGAGCGAAAGCCGCCGCTGGATGAGCGAGGTGGATATCTTGCCAGAATCGACGGCGAGTTTTATGGCTTCCTTGAGCATAGGGTCGTCATCGTCGGTATCGTCGATCTGAGCCGTCTTTTTATCTTTGTCGAGCGCCTGCGCGTTTTCTTCTACAAGATTCTGGATGGTCTCGTCGTAGCTGTAGCCTTCCGACTTGTCCTTGATGAACTTGACCACCGCTTCGACTTCTTTGTCAGAGACAAAAGAACCCTGAACACGAACCGGCTTCTGGAATCCGACCGGGGAATAGAGCATATCTCCGCGGCCGATCAGCTTCTCGGCTCCGGTCATATCAAGGATGACGCGGGAGTCGGTCTGGCTGGAAACGGTAAAGGCTATCCTCGACGGGATATTCGCCTTGATAAGTCCGGTGATGACGTCGACCGACGGCCGCTGTGTGCCGATGACAAGATGCATTCCGGCGGCGCGCGCCTTCTGCGCCAGGCGGCAAATCGATTCTTCGACTGAATCCGGCGCAGTCATCATAAGGTCGGCAAGCTCGTCGATTATTATGACGACATACGGACATCTTTCGAAATCGGGATCTTTTACAAGCTCAAGATTCGTCTCGATCTCGCGGTTGTAGCTGTCGAGGTCGCGGACGCCGGCTCTTTCGATAAGGGTAAACCGCCGCTCCATCTCGTTTACCGCCCATTGCAGCGCGCCCGCCGCCTTCTTCGGCTCAGACACCACCGGCAGCAGCAGATGCGGCAAGCCGTTATATACGTTAAGCTCGACTTTTTTCGGGTCGACGAGGATAAGCTTCACTTCGTCCGGGTCGGCGCGGTAAAGCAGGCTCATTATCATTGAGTTTATGCAGACGGATTTTCCCATTCCGGTGGCGCCGGCGATGAGAAGATGAGGCATTCTTGAAAGATTGCAGTAGATAGGCTCCCCCGCAACGTCCATTCCGAGTGAAACGAGCAGTTTGTGTTTCTCGGACCTGAACTCCTTGTGTTCGATCATCTCGCGGAGATAGACCGTCGCGACGACTTTATTAGGCACTTCGACTCCGACCGCCGCTTTTCCGGGAATCGGCGCTTCGATGCGCACTCCGGTAGATGCGAGTCCGAGGGAGATGTCGTCGACGAGACTGGATATCTGCTTTACCCTTACCCCCTCGTCCGGCTGAAGCTCATAGCGGGTTATCGTCGGACCGCGGGAGATATCGACTATGCTGGTGCCTACCCTGAAGCTTGTAAGCATATCAGTCAGTTTCTTTGCGGTAGAGTTGAGCTCTTCGGAGATATCCTCGTTTTTCGGGCGCTCCGGCTGTCTCAGAAGCGTTACCGGCGGCAGAACATACGGAGGTTTCGGCGGCGGCTCTTCCTTCGGATCAAGCGGGATAAGCCGGTTCTTTTCGACATCAAAGCTGTCGCGCGGCGTTTCGTCAAGGAATTCGGCCTTATCTTCATCGGGCGAAGAGGATTCGTCGGGGGCGTCTTTCGGTTTGTCCCCGACCGCTCCCTTGAATTTTGCGAGTATTTCGCCGGGAATGACGGTTTCTTCGTCCGAAGCGGCAGGGGCTGTCGATGCGGCGCCGGCTGTTTTTTCCGGAACGGGAACCTTGCCCTCTTCGGCTGCGGCGGTTATTTTTTCATCATCGGAAACGGTATCCGCCTTCTGACCGTCGCGCAGAATATGCGCGCTGCCGTCTTTTTCCGATTCGCCGGACTGTCGGACGCCTATTTTGAATCTGCGGCGGAAAGCCGCCTCGTCTGTTTTGACGAGGTTTGCGGGCTGTCCCATTATCGTATAGCCGGAATAGTATCCCGCCGGAACCTTGTAGCCGTATTCGTCTACCGAATCATAGCTCTCGTGGGGCTGACGCCAATCATCCTGCGGCGGTTCCTGTCCTTCTGCCGCCGCGATGTTTTCCGCGGCGACTTCAGCCGCCGCTGCAGCGGTTTCCTCTGTCCTTTTTGCAAAGGAGGGCGGAGCTCCGACTTCGGCAAGCGAGGGGTTGAAATCGATTCTCCCGTCGCTGCGGGGCAGAGACGCTCCGTCGCCCCCAGTTTCATCATGCCTTACCACCTCTACATAATCGCGGTGGCGGCGCAGACGGCTCGGCGATGACTGCTCATACGGCAGATAAGCCGGGGAAAAATACGCCGGCTCCGGATTTTTCATAACAGGCTCGTCCGGCGGGGTCTCGCCCGGCGCGACATAAGGATTTGAGGTAAGATAAGGATCCTGACGCTCGGAATCCAGCGCCATTCCCGTGGTGTTGTCAAACATGGCGCCGGGAGGCGCATGACGCCGTTCGTGCTCCAATACCGCGTCTTCAAAAGCCGCGCGGGAGGGAGTTATGTAGTTGTCGCTGAAATCGTCCGCCTGCCGCGGGGGTCTCCGAGCGAAGGGACTGTTCAAAATCATCGTACGGTTGTCGTCGATCATCTCCGAGTCGGGGGAATTGTCGTCCCAGCCCGCCAGTCTGCGGACAAACATAAAGAAGGCGCCGACACCCTCGGAAATCGCCCTTGCCGCCGAGGCAAGCGCGGAGCCGAAGTTGCCTATACCTCTGAATATCGCCGCAAAAGCGTTTGCAAGCGCCGATACGGCGGCAAGGTTTTCCTTTGTGTTGGATATCGCAATATAAATTATCGTAAAGCAAAGCAGCGCGGCTATCGAGATTACGAAAATCCCCGCCCTGCCGAGTCCGCGGAAGATGAGCGAACCCAAAAATCCGCCTATGACCCCGCCGCTTTGAATGGCTTTGCCGGTTTGCCAAAGCTCCGAGACAGACAGCGAGACGAGTATCTCCTCTTTTGAAAAACCGTGGAGAAAAACGGCGAAAAAGATAAGCATACCCGAAGCGGAAATGGCTCTCCAGCCGACGAAACGGTGAATCAGGTCGCTTTTCATGAAAAAGGCAAACAACAGTATCGCCGCCGGAAAAGTAAAGCCGGCCGCGCCGAAAAGACCGCACAGAATCGACTTGACGCCACCCGCGAACCCCGCCGTCTGCGGGAAAAGGTAGCATATCGTTATGAATACGGCGGCGCAGATGAGCAATATCCGTCCGATAAGCTCGCCGGAAATCGGGGATTGACGCTTCGGCGTCGGATCCGGCAGCGGAACTCTCTGTCTCTCCTCCGACTGTTCTTTCTTCTGACGCTTAAGCGCGGGAGAGAGATTGACGGTTTCGCCGTATTCTCCGATCGAAGTCTTGCCGGCTTTTTCGGATGCGACGCGTTTGTTTTTTATTTGTTTTTTGTTCTGTGACGCCCTGCTTTTTGCGGCGGGTGTCTTTTTCCGGGAATTTACTGTCTGTTTTCTGCCGTTCCCGGCCGGCTTTTTTGCAGACATTCGAAAAACGCCTCCAATCAACCGCGTTTTATTAAATTTTATGTGATACTCCGCAAAGCTCCTCAGAGCGCGAGGGCTAAAAGCCCGACGGCGAAGCAGTAGAATGCGAAATAGCGAAAACGCTCTTTTTTCGCGATGAAATTCAAAAGCCCGAGCGCGGCAAAGCCGGCTATGAAAGCGGCTGTCACCCCGGCTATTATTGCCGGAGCGCCGGCTGAGGCGGCGGGACTTTTAATCATGTCCGGCAGTTTGAGTATATTCGCGCCGAGTATCGCCGGCATCGACAGCAAAAAGCTGAACTTGACCGCCGTTTCTCTTTTCAGCCCGACGGCTATCCCTCCGGTGATGGTCGAGCCGGAGCGAGAGATGCCGGGAACTATTGCGCCGAACTGGCAAAGCCCGATCAAAAGCGCGTCAAGCGGTCCGAGCCGACCCAAGTCTTTTCCCTCTTCGTTTTTGCGCCGCTGTCTTGCCGACAGGTAATCGGACAGCAGCAGCAAGCCGCCGTTTAAGATAAGCAGGATGCCTATCACCCGTCGATGTGAAGAAAGCGCTTCGATATAGCCGTCGATCAGGGCGGCGGCGACAAGCGGAACCGACGCAATGATTATCATGACAACGGTCCGCTCGCCCTCGGTATATTCATCAAGACGAAATTTGCCCTTGAAAAGTTTCCCGACAAGGCTAAAAAAGCTCTTTATAAGCAAAACCACGTCGCGGCGGTAATATACTATAACCGAGGCAAGAGTGGCGAGATGAAGCAGGACAAAAAAAGAAAAGTACGCCTCCTCAAGACTCTCCCCGCCGTTCAGCAAGGCTGATGTAAGCGCAAGATGCCCGGAACTTGAAACGGGCAGAAATTCGGTAAGTCCCTGAACAAGACCTAAAAGCAGGCCTTTAAGCCACGACATATAAAGCTATTCCTCCGCAGATAATCTCTCTATTTATTATACTACTTAAGCCGCGGGATTGCAACAGCATTTCGTAAATTATCATCATTATAATAATTTATCGCGCAGACCACAAAACAATAAAAAGACGAAAATATTCGCAAATGTTAATATTAACAACGCCCCGCCCCTTATGCCGTGCCGTTAAATGCGGTCTATTCCGTTAAAAATGTGAATATAATACAACTAATTTGGGCAACTTCAATAAATTTTCAATTTAAGGCAAATTTTAACAAATATGTATAGAGTTTTACGCGCAAATAATGTATAATATTTATAGCTGTGCTTATATCGCGGAGAGGACTCCGAATGAGTTTTTGAAACGTTCATATAAGCGCGCCTTAAATACAATATAATAAACAGTTTATCTGTCAAATTTTTCCGGAGGTCAAACCACATGAAAAAGCAACCGACCACGGTACCTTTCAGAGGAACGGCTGAACAGGAACAGCAGCTGCTTTCGGTAATCGAGAAGTACCGCGGTATCAAAGGCGCGATGATGCCTATCCTTCAGGAGGCTCAGGGAATCTACGGTTACCTGCCTATTGAAGTGCTGAAAATCATCGCCGAGAAAACCGACACCCCGATGGAGGTAATCTACGGCATTGTCAGCTTTTATTCCCAGTTCAAGCTGAATTACGACGGCGATATCACAATCTCCATATGTATGGGTACCGCCTGTTATGTCAAGGGCAGCGCGGATGTTTTAAATGAGGTGGCCTCCGAGCTCGGAGTTGAACCCGGCGCCACCAGCTCCGACGGCAGATATTCCCTCGACGCTACCCGCTGTATCGGCGCTTGCGGTCTGGCTCCGGTCATGATCATCAACGGCACCGTTTACGGCCGCGTAAAGAAGGAAGAGGTCGCGGGAATCCTTGCAAAATACAAGGAATAATAAACCGAGCTCACAAAATTAATCCGCCCCGGGAAGAGTTTTTCCGGAGCGGCATATCGGAGGAAGATATAAAATGGCAGTTATCACAAGCTTGGACGCGCTTGAGGCCGTCAAAGCTAAACATATCGGCGACATCGAGCTTCCCGCGGACAGCGGCAGAACCCGCGTCGTCGTCGGAAGAGCCACCTGCGGCGACGCCGCCGGCGCCGGTCCGGTTTACGATCAGCTGAAAAAGGACATCGACGCAAAAGGGCTTTCCGAATCGGTAGAGCTTATCGCAACCGGCTGCGTCGGCATCTGTCAGTATGAGCCGGTATTTGAAGTTTACGGCTGCGACGGCTCCCGCACCACCTATGTCAATATGGACGCCGAAAAGACCGCCGAAGTTTTCGAAAAACACATCGTCGGCGGAAATGCGGTGTCAGAATACACAATAGGTCCGGTTTCCGAAAACTCGGACGCCGCGTCGCTTGAAAACACCGAGTTTTACAAGTTCCAGAAACGGATAGTGCTGCACAACTGCGGCGTAATCGATCCGGAAAAGATCGAAGAATACATCGCCCGCGACGGCTACAAAGCCATCTTCAAGGCGCTCACCGAAATGAAGCCGGAAGACGTCATCAAGGTGATGCTTGACTCGGGTCTCCGCGGCCGCGGCGGCGCAGGCTTCCCGACCGGACGCAAGTGGCAGTTCGCTTACGCGTCAAAGGGCGACAAGAAATACGTCTGCTGCAACGCCGACGAAGGCGACCCCGGCGCATTCATGGACCGCGCCGTTCTTGAAGGCGACCCCCACGCGGTTATCGAGGCGATGACCATCGCCGCTTACGCCATCGGTTCCGACGAAGGATATATCTATGTCCGCGCCGAGTATCCGGTTGCGATAAAGCGCCTTCAGATCGCGATAAAACAGGCGAAAGACTACGGTCTGCTCGGAGATAACATCTTCGGCACCGGCTTCAACTTTGATCTCAAGCTTCGTCTCGGCGCGGGCGCGTTCGTCTGCGGCGAGGAAACGGCTCTAATGACATCAATCGAGGGCAAGCGCGGCGAGCCGCGTCCTCGTCCTCCTTTCCCGGCGGTCAAGGGTCTGTTCGGCGTTCCGACAATTTTGAACAACGTCGAAACCTACGCAAACGTCGCCCAGATTATTTTGAAAGGCGCCGAATGGTTCGCATCGATGGGCACCAAACCGAGCGCCAAAGGCAAGGGCAGCTCCGGAACCAAAGTTTTCGCCCTCGGAGGCAAGATAGCCCATACCGGTCTTGTCGAGATACCGATGGGAACCACGCTTGCCACGGTACTTAATGAAGTCGGCGGCGGCGTTCCGGGCGGCAAGAAATTCAAAGCGGCCCAGATCGGCGGTCCTTCCGGCGGATGCATCCCGGCTTCCCAGATCGATGTTGAAATCGACTATGACAACCTTACGTCTATCGGCGCAATGATGGGCTCCGGCGGACTTATCGTCATGGACGAAGACAACTGCATGGTCGACATCGCCCGCTATTTCCTCGACTTCACCGTCGACGAGTCCTGCGGACAGTGCCCGCCCTGCCGTATCGGCACCCAGCGCATGCTTGAACTGCTCGACAAGATTATCGCCGGAAACGGCGAGATGGAAGACCTCGACAAGCTCGATAAGCTTGCCGGTTACATTCAGACCGCGTCGCTCTGCGGCCTCGGTCAGACCGCCCCGAACCCGGTTCTTTCAACCATACGTTACTTCCGCGACGAATATGTCGCTCATATAGTCGACAAGAGATGTCCCGCGCACGTCTGCAAAGACTTGCTTGAATTCGTAATCGATCCCGAAAAGTGCATCGGATGCACGCTTTGCAAGCGCAACTGCCCGGTCAACGCTATCTCAGGCGAAACCAGGAAGCCTCATGTCATCGACCGCGAAAAGTGCATAAAATGCGGCGCCTGCATTACGGCATGTCGCTTCGGCGCCATCTCCAAACAATGAGAGGAGCTGCAAATATAATGGAAAACATCAAAAAAGTCAAAGTAAAGGTCAACGGCCGCGAAATCGAGGTTCCGGAGAATTACACCGTTCTCGAAGCCGCCCGCGCCGCAAATGTAAATATACCGACTCTTTGCTATCTTAAAGATATAAACGAGATCGGCGCCTGCCGCATCTGTCTTACCGAAGTCACCGGCGCCCGCGGTATGGTAGCCGCCTGCGTCTATCCCGTCGCCGACGGCATGGAGATAAAGACCAACACCGAAAAGGTCCGCAACGCCAGAAAACTCAACCTTGAGCTGGTGCTCTCCAACCACGATATGCGCTGTCTCTCCTGCTCCCGCAGCACTACCTGCGAGCTGCAGACCCTCTGCAACGAATACGGAGTTCAGGCGGGAACCTTCCTCAACCCGAATGCAAAGGAAGAGCCGCATCCCATCGACGACAGTTCCGTCTCCATCATCCGCGACAACAACAAGTGCATACTCTGCCGCCGCTGCGTCGCCGCCTGCGCCACCCTTCAGGATATCGGCGTAATCGGTCCGAACGACCGCGGATATGACACCCACATCGGCTCGGCTTATGAGATGAAGCTGGCGGACACCGCCTGCGTCAACTGCGGACAGTGCATTGTCTACTGCCCGACCGCCGCGCTTTACGAAAGAGACGACACACAAAAGGTCTTCGACGCGATAAGCGATCCTACGAAGCACGTCGCTATCTGCTGCGCGCCCTCCGTCCGCGCCACTCTCGGCGAATCCTTCGGAATGGCTCCCGGAACCGATGTTGAGGGCAAGATGGTCTCGGCTATCCGCTCCCTCGGCTTCGACGCGGTTTACAATATGAACCTCACCGCCGATATGACAATAGTCGAGGAAGCCACCGAGCTTATCGACCGCATCCAGAACGGCGGCAAGCTGCCGATGATCACCTCCTGCTCGCCCGGCTGGATCAAATACTGCGAGCATTACTTCCCCGAGTTCACCGAAAACCTTTCAAGCTGCAAGTCGCCTCAGCAGATGTTCGGAGCCATCTACAAGACCTACTGGGCTGAGAAGAACAATATAGACCCGAAGGATATCTTCTTCGTTTCGGTAATCCCCTGCACCGCGAAAAAGTTTGAAGTCGGCCGCGAAGATCAGTCCGCTTCCGGTTATCCGGACGTCGACGTCGCCATCACCACCCGCGAGCTTGCCTCTATGATAACAAAGACCGGAATAGACTTTGTAAATCTTGAGGACGAAGAGTTCGACACTCCGTTCGCCATGGCAACCGGAGCCGCAGAGATATTCGGAGCCACCGGCGGCGTTATGGAAGCCGCTCTCCGTACTGCGGCTGAGCTCATCCTCGGCGGCAAGTTCGAGAAGACGGACTTTGAAGAAGTCCGCGGAACCACCGGAATCAAGCACGCGATATACAAGGTCGGTGACCTTGACGTAAAAGTCGCTGTCTGCTCCGGCACCGCAAACGCCAAGAAGCTGCTCCGCGCCATCGAAGCCGGAGAAGACGATTCCGTCTTCATCGAGATTATGGCGTGTCCCGGCGGCTGCGTCAACGGCGGCGGTCAGCCGTATCAGCCTGCGGTCGTCCGCAACAACGTAAATCTTGCCGCTGTGCGCGCGAGCGTGCTTTACAGCGCCGACTCCGACAACGAGCTGCGCAAATCTCATGAAAACCCGGCGCTCAAACTCATCTACGATGAGTACCTCGGCGAATTCGGCTCGGAAAAAGCGCACCACATACTGCATACCAGCTATGTCAAGCGCGGTGTCTATCAGAACATAAAATAAGATTTTCATCTTATCCGGCAGCGTCTGCCGCCGAATCGGCGCCCTGCCGCAATTAAACTAAAATCTTTCGGACATCTCCGCTGTGCCGAACACGGCGGAGATGTTTTTTATACAGCTTCGGGATAAAAATATGTCAAAACAAAATTCGCATCGCAAGACACATCTCTCGCGGCTTACGCGGCTTGCGCAGATTTGTTCGTTTATAATCTGCATCCTGTTTTCCGTGCTTCTTATCAACAACATAACCAAAGGAAACATCCTTCCGCTTGAGATTGCCCTTATAATCACGGCTCTGACGCTGGCGATAATCGCGTCCGCAACCGCCGGCAAAGCGCCCAAATGGCTGACCGTCATAATGACGGCGGGAATGCTTGTTTTTATCATCACATTTGCCGCGCTTTCGGTCGCGGTGGTGTCATACGCGGTTTCGGCGAGCGATGATTCGGCGCTGCCGGAGGGAAACGGAAACGATATCGTTGTCATCGTGCTCGGATGCCGGACAAGGGAGGAGCCGGGAACGATGCTGAGAAAGCGCCTTGACGCAGCGTATGAGCTGCTTTTGCGCTATCCCGAATCGTCCGCCGTTCTCTGCGGAGGACAGGGGCCGAACGAGCCTATGAGCGAGGCGCAGTCGATGTATAACTACCTTTACAGGCGGGATGTCCCGCCTTCAAGGCTGTATATGGAAGATAAATCGACAAATACCGTCGAGAATTTCAAAAACGCCCTTGAGATAATCAATTCGGCAGAGGAGCTTCGGGGGAGGCGGATGATAGTCGTCTCGTCGGGACTGCACCTGCTTCGGGCAAGGCATATACTCGTCTCTCTCGGCGTCAAGGAAGGCGAATATTTCATGCGCGCCTCGAAAAGCGCCGGTTATCTGGGGGAAGCGGCGATGCTCGTTCGGGAGTACATGAGCTGGACAAAGCTGATAATCGAAGGCGTCTGACATATTTTTAATAATATTTTCGTAAAATTCGTCAAAAAGGTTGCAAAAATCGGAAATTAGCGGTATAATATAGCCGTACGGCAAATTTTGTTGATTTATATGTTCAGGGAGAACTGTTTTGAGTAATAATGAAAACAAGGTTACTGTTGAAACTAAGGGTTTCAATGTGGGAAATGCGGTAAAGATCGGTGTTTCCTTCGGAACATGCTTAGCTATGGTTATTTCCTTTGTAACATGGAATTCTGTGGGATGGGCAATTCTGCATGGGATTTTTAGCTGGGGATATGTTTTATACTTTATGATCCGATATGTGTGGATGTAATATAAAACTTATTCGTTAGATAGGTGAAGGGTTCAAAATATAAAGAGATTGCGATAAAGCGCGGATCAGCTTCATGTGACACATCGTCGCAGATGTCTGATAATGACATCTGCACAAATTTCTTTCGCATGATTTTTTCTCCTCTTTTGTCGGCGTGGTTGTTGTTTGCCGCTTTAATCATACCGCAGAAACAGAGAAAAATCAGTGGTTATTATTCCCGGAAAGCCATATGCCGTATGGTTTTTTGGGTTTTACAAACGGCTATTATTATTATTATTTATATAAAGGAGCATAAGTATGGATAAAGTACGTTACGGTGTAATCGGCATCGGTAATATGGGCCGGGGACACGCATCCGAGATTTTCAAGGGCAACACCAAAAACGCCGTTTTAGGCGCTGTCTGCGACAACCGCCAGAGTCAGCTCGACTGGGCGAAGGAGCAGTTCGGCGAAGCAGTTCCGCGCTTCCTCGATTACAAGGATCTTTTAAAGAGCGGCACCTGCGACGCCGTCATCATCGCGACCCCGCACTACCTGCATCCGGATATGACGATAGACGCTTTCGCCGCGGGGCTTCATGTTCTGCTTGAAAAACCTGCCGGCGTTTACACCAAAGCAGTCAAGGAGATGAACGAAGCCGCAAAGAAATCCGGCCTCGTCTTCGCGATCGACTACAACCAGCGAACCGACCCGCACTATATCAAGCTGCGCGAGATGGTTCAGGGCGGCGAGATAGGCGATCTCAAGCGCGTCGTCTGGTTGATCACCGACTGGTACCGCACTCAGTCTTATTACGACAGCGGCAGCTGGCGCGCCACATGGGCGGGCGAGGGCGGTGGAGTGCTTATGAATCAGGCTCCGCACAACCTTGACCTCTGGCAGTGGATCGTCGGAATGCCGGAAAGCGTAGTCGGCTTCTGCGACTTCGGCAAGTATCACAATATCGAAGTCGAAGACGACGTTACCATTTTCGCCCGCTATAAAAACGGCGCAACCGGCGTATTCATCACCACCACCGGCGAATGCCCCGGAACCAACCGCCTCGAAATCAGCGGCACCAAGGGCAAACTCGTGCTTGAGGGCGGAGTTATCAAATTCACCAAGCTTTCGATGGACGAGCGCGAATACTGCTTCCAGTCGGACAGCGGCTTCAAGAAGTGCGAATGGTCGACTGAGGAAATTCCGGTTGTCGGCGGCAGCGGTCCGCAGCACAACGGTATCCGCGAGAACGTTGTCGACGCGATTCTGAACGGCGCCGAAATCATCGCCCCCGGATGCGAAGGCATCAACGGTCTTTCCCTCTGCAACGCCGCGATTCTCTCAAGCTGGCAGGGCAACCGCGAAGTCAAGCTGCCGATCTGCGACGCCGAATACTGGACGGAGCTGGAAAAGCGCATCAAGACTTCCAAGTCGAAAGAAAACATCGCGGAGAAGACCTCCGATCTCGCAGGAACCTACGGCACCAACTGATATAAGCCTTATATATGGCGGCTCCGCTCGGCGGAGCCGCCTTTCTCTTGCGGAAAACCGGGATTTTCCGCTTGACTATCGATGGGATTTATGCTATAATAAAACCGCAGACAAACAAGAAAAGACAAGGCTTAAATGAAAGATTTGCAGGAAGAACCGCGGCGCGGCGGCAACGGAGGGAATAAACTCCCAGGCGGACAGCTTTTTGTCACTTATATAACCCTGACAGTCCTGCTGCTCCTGATATATACGGTCAAGGCGGCGATAATCGTCCTTTTGATGACGGAGGATTTTGATGTCTATGTGACGGCGGAGACGGTATTTTTAACCGTAGCGGCGCTGCCCTCGCTTATCGCGGCGGCGGGCTGCATCCTGCTTGACCGCTTCCGTTTCGGTCGCCTTACCGTTCCCACTTATGCGGCGATGGCTGTTTTTGAGATATTGATCGCGCTCATGCTCTTGCCGAAGCTGTTGTATTACGCGGGAAGCGCATCGTCGATATTGGCCGTAATCACCGGTGTGATGATAATCCGCGACCATGTCGCATATCGCCGCGCCGAAATAAAGCGGAAGACGCGGGAAGAAGCCGCCGCGCGCGCGGACGCCGCGATAAAGGCAAAGAAAACTCAAAACGAGCAGAAACAGACAGAACGGAAGAGCAGCGGAAACAAGCGGGGCGGTTCGAACAAGCGCAGCGGTTCTTCGAAACGCCGCAAATCGCCTTAACCTAAAGGGTAAATCCGGATATGAAAAATGACGTCGGCAAAACCCGCGCGATTTCGGTTTTTACGCTTATATGCGGAACCGCCTGCCTTTTGTCGCTTATAGCTGCCGTTTTGTTATGGCCCCCTTGGCCGTTCGGTTTTTATTTATCCCCCGCGCAGCGTCTGCCGATTATCTTCGCTTTTACGGCTGTTTCCGCAGCTCTTACATCCGTCAGACTCGGCTTTCCGTCATATCGGGAAAAGATCGGCGCCGGCGCCGTCTTCCTATTTGTATACGCCCTCGGCGCGGCGGCCCTGCCCGCTTTATGGCGGCTCTCGACGCCTCAGACGGTTCACGCCGTATGCGGCTGGCAGTTCTGCTTTGCCCTTCCCGCAGCGGCAACTTTTTTCGGCAGAAAAGAAACGCCGTGGAAATCGGCTTTTCCCCTCCCCGGCGCGGCGTATCTTTTGGCAGTATTGGCAGCGGCTCGGACGGCGCTGTCTTTATGGCTTACCCTCCGCTTTTCCCCGACATTCGGGGCGCTGCCGATGCTATATCTCTTCCCTTTTACGGCGGTTCTTCCGGAATTTATCAGAGGAGAGCGGGCTGTAAATATCTCCGGCGGCATCTGCGGCAGGATTTTTCTGATTTACTGCGTTTTCCGAGTTTTTTTTGACTGCTCGCTTATATCCGTACTGCTCTGCGCGGCTGCGTCTTTCGTTTATATAATTATTTTAACTGCAAATACCATAATATATTTCAAAAACAAAAAAACAGGAGGCAAAATAATGTCCAAAATCACCGGAATCCATCATGTAGCTCTCTATGTGAGCGACTTTGAAAAATCGAAGAAATTCTACTTAGGTTTAGGTCTGAAAGAGCACCTCGGCTGGGGTGAAGGAGATAATGAGGCGCTGATGCTCGACACCGGCGCCGGAGTCGTCGAAATGTTTGCGTCAAAAGAAGATCTTCCCGCCGCCGGCCGTTTCGGTCACTTAGCTTTCAACGTCTGCTGCAAAGAGACGGTCAAGGAAAAATTCGACCTCGCCCTCTCGCTCGGCGCAAAGGAAAAGTCGGCGCCCGCCACAATCAGACTTGAACAAAGCCGCCCGTATCCGATAGCGATCACCTGCGCCTTCGTCTTCGGTCCCGACGGCGAATCGGTAGAGTTCTTCTACTGCGAGCGGATAGATTAATTATATAATAATTATAAGAAACTCGTATAGTTTTTCTTTGCAAACCGAATTGGAGGTTAGTAAATGAAAAAACAGAAATTAATGTCAATACTTCTTGCGGCGCTGATGCTTTCAGCCCTATTCGCCGCCTGCGGAGGCGGCAAGGACGACGCGGCTGAAATACCGCAGGAGACGGCGGCTGACGAAACAACCGCAGAAACCGCCGAAGAAGATATCGTTTACAAAGCCGATATTCCCGAAGACGCCGACTTCGACGGATACAATTTCCGATTCCTCCACTGGTTTAACACCGGCTGGGAAGAAAGGATTAACAAAGACCTTGTTGCCGAAGAAATGAACGGCGACTTCCTCAACGACGCCGTTTACGAGCGCAACCGCAACGTAGAGGAGCTTCTGAACATAAAGATAACCTCTCAGCTTGAAGAACTCGGCGCCATCGGCGGCAAGGTTCAGAAAGCCGTCAGCGCCGGCGACGACGCCTGGGACGCGGTATACATCCGGCTTTATGAGACGCCGACATATCTTTCCGGCGGCATCTTCATGAATTACCACGATATTCCGACCCTTGACCTTTCCGCCCCTTGGTGGGATCAGAGCGCGGTTGAGCAGCTTTCAATCGACCATCAGCTGTATCTCATAGCTTCCGACATCAACGTTATAGATAAAAACGCGACAGCGGGAATGGCTTTCAATAAAAGCTACGCCGAAAGCTACGGTCTGCCCGACCTTTATTCTCTCGTAAAAGACGGCAAATGGACGCTTGACAAAACGGAAGAGCTGTATCAGAACGCCGCCCGCGACCTTGACGGCGACGGAGAGATGGGGATTCACGATCAATACGGTTTCCTTTCCAAAGCCGACGCTATGACTTTCTTCTTCCACGGCGCCGGCGGACGCTTTATAACAAAAGACGAAAACGACTTGCCGGTATTCAGCTTCCCGACCGAGAAGAACTTCAGCGTAACCATCGACATAATCGAAATGACGACCGATTATGATATATACTTCAATCAGCACGTATACGGCACCTCCGTCGTAAGCGACCAGGCTTATACCAGGATGTTTGAAAACGGACAGGGGCTTTTCTTCCTTCTGCGTCTCGACGACATCGAATTCATGCGCGCTTCGGAAACCGATTTCGGCGTTTTGCCGATACCGAAATATACCGAAGAGCAGGAGATCTATTACAGCACCGTTTCTCAGCATACCTGCGGTCTGATGAGCATTCCCCTCACCATTTCCGATCCCTCCCGCGACGGCATTATCCTTGAAGCGCTGGCGGCGGAGTCGAAAAATCTCGTCCAGCCGGCTTATTATGAAGTCAATCTTCAAGGCAAATACACCCGCGACAACGAGTCGGGCGAAATGCTTGAGATTATTCTTGCGAACCGAGTATACGACCTCGGCTGTATCTACTCCTTCGGGGATTTCGCCAATCAGTATCAGGGCATGACGCTGAAAAAGAATCCCGACATCGCCTCGCTCACCGCAAAATACGAATCGAAAGTCACAGCGGCAATCGATAAAGTAGTCGCGCAGTATCAGGAACTCTCCGGCTGACATATCCGGCTGACAGCTATTTTAAGAATAAGAGGAATCAAATGAAAATTCTGTTTGTAAACCTTGAAGTCAAAGAGGAATTCGTCGAGGAATTCGCCGAATTTACCCGCAAAAACCACGAGGGTTCGGTAAAAGAGGCGGGCAACATCCGCTTCGACGCCCTCCGCGACAAAGACGACCCCTGCCGCTTCTCTCTTTATGAAATCTGGCAGGACGACGCGGCGCTGGATGTGCACAAGACGACCGAGCATTACAAAAACTGGGCGAAAGCCTGCGAGACGATGCTCAAAAGCCCGCGCACCCGCCGCAGCTTCGACGCCGTCGGCATAACCGACGTCACGAGAGGCGAAATCGAAATAAGCTGAGCAAATTTCAGAATACGACTCCGGCGGGAACAACACCGCCGGTTTTTTTCATGTCACAACGAAGATTATAGTCTTGACCTGTTGAAATAATCATAAATTAAGTGTATAATAAGGATATAATATAAGAAAGAAGGTATAAAGCGCAAATGGATTTGAAATTACTCTCTGAAATACTCGAAATGATAATGATAATCTCTTTCGGCGTTTCCTGGCCGATTTCCATCCTGCGCTCGCTGCGCGCAAGGTCGGCGAAAGGCAAAAGCCTTTTGTTCATGTTCTTCATCTGCCTCGGCTATTTCTGCGGTATCGCGGCGAAAACGATTAAAGGCGACTTCAATATAGCATATTTTTTCTATTATCTGAATGTCACGATGGTAATGATCGATGTCGCCCTCTACTTCCGCAACAGAAAGCTCGACCGCGAGGCGGCGGAAGCGGAGAAAGAGAAAAAATAAAGAACGCAAAACCGCTGTCAAATATTTTTAAAAAGCGGTTTTCGATGTTTTTATAATGACGATTAACAGCAGAAATAATAATTCGGGGAGTGATAATCTTGAAACCCAAAGTTGATTTATCAAAAATCCTGCTTACTTCGGCGGGACCGCTGCTATGCATCATAGGCGCCGCCGCGGTGATATTCGGGTACCTCCGGGGAGAAGCGGCGGTCATACTTTCAAAAGCAATTATGGTCTGCATGGAGTGCATCGGAATCGGATAATATAAATAAGATGGACAAAACGGATAAAACAAATAAAACGGACGCTTCGCCCAAAAATGCGGAAAGCAAAAATCCCGGCGAGAAGAAGAAATCCAAAAAGAAAAAGCTGCGCGAAGCGCCGCGGCACATCGCGCAGGCGGTCTGGACGGCGGTCACAAACAGCTATGTCGCCGGATTTTTAAAGGGGCGGATTTATCAGGGGGAACTGAAAAAGCTCTGCGTTCCGGGGATGAACTGCTATTCCTGCCCGGGGGCGCTTGGGTCATGTCCTATCGGCTCAATGCAGGCAGTCGTCGGCAGCAGCGGATTCAAATTCAGCTATTATGTCGTCGGATTTCTTACGCTCATCGGGGCGCTGATAGGGCGCTTTGTCTGCGGCTGGCTCTGCCCTTTCGGACTTTTCCAAGACCTGCTGCACAAAATTCCCTTCCCCAAAAAGATAAAGACTTTCAGGGGCGACAAGCCGCTGCGGCTGCTGAAATACATTATCTTCGCGATATTCGTCATCCTGCTGCCGATGTTTCTGACAAACGACTTCGGAAACGGCTCGCCGTATTTCTGCAAGCTTATCTGCCCCGTCGGGACGGCGATGGCGGGCATACCGCTGCTCATACTCAACGAGGGGATGAGAGCTCTGGCGGGCTTTCTGTTCAGGTGGAAACTCGCCATCCTTATAATAACCGTGCTGCTTTCTATCCTCATATACCGGCCGTTCTGCAAGTACATCTGCCCGCTCGGCGCCGTTTATTCGCTTTTCAACCGGATATCCGTTTTCAAATACCGGCTTGATGAGACGAAGTGTGTAAGCTGCGGCGCCTGCAGCCGCGTCTGCAAGATGAACGTCGACCCGACAAAGAACTGCAACTCCCTCGAGTGCATCCGCTGCGGGCTTTGCAAAAAAGCGTGTCCGACAAAAGCTATCAGCTATGGATTTGTAAGCGGCGGCGTTAAAGTCGGAAAGTCGAAGCTTGCAGAAGACATTAAGCCGGACAAAACCGCCGAAACTTAATTTTTATATAAAGATATCCGCTCAAAGGCTTTGCGCCGATGAGCGGATTTTGATTTTATGGTGTTTTCATCCGGCTTGATGTCGAATTTTTTTTATTCTTTAAGCACCGAAATTGCGTCTTTAATGGTTTTTTCGTGGGCTTCCATACCGTATTTGTCGACCCCGGAGCGGCTTTTCCTGCCTTGGGTCAGGCATCCCGCGCCGCCGATGCAGCCTCCGGCGCACGCCATTCCTTCGATGAAATTGCCGCCCAAAACTTTCGGGGAGCGGCTGAGCTTCAAAAGCGCCGTCCGGCAGGCTTCGATGCCGTCGCAGATTATCGGCTTGAATTCGAATTTATCTTCGGTTACGCCGTGTTCGCGCAGACCTTCGCGGACCGCGTCGGTAAGACCGCCGGAACGGGCGAAGATTCGACCGAAATACGAAGCGTTGTCGAGGACGTCTTCTTCGAGGGTTGTGATGTCTAAATCTTTCGAATCAAACAGCGCCTGCAATTCTTCGAAGGTGATGACGGCGTCGACATACTCGCTTACCTTTGAAAGCTGCGCCTCCGCCTTTTTTGCGGTGCAGGGACCGATAAAAACGGTTTTGCAGCCGGGATCGACCGTCTTTATGTATTTCGCTATCGCGCCCATCGGGGAAAGGCTTGCGCTGACATATTTTTCGAGGTTCGGGAAGTTCTTCTTTATATAATCGACAAACGCGGGACAGCAGGAGGAAGTCAGCACTCCTTTTTCGACAAGCTCTGCCGATTCATGATAGCTTACCATATCGGCGCCGAGCGCCACTTCGACGACGGTGTGGAAACCTAATTCTTTTATACCGGAGATAACCTGCCCTAACTTTGCGTAGTTAAACTGAGAGGAGATTGAAGGGGCGACAAGGGCGTAAACCTTGTGTTTTTTGTTATCTTCGCTGCCCTGAATGATGTCGATCACGTCGGTTATAAACGAGATATCGGTTATCGCGCCGAAGGGGCATTGAGTCACGCAGGCTCCGCAGGAGATGCACTTGTCGTAATCGATGGCGGCGACTTCCCCTTCTTTGGTGGTAATCGCGTCTACCTTGCAGGCGATGACGCAGGGGCGCTTGCGATTGGCTATCGCCGAAAAGGGGCAGACTTTGGCGCAGGCGCCGCACTCAATGCACTTTTCCTTATCGATATGCGCCTCATAGCGTTCATTGAAGATGATAGCGTCCCGCGGGCAGACGTCCGCGCAGCGGTGCGCAAGACAGCCGCGGCAGGAGGACGCCACAACCTCATAGCCGCCGAATGGGCATTCTTCGCAGGCGATATCGATCACTTCAATCACATGCGGATTTTCCGGTTCCGACTCTTTGACCGCCCGTCCCTCTCCCATCGCGATTTTCACCCGCTCAAAAAGAATCGCCCTCTCTTTATAGACGCAGCAGCGCATGGTGGGCTTATTGCCGGGGATGATTACCCGCGGTATATCCGCCCACTCCGCTTCGAGGGTGCCGGCCCATTTGCGGCGCGCGACCTCGCGGAGCACCATGTATTTGATATACTGGACTTTGGTATCGAATTTTCTGTTGTCAAACGGTTCGTTTGCCATATTATCCCTTTCTTTGTTTCAGGTTTTTTCTCATGATAATCTTATCACCGGCTTCGTAAAACGGCTCAAATCCTGCTTTTTCGTACATTCCTACGGTACCTATGAAATCATCTTCCTCGCTGACAAATAACCTGTTCGGGTAGGCTTCGACAAAATCAAAGCCGTCTTCGGCGGCGTCATCGCAAACGCGGGAGAGCAGCTGCGCGGCGATACCTTTTCTGCGCATTTCGGGAGCGACGGCATAGCAGAAGACGGATTTTACCCTTATCTCCGGTTCGTCTTTCTTTATATCCTGCATAAACATCTTCCAGGATAAGCAATCATAGCAGTAGGATTTTGCGTTGGCGTTGCACCAGCCGACGACTTTATGACCTATGTAGGCAAGATAGCCTTGAAGCGCGCCGCTTTTTATATATTCTGCGGCAACCGCTCTGCGTTTTTCGGCAGTTGTAAAGTCGCGCCCGCCGCAGTCTTCCCCCGCCCAGCAAACGCAGTAACACCTATGTTCGTCTTTGCCGGTCGAGTGCGGTGTGACATCGAAAAAGTAAAGATAATCCTCGGCTCGATCCTCTGTCAGCTTCCGTATCTCGATATTGACCGCCTTTCCCGCCTTAACAGAAAGCCCCGGCTCACCCCAGGCGGCTATACTTTCGCCGTTCCACCCGAAATAGGTATTTCCGGTAGTGCAGACCGGCGCGATGCGCTTCATTTTTTCTTCAAGCGTTTCGCTGCCGAAAAGCTCCTCGTCCGCAAGCACATTGCGGATGCGGCAGAGATAGACCCGCCCCGAATCAAGCTCGACCTTGCGGTAAACTTCAAGCTCAAAAGCGACCGGGCTGTCCGACAGCACCGGAACATCAAGCACCCGACCGTTCTCGATATTGACGTCAATATCCATTTTCCCTTTGTCATAACCCGAATTGCAGCCGAAATAGTCGGCAAGCGCAAGCGTTTTTTCGGTGACAAGATTCGCAGAAAAGACACCGGTGCTCTCGATATTGTCGCGGGTCAGCTTGTCTTCGGAAATACCCGCCATCATGCAAAGCCCGCCGTCGGCATAATAGCTGATCCAGCAGAAAAGCCCGAAGTCAGCTCCGCCGTCCTTCCGCCGCGTTCCGTAGATAAAAAGCGTCTGCGGACAGAAAAGGTTAGAGATTTCAGTTGATATTTTACTCATGAATCTGATCCTTTATTTATGTTTCATCTGTCCGGTGTTTTGAAGCAGAAAAGTGAAAACTTTTACTTACCCTGTTATCTCAAATTTCGCCAGCGTTTTTTCCATGAATCTCTCGCTTTTTACCGTACACCGCTCATGCTCGCCCTCGCCTACAAGACCGGCTTCGTCGTAAACCTTGGCATAAAACAGGAATCTCCGCCCGTCGGTCTCTTTAAGCTCGCATTCGCACCTGACTTCCCTTCCGACAGGCGTTGCGGAAAGGTGCTTTATGTTGACCGCCGTCCCGACTGACGTTATGCCGTCCGGAAGATAAGGCGCAAGCAGCTCGCAAGCGGTAAGCTCTACGAGAGCTATCATCGACGGCGTCGCAAAGACGGGCAGCAGCCCCGAACCGACCTTTTCGGCGGTTACATCCGGAGTTACCGTCATTTTGTGTTCGGCTTTTGCTCCGATGTTTATTTCTTTCATCATTAAACTCCCTGCATTATCATCGTATCGAAAAATTCCCCGACGTTATCCGGCAAAACCGAATGTAGTTTTCCGTCAAGGGTTACGCAGACGCCTTTTTTACAGTCGCCGTGGCAGAAGGTGCCGGTCAGGTCAACTTTATCGGCGATATTATGTCTTTCGATAAGCAGTTCAAGCTGTTCAATCACCTGCCTTGAGCCTTTCAAATGGCAGGCGCTGCCGATGCAGACTACGATTTTCATTATATTTTCCTTCCTTAGAATGATCTCGGTTCGGCGGCTTATTTCCGCTTAATTTGCGGCCTCGCAGCCGTAAAATTTTATCCTGCTTATATTATACTATTGTTCTGCTTTTTTGTAAAGTCGTTTCTTTGAACCAACCGAAAAATATATTATTGCGGGAAGAAATGCATAAATTCCTTTTTTGTAAAATTTCCGGGCTGTTTTGCGGCTGTCCGGTTCCTACATAAATATACATTGAAGCCGTATTATAAAAGCCGTCTTATCAGCTGCAAACAAGAAGCGTCTGACCGCTTGCCGCTTGTTTCTTTATGAAAAAACAACTGTGTTTGTTAAAAAGTCGCCGATATTAATAATAAGGTTATATATTTTAAAAAATACATCTTTTTTGCCATAAATCACTAAATCGTCTTGACAAAAGAACAAAAATGTTCTATAATAAGGTTAGACTGGGTTTGAGCGCAGTTACTCGCCTTTTACCCGGTATTAACCACGCTACTATCCACCGGTCAGAACAATTCGGCTGAAAAAGCCGTAACAGAAAGGATGAAATACATGAAGAAGATTTTACCCCTTATTATCACCGTGCTGCTCATCGTTTCGTCAATGACCTTTGTGAGCTCCGCCGCAAATCCCCCGACCGTTCTCTGGGACTTCGGCAAAGCCACCGCGAATGATATGGAAGCAGCCATCGCTGAATTCAACAGCATCAACGCGGATTACGATCTTTCGCACCCCGACTACGCCGTTTTCACCGCGACGAACTCCGACCCTTACGTCGGCATAGCCGTTGACGTTGACGACGTGGCAAAGATTCAGTGGGCGAAGATTCGCGTCAAGAACCCGAGCCCCGCAACCGCGGTCGAGTTCTTCGCGAAAACCGACGGCTCCGGCCACTCCCTCGCGGGTCCGGAATGCACCCACGTTGACATTGTTCCAAATGACAACACCTGGCGCACCTACATCTGCTACCTGCCGAACGCAAACCTCTATACCGCTAACACCTTCAAGGCGAATGTATCGATAGACGCCTGGAACTGGCAGGGCACCTGCAGCGGAATCCGCTTTGACGCGATGTGGCAGGAAGGCGACGACGGCTCCGACGCCGGCGGTTCGATGAACGAAGGCGACTACATCAAAGTCGACTATGTCGCGTTCTTTGCGAGCAAGGACGACGCGCTCAACTTCCGTCCCGAAATGGACTCCGCCATTACCCCGATCCAGTTTGAAGACGGCCCGACTCCCGCCGACCTTACCCAAGGTCTTGTAAACGAAAATCCTCCGGTTGACCCCGACGTTCAGCTGCTTTGGGACTTCGGCAAGTATACCGGTTCGGCGATAGAGAAGGCAATAGAAGAAGCCGGCTCCGCCATAACCGCCCTTGAATACGACACCTCCGAGCGCGACTGCTGGGCATTTACCGCAAAGGGTCTCGACCCGAACGTCATGATAGCCGTCGATATTCCCGACGTGTCAATGATTCAGTGGGCGAAAGTCCGGGTAAAGAACCCGAGCCCCGCCACCTCGATCGAGCTGTTTGCCAAAACTGACGGCTCCGGTCACTCTCTTGCGGGTCCGGAATGCACCCATATCAGCATTATCCCGAACGTTGACGTCTGGCAGACTTATATTGTCTATCTGCCGAACTCCAACATATATACCTCCACCAACATAAAAGGCTCTCCCATTGACGCCTGGAACTGGCAGGGCGCCTGCAGCGGAATCCGCCTCGACCCGATGTGGAAGGGCGCTGACGGAGACATGGCTGACGGAGACAAGATTTATATCGATTATATCGCTTTCTTCGCAGTCAAAGCCGGCGCCGAAGCTTTCCGTACGAAAGACGACTCCGCCATAACTCCGGTCGAGTTTGAAGCCGGCGTTGATCTTCCCGACCTTTCCGCCGCTGCCGCCGCCGCTCAGGAGGCTGCCGCCGCAATTGCTGCCGAAGCTGCCGCAGAAGAAGCGCCGGCTGCAGAAGAAGCTCCCGCCGCAGAGGAAGCTCCCCCCGCAGAAGAAGCTCCCGCCGAAGCTGCTGCAGAACCTGCCGAAACTGCCGCTGCCGCCGCCGAAACGGAAAGCGCCGGAATGAACACCGGACTTATCGTCGGCATCGCTATCGTTGCGGTTGTAATAATCGTCGCTCTTATAGTCTTCCTCGTTTCCAGGAAGAAGAACGCAGACGACGGCGAAGCCGCTTCCGAAGAGAAAAAGGAAGAATAATCAAACCAATCCCCGCCTTCCGGGCTTTAGAATAAAGCCGCAGGGCGTCCCGGATAAAACCGGGTAAACAAACAGAGGAACTCGCTTGAGTTCCTCTGTTTTTGTCGTTTGACGAATCATTTCTTCTTTTTGTCGGTTGAAAAACCGAAGCGGCCGAGCTTTCGGCCGGCGGCGAAATATTCGCCGTGGGAATAGCTCATAAGCTTTGCCTTGTCAAGCATGAGCCGGCCGTTTTTATCAATCAATCCGGATTTTGCCCGAACGCTTACGATCCGCGCCCAGAACATATCATGCGTTCCGAGCGGCGTCGGATTTTTGGCGATTCCCTCCGGCTTTTCCATCAGACAGGCGAGCGAAAGCGGACAGTCTTTGATATACGGGGCGGCAAAATTCTCAAAGTAACCCTTTTCAAAGCCGCAGCGGGCGAACTTGTCAACTTTTTTGCCGGTATAGATGCCGCAGAAGTCGGTTTTCCTCGCCATGCTTTCGTCCGGCAGGTTGATGACAAAGCAGCCGGATGCGAGGATAAGTCCGTAAGAATACCGGCTCGGCCGAAGCGAGATATAGGTAAGCGGCGGCTTGGTGCAGAGCATCCCCGTCCAGGCGACGGTTACTATGTCGGTTTTTCCGCTTTCATCGGCGCAGGAGACGAGCACCGCGGGCAGCGGCGAGAGCAGCGCGCCGGGCGCGAGAAAGATGTCGGCGCCATCTTTTTCTTTATTCTTTATTTCCATTTATAAATTACAAAATCCACTTGCGGCTGATATTATATCGGCAGATTATAAACAACCCCGCCAGAAACGCCAGCAGCGCCCCGAATGACAAAGCCAAAGAGAGATTATTTGCTCCCCGGAAAGCGCCGTTTAATATATCGTTTCCGTAAGTGAGCGGCAGGCAATAGGAAACCGGCCGCAAAAATACAGGAAGCTTTGATATCGGAATAAACAACCCGCAAAGAAACAACATCGGAAAGCGGAAAAAGTTTGAAAAGGTCTGCGCTTCGAACACCTGCTCCGCCGAAACGGCAATCAGCAGCCCCAGCAGCGCCGAAGTTATAGCGATCATCAAAACCGCCGCCAGCGCCAGCCCCCAGTTTACGGCGCTTAAATCAACAAAAAAGCTTGCAAATATGACCGGAACAAACGCATTGAAAATACCGAACAAGACAGTACCGGCAATTTTTGCCAGCACCATCGTGTTTAAGCTGATCGGAGCCAGAAGCAGCCGCTCAAACGCCCTTCCGCTCCTTTCAAAGGTAATAGTGACGGCAAGCATTGAAGTCGTTCCGAATAAAACGCTCATCGAAATCAGACCGGGAAGCAGCTCCAAAACATTTTGACCGGGAGAACGGATCAGCTGCATCAATGTCCAGGAAAGAGGGAAAATGATGCCCCAGCTGATATTCGGCGGTTTCAGATAATAGTTCCTGATATCTTTTTTCAGGATATTCCAGAACGCGATACGGCTATTCATCGTCCTCCTCCTTTTTCCTTTTCCTTTTTCAGAACCGAGGACTCAATACCGGTAAGCTTTACGAAGACATCTTCGAGCGAAGGGCGAACTTCTCTTCCTTCGTATACCTCAATCCCATTTTCATGAAAAACCTCGATTACCGGAAATAACGGAATACGACGCTCAGATACCATCACAAGCGAATTTTCCGATTCGGATTTGACCTCAACTCCATCAAAGCGGGACTGCAAAACGTCGGCCATTTCTTCGGCTTTGCCGTTTATGAGAAAACGAACGGTATGGCTATGGGTAATGCTCTCCATCAGCTCGGCGACAGTACCTGACGCAACAATTTGCCCCTCCGCCATAAAAGCGATCCTGTCGCAGATGCGCTCGGCTTCTTCAATGTAATGTGTGGTAAAAAGAGTGGTGGTTCCCTGTTCTTTCAGTCCGACTATCATCTCACGGATTTGCCGGGAGCTTTCAACGTCAATGCCGGTTGTCGGCTCGTCCAAAACCAAGACTTTCGGAGAATGAATCAGCGCTGCGGCTATCGTCAGCTTGCGGCGCATTCCTTTTGAATAAGCTTTAAACGGCCGCTTTCCCGCGGTGTCCAACTTGAACCGCGAAAGAAGCTGACGGGCTTTCCTCTCTCTTTCTTCTTTGCGCATCCCGTAAAGAGCGGCGGAAAAACAGAGATTGTCAAAGCCGTCCATTTCGTTGTAAAGATTACTTTCGTCCGGGACTACTCCGATTAGCGCCTGCGCCTTTTTCGTCTCTTTTTTTACATCGATGCCGTCGAGTATAATCTCTCCGGCAGTCGGACGGGAAAGACCGATAATCATGTTGATGGTGGATGTTTTTCCGGCTCCGTTCGGGCCCAACAAACCGAATATCTCGCCTTTCCGGATATCGAAAGAAAGGTCATTTACGGCGGTGAGATTGCCGTATGTCTTCTTCAGATTTTTAACATAAAGCATCGCTGTGTTTTCTTTTAACTCAATGACTCCGCCTTATCCGACGGGCGGGAAAGGTCTGTCGGGACGACTTCCGCCGTTTCGTCGGCCGTCAAAGAGACGAAGGGTTCTTCCGGTTCCGGTCCGGTCGTTGCCGCAGTCTCGGCAGAGGAGGCGGCGCGCCCGAGGCGGGTGCAGATATCCGTCATCCGCGGGTCATACGCAAGCGACGATGCCCACGGCGTTTTCAGCACCTTGTCGCGAATCCAGACGGTAAGCGGAGCGCTTTCGTAATCGCTCTTTTTCATCATAACGCCTTTGGCGGTCGGGGTTTCGAAGATATGGTTTTCATCGAGCGCGTCAAAAGCCATCGCCGCTTCAGCCGCGGCGGAAAAGGCTTCGATCGCCGAATCGAGCTGCGAGCGGCTGCCGTATATCTCAGCCAGGCGCAGCCGCGCGCGGCAGACTTGTGACCATAAAGGACCGCATTCACCGCCCAAAAGCGCCGGGAGCGCTTCCGCCGCCGCTTCGGCGGCAGCCGCCGAAGAAGGCAAGTCGCCCTTCGTAGTTTCAAAAAGGTCGTTCAAATCCCTGACGGCTTCCACTGCGGTCGAGACTATGTTTCTGCGCAGGTAATCCGCCTTCTTTTCCGGCGGGCAGACCATCGGCAGCAGGTTCTGCCGCGATTCGGAGCGGTCGGGCAGCCGCATCGCTTCCTGTTCGGCCCCGACGGTATCGCCCAAATCGCTTGCAAGGTGGAGGGCGTAGAGCCGCCGCGCCGTCGTGCGGAGCGAGTCGTCGGGACAGGCGGCGATAATCGAGTCGTGGAGCTGCCTTATCTCGGAGCCGTAAAACCGCACCATCGACGGCTGATCGCAGGCAAGATATAGCGCGTACATCAGCATGCAGCGGAAATTCCAGTTGTTCGGGTGCGCCTTAAGCGCCGAACGCATTGCGTTAGCCGCGTCGGATACGCGGTTCTCCGATATCAGACGGCGGAACTCGGCGGTGACGCTTTTTATGTATTTGTCGTCTTCGAAGCTGTCCATGCAGAGCAGCTCGTCGGTCGTAGTCTCAAAACGGACTGCCAGCCGGCGGATTATTTCAAGCGGCGGTTCCTCGCCGTCTTTTTCCCAGAAATCGACATCCCGAATGCCGACGCCCAGATATCCGGCGAGCGCCTTCTGAGTCATATCCTTTTCCATCCGCAGCCGGCGGATCCGGGAACCGATGGTCATATCAGTTTCTCCTTTTTAATGGCTTTTTATCAGTTTCTGCGCGTATTTGCAACTAATAGCCGCTTCTTTCAGCGACTGTCGGGTAAAGAAATAGTGGTTCGTCGATTCAAACCCGACGCCGGGATGGCGGCTTTGCGCGTCCGCCGCCTCATAAATGCAGCTCATTTCGGCGTCGAGCAGCTTTATAAGTTCTTCGCCGTTAGTCTTAATATCGCCGCGGAGGCGGATAAATCTTGTCTGGATATACATCGAACGGAATATCGCCGCCGCGGCTTCGGCGCAGACGAGGACATCTTCGGCCATTCCGGAAAGCTGCCTGCCTTTAAGCTGCCCAAGCGTTTCAACTCCCTTGTCCCAGCCGTCAGCGAGCAGCTTTAACTGATTTTCGAAGACTTCTTCGGGATATATCGCTCTCCAGGCATCGAGGCAGTCATGCGGCCAGCAGGTCATAGTTGCCCACAGCCCCGTCGGCTCTAAGTGTATCGGATTTGCCGGACCCATATGCTGAGGACCGTTGTAAAGCACTCCGATATGGAAGGGCCAGTTGTCGTACGCGGCAGAAAGCTGCGCGGCGCCGGCTTTGATTATCTCCCGCTCGGATTCCGGGAAGAACTTTTCGTAAAATTCCGCGAGAACCGCTTCCCTCTCCGGATTTTCCTGCCCCATAATGAGCGAAGCGAGCGCGAAAGTCGGGGACGGATATCCGCCGACCGTCCAGTCGAGGATGAGATTTTCAACCCCTGCGGCTTTCAGCCGGCAAAGATGCAGCGCGACGGTGTCAAACACCGGAATAAAAGGCAGCGAGCCTTCCTCCCAGCAGCAGTTGAGCTGCGTTTTCGCGCAGACCTGATGTCCCAGCTCCCGCGCCTTTTTCCAGGACGCAAGCGCGTGATCGCCGGGACCGACGACGGAGATCGAATAGTCGGAAACGGAAGTCTTTATCCCGCCGATAACCTTTTCGACCCGATGTTCGGACACCTCCGAGAGGATTATCCCCCGGTCGAGGTTGTCTGTAATATCCCCGACCATGTCGTCCGGCCAGCCCCATGTCCAGGCGATAAAACTGAAATCCGGGATGACCGACGCGGCTCCGCGGTAAAGCAGGTTGTTGCACTCCGCCGTCACCTCCGCCCTCGGACGGCGGGAACAGCGCGGGCAGTCGGGTTCTCCGGTATGCGAATAACAGTGAGTCAGATTTTCCGATCCGGAAATCGTCATAAACCCGCCTAAGAGCGGCGCTTCGGATGCGATGAAGCGGGCGGTGTCGTATAGGTATTTTTTGACGGGTTCGGAGGAAATGCAGAGGCTTGTAAGCCCGCCGCTCGTATGCCCCTTGATGTCGTTATGCGCGCCATCGCTGAAATATGACGACGGCAGCGCGCGCGGCTCGTTAAGATAGAGATACAGCTTTATGCCGTAGCCCGATAGTCTTTCCGTCAGGGCGCGAAGACCGGCAAGCCGCTCCTTCCAGCCGTCATCCATCCCGCTGAGGAAAGGATACGGCGCGAGGCGATACAATACCGCCTGACACCAGATGCCGTTTACTCCATAATCGCGGTAAGCGGCGAGGAGTTCATCCGAGAAGCAGTAATCGACGTTTGATGTAAAAACATCACCGTACAAGGCGCAGTAGGAATAGGCAAGTCGGATTCCGCCGGAAAGATCCGCCGCCGTTTCCGGGCGTTTATACACATTCGAAAAATCAAACGGACGGCTTTTGTATTCCCCGACTTTGCCGTCAAAGCATTCGGAAATCGCCTTTATCTCGGCGGTATGCAGTTTCTGTTCCGGGGAAAGCGGCGTTGCTTTGAGCCGCGGCAGGTCCGGCTTGAAGCCGCCGAGTTTGACATGAAGAAAATCGTCTTCTTTTATCGTGAAAAACAGCTCGTCCGGCGTCATCGAGACGATCTCGCAGATCTGGTCGTAATCGACAAGATGCCAGCTGTCGCGGATAAGCGTGATGTAACCCTTTGATATCCATTCCCGCTCGTCGGCGTCGGAGGCGGGCGCGCCGAGACCCATATCTTCGGCGGCTTTGATAATCTCCGCTTCGGTCGCCGAGAGAACGGAGGCGATACGCCGGGGCGTCAGCCGTCCCCACATCCGGAAAATAAACGCCTGCCAGTCGGAGGGCATATATTCGACGGGGCAGCGCTTGGGGTTCGGCGGGCAAAGCTCGTGAAGTCTTTTCAGTTGTCGTTCGGTCATTGTTTTCACTCCGCTTAATTCTGATTATTTTTCCATATCCGCCAAAGGCCGTCAAGACAAAGGCTTTCGCGGAATTCCGCTTTGTTTTTTAGATACGGCGCGACGAATTTCGCGCATCCGCCGGTAAGTACGGCGGTAACAGCCGCGTCGGAAGTCCCGGATTTTACAAGCGCCTCCGCGGCGATATCTATATAGCCGTCGACGGCTCCCGCTGCGCCGAGTATCGCGCCGGAATTCATCGATTCAACGGTGTTGCGTCCGAATGGGGATTTGACTCTCCCCAAAGCTATCGGCGACAGCTCGGACGCCTTTTCGGCGAGCGCATCCAGTCCCATCAGAAGCCCCGGCATTATTGAAACTCCGATCATCATCGCGTCGGAATCAATTCCGGTAAAGGTGGTGGCGGTGCCCATGTTTATAATAAGCAGGGGCGGGCGAAATTCACTTAAAGCCCCGACCGCGCCGATAACGATGTCGGCGCCGACGGAAGCCGCGTTTTCCACCCGTATATTCAGCCCCGTTTTTACACCGGGGCCGATGACAAGCGGCGTGACTCCGAAATGCTTTTCGAGAGCGCCGTAAAAAGATGGCGTCAGCGTCGGCACGACCGAGCTTATCGCCGCTCCGTCGATAAATGGGGATTTGCCGTAAAGCAGGTACAAATGCTTCAGAGCCGTCGCGCAGTCGTCAACCGACGCGCGACGCGGCAGAGTAAACGAAGACTTGAAGCTTCGGCTGCCGTCGGGGGCGTAGTCGGCTACTTTCACCCGTGAGTTGCCTATATCAACAGCTAACATTTCACACCTTACTGCTTGTCGGAGTCGTCGTCGAGTTTGAGAACCGCGATGAAGGCTTCCGGCGATACCTCGACGGAACCGAGCTTGCGCATCCTCTTCTTGCCTTCCTTCTGCTTTTCCAGCAGTTTTTTCTTGCGGGTGATGTCGCCGCCGTAGCATTTCGCCAGAACGTCCTTGCGGAGCGCTCTTACCGTCTCGCGGGCGATTATCCGTCCGCCGACCGCCGCCTGAACCGGTATCTCAAACAAAGTGCGCGGGATATTGTCGCGCAGCTTCTCGCAGATGCGGCGGGCGCGGGTGTACGCCTTGTCTTTATGGACAATGAAGCTGAGCGCGTCGACATTTTCGCCGTTCAGCAGTATCTCAAGCTTCGCAAGCTCAGCCGGGCGGTATTCAAGCAGCTCGTAGTCGAGGGAAGCGTAGCCCTTGGAATGGCTCTTCAATGTGTCAAAAAAGTCGTATACTATCTCGTTCAGCGGCATTTCATAATGCAGTTCGACCCGCCTCTGATCGATATATGTCATATTGATATAGCTGCCGCGCCGCTCCTTGCAGATATCCATCAGGGTGCCCATGAATTCTGAGGGGGTAATAATGGACGCTTTGACAATAGGCTCCTCCGCCTCGGCGATAAGGTCCTCTTCGGGATAATCGGCAGGGTTGTCCACCGAAATCTCTCTGCCGTCGCGCATCTTGAGCTTGTAGATAACGCTCGGCGCGGTGGTAATCAGGTCAAGATTGAATTCCCTCTCAAGCCGCTGCTGGATAATCTCCATATGGAGCAGCCCTAAAAAGCCGCAGCGGAAGCCGAAGCCGAGGGCGTTTGAATTCTCCGGCTCATAGTGCAGCGCGGCGTCGTTAAGCTGAAGCTTCTCGAGAGCGTCCTTGAGATCGCCGTAGCGCGCGCCGTCCGCCGGATAGACGCCGGAATAAACCATCGGCTTTGCCTCTTTGAATCCGGGCAAGGGTTCCGGCGCGGGATTTTCAACGCCGGTAACGGTATCGCCGACGCGGGTGTCGCCGATGTCCTTTATCTGAGCGGTCAGGTAGCCGACGTCTCCGGCAAGCAGTATATCCGTCTTTCTCAGTCCGAAAGGCGCCATGACGCCGACTTCGAGAACTTCGAACTCCTCGCCGGAGTTCATCATGCGGATAAGATCGCCTTCTTTGACGCTTCCCGTCTTCACCCGGATATATACGATAACTCCGCGGTAGGAGTCGTAATGCGAGTCGAAGATAAGGGCGCGGAGCGGGCCGTCTTCGTCGCCGTCCGGCGGCGGAACGTGATCGACTATGGCGCGCAGCACCTCTTCGATATTAATGCCGTTCTTTGCCGAGATGGCGGGACAGCCTTCGGCGGGGATGCCGATGATGTCCTCGATTTCCTTGCGCGTCCCTTCGATATCGGCGGCTAAAAGGTCAATTTTATTTATAACGGGAACTATCTCAAGTCCGGCGTCGACGGCAAGATAGGCGTTTGCCAGCGTCTGCGCCTCAATCCCCTGCGTCGCGTCGACAATGAGAAGCGCGCCCTCGCAGGCGTTGAGAGAACGGTTGACTTCGTAGTTGAAGTCGACGTGACCGGGGGTGTCGATTAAGTTGAAGCTGTAAGTGTTTCCGTCTTCGGCGTCGTAATGGACGTTGACGGCGCGCGCCTTTATCGTAATTCCCCGCTCCCGCTCAAGATCCATATTGTCGAGCAGCTGCGATTCCATCTCGCGGGTCGGAACCGCGCGGGTGTATTCGAGGATACGGTCGGCAAGGGTGGATTTGCCGTGGTCGATGTGGGCGATTATCGAGAAATTTCTTATGTATTTCTGTCTTTCGGTCATATGTTAATATAAAATCGGGGTTCTTTGGTTTTATTCTTATGTTTTATTCGGCGGTTGCCGTAATTTTTAGATAAAAATAAGTCCGAAAGCCGACGGAACGTTAAAGCCCGTTTCCCGGCCGGTTTAAGCCTGCCGTATTCGGTTTCGGACGAATCGCTTTTTTTATGTTATTCTGCCGCGTCATCTTATGCCGCTGCGGCTTTCTCTGCCGCTGCGGCGTTTATTGCCGCTTCAATCGCCGCTTCGGCTCCGGATAAATCCGCCGAGACAACGGCTATTATATATCCGCCGGTTGTCTTCACGGTTGCTGCGCGGAGCAAAACCGCCTGATCCGGCGCGTAATCGTCGTAAATCGCGGCTTGGTCGGAAAGCCATGCGTCAAGCGAAGTTTTCGCCTCGTCCGTCTTCCCGGATTTGGTCTTTATTACGATGACCTGCTCCGCCGTCGCGGCTCCGGACGACCAAACGGCTATCTCCGCCGTATCGGCGATGTCATAGTTTAGGGCGATATAGTCGTCGGGAAGTTCTATCATCTCCCCCGAAAATGTCGTCGCCGAAGTTATCGACTCCGCCGTCTTTTTTATGTCAAGCTCGACCGCATTTGCCGCAGACGCCTCTTCGTCGGTCGGCTTCCCGCCGCAGGAAATTATAGCTGCCGCTAATGCCGCGCAAAGCAGCAGGACGGCGATTTTTTTAAAATTCAGCATTTCAAAGCCTTTCATTCGCCCCATTCGTAGAGACTCTCGTTCACGACATGGTTCTTAAGATAAGCGAACCACTGTTTGACGCCTTCCGAACCCATATGAATGCCGTCCGGGCTCTTGGCGTTCAGCTCGCCGTTTTCGTCCTTGAAGTCTTCATCAACCGCGAGGTAGTAATATTTTCCGTCGCGGCACATTGCGGCGAGTTCGGCGTTTACGTTGTTTATCTTTGTGTTGTTGATGCCGTACGGCGACTTTCTCGCCGCGGCGGAAGTTATCGGCAGCACCGACTGAACATAAATCGGAGTTCCCTCCGGCAGCACGGTGCGGATTGTTTCAAGCACATGCTCGTAGGTGGTGCGGAAAGTTCTCATATCCCAGCCGCATTCGTTGAGGCCGAAGCAGATATAGACTTTTTTGAAGGAATGGGGATATTTCTTTACCGTTTCGGCGATGGTAAGTCTCTCTTCTCCGTCCGGGATTATCCTCTGCGTTGTCACGCCGCGGATGGTAAGGGCGACTTTTGCGTAGTAATACGCCTTTACCCGGCCGTAAAGCTGTAAGCCGACGGTACGGCTGTCGCCGATAAAAAGGGCGTCGGCGAAATAATCGTCATCGTAAACGGTACGGCTGAGCGGAACCTGAGCGGAAAAGTCATAAGGCGGCTTGACTTCGGCGTCCGGCAAAGGCTCGGTGACAGCCGGTTCGGTCACGGCCGGCTGAGTTTCGGCAGTTCCGATATTCGACTGCGTAATCTCCTGCTGCGTTGAGTGAGTATCTCTGTCAGTCGGAGCTTCCGTTGTTTCGGGTATTTCCGTCGCCTTCAGCTCGGTCTCGGGGGCTGTGGTTTCGGGCGCGGCAGTAACGCGGGCTTCCGCGTCGGCGATGGCAAGCTCAACCGGAATTCCGATCCGGGGAGAGGAGGATACCTGTGCATCCACCATGCTTGTATGGAAAGGGCGGGCGGTAAGCGACACCGGTACCGGCGGATTGATCACCGCAACGCCGGCGCAGCCGCTGACCCCCGAAACAGCCGCCGCAAGCGCCAGCATAAAAGCTCCTGCCGAAAGGCGCTTTAAAACCGGGCTTTTTTTGTTTTTCATCTTCTTCAACTTCTTCACTTCCGTTTCTTCATCTGGAAGCATATATTCGAATCGGGAAAATCCCTTCCCGAAGAAAGTATTAATATTTCGGTAAAAGTCGCATATCGAAAGACATTTTGCAATATACAACCTTACTGTACTAAATTATATCATACATTTTGTAAAATTGCAATGACTTAAGCAAATTTTTGCGTTATTATTTTATGAATAAAAGCGAAATCTTTGACTTTTGTCCGCATACAAAAAATAAACTCCGTTTCTCGGCGCAAACGGGCTTGCTTAATCGTTTATTAATCGTTTGAGCGTTTTTGATTCATTTTATACCGTTTTGGTGTAACAATTTTATGTCGCGTAGAAATTTCGACCATTTTTTCCTCTGTTTTTTGTGTAAAATTTACCATTGACATTTTGCTTGCGATGATATATAATAGTAATCGTCCGGTTCACCACAAGATGTTGTGGTTTGGAGAAACCAAAGTCCATATAAAGTGTACCGTGATTTGATATTTAAACCTTATTCCATATACATTTCTTACCAAAACACTACCTAATCGGGGAATTTTCAGGAGTTTTAAAATGCTTACCAAAATTATCAAGCGCGACGGACGAGAGGTCCCGTTCAACGTCGAAAAAATATCGCAGGCCATCTACAAGGCGGCGCAGGCGATAGGCGGCAAAGATTACGACACCGCACTGAAGCTTGCTTTCCAGGTCGAAGAGAGGGTCGACAAAATGATGAAGCCGGGCGAGTACCCGACCGTTGAGCAGATCCAGGATGTTGTCGAAAAGGTGCTCATCGACAACGGCCACGCCGCGACAGCCAAAGAGTACATACTCTACCGCGCCGAGCGTACCCGCATCCGCGAGATGGATACCAAGCTCATGAAGATATACGAGGGGCTTACCTTCAAGAGCGCGGAGGAAAACGACATCAAGCGCGAAAACGCCAACATCGACGGCGACACCGCGATGGGAACCATGCTCCGCTACGGCTCCGAGGGCGCAAAGATGTTCAACGAGCTATATGTCCTCGACCCGAAGATTGCCAAGGCGCATCAGGAAGGCGACATCCACATTCACGACTTCGATTTCTACACTCTGACAACCACCTGCACCCAGATAGATATCGAAAAGCTTTTCAAGGGCGGTTTCTCCACCGGCCACGGCCATCTGCGCGAGCCGCAGGACATCGCCTCCTATTCGGCGCTCTGCTGCATCGCGATTCAGTCGAACCAGAACGACCAGCACGGCGGACAGTCGATCCCCAACTTTGATTACGGCATGGCGCCGGGCGTAGCGAAAACATATCGCCGCCACTTCCGCGCAAACCTTGCGAAGGCGCTCGATATACTGACCGATGAGGGCAAAGACACCGACCTGAAAGACATGGCGCAGGATATCATCGACGCCGCCGGCACCCCCTCTTACGGCGACAACGCCGCTTTCAGAGAACAGATAACGAAGGATCTTTCTGAAAAATACAGCAAAGATACCGCGGAGAAAATCTGCGACTTCGCGTTCAAATTCTCGGAGAGGGAAACCGAGCGCTCTACCTTCCAGGCGATGGAAGCGCTTATCCACAACCTCAACACAATGCACAGCCGCGCCGGAGCGCAGATTCCGTTCAGCTCTCTGAACTACGGCACCGACACAAGCCCCGAGGGACGTCTTGTCGTAAAGATGCTGCTTAAGGCAACCGACGCCGGTCTCGGCTTCGGGGAAACCCCGATATTCCCGATACAGATTTTCAAGGTCCGTGAGGGAACGAACTACAATCCGGGCGACCCGAACTACGACCTCTTCAAACTGGCGTGCAAAGTCTCCGCCAAGCGCCTCTTCCCGAACTTCAGCTTCCTTGACGCTCCCTTCAACAAAGTTTACTACAAAGAGGGCGACCACAATACCGAAGTCGCTTACATGGGCTGCCGCACCCGCGTCATAGCCAACGTATTCGACCCCTCCCGCGAAGTCACCAGCGGCAGAGGAAACCTCAGCTTCACGTCTATCAACCTGCCGCGTATCGCTCTCGAAAGCGGCGGCAACATCGACAGGTTCTTCGACGGTCTCGACGCGATGCACGCGCTGGTAGTCGAGCAGCTGCTTGCCCGATTCAAAATTCAGAGCTCTAAAAAAGTCCGCAACTTCCCCTTCATGATGGGTCAGGGAATCTGGCTCGACTCGGAAAATTTAGGGCCGGATGACTGCATCAGCGAATCGCTTAAGCACGGCACGCTGACAATCGGATTCATCGGACTTGCCGAAACCCTTAAGTCGCTTATCGGAAAGCATCACGGCGAATCGGACGACGCCCAGAATTTAGGTCTTGAAATCATCGGATTCATGCGTAAGCGCACCGATGAGGCAGCGAAGAAATACGGGCTCAACTTCTCGCTTATCGCGACTCCGGCGGAAGGTCTCTCCGGCCGCTTCGTCGGTATCGACGCGAAGAAATACGGCGTTATAGAAGGCGTGACCGACCGTCCGTATTACACGAACAGCTTCCATATTCCGGTTTACTATCCCATCTCCGCTTTCGATAAGATAAAGAAGGAAGCCCCCTACCATGCCCTTACAAACGGCGGACACATCAGCTATGTCGAGCTTGACGGCGACACTCAGACGAATCCTCAGGCGTTTGAAGACACCATCCGCTGCATGAAGGAAGCCGGCGTCGGCTACGGTTCGATAAACCATCCGGTCGACCGCGACCCCGTCTGCGGCTACACCGGCATCATCGGCAACAAATGTCCGAAGTGCGGACGCACCGAAGACGACGGCAAGGGTCCCTTTGACAGGATTCGCCGCATCACCGGCTATCTCGTCGGCACCGTCGACCACTGGAACGACGCCAAGCGCGCCGAACTCTGCGACCGAGTCAAGCACAGCGCCCGCTCCGAAATCGAGCACGTCTGCTTATGATAACCGAGCCCGGAGGCCTATAAAAACTGATTCTACCCCCGCCGCGGACGAAATGTCCGCGGCGGGTATTGCTATACAATGGAATTTTTTGTTATTCAGCTGATTTCGTCGACCCGATTGACAAAAAGCTTGAAATTGTCTATAATATTGGGTGAGAAATAACTTTCAATTCAAGTGAGAAGAAAACAATTCAGATAATTGCCGATAAATATACCGAGTCGTTATGAGAAATTTAAGAGCATACTATTCAGCCCCTGTTGCATCCTTTTTGAGTCAGTCAAAATCCGAAATTTTTGGCATTATCCATGCAAACAATATTTCGGCTGAGACGACGATACAGCAGAACAATACCTGGGAATCTGAAATACAGATTCTTAAAGAACAGCTGCGCTCATTTTCGGACGGAAGAATTATCTTCGAATACACAATCCCCAGGATGGGCAAGCGGGTAGATACGGTGATACTTTACAAAAACATCGTTTTCCTGCTTGAGTTTAAGTGTAGTGATAAAGATTACCTCCGGTCTGCATACGATCAGGTGTATGACTACGCACTGGATCTGCGCAATTTCCACAAAGAAAGTCATGACAAATTATTGGTGCCGATAATGATATCCACGAGGGCGGCGACGGTCACATGTGAAATTATCGAGCGCGATCGGATAATTGAACCGATCCGCTGCAATGCAGGCAATATTGCCGCTGCCATAAATAAGGTGGCGGCGCGATATTATGAACCTGTCTTTGACTATGAAGAATGGGAAAACGCCGAGTACCTGCCTACACCTACGATTGTCGAAGCAGCGCAGGCGCTCTACCGAGGTCATAATGTTCATGATATAACCCGAAGTGATGCCGGTGCGGAAAACCTGACCGTCACCACCGATGAGATTAACCGGATAATTGAACGCAGCAAGTCAAACGGCAGAAAATCCATTTGTTTTGTGACAGGGGTTCCGGGTGCCGGCAAAACTCTTGTTGGTTTGAACATTGCAATTCAAAGGTCGGATGCTCAGCAGGGGGAACACGCAGTTTTCCTGTCAGGCAACTATCCGTTGGTAACCGTGCTTCAGGAAGCTCTCGCCCGCGACAAGACAGAGCAGGAAAAGCAGCGGGGAAATCGCATATCAAAAAGCGAGGCACTGCGCAGTACCTCCGCTTTCATTCAGATTATTCACAAGTATCGCGATTCCTTTGTCGGCAACGACAACATCCCGCCGGAGCGGGTAGCAATTTTCGACGAAGCGCAACGGGCATGGACACAGGACATGATCGAAAAGTTCATGGCAACGAAGAAAGGTGTGTCGCCGTTTCCGTACAGCGAACCGGAATTTTTGATAAGTACCATGGATCGGCATAAAGACTGGGCGGTTGTTATCTGTCTGGTCGGCGGCGGGCAGGAAATTCACACAGGAGAAGCCGGCTTGCCCGAATGGTTCGACTCGCTGCGGCGTTCATTTTCTCATTGGGATGTGTATATTACTCCCCAGCTCAACGACGATGAATATCGCCGCGGCAGAAGTTGGAAAAGTATGCTTTCCGGACTTAACACGTTTGAGAGGGAGATGCTGCATCTTGCAACTTCGGTTCGCTCCTTCAGAACTCCTGACCTTGCGGCTTTCATAAAAGCGGTATTGGATACCGATACCAACGAGGCGAAAATATTGTATCAACGTATTAAGGATAAATATCCGATTGTAATTACCCGCGATTTAGACAAGGCAAAAAACTGGGTGCGAGATCATTGCCGCGGTACTACCCGTTACGGATTGCTCGCAAGCAGCGGCGCTTTGCGGTTGAAACCGGAAGGAATTTTCGTAAAAAATGAGATTTCGGTTGCTAACTGGTTCCTCAACGGTAAAGAAGATGTCCGTTCCAGCTATATGCTGGAGGATGTGGTGACGGAGTTTGATATCCAGGGATTGGAAATTGATTTTTCCGTGGTCGCATGGGATGCGGACTTTCGCTATACAGACGGCGAATGGAAATATTTTAATTTTGTCGGCACCAAATGGAACAATGTAAGCTCCGAAGAACGCCGGCTGTATCTGAAAAACACATATCGTGTGCTCCTCACCCGCGCCCGACAGGGGATGGCGATTTTTATCCCCACCGGAAGCTCTGCGGACAAAACTCGCAAGCATGAATATTACGACGGAGTTTTTGAGTATTTGAAAGAAATCGGAGTTACGCAGATATAAAGGTGTGAAAATCAAACAAAAAGAGCCTGCACTTTTAAACGGTGCAGGTCTTTTTTATTCGATATTTATGCAGACTTTCGGCGGTTTTTATTCCGTCTCATATCACCCGTCAATCTCGGCAAAAGCGGTGTTGATCTTGTCTATCAGCTTATAGGCGGTCTTGGTTCTTTTTTCATACATCGAAGTGAAGTTGTCCTTGAAGTTGCGCAGCAGGTTCATTACCTCCTCGTTGTAGCCGCCGATCGCGTAGAACCAGCCGAGATCGTAGCAGCGGGATTCGAGGATGATATCGAGCATGTCGAGAGACTCTTCGTCGCGGGCGTATTTTCCCTTGAGGGCGACGTCGTAATAAGCCGGGGTTACGATATACATCGACTCGGCTGCCATCGCCTCAAGCACGATGCCGGTCCGCTCGGGATCGGAGGTGGTCATCGGAACGCAGAGGAACACCGAGTGCCAGGAGCCGAGCGTCTGATAATATGCGTCGACAGTCTCGTCGGATTTCGGATAAGGCAGAAGTCCGAAGTCGGCCTCCATGTTGCGGAGGTTGGCGACGTCGAGCAGCAGCCGCATGAAGAAGAGCGCCTGGTCGTTTGAGAACATATCAAGCGACAAAACTCCGTCCCAGCCGGCATACTTCGAACGCTGATAGGTAAGACTGATTTCATTGTCAAAAGCGACTTCAAAGAAGGACGCGATAGCGTTTACCACCTTGTCGTTGTATATGGTAAGCTCTATCTCGCCGTTCTGGTTAACCGTGCAGCACTTGGTGCCGGTTGAGTTGACGATGCCCATCATCGAGTCGTCCCAGATAAGGATGCCGAAGCGGTCTTCAACGTCGGCTTCGCCGTTGCCGTTGAGGTCCTCGTGGACGGAAGACGCGGCTGCCTTAAAGACTTCAAGCGTCCATTTATCGTCGTATACGCTCTGATAGAAATCCTCAAGTCCGTAGTTTTTCACAAGCGTCTTGTTGAACATAATGACGTACGTCGCGTCGTTGTCGGCGGTGCTGATGTCGCCGGTGGTGTAGAACATCCGGTCTTTTATCGTAAGGTCGGCGTTTGCTTTCTGATCCCACCATTCGTTTGCGAGGTCAATATATGGCAGCGAGTTTAAGTCGTAGAGCATTCCCTCCTGCGCCAGAACGCAGGCGTCGTATCCGCCCATGAATGCGGCGTCGAAGCTGGCGTCTCCCGCCGCGACGGAGGCTCTGAATTTTCGCAGGCCGTCTCCGCCGGTCCCGGCGTTGCATTCCAATGTCGAAAGCTTAATACCGTATTTTTCCTCAATTTTCAAATTGCGCTCGTAGCGCGCGTCGTTTACCGTGTCGCCGGTCTGCTCGTCGGCTTTGATGTCGTTTTTAACCTTTCCGAGCTCGTCGTTTGAGCTGATAAGGAAATTAAACTCGTAGCCGCCCCATTCGATTTCCGGCAGATCCGGCATATGAAGGGTAGTCTCGGCTTCGGTTGCAACATCGGTTCCGCCGCCCTCGGAGGCGGTATCGACCGTAGGTGATGCTTCTTTGTCGCCGCAGGAAATCAAAGCCGGCAGAATCAGCAGCGCAGTCAAAACAACGCAAAAAACGCGCAGAATTTTAAGTTTCATTTTCGTGTTCTCCTCGATATACAGCAATTACAGAAAGCGGCTGCCGGTCATATTGTATAAATTACCGACAGAAATACATTTGCCTTTATTATTATACAGGTTTTTCCCCCGCCTGTCAATACGCCGGGGGATTTTTTACAACAGCCGGAATAAAAAACTCCCCGCGGCGCAATGCTGCGCCGCGGGTTAAAAAATCAACGCTTAATCAGATTTTTTCAGCTGTCGGAATTATCGTCGGATTCGGCAGGTTCTTCTGCAGCTTCAACTGCTTCTTCAGCCGGTTCTTCGGTCGTCTCGACGGGCGCTTCTTCAACTGCTTCTTCAGCCGATTCTTCGGCTGTCTCGACGGGCGCTTCTTCAACTGCTTCTTCAGCCGGTTCTTCGGCCGCCTCGACGGGCGCTTCTTCAACTGCTTCTTCAGCCGGTTCTTCGGCTGTCTCGACGGGCGCTTCTTCGACTGTTTCTTCAGCCGGTTCTTCGGCCGCCTCGACGGGCGCCTCTTCGACTGCTTCTTCAGCCGGTTCTTCGGTTATTTCTTCAACAGTTTCAAAGACCGTCTCGCTGGCTTCGTCTTGAGCAGCTTCCGGAGCGCCGGAGCCGTCGCTTTCAAGCAGCGCGCGAATCGAAAGACTGATTCTTTGTCTGTCTTCTTCGATGTCGGTGATTATCGCATCGACCTCCTGACCCAAGCTCAGAACCTCTCCGGGATGAGCTATCTTATGGTCGGTGATCTGAGAGATATGTATAAGTCCGTCGGTTCCCGGAACAACCTCGGCAAAAGCTCCGAAGGGCATAAGATTGACTATCTTTACGCGAGCAAGGTCGCCCTTCTTATACTTTTCGATGAAAATGTTCCAAGGGTTGCTCTCCTCGGTCTTATAACCGAGCGAAATGCGGCGGCGGTCGGGATCGAAATCCTTGACATATACGTCGATTGTCTCTCCGAGGGAAACTATGTCGGACGGATGCTTAATCCGCTTCCAGGAAAGCTCGGAGCAGTGAACCATACCGTCCACTCCGCCCAGGTCGACAAAGGCGCCGTAAGGCATAAATGACTTGACAACACCCTGGTACTGCTTGCCCTTTTCGATATTCGCCCAGAATTCGGCCTCAACAGCCTTGCGCTCCTCGCGGATGACGGCTCTGATAGACGCCACTGCGCGGCGGCGCTGCTCGTTGAGATCGATTATCTTGACGCGCTGAGTCGTTCCGACAAGAGTTGCAAGATCGCCGTCACGCGGCACTCCCGACTGGGAAGCCGGGATAAAGACCCGTACGCTTTCAAGCAGGATAATGACGCCGCTCTTGACGACCTCAACTATCTTGCCCTCAATCGTGGTCTGCTCGTTATAAGCCGCAACGATGCGTCTCCAGTTGATGATGTTCTCGACGCGCTTGCGCGACAGAGTCGCAACGCCGTCAACATCGCTTACCTTAACAACTATAGCTTCAATCTCGTCGCCGACATTAAACATTTCTTCAAGATTAGCGCCGGATTCGTCGGTAATCTCGGAAATCGGGATTATACCGGTGCACTTCGATGCCAGGTCGACATGAAGCTCGTTTGCGCTGATGCTGGTGATAATACCGTTTACGGTTTCGCCAGTCGTAAGAGGTTTCAGTGACTCTTCAAGCATCTGCTCAAAATTTTCTTCCGTTACAGCCATTCCTTTCTCCTCGTTCATCGAGGCGTTGATATTCTCGTTCTGTTCCATTGTTCGTATGACCTCCTCTATAATACCGCCGGGCGTTGAGGCGCCCGCGGCGATGCCCACTTTTGTCCCGCACGGAACGTGGAGCTCCGCTGCGGCTCCGGCTCCGTCCACAAATACTGTCTTGCAGTTCTTTTTGGAGATCTCATACAGTTTGGCGGTATTGGAGCTTGATTTGTCGCCGATGATAACCATGAGGTCCGCTCTGCGGGAAAGAAGTTCGACCTCATTCTGTCGCAATTCGGTTACTCTACATATTGTATCAAAAATTATAGCGTTTGTATATAGGTTTTTGATAAATTTTCGACATTTTTTCCATTCTGTTAACATTTGAGTGGTCTGCGCGACCACCAAAATATCCGCGTCGGTATCGGATAAATCGTCTTTCCCCTCCCGGTCGGTCATAAATCCGTCATTTGTAAATTTTTTATGACGGAGCAGCTCTTCGAGTTCGCCGAGCGAATTTGCCGCAACCGCGGCTCCGTGAGCGTAAGACATTATCGCCCTTACTTCGGGATGCCCCGGCGAGCCGATGACAAGGAGCGGCTTTTTAATACCTCCGCCTGCGGCGGCGGTATTCTCGTCGACAATCTTATGTATACGGCTTACCTCCGGGCAGGTGCCGTCGTATACATGAAAGCGCGGATCCGCTTCCTCAAGCCGGCGGAGCTTTTCATAAAGCGCCTTTTCGATGCCGTGCGCCCTTATCACCACCGTCAGCCGGTCGGCTTCGGCGGATTCTCTGTATATCCGGTCAAGCTCATCCGGCATAACTATCTCGGCGCCGAGGCGCTGAAGCTCCTCCATTACCAGGTGATTATGGATAAGCTGTTCAAGCAGAAGCAGCCGCTCTCCCGATTTTTTTGCCGCGGCAAGCTCTTTCGCCGCCGAAACGGCGCGGCTGACGCCGAAACAGAAACCGGAACGGGGGCAAAGTTCGTAATTCACGAATCCCACCTTACCTGGGGCTTCGGTCCTTCTATCAGCTCAAATTTCTCCTTAGGCGCGGGAAGCAGCAGGTTGTCGCCTCCGTCTTCGTCGGTTATAAGCTCAACTATACGCTCAAAAATAAGCGCCGACGCGTTGTCGTATTCGGTTTTGTTGCCGGTGGTAAAACCGAACTCGTCGAAGGTAATCAGCCGCCCGATTATAACATTGACCCGCTTGAACGGGGAAATCTTCCAGCCTTTTGTCTGAATAAGCACCGGCAGCACCGGAGATTTTGCCCGCCAGGCTATCATGCCGACGCCGGATTTGACATCGGTCTTGCGTGGATTGACGCCCGCGTGGCGGGTGCCCTGCGGGAACATCCCGACAACCTCGCCGTTTTCGAGTATCTCTATCGTCTTGCGGATGGCGCGGACGTCGGACATCCCTCTCCTGACCGGATAAGCGCCGAGCGCGATTATCAGCCGGCGGAAAAGCGGTATCCGAAAAAGCTCTTCTTTGGCAAAGTAACGAAGCTGATGATGCAGCGCCGCGTCAAGAATTATCGGATCGCTGTCGGAAAGATGGTTCGCGCAGACGATGAACGGCCCTTTCTCCGGCTCGTTTTCGGTACCCGAAACCCGGATATTGAAAAACCGGCGGACTGCGGGTCCGAAAAAGTCATATACACCTTTGTAGCTCATCTTTTACCCTCCGTAAGAGACGCTTCCGCTTCAAGCGCCGCAATTTTATCCCTGCATTTTTCCCGCACAACACCGCTTGCCCATTCGATGCAAGCTTTTAGGTCATGAACGGTATTATCATACAATATCGAATCGGGTGCCGGCTTCAGCGGCGCGGCGGCGCGGCTTGAGTCGTTTTTATCGCGCAGTTCGAGTTCCGCCCGAACCTCTTCAAGCGTTTTCGCGCTTCCCTTTTCGCGCAGCTCCAGCCATCGGCGCTTGGCTCTTTCGGCAACTCCGGCGGTCAGAAATATCTTCACATCTGCGTCCGGCAGAATAACAGTCCCGATATCCCGACCGTCCATCACGACGGAGACGGTGTTAGCAATCCCGCGCTGGCAGGAAAGCAGGAACTGACGCACCTGCGGCACCGCAGAAACATCCGACGCCGCCATCGAAACCTCCGGGGTGCGGATAAGCCCCGAAACGTCTTCTCCGTTGAGAATAACCGCCTGGCGGCCGTCTTTATGCTCCATCGTGATGTTGATGTCGTCAAGACAGCTGGAAACGGCTTCATGAGATGAAGTGTCCCGCCCCCGGCGCAGAACGTATAGCCCGACAGCGCGGTAGAGCGCGCCGGTGTCGACATAGACAAAGGGTATTGTCTTTCCGAGTTCCGCCGCAAGTCCTTTCGCGAGACTGCTCTTTCCAGCTCCTCCGGGGCCGTCGATGGCGATTTGTATATATTTACCGGACATTATCACACATCCTTATAAGTTGTTTTCGTATAGTCGGCGGCCGCATCGGCCGCCAGCCGCGCCGTCATCCAGGCGATCTGGAGATTGAAGCCGCCGGTATAGCCGTCGACGTCGATGACTTCGCCCGCGAAATAAAGCCCCGACAGTTTTTTCGCTTCCATCGTCCGCGGGTCAAGCTCCTTTGCCGAAACCCCGCCGCGGGTAATGACTGCTTCTTCAATGGGTCTTGCGGAGATAACGGTAAATTCAAATCCTTTGAGAGTCTCGACAAGTTTTCGGCGCTCTTCCCTCGTTACCGAATTGACTTTGGTCGTCGGGTCGATGCCGGTGAGTTTTACCACAACGGGTATCAGCTTGTTCGGCAGCAGCCGGTCGAGGGAATTTTGAAACTCGCGGTTCGGCGTTTCGGCAAAATCCCGCAGAATCCTCGCGTCGAGCATCCCCTCGTCAAGCGCGGGTTTGAGGTCGATCTTCGCCTTGTATGTCTTACCCGCCGAAAAATCAAGGTAGGCGGAAGCGGAGAGTATCATCGGTCCCGATACGCCGAAATGGGTAAACAGCATCTCGCCGAAGTCCTGAAAGACCGGCTTTTTCTTGTCGCCGTATATCCGGAGCGCAACATTTTTCAGCGACAGCCCCATAAGTTCTGAGCAGAAATCCTCAGCGGCGTTCAGCGGAACGAGCGAGGGAGAAAGCGGCGTTACGCTGAGTCCCGCCTGCCGCGCGAGGGCATATCCGGCGCCGGTGCTTCCGGTCGCGGGATAGGAAAGCCCGCCGGTAGCGACGATGACTGCGTCGGAATATATCTTCCGCCCGTCGGAAAGAATTGCGCCTTTCGCGGCGCCGTCTTCGATTATCAGCTCCTCCGCGAAACCGGAAATCAGCTCCGCGCCCTTCGAATACCGCCGCAGAGCGGCGACGACATCGAGGGAGCGGTCGGAGACGGGAAACACCCGCTTTCCCCGCTCGGTTTTCAGCGGAACGCCCAACGATTCAAAAAACGCCATCGCGTCCCGGGGGCTGAATTTAGAGAGAGCGGTGTATAAAAAACGCGGATTGCGCGGGATGTTTGAAAGAAACTCATCTTGGGCGCAGTCGTTTGTAAGGTTGCACCTGCCCTTGCCGGTTATCCCCAATTTCAGCGCGGTGCGGTCCTTATGCTCGACGACGGCGGCGGGGACGCCAAGCTCGCAGAGCCTTCCCGCCGCCATAAGCCCGGCGGCGCCTCCGCCTATGACTAAAACCAATTTATCTGTCTCCGATTATTTTCTGCCGATATCGGTTCTGAAATGCGCGCCGGCAAAGCTGATTTTTAAAACACCGATGTAGGCTTTTTCTATCGCCTGACCGAGATTTTCCCCCAGCGCCGTAACGCCTAAAACCCGCCCGCCGGCGGTGACGATATTGCCGTCTTGGAGCGCGGTTCCGGCGTGGTAAACATAGGTGTCGGACAGGGCGTTCGCTTCGGAAAGACCGCTGATTTCAAAGCCCTTTTCGTATTTTTCCGGGTAGCCGCCGCTCGCCATTACAACGCAGCAGCTCGCCTTATCGCTCCATTCAAGACCGATGTCGTCAAGTCCGCCGTCAATGCAGGCGTCGATTATATCGACAAGATCGGTTTTTAAAAGCGGCAGCACGGCCTGCGTCTCCGGGTCGCCGAAGCGGGCGTTGTATTCAATAACTTTAGGGCCGCTTTCGGTCAGCATGAGCTGGAAGTAGATAACTCCCTTGAAGATTATCCCCTCCGCCCGAAGCGCGTCGATAGTCGGCTTGAAAACCGTTTCTTCGGATATCTTCGCGATCTCCGGGGTATAAAAGCGGGAGGGGGAAAAAGCGCCCATGCCGCCGGTGTTAAGTCCGAGATCGCCGTCAAGCGCGCGCTTGTGGTCCTGGCTTGACACCATCGGAACGACGGTCTCGCCGTCGGTGAAGCTGAGGACGGTGCATTCGGGTCCTCTCAAAAACTCCTCGATAACAACTCTGTCGCCGGAGCTGCCGAAGGCTTTTTCGAGCATTATCGTTTCAAGAGCCGCTTTCGCCGCCGCTTCGTTTTCGGCGATTACGGCGCCTTTTCCGAGCGCAAGTCCGTCCGCCTTGACAACTACCGGGTATTCGTTTTTCGCTGTTATATATTCAAGCGCGGTTTCGGGCGAGTCGAAGACTTCGTATCCGGCGGTAGGTATGCCGTATTTCTTCATCAGCCCTTTGGAAAAGACCTTTGAGCCTTCGAGCATCGCGGCGCGGGCGCAGGGGCCGAAAGCGCGGATGCCGGCTTCTTCCATCCGGTCAACCATTCCCAGCGCCAGCGGATCGTCCGGCGCGACGAAAACGAGGTCGGCGGAGACGTCTTTCGCCGCCGAGATCATCGAGTCGATGTCGGTCGCTTTTATCGGCAGGCACTCGGCGATATCGGCGATTCCGGCGTTGCCGGGCGCGCAATACAGCTTTTTCACCCTCGGGCTTTCCGAAAGCTTCTTTACGATGGCGTGTTCCCGTCCGCCGCCGCCGACGACGAGGACGGTCATATCGGTCTTTTTCATCTGTTTATCCTGTATTCTCCGGTATTTTCGTTATTCCATATTATTATACCCCAAAAGTCCTCTTATATTCAATCTGTATTATGTAAAATTTATAGTTTTCTTCGCGTGATACGGTGTTTTGTGCGGGCGGCAATAATGTTTACAATTTTGGTGTAGAATTATTCCGCCGTTAGGTATATAATGATTATACTGACGCCGAAAATATGTTTTGAGGCGGAAGACACGAAAAAAATAACACAATCTTTATCGGGATTTTTGCGCCGTGTCTTAACAGGACACGGCTTTTTTACATAGTTTTTTTGAAAAAGGAGTTTATTATGGGAAGCTACGAAACCCGGATAGCGTTGCTCGGCATAATTGTCGAAGACGCGGAGTCGACGGAGAAACTGAACGCTATCTTACACGAATACGGCGGCTGGATAGTCGGCAGGATGGGAATCCCCTACCGCGAGCGGGGCGTTTCGGTCATTTCGATAGTCGTTGACGCGCCGCAGGATATAATCTCGGCGATGTCGGGCAGAATCGGGCGGCTCGGCGGTGTTTCCTGCAAAACTTCCTACTCGAACGTGATTCAGCGCCATGAAGAATAACGCAAAAACGCCGCGGCTCGGGCTTTCTCCCCTTGCCGTCGCAATACTTATAATTCTGCCGCTCTTATTCGGCTTCGCGGCGCTGCTTATCGGAAGATTCTCCGTCTCCCCTGCCGATTTCGCCGGGGCGGTCATGCGGTTTTTCACCGGCGGGTCGGCGGAAAGAGCCGACGCCGTCATCGGCATGAGGCTTCGCCGGATAATCTTAGCGGCGCTCTGCGGGGCGGGACTTGCCGTTTCCGGCAGCGCCTATCAGGGACTTTTTCAGAACCCGCTCGCCACTCCGGACACATTGGGCGTCGCATCCGGCGCGTCGTTCGGTGCGGCGCTGGCGATACTCCTTGGCGGCGGGATATTCCCGATACAGCTATCCGCGCTGCTTTTCGGAGGGGCGGCCGTCGTACTGACAAAACTCACTTCGCCGACAAGGGGGAACGGCACGTCGGCGGCGGTACTCGCCGGAATAATGATACAGTCGCTTTTCAACGCGCTTATCTCCCTCGTTAAATTCGCCGCCGACACCGACGACAAGCTGCCGTCAATCACCTATTGGCTGATGGGTTCGCTGCAGTCGGCGTCATGGGCGGGGATGGCGCTCGGCGCGCCGCTGATAATTATCGGAATAACCGTCCTCTTTCTTTTGCGCTGGCGGCTGAACTTGCTTTCCCTTTCGGACGACGAAGCGCGGAGTTCCGGCGTCGACATGAAGAAACTTAGAATCGCGGCGGTCGTCTGCGCGACTGCAATAACCGCCTCCTGCGTCTCGATGTGCGGGCAGGTCGGATGGGTCGGGCTTTTAGTGCCGCATATGATGCGGCTGATATTCGGCTCAAATCAGCGCCGGCTGATACCCGCGTCGATATTCGCAGGCGCGGCGTTCATGATAGCCGTCGACACGGCGGCGAGGAGCCTTACTGCCGCAGAAATTCCCGTCTCGATACTGACCGCGATTATCGGCGCGCCCTTCTTTATCTATCTTATGCGCCGGGAGAACGGGAACGGAGGCGTTAAATGAAACTTTCGCTCAAAAACTGCTCGTTTTCCTACCGGGAAGGCGAACCGATAATAAAAGACCTTTCAATCGATATCGAACCGGGGCGGCTTGTCGCGATACTCGGTCCGAACGGTTCCGGGAAAACCACCCTGCTCCGCTGCATTATGAATTTCCTCAAGTGGGACGGCGGAAATTGCACTCTCGACGACGAAGAAATCTCGTCGATGCCGCCGTCAAGGCTCTGGAGCAGGATCGCGTACGTGCCGCAGGCAAAAGGCGTCTGCGGCGGCTATACCGCATACGAAACGGCGCTGCTCGGGCGCGCGGGGCGAGGGGGCGTCTTCTCAAATCCGTCAAAAAAGGACAAGGACGCGGCGATGTCGGCGCTTCGGCGGCTGGGAGTTGCGCATCTTGCGAATCGCCGCTGCGGCGAGATGTCCGGCGGGGAGCTTCAGCTTGTGCTTATCGCCCGCGCCCTCGCGGCGGAACCGAAAATAATGATACTCGACGAGCCGGAATCGAACCTCGACTTCAAAAATCAGCTTATCATACTCGACACCCTGTCCGAACTTGCCGCATCCGGCATGGCGTGCGTATTCAACACCCACTACCCCGCGCACGCGCTGAGCCGGACGGACAAGTCGCTGCTGCTCGCCCCCGGCGGCGAATACCTTTTCGGCGACTCGGCGAAGATAATAACCGAAACCAACATCCGCCGCTTCTTTGGCGTCGACGCCGTGATAGGCTCGGTCGAAGGAGCGGGAACGTCGGCACGGACGGTCGTCCCCCTGAAGCTTGCGTCGGGCGACGCTCCGGCCGAAAAGCCGGGCGGGCGGGTACTCGCGGTAATCTCGATGATAATCCGGGAACATTCGGCGGTCGAGAAGATAAACGCGATACTTGAATCATATTCCGGGATATTGGTCGGGCGGATGGGAATGCCCTACCGCCGCGCCGGGGTGTCGATACTCAACGTCACCGCCGACGCCGACAAAAAAGAGATCGACGCGCTCACGACATCCCTCGGCGCCGTGAGAGGCGTTACCGTCAAAACGATAACCACCGCCGCCGATGAAAGCGCGGATATCGGAAGAGCCGAAGTTGTATAAAAAACCGCCGCAGATTCGGCGAGAAAGAATAAAATCATGATTAAATTGGCTGTTTACGGAAAAGGCGGGATAGGAAAATCCACCACCGTCTCGAATCTCTCGGCGGCATTAGCCGAAAAAAATCTCCGCGTAATGCAGATAGGCTGCGACCCGAAAGCCGACTCGACTCTCTATCTCCGCGGAGGAAAGCCGCTTAAGACCGTCCTTGAATTAATCCACGACCGGGGAGACGATTTTTCCCTCTCCGACATGGTGATTGAAGGCTACGGCGGGGTCATCTGCGTCGAAGCGGGCGGACCGACGCCGGGGCTGGGATGCGCCGGCCGCGGGATTATCGCCGCGCTTGAAAAGTTGGAGCAGAAAGGCGCATATGAAATCTACAAGCCGGACGTCGTCTTTTATGACGTTTTGGGCGACGTCGTCTGCGGCGGATTTTCGATGCCGATGCGCAGCGGCTACGCCGACAAGGTCTATATCGTGACCTCCGGCGAAAACATGGCTATCCACGCCGCCGCGAATATCGCCATCGCTGTCGAAAACTTCCGCGGGCGCGGCTACGCCACCCTCGGCGGGCTGATACTCAACCGCCGCGATGTGAAAAACGAGCGGGAAAAGGTCGAGGAGCTTGCGTCCGACATAAATTCAAGGATAGTCGGCGTCCTGCCGAGGTCGGAAACCGTCGCCGACGCAGAAGAAAAAGGAGCTACGGTGATGGAGGCTTATCCATGTTCCTACATGGCGCACGAGTACCGCGCGCTTGCCGCTCAGATAATGGAAGACAACGGGATATCGCTGTGAAATAAAAAACCGGAATTTCATCCGGTTTCATATGAAAGTTTTCATTTGCGAGCCGCCGTATGCTTTACAGCCGTCAAAACCGACGCCGCCGACGATACAAAAAGCGTTACCGAAACGAAGGAAAACGACAAATACATATTTATGCAGGTCAGTATTAAAAATACCGACGACAGCGCGAGCGTTAAAATCCATTTTCCCGGCGATTGCTTTTTTGAAATATAAATGAAAAACCCGCCCGCAAGCAGAGCCAAAAGATAATAAATCAGCGAAAACACATCCGGGGAATAATCATTTAAAAGCTTTTGAACAAGCTCGGGAAGAACGCTCTCCGTTTTTCGGCAAACGGTATAAACAAGCATATGTATCAGCGCGACAATCCCGCCGATTATGCAGAAAGCGCCGGTTTTCGAGAGTATGACTTCGGAATCGAGACCCAAAGACAGCAGCAAGAGTATTGTTACTGCGCAAATTGCCAATATATCAAACATTATGTAAACAACCTTTTGTAATAAATGCTTATATTTATTATATAACACATTCGCCGGATTGTCAATACACTTACTCCTCCGACATCCCTCTTATGAAGAAAAACGGTATAAATATACAATGATCAGAAGATTAAACGAAAACACCGCCGTCAGCCTTAATTTGGGCGAAACCCCCTGGCCGCCGAAATTTGCGGGCGGGCTTGAATATTCCTCACCGGCGAGGGGGACCTGGAACATCGTCCACGTCGGGATGCTGCTCCCCGAAGCGCACCTTATTTTCGTCTGCGCCGAAGCCTGCCTGCGAGGCGTCGTGCTGACCGCCGCCGAAATGGGGGCGATGGATCGCTTCTCGATGATAAACATCCATGAGAACGACATCACCTCCGGCGGGATGGAAACGCTCATCATCGACGGCGTAGGCGACATCCTTTCCCGGCTTGAAAAAAAGCCGCGGGCGGTGCTGCTTTACACAAGCTGCGTTCATCACTTCATCGGCTGCGACCTGCCGCTCGTCTACAAAACGCTGCGGGAAAACCACCCGGGAGTTGACATAATAAACTGCTACATGAACCCGATTATGCGCAAGTCGGGGCTGACGCCGGATCAGCTGATGCGAAAGCAGCTTTACGCCGGACTGAAAGAACAAAATCACGACCCGAAAAAGCTGATTTTCGTCGGCAGCGACTTTCCGACGCCGGAAGGAGAACTGCGGGAGCTTATCGGCTCCGCCGGATTTTCCGTCTCCGAAATTCAGGACTTTTCCGACTACGACGGCTATCTTTCGATGGGAGAGGCGTCGGCGGCGATAATCTTCAACGAAGCGGCAAAACCCGCCGGCAAAGAGCTGAAAAGACGGCTCGGAATTGAAACAATCTACCTGCCGTACAACTGGGATTATACCGAAATCAAGGCGGGATATGAGAAGCTTGCCGGATATTTAGGCGTAAACGTTCCCGATTATTCCTCTCTCGAAGCCGAATGTGAAGCGGCGGCTGCCCGGGCGCTACGGCTCATCGGCGACACGCCTGTCGCGATAGACTACACTCTTACATACAAGCCAATCGGACTTGCGTATTTCCTCGCCTCCCGCGGATTTAACGTAAAGCGGATCTACGGCGACGGATATTCCAAAGAGGAGCAAGCCTCATATGAGAAGCTTTCGGAAATCCGCCCGGATATCGAACTCTGGCCGACGGTGAATGTGATGATGCGGAAGACCGACCGCACACAGTCAAATTATCTCGCGTTGGGACAAAAAGCGGCGTATTTTTTAGGAACCGATCGCTTCGTGAATATCGTCGAAAACGACGGATTGTACGGCTTCGGCGGGATAATCCGGCTGATGGCGCTGATGGAAGACGCATACAAAACTCCGAAAGACACGAAAAAACTTGTACAGATAAAAGGATGGGGGTGCGGCGGATGCCTGTAAAACCGGTCAGACAGACTTATGTAAACACCTCGCTCTACGCCGCCGACGCGATGGGCGTCTGCTCGGCGCTGTATGAGCTGGGCGGGATGAGCGTCATGCACGACGCCTCCGGCTGCAACTCCACCTACACCACCCACGACGAGCCGCGCTGGTATGACTTTGACAGCCTTGTCTTCATCACCGCGATGACCGAACACGAGGCGCTGATGGGGGACGACGAAAAAACGGTGCGCGATATCAGCGAAGCCGCAAGACAGCTTAATCCGCGCTTTATCGCGCTTGCCGGAACAACTATTCCGGCGATGTGCGGCATCGATATTCCGGCGCTTGCGAGGCTTATCGAAGCCGAAACCGGGATTCCCTCTTTCGGTCTTCCGACCGACGGAATGCACAGCTATCTGCGCGGCGCGGCGCTTGCCTTTGATGCGATTGCAAGCCGTTTTGTAAAGAATACGGAGAAAACCGCCGCCATTTCGGTGAATATTTTGGGGCTGACCTCCCTCGACTTTTCCTATGTCGGGATAGAAGACAGTATAAAAGCCGCCGTCAAAGCCGCCGACATCGAGATAATATCCTCATGGGCGATGGGAAGCTCGCCGGAAGATATCGAAAAATCGGCGTCGGCGCGGGTGAACTTAGTCGTTTCGGAAACCGGACTTAAAGCGGCGAAGACGCTTGAAAGGCGGTTCAACATTCCGTATGTCATCGGAACTCCGATATCCGGATTTATCCCCGATATAATTGAAGCGATAAAGACGGCGGACGCGGAGAAGCGGAATCAAATCCCTGCGGATAAGCTTATCGGCGATGCCGCCTCGGTTGCCATAATAGGCGAATACGTCTTCGCTTCCTCTCTCTGCGCGGCGCTCTCAAAGCATGGGATAAGCGCATGTCCGGTATGTCCGCTCGAAAGCCGATTAAAATCAAAACCGGCCGATTCGGTGTCCGATGAACACGCAATTTCCGAAGAACTGAAAAACGCCGGGACGGTCATCGCCGATCCGCTTTACGCGCCGATTGCAAAAGGAAAAAAGTTCATCGCGCTGCCGCATGAAGCCTACTCCGGGCGGATATTCCGCGAGTCGATTCCCGACCTTACCGAATCCATCGAAAAAATTTTAAAGGAGCTTATTTGACATGAAAAAACTGACAAAATTCCTCTCAATCCTGCTTGCGGCGGTTCTTGTTTCCGCCGTCCTCATATCCTGCGGCGCCGAAGCGCCGAAAACCGGAACCCGCGTCGTGACCGATCATCTTGACAGGCAAGTCGAAGTTCCGGCTGAGATAAACCGAATTGCCGTCTGCGATATCTATCCGGTTCCGGCGGCGCTTTCCGTCTTCTTCAATTCCGCGTCAAAAATTATCGCGATGCCGCAGCAGTCGATGACGGCGGCGGAAAATTCGCTGCTCGGCGAGCTGTACCCGGAAATCCTCAAAGCCGAAACCGGCTGGATAGACGGCACGAACATCAATATAGAGGAGCTTTTGAAGCTCGACCCGGATATTGTGTTCTATTCGGCCTCCCGCCCGGAGGAAGGCGAGCTGCTCAAAACCGCCGGTCTTCCCGCCCTTGCGATATCGGTAAACAAATGGGATTACGACTGCATCGAGACGCTGAATCACTGGGTTAAACTCTTCTCCGAAATCTTCCCGGAAAACGACCGCGCCGATAAGGTAGCCGATTATTCAAAAAAGGCGTTTGACCTTGTACAAGAACGGGTAAGCGGGCTTTCCGACGAAGAACGCCTCTCTGTCTTCTTCCTGTTCGGGTATTCCGATTCCAACATCGCAACTTCCGGCTCGAAATTCTTCGGTCAGTGGTGGGCGGACTCGATAGGAGCGAAAAATGTCGCCGCTGAAATTGACAAAGACAACGCAGTTCCGGTCAACATGGAACAAATTTACGAGTGGAACCCCGAGCTGATTTTCATTACCAACTTTAACCCGGCAAAGCCGGACGACCTCAAAAACAACACAATCGGCGCTTGGGACTGGAGCGGCGTCGACGCTGTCAAGAACGGACGGGTTTACAAAATGCCGCTCGGCATCTACCGCAGCTACACCCCCGGCATCGACACCCCGATAACGCTGCTCTGGATGGCTAAGACCGCTTATCCCGAACTCTTTTCCGATATAGATATCATCGGCGAGACGAAAAAATACTACAAGGACGTCTTCGACATTGAGCTGACGGACGAACAGGCGGCAAAGATATTCTCGCCGTCTTCTGCGGCAAGCGCGGGAATGTAATTTATATTAACCAAATCGGAGAACAAAAACATGTCGCTTAACGCAACTCCGTCGGGCGAGCGGATACACATCGCCTTCTTCGGCTGCCGCAACGCCGGAAAATCTTCCCTTATAAACGCGGTGACGGGGCAGGAGCTATCCGTCGTCTCCGACATAGCGGGAACGACAACCGATCCGGTTTATAAAGCGATGGAGCTGCTCCCCCTCGGTCCCTGCATGATGATAGACACCCCCGGTTTTGACGACCGGGGGGAGCTGGGGGAGCTTCGGGTAAAGAGAACCCGACAGGTGCTGAATAAAACCGATATTGCGGTGCTTGTCGCCGACGCCGCGACGGGGATAACCGATACAGATAAAGAGCTGCTCCGGCTTTTTAAGGAAAAGGAGCTGACTCACATCATCGTTTACAACAAATCCGACCTGCTGACGGCAATTCCCGAAGCCGGGGAGGGCGAGATATACGTAAGCGCGAAAACCGGATACAACATAAACGAACTGCGGCTGCTCCTCGGACGCTTTGCGCCGAAAGAGGAGGATTCGCCGATCTGCCGCGACCTTGTTTCGGCGGGAGACATCGCCGTTCTGGTTGCGCCGATTGACTCGGCGGCGCCGAAAGGGCGGCTGATACTGCCGCAGCAGCAGACTATCCGCGACCTGCTTGACGCCGGCGCGTCGGCTCTCGTCTTAAAGGACGACACGCTCAAATCCGGACTTGAAAAGCTGGCAGCTCCGCCGAAAATGGTGATAACCGACAGCCAGGTCTTTCCCAAAGCGGCTGCGGCGACCCCCGAAGATGTGCCGCTGACAAGCTTCTCTATCCTCATGGCGCGGCACAAGGGCTTTCTTGAAACCGCAGTACTCGGCGTCACCGCGATAGAGCGCCTCGGCGACGGCGACACCGTGCTTGTCGCCGAGGGCTGCACCCATCACCGCCAGTGCGAAGACATCGGAACGGTGAAAATCCCCCGCTGGCTGCGCGAATACACCGGAAAAGAGCTGAAAATCGAATCGACCGGCGGCGGCAGCTTCCCGGACGACCTTTCCCCCTATTCGCTCGTAATCCATTGCGGCGGCTGCATGCTTAGCTCAAGGGAGGTGAAATACCGGATGAAATGTTCCGTCGACGCCGGAGTTCCCTTCACCAACTACGGCACCGCGATTGCTTATCTCAACGGGATTCTTGAGCGGAGTTTATCGGTATTTCCGGAGCTGCTCGGGAAGTATCGGGAGACAAAAGAGAGAAATTCCGCAGAAAGATAAATTTTCTTTCAACATTTTACACTTTGTCAATATATCTCTCCGCAGTCGGATATATAATAAGGCTGCAGAGACAGGCACCGTTGTCTTTAAAGAATCCGTGCGTCTGCAAAAACAGACGCGCTTTTTTATTATGGGGAGGTATATTAATGTCAGCTCTTTTGAAACGATTAACCGCGCTTATGCTTGCCGCGCTCTTGTTTGCCGCCCTTTTCGGCTGCGGGGGAGACAAAGGCGCCGTTTCCGACGAAACATCGGCCAAAATAACCGAAGCCGAGGCGGAAGAAGCCGAAACGACATATCCGCCGCCGGACGCCTCCGATCTCGACCTAAAAGGTCAGAAAGTTTCCTTAATCGCGCCTCAATGGTCGACCTGCAAGTATCTGTTTGCCGAGGAGATAGACGGAGACGCGGTAAATGACGAGGCTTACCGGAGAGCCGCAAATGTCGAAGAGGTTTTGGGAATCGAAATCGAACACTACTGGGGACAGGACACCGACACGCATCTTACCGTCATGAAGACGGTAAAAGCCGGTGACGACGCCTATCAGATTGTCTTTACCCACTGCATTTACGGTCTTCAGGATTATGTCGTATCCGGGGCGCTTTATCCGCTCGACGACCTGACAAGAGTCGACCTGGAGGCGCCGTGGTGGGACAAGCCGGTCATTGAGTCGATGCGGCTGGGCGGAAAGATATTCTACGCCGCCGGGGATTTGCTGCTTCAAAACCCCTCCGCCGTTGTTTTTAATAAGGATATCTCGGAAAACTACGGCTTTGACAATCACTACGAAGCGGTAAACGAAGGCAAATGGACCTTCGACCGGTTCTATCAGGAAGCCCGCGGCGTTTCGGTAGACCTTGACGGCGACGGAGAGATCGGGATAAACGACCAATGCGGCTATTCCGGCGACCTTGCCGAGGCGCTTTGCGATATCACATATGCCTGCGGCGAGAAATGCTCCGTCGCCGAGGGAGATGAGATAAAGCTGGTGTTTTACAGCGAAAAGATACTTGATGTCTTTGAAAAGGCTTACTCCTACTTCACCGACTCCTCCGTCTGCCAGGGATATTTCCGTCATGTTGCCGACGGACAGATATTTTCAAGCGGTCTCTCGCTGTTTTCGATAAGAAGCCTCGGCGGAATCGTCGGGCTTCGCAGCGCCGACGTCGATTTCGGAATACTTCCGCTGCCCAAATACAACGAGGCGCAGGAAGAATATTACGTCTTCCCGTGGCCTATCTATGTCTGTGTTCCGACGACGATACAGTCGCCGGAACTTGTCGGCGCGGCGCTTGAGCGGTTCTGTTATGAAAGCGCCCCGGTCCTGAACGCCCAGAACGAAATCCTCATCCGCGGCAAGAGTACCCGCGACGAGGAGTCGCTCGCCATGATCGATATAATCCAGTCAAGCTACGTTTCCGACATCGGAGCCAGTTATCTCGGCTTCGACCCGAATTTCAGCAAAGTATTTTATTCCTTCTCAACGCTTATCCAGAAGAAAAACGAAAACTTAGCCTCCGAATATTCTAAGGCGGAGACGGCGATATTGAAATCCATCGAAAAACTCTGCGAAAAGATAGCTGAAGCGAGCGAGGGATAATTGTATCACAAATAAGGTCTTGAACATTCGGCAAAAAACGGCATAATATTTCAATAAAACCCAGAGAAAGGCGCGTTAAAATGGAAAAAATCTGGAAACAGCTCTACGACGCGGCGAAGAAGACGCTGAACCCCGGCGTTTTGTCGGGAATTATCGAAGCCGGAGGCGTCGCGGCGGCGGTGGAATCGGCGTCCGGGAAGATTTACGTCGGAGTCTGCGTCGATACCGCCTGTTCTTTAGGCGTCTGCGCCGAGAGAAACGCGCTTTTTAATATGATCACCAACGGCGAAACCGAGATACGGCGGGTGATAGCGATATCATCTGACGGAACAATGCCGCCCTGCGGCGCCTGCCGCGAGTTTATGGCGCAGCTGATGCCGGAAAAATACAAGGAAATCGAGATTATGACAGACTATGACAACAACCGCGTGGTCAAATTGGGCGACCTGACCCCCGAATGGTGGTTTTGACAAGGTTGCTTAAATAAATAGTCACAATTTATTCCTTGATTTTCCTGCCTGAATGTGGTATACTAAGTTAGTACAAAGGTTTTTTTCATTTCCTTGTACACTCCTTTTCGCCCGGCGGCTTCCTTACGCCGGGTGTTTTTTGTTTTGAAGCGCCGCCGTCCTTCGTCCGGATTTTATCAAAAAACGCCGCGTTCCCTTTTCGGGAAAACGCGGCGTGGTTTTTCTTTGTTGTTGTCAGGTAAGCGAGGTTTTGGCGAAAGCAGAAGCAAGACGGCGGATATTGTCTCTGTCGGTCGGCTCGCCTCCGCGGAATTTAATATCTTCCGGGCGGTCGGCAATCTCGCGCAGACGCGGAAGAGACATATCGTCCTTAAGCCTTGAAAGCAATATAACCGCTTTCAGGAAGTTGCAGCAGACGGGATAATTCAGCCAGCCGTAAATCGATTTATGCGGCATTTCGTGGGTTACTATAACCGCATCTTCGTTTATAATCCTGCGTAATACCGGCAGGGCGCGGTCGTCCCCCATAAGCGCAAGCGCTACGGCGGCGTTTTCGCTCAAAAAGTCTCCGCCGGAAAGCCATCCGTCGATCTCGTCTCCACATCCGGCAAAGCGGCTGAGCAGAATAGCAAGCAGCCCCGGCGAGGGATAATCGGACGCAAGGACAAATTTCAGCTCTTCCAAATCCTCCGGCAGGACGGCGGGCTCGCACTTCCTCCGCCCCATCCTCGTAAGGTCGGTAAAGGGGATGTTGTCGCCGGGATCGGAACAGCCGCTCAATTCAAGCGCCGCCCTGATTTCATCGAACCGCAGAGAGGCGGCGCGGATATCAATTCCCCCGCTCAAAGCCTCCGCCGCGATAAGTCCGGCGGCTTCTCCGATGCGCTCCATGTCTGACTTCATCCGCACGCAGGAGCAGAGCGGATGACCGGTGCCGACGGCTTTTCCGCAGACAAGCAGGTTGTCGGCGCCTTTTGCGATAAGCATTCCCGCCGTTACGCCGACGGTCGCGCCGATGCTCTTTAAGCCGCAGACAAGCTGCCAGTCGACAAACTCGACGTCTTCGTATTCAAGGTCGGGGTTTACGTTGTCAATCGGCGCGGTGGCGTAAAGCAGGACGTTTTGCTGCGGCTCGCCGCAAAGCAGCATCTCCATTGTGTAAGTCTCGTCGGTTTCGCAGCAACGCGTTTCGCGAAATCCGATCTGCTGCGGCGGGACGGTTACAAGCGAACTTCCGTCATACTTTTCGGCGAGGCAGGGCGGCGCGCAGGCTTCCCGATAGAACCCCTCCGCTTTCTCGAATTCGTTTTCGAGCGCGGCGTCTCCGCCGAAGCGCCAGATACCGCGGACGGTGTCTCCTCCGTAAAGCCCGACCGTTCTCGAATAGCGGTTCAGCCGTCCGTCCGAGCGGCGGCCGCGCATCATCGGAAGACCGAGTATCTTTGAAACCGCGCCGTCGGCGCCGTCTATCGCGATTTTCGCCAAAATGCGTATGCGAATACCGTCGCGGATGAAAGTCAGCCCTTTTATTTTCCTGCCGGTATCGTCGGTGATGACCCCGGATAAAGCCGAGTTGTAAAACGCCTTTACCCCCGCCGCTTCAAAGGCTTCGCAGAGCGCCAGCGCTTTCGGCGACGCGGGAACGCTGTCCAGAAGTCCGGGGAATTTTGAGCCGTAAAATATGCTTTCGCAAAGCTCGCTCGCCCTTTCGTTTATCTTTTCGTAAAGCCCGCCGCGGATGCCGAAATAATAGTCGAAGACAGCGCCGCTGACCCCGACGCCGCCCGGCTGAGGGCAGCGCTCAATTCCGGCGACGGAAGCGCCGCCGCGCGCAGCTGATATCGCAGCGATAGCCCCGGCGGTGCCGAGTCCGACGACGGCGACGTCGGTTTGGCAGTCAAATCTGCCGTCAAATTCCCGGCGGGTTGATTTTCCGTTTTCAAGTATATACTCAAACATTCAGCTTTACCCCCGCGTCGATTGCTTCGAGAAGACTTGACTGACCGGTAGACGGGATGTAGATTATCCCGACTTCGTCTTTATATCCGTCATACGGTTTTAAAAGCCGATAACCAAACCCGGCGGCAAGCCAGCATATTTTGGCGCCTTTGAAAACCGGATCGGAAAACAGCTCAAGCAGCCGCTTATGCGCTTCAAAAAGCGAATCTTCCCGCCCGACAGGCGCTCTCATAACGAATTCTTTGTCAAAAGCTCCCCGGATAAGCTCAAAATCGGGATAAATTCCCTCTTTTAAGTCGCCTTGAACCGAAGCGGCGCAGCTCTTTTCGTATTCCATGAAATCGTGAATCCGCGTGTCGACGACGGCGGACGCGGTGAATTTCATATATCCCGAATCGCCCGCATACATTTCAACAAAGAATTCATCCCCCTTCCGGCCGGTTTCGATGACAGATACCGAAGTCAGAAGTTGACAGCCGCTTTCAAGAAACGCGGCGGCAAGCTCCCCTCCGGCGGCCCCGATGTGTATCCGCCCATCGTCGGTCATGATACCGCGGCGGATAAGCCGCTTTCCGAAATCCGCGGCAAAGCCGGAAAGCCCCGCCGTCGGGCAGATATCGGCTCTGAGCGCGTCGACAAACTCAGCACCGGGGCTTATCCCCTCGTCCGCGACAAGAGCCTGCGCGCCGAAGCGGGCGGCGAGCGGCAGCGCCGACGCCGAAGCGCCTAAAATTATAAGGTCGTAATCAGCCATAATACGCCTCCGCGAATTTTGCCAGCTTCTCGCCGATAGCCGACTCGTTCTCGGCATACCAGGAGGAAAACTCGTTTTTCCCGGATTTGAACATCTGACCGTAGGTATACCCGGAAACTCCGGTGATAACCGAATTGACCCAGCCGGTATCAAAGCTGACGCTCGCGCGGATAAGAGAAAGCATTTCGGACGACTCCTCGTCGCGGGCGTATTTGCCGTTCAGCGCGGTATCGTAAAAGGCGTGCGCCACGGTGTCCGTCGAAGCGCGGCAGAGCGCCTCTAAAAGATACGCCGAAGCCGAGGGGTCTTTCGCCGTCAGCGGAATCGCCATCATGGTAATCTCATTCAGGGTGGTGGTATGATAATCCGACTGATTTTCGTCGTACAGCGGATACGGGATTATCCCAAAATCGTCTTCCATCGCCCTCATCCTTGCCGCAATGCCTATCCTTGACGGCACAAGCAGAACTCTGCCGTCGGCGAATAGCTTTTCTATCGCTTCCCTGTCCGGGGCGGCGAATATGTCGGGATTCGCCTTCATCGCGGTTATCTTATCGACGACGTTTGCGGTATGCTCGGTGTTCCAGACGCATTTTATCCCGTCGGCGCCGCATTCGAGCGTCGGAGTTTCGTAAATCACGACATATGGGCGGATATAGGTGTCCTCAGTCGCAAAGCCCCAGAAATCGTCCTTTTTCATCTCGTTGTCACCGTCAAGATCGCGGGAAACGCCGGAAATCAGCGAAAGCAGCTTTTCATGCGTCCAGCCGCGGCTGCGGACAAGCTCGTAAAAATTGTCGGTATTATAATCTTCGGCGACGCGCTTGTTGAAGAACATACAGTAGATGTCTTCAAGCATCGTCACGGCGATATCTCCGCCCGCCATATAGCAGCGTCCGTTGATCTTAAGCGCGTCCATCCCCTTTTCCGACCACCATTTTCCGTCGAGGGTAAGGTAGGGCAGCGACGCCAGATCGAAAAGGTCTCCCTGAGCGATGTTGAAAGGCAGCACCGCCTGATATCCGGCGACAAAATCAAATTCGCCGTCTGCCGCCAGCACGCTTGCGTGAATTATCTGAGTGAATTTTTCATGCGCTCCCCACGCGCCGTTTTTTGAGACAAAACTTATCTCGCATTCCGCATCTTCTTCAACTGTGCGGTTGCGCCGGTATATCGCGTCGTTTACGCTGTCGCCGTCTTCCGATTCAATGTCGAACTCATAGCTCCATTCGCTGCGGATAAGTCCGACCATCTCCCTGCCGCCGAGGCTGATTTTTTCAAGCGGAGGTACTTCCGGGACTTCTTCCGCAGTCTCGGCTAAAGCGGTTTCGGCGGTTTCTCTTTCATTCGCGGTACTTTCCGCCGCCGAATTGGAACCGCAGGACGCGGCAAACGAAAGCAGCAGAAGCAAAGCGAGTAAAAAAGACAGTTTTTTCATGGTTTTTGCAGCTCCTTTACATATTCATTATATTGATTATATCAGAAAACCGTGATATAATGAATATATAAACTAAACTTCGATTTTTTATATTTCAAACTTTTTTGCCGACCGGAGGACAGAGAAAATGGAGCTTTACGAAATCAATCCCTTTCTGCGCTCCACCGGGAGCTTTAACTGGACATGGGAAAACAATGAGCTTACCGCCGCGTATGATATGCGGATTTTCACGATAAACGAGGGAAGATGCGACTTCAAGCTGGAAAACGGCGAGACGCAGAGGCTCTGCGCGGGGGCGGCGGTTTTTCTTGCCGCCGGTCAGCCTTACGATTTTATGATGATCGGCGGCGAGAGCTTCCGGCTCAAATGCGTAAGCTACGACCTGACGCAGAAATACCGAGAATTTGAACGGGTGATGCTGCCGAAACTGCTTTCCGGCTTTGAGCCGGATAATATAATCGACAAAGAGCACACGGCGGAAAATCCGGACTCCCTGCCCTTCCCGATGCCGCTGATACTGCATGAAGCGGCGGGGATCGTCTCGATGGTTGGCGAACTTATAAACGAGTATCTACGCCGCGAGCCGATGTATGAGGAGATCTGTTCGGGAATGTTAAAGCAGATTATCGCCGGGGCTTTGCGGATCAGCCGGACGGCGGGCGGCTCCTCCGGCGGAAAAGAGGCGCTGGCGAGGGAGGTGATGAACTACATCGACCTGCATTACGGCGAAAAAATTGATTCAAACACCATCGCGGGGCTGTTCGGCTACCATCCTTATTATCTTTCAAGGGTGATGACCGAGATTTTCGGCACGACGATTTACAAATACCTCATCCGCCGACGCTCCGAAGAAGCTATCCGCCTGCTGACGCACACCTCGGCGCCGATATCAAAGATTGCCGAAGACTGCGGCTTTGCCGACGCGTCGCACCTGTCGGTGGCGATAAGGCGATTTACCGGTTCCTCTCCCACCGAAATACGCCGGGGGTCGGGAAAAGCGTAAAGTCCCGAACAAAAATCTCCGCCGCTCCCTTATTAAAATGGGCGCGGCGGCTTTTTTATTTCAAACACAAAAAACAGCCGGACATTTTTGTGTCCGGCCGGATAAAATCACTTGTTTTTGATATACTCGTCTATCGCAAAGGCGGCTTTCTTTCCGGCGCCCATCGCGAGAATTACCGTCGCGGCGCCGCTCACCGCATCCCCTCCGGCGAAGACGCCGGGGCGGGTGGTGCTGACGCCGTCGTCTTTCGTGACAAGGCATCCGCGGGAGTTGGCTTCAATGCCGGGGGTCGTCATCCTTATAAGCGGGTTCGGCGACGTGCCGACGGCGACTATCAGGGTGTCGATTTCGATATCGAAATCGGAGTCGGGAATCGGAACGGGACGGCGGCGGCCGGAGGAATCAAGCTCGCCGGGGCGCATCCGCTTGCAGGTTACCGAGACCACATTGCCCTTTTCGTCCGCATTTACCCGAACCGGATTTACAAAGGCGCAGAGCTCGACGCCCTCTTCTTTCGCGTGTTCGATTTCCTCGCGGCGGGCGGGCATTTCCTCTTCGGAGCGGCGGTAGAGTATGTATACCTTACCCGCGCCGAGCCTCAGCGCGCATCTTGCCGCGTCCATCGCGACGTTGCCGCCGCCCACAATCGCAGCCGCGGCGGGAACTTTGATGGGGGTGTCGTATTCCGGGTCATACGCCTTCATGAGGTTTATGCGGGTCAGAAATTCGTTCGCGCTCATAACTCCGACTGAGTTTTCGCCGGGGATGCCGAGGAAGCCGGGCAGGCCGGCGCCGGTGCCGATAAAAATCGCTTCAAAGCCGCGGGAAAACAGCTCGTCAATCGTAAAGGTTCGGCCGACCACGGCGTCGAGGACGAATTCAACTCCCCGCTTCCGAAGGTCATCGACCTGACTTTCAACTATGCTTTTCGGAAGGCGGAATTCGGGTATGCCGTAGGTCAACACTCCGCCGGCGCTGTGAAGCGCTTCAAAAACGGTGACTTCATAGCCCATCCGGCGAAGATCGGAAGCGCAGGTAAGTCCGGCGGGACCCGAACCGACAACGGCGACTTTTTTGCCGTTTGAGGCGGAGTCGGCGGTTTCCGGTTGATTTTTTCCTGCTCCGGCTTCGGCTGCGTAGCGCTCAAGGCGTCCTATCGCGACCGGCTCTCCCTTTATTCCCCGGACGCAGAGCTTCTCGCATTGCGTCTCCTGAGGACATACCCGGCCGCAGATGGCGGCGAGGGCAGATGATTCTTCAATGACGTCGAGCGCCGCGCCGGGATTCCCCTTTGCAATCTCGGAGATAAACCGAGGAATATCTATTGCGACGGGGCAGCCTTCGATACACGGCTTGTGCCGGCAGTTAAGGCAGCGCGCAGCTTCGTTTACCGCTTCCTCGTCGGTGTAGCCGAGGGCGACTTCATCCCAGCATTTTGCGCGGGCCGCCGGATCCAACGCCCTCATCGGGGTTTTGTCTTTCTGCATGTTCGCCATTGGTCAGTCTCCCTTTTTCTCGTTTTCGAGCGCGCGGGCAGCCTTGTAAAGATTGCAGGCTTCCCCTTCTATCTCGATATAGCTTCTGTTGCGAAGCATAAGCTCGTCAAAATCGACTTCGTGGCCGTCGAAATCCGGCCCGTCGACGCAAGCGAATTTAAGCTCGCCGCCGACGGTTACCCGGCAGCCGCCGCACATCCCGGTGCCGTCCACCATAATCGGGTTAAGCGAAACAATCGTCTTTATGCCGTATTCCTTCGTCATAAGCGAGACGAATTTCATCATTATCGGCGGGCCGATTGCGATAACAACGTCGTATTCGGCGCCTTCTTCAAGCTTTTTGCGGAGCGCGTCGGTGACAAACCCTTTGTTGCCGTTTGAGCCGTCGTCGGTCGTGATTGTGAGGTTGTCGCATACCGCTCTCATCTCCGGTTCAAGGATAATTATCTCCTTATTTCGGAAACCCGCGATGATATCCACCTTCGCGCCGATTTTATGAAGATATTTTGCCTGAGGCAGGGCTATGGCGCAGCCGAGGCCGCCGCCGATTACGCAGGCGGACTTATAGCCGTCAAGCTCGGACGCGCGGCCGAGAGGACCGACGAAATTGGCGATATAATCGCCGGTCTCCATGTCGTTGAGCTTGTAAGTCGACTTTCCGACAGTCTGAAAGATTATCGAAACCGCGCCGGTATCCGGGTCGGCTTCGGAGATGGTAAAAGGAACGCGCTCCGCCGTCTCGTCGGCGCGCAGGATAATGAACTGCCCCGGCTTTGCCTTGCGGGCAACGTCCGGCGCTTCAACGGTCATAAGCGTCGTTATGTCTGTCAGACGGCGCTTTTCAAGTATCTTATACAAATCAATTCACCTCATGCAGATGTTTTGAAACAATATTTTAACACCGCCGAAAATCACAGGCATTTTTGCGCATTTCCGCGCCATGAAAAAACCGCCTTGAGGCGGCTTATCGTTCGGGGGCGTTTGTTTTCATTACTCGTTTCCGTCCGCGGCGTCTTCGCCGTTGAAGCGACGCAGCCAGAATATGCTTGTGTCAAGCGCTTCGTAAAGCCCCGTGCGATTGAATTGCTTTACCATCCTGTCGGCCTCGGATTTGTTCCTGTCGGTCGAGCGGATCTGAACGATTATCATGTCCGGCAGCTCGGGGGCGTCCGGCGCGTCGCCGGCTTTTTTGGTCGAGAGCACCATGAGATAGGCGATATACGGATCCGCCATATCGCCGTAGATATATTGATTTTCCGAGCGAACCAGCGGTTTGCCCCGGAAATAGGTGTACTTAATGTCGTTTTGTTCTGCCATATATAAATAATTTCCTCCGGTAAACAGGGATGTAACTTGTTTTGATTAATTCGAATAATCCGTTTCAGGGAAACGGATTATTCGAGAATTGGCTTTTCCGAAGCCAATTCAAAGAAGCGGTTTTATATTTTTCTCCGTGAAGAATTCAAGGGTCCGATTGTCCGACGCCGGAGTCATGACACCGTCCGCGAGCGTCCAGCGCTCTGTATGGGTTATCGACTGTCCCGGCTCCATGTCGTAAAGCGGGGAGAGGGTTTCCGCTTCAAGGAAATGCTCGTTTGTGAATATCTCGCAGTCGCAGCCCCAATCGGGATAACGGCCGTCCTCGTATTCGGGAGTGAAAGTCTTTACAAGCATCTGACCGTGATTCAGATATGCAAGCCAGCCCTCGGTGTTATTCGCGCCTAATTTGAATTTCTCTTTTACCGTTTTGTCCTGAGTGAGGGTGATATAATCGTCGCCGAAAAAGGCGCGGCCGTCGGTAAGCCTTGTATACGGCCAAAGAGCGATCATCCGGTTGGAAAGCAGTCCGGTGTCGTCTTTTGACAGCGGCAGAATGACGGTTCCCCCGGCGTCGGAGACGGTAAGGCACCAGATCGCGCCGGTTTTTGTTTCTTCGGAGCCGTTGACTATCTTATGGATGACGTCAAAGCTCGGCTTCTCCGGATCCATGCGGATCTCCATCGTCATGCAAAGCCCGGTGACTTCCTGTTTCGGCGGGGTGAAAACGGCGCCGTTCTTTGTAACGCAGTATTTTACCGGGTCGTTGTCGGGATAATAGGAAAGCGGCATATGCTCGGGAGAGAGCCAGATTCTATGTCCGCCGTAGATATACCATTTCTTTCCCTCGCCGAAAGCGGAGGAGACATCTTCATAAAATTCGCGGTCGTCGTCGTTCCACATGAGATTCGGCTTGCCGGGAACGCAGCATTTTATTATTCTCGGTCCGAAATCAACTGTAACTGCGGCGCAGACCGCGCCGTTTGAGATTTCGATGCAGCGGCCGAAATCGCCGTGCCGGATTTCCTTTATCTGTACCATACGGAACTTCCTTTCGCCGATTTTTTCATACGGTATTATTATATCACAAGCCGGGCGGTTTGTCGATAGAAAATCGGTTAATTTTACAAAAAATAGTTAAAAATACGAAAAAACAGCGGTATCCGGCGCGCTTATCCCGCGGATGACGTAAATTCCCGTTAATTTTCCTTCCCTTATCGAAGACGAGAGGGGCGGACTTGTTGACAAATAGTAAAATATTCGGGTTTCTTCTTTACAAAACGCGGAGAAAAGTGTAAAATATACCTGTTCTCAAATGATTTAAATTACGATCGGTCATTTACTGACCGGAAAGGATAAACCATGAGCATACCGAGACCCGAATACCCGCGCCCGCAATTCGAGCGCCCCGACTGGAAGAATCTCAACGGCGAATGGCAGTTTGAGTTTGATTTCGGCATTTCCGGCCGTGAGAGAGGTCTTATCGAAGCCGACAGCCTGAAAGATGTTATCACCCTCCCCTTCTGTCCCGAATCCGAGCTGTCCGGCATCGGATATAAGGACTTCATCCCCTGCGTCTGGTACAAAAAGAAGATAGAAATTAAACCGGAAGATCTCAGCGATTCAAAGCGGATTATCTTCCATATCGGCGCCTGCGACTGGAAAACCGAAGTTTATGTAAACTCAAAATCGGTCGGAACCCATATCGGCGGCTATGTCGCTTTCTCTTTTGACATCACCGACAAACTTTGCGTCGGAGAAAACATCATCACAATCTGCGCCGAGGATCGTCTCCGCTCCGGTCGTCAGCCCTACGGCAAGCAGTGCTACGGATATCACTCCGCCGGCTGCTCCTACACCCGCACTACCGGAATCTGGCAGACGGTATGGCTTGAAACCGTCCCCGCTTCCTATATCAAATCAACCCGCTACACCCCCGACATCGCGGCAAAGAAGCTTTATGTCGAAGCGGCCTGCGTAAACGCCGACGGAATGACATTGAAGCTTGAGGCAACTTATCGCGGCGATATCGTCGGATACGCCGAAGCGACGGTTCACGGCGGGCTCTGCGTAGCCGAGATCGGCCTTGAAAAACTGCATCTCTGGGACGTCGGACAGCCGAGGCTCTATGACCTCAAACTCACCCTCGGCGACGACCGCGTCAGATCCTATTTCGGAATGCGCAAGATAGTTTATAAAGAAGGCAAGTTCTTCCTCAACGACAAACCCGTCTTCCAGCGGCTGATTCTCGACCAGGGCTTCTATCCCGACGGCATCTACACCGCTCCGACCGACGCCGCGCTTGAAAAAGATATCACCATGTGCATGGATATGGGCTTCAACGGCGCCCGCCTGCATCAGAAGATATTCGAGCCGCGCTTCCTCTATCACTGCGACCGCCACGGCTACCTTGTCTGGGGCGAGCACGCCTCCTGGGGGCTGGATATCTCCGCCGACTCGGCTTACGAGGGCTTTATCCCCGAATGGATCGAAGCCGTCGAGCGCGATTACAACCATCCTTCCATCATCGGCTGGTGCCCGCTGAACGAAACCGGAAAAAATCAGAACCGCGAATTCCTCCGCACCCTCTACAAGCTCACCCGCGCGCTTGACGGAACAAGACCGATAATCGACACCTCCGGATATATCCACGTCATCACCGACGTTCCGGATGAGCACGACTACGACCAGAATCCCGAAACCTTCGCCGCCCGCTACCTGCCCGGCGGAGAGAGGGAGCATATCACCTTTGTCTCCGAATACGGCGGAATCTGGTGGGATCCGGACAATCCCGAGCGCGGATGGGGCTACGGCAGCCGTCCGAAGGACGAAGAGGAATTCCTCGCCCGCTACAAAGCTCTGACTCATTCGCTGCTTGACAATCCCAACATGGCGGCGTTCTGCTACACCCAGCTCACCAACGTAGAGCAGGAAGTCAACGGGCTTTACACCTACGACCGCAAGCCGAAGTTCGACCCGGCGATTATCAAAGAAATCAACACCCGCCGCGCGGCGATAGAAACAGAAGAATAATTATCAGCCTGTATAAGGCAAAAGATATGGAATTTACAAAATCCGGCGAGGAAAAAAGATGGATTATCATAGCCGACGGCTATGAAAGCTGCCCCCGCGCCGTCGACGTCGTTTCGGCGGCGCTGAGGGCATATCTGCCCTATGTCGTGCCGGTATTCGGGGAAGTTCCGGAGGGCTTTGACGGCGGAATCGTCCGCGTATATGTAAATACTGCGTTTGAATATGACAGAATAGTTGTTGAATGCGGCGGCAGAACCGCCGAAATCTCCGGCGGAAACGAAATAAGCGCGATGTACGCCGCTTACCTCTTTGCCGACAGCTACCTTCCGTCTTTCATGACATCAAGGAGAACTGCCGGCGCGCTCACAGGGCTTTCCCTTCCGCGGTATTCCCATTCATCGGTACCGAAGATAAAGTCCCGCGGGGTCTGGACCTGGGGACACGTTATCTACGATTACCGCCGCTTTATGACCGTTATGGCGCGGCTGCGGCTCAACCGCCTGACAGTATGGAACGACTTTCCGCCGCTCAACGGCCGGGAGATAGTCGAATACGCGCATTCGCTCGGAATTGAGCTTATCTGGGGCTTTTCCTGGGGCTGGGGAGAGGAACACGACCTTTCAAATCCCGAATCTCTCGAACGAATGCGCAAAACCGTCGCAAATCGCGCCGACGCATTTCTTAAAAACGGCGGAGACGGGGTCTATTTCCAGTTATTTACCGAAACAAACGACGAATACAAAGACGGCCGGCTGATAGCCGCCGAAGCGGTGAAGTGGGCGAACGTCATCTCCGGCGACCTGCTTTCCCGCCGCCCGAACCTCAAAATCTGCTTCGGGCTGCACGCGATGTCGGTTAACCGCCGCCTTGACGAGATAGAAAAAGTCGATCCGCGCATCGACATAATCTGGGAGGACTGCGGCTCCTTCCCCTGGGGCTACGACGCCGGCGAATACGACGAAGAGACAAGAACTTTCACCGACTCGATCCTCCGTCTCCGCGGCGGAAAAGGTTTCGGCGGGGTGTTAAAAGGTCAGACCAACCTCGACTGGACAAAATTCGAGCATCAGCGGGGACCTTCTCCGATGGGAGAAAGCTCCGAATACGAAATAAAGGAAAAAACCGCCCTGAGGGACGGCTGGATTCGCCGCGACCAGGCAAACTGGATTAAATACGGTTACGGCTGCCCCGAAGCCGTCGCTCAGATAGCCAACGGCGGCGGAGCCGCCGCCCGAGGGGCGGTACTCGAATCGCTGACCGAAGACAACCTTATCGAAACCGGCGCGACGCTGCCGCTTGCGATATTCGCCGAGTCCTGCTGGGATCCCGGCCGCGGCTGGGAGGATATCCTGTCCGCCTGCCTTAATAACGCGTCGGTCAGACTGAGATAAAAAAACAGGAAGGGAATTCCCTTCCTGTTGCTTACCGTTTATTTTGTTTAACGCCCTACGCAAATCGCAAATTAAGATTGCCGTTCTTCGGACTTTCCGGTCTGCTTCGATATATTGAAGAAGGTCTTGTGCGAAACGCGTCTAAACAGCTCAAAGTCAGCTTCGCGGAGCATGCTTTCAAGCTCGCCGTCGCCCATTACGGTGGTACGGCCGGAGGCGTATTCCGCTTCAATCATTTCGTGCATCTTCACGATAGCCGGATGACGCTTGTCGACGAAGGCGGAGGTGCCGTTCAGCTCAAAAAAGCTGTTCAGCCAATGCGCGATACCGGCAAGTCCCGAATGCGAGTCGACCGCGACCAAAGGCGGGCGACCGAGCAGCTTTTCGGTGTCGAAGATGTTGTAAATCTCTTCGTCCTTCAGAAGGCCGTCTGCGTGTATTCCGGCTCTCGTTACGTTGAAGCTGCGGCCGACAAAGGGGGTGCGGGCGGGTATCTCATATCCGATTTCGTCTTCGAAATAGTTGGCGATTTCGGTTATCACCCTCAGATCCATTCCGTCGGTAGTACCCCGGAGCGAGGCGTATTCAATTACCATCGCTTCAAGCGGGCAGTTTCCGGTGCGCTCCCCGATACCGAGCAGCGAGCAGTTGACGCCGGAGGCGCCGTATATCCAGGCGGTGGAGGCGTTGGTGACGACTTTATAAAAGTCGTTGTGACCGTGCCACTCAAGCATCGAAGAATCGATGCCGGCGTAATGCTGGAGTCCGTAAATGATGCCCGGCACCGAACGCGGCAGCGCGGTACCCGGGAAGGTAACGCCGAAGCCCATCGTATCGCAGGCGCGGACGCGCAGCGGCATTCCCGCTTCAACTCCCCTCTGATTCAGCGCCGACACCAGCGGAATAACGAAGCCGTAAAAATCGGCGCGGGTAATGTCTTCAAGGTGTATGCGCGGGCGGATGCCGTATTCAAGGATACTGTCGATTACGCCAAGATATTTATTGAGAGCCTGACTGCGGTTCAGTCCCATTTTGTTGTAAATGTGATAGTCAGAGCAGGAAACGAGCACGCCGGTTTCCTTTATCCCTATGCTCTTTACCAGAGCGAAGTCTTTTTCGTTTGCGCGGATCCAGGTAGTGACCTCCGGAAATTCATATCCGAGGGCGAGGCATTTTTCGACCGCGCGGCGGTCCTTTTCGGTGTATACAAAAAATTCGCTCTGACGGACTTTCCCCTGCGGGCCGCCCAATTTGTGCAGCAGCGAATAAAGATGCACGATCTGTTCTTCGGAAAACGGAGAAGTCGACTGCTGGCCGTCACGGAAGGTGGTATCGGTTATCCAGATCTCCGACGGCATATTTGTAGGCACGAAACGGTGATTAAAGCTCACCTTCGGCACCGATTCATAATCGAAAAGATAACGGTAAAGATTAGGGGTCGCTCTGTCCTGAAGCTGGAATTTATACGCCGCCTGTTCGAGCAGATTCGATTTGTCGGAGAATTCCAGTTCTCTGTGACCGGTCATTATGTGCGGAACATGCTCCTCGGCGCCGGTTTCGTTCGTAAGTTTTTTCTCTTCGGACATTTTGCCACCTCTGTTCTGAAATAAAATAAATGTTTTATTATTTTACCACACAATCAAAGTGAAATCTATCATTATTTTAAATGTTTTATGTTAATTTTTACTCGAAAACCACCAAATATTATCTCAAGTTAAACAAAAACGGAAAGGTTTATGATTTTTAACTCAAATGACGGCGGCTCGGAAAAGAACGCGGGCGCCGGTATGACATCCGGCGAAAATTTACTTATCGGAACGGCGGTAACCGCCGTCGACGGCTTCTATACCGTCCTGCTTGACAGCTCGGAGAAGGCGCAGGCTATCCCCCGCGGGGTTTTCCGCCACGACGGCACCACCCTGTTTGTCGGCGATCGGGTAAAAATCGAGCCGGCGGGAGAAAGCGGCGGACCGGCGGTAATAGTCGAGGTACTGCCGAGGAGAACGGAGCTTTTGCGGCCTCCCGTCGCAAACGTCGACCGGCTGCTTATCATGACCGCCGCCGCAAGACCGAGACCGGTTCAGCTCACCACCGACAAGCTTCTTTCGATAGCCGAACACAACGGCATCGAACCTGTAATAATAATTTCAAAAGCCGATCTCGCCCCAAAAAGGGCGGAGGAGATGGCGGAATTGTACCGCAAAGTCGGCTGCGAAGTCTTTGTGACAAGCGGAGTCGGATCGGCAGGAGCCGCCGAGCTGAAAGAATGGCTGCTTTTGAACCCCAAAGCCGTCACCGCATTCGCCGGAGTATCCGGCGTCGGGAAGTCGACGCTGCTGCACGCGCTTTTCCCCGAATATGAGCCGCGGCGGGGCGCTGTCGGGCGGCAGGGACGCGGACGGCACACCACCCGCGAGGTAACTCTCCACAAAATCGGCAAGAGAGATGACTTATCCGACGGCGGCGGGCCTTATGAGTTCTTAGCCGATACCCCCGGCTTTTCGCTTATCGACATGAGGCGCTTCGACTTCTTTGAGCTTGACGATCTTCCCTACACCTTCCGTGATTTTCTTCCCTATCTGCCCGACTGCCGCTACACCGACTGCCGGCATCTCCGCGACGAGGACTGCGCCGTGCTTGCCGCCGTCGCCGACGGAAAGATAGCCGAATCAAGGCATGAAAGCTACCGGGCGATGTACGAAGAGCTTGAATCAAAGAATCTTTTTTGAAAACGACAGATAAATTTAAATATACCTCACCCGAACCTTTATCAAGAATAGGCTTTTCAAATAAAACAAATCTCGGCTCAAACCCCAAAACTCAGTATCTTCCGACTAAAATTGAAATATCATGAAAAGAAACGGCGATAACTCGATTGACAGAGAAACAAAAAACCGATTGAGGTTCCCGCATCTGCGCCGGCTTGCGCGGCGAAGGATCGTAATCATAATAATGCTTCTGATCCAGCTCGCCATTTTACTCCTGCTGCTGTTTGACGGCACACGTAAATCCCAGATAGCCGAGCGGGTTTTGATAGTCTTCTCGGTAATCTGCGCGTATTTCGTAATGGGTACCGACGGCAACAGCGACTACAAACTCTCCTGGGTCATGCTCATACTCTCGGTCAAGCTGTTCGGCGGGGCGTTTTACCTGCTTTTCCGGCTTCAGTCGCGGGAAAAGCCGCTGCGCGAGCGCGTCAATATCAAGAACCAAAAAGCGGCCGGATATCTCGCCGACCTTTCCGCCGCCTCCGAAGAAAAATCAAATCTCCCCGGCGCAACGGCGCAGATAAACTATCTTACCCGTTCCGTCGGATATCCGCTGTACACAGACAGCGATGTTGCCTGGTTTGTAACCGGAGAGAGCCTTATCGAAAGCATTTATTCCGATATGGAAAAGGCGGAGAAGTATATCTTTGTCGAGACTTTTATCCTATCCGTTTCCGACCTTTGGGATGAAATTTTCGAATTAATGAAGCGGAAGGTGGCCGCCGGCGTCGATATCCGGCTTATCTACGACGACATCGGCTCCTTTCTGCGCCTTCCGACAAACGACCTCGAAGAGCTGCAGAAATTAGGGGTAAAGGTAGCCGCCTATCACCCGTTCAACCCGGTCTGGTCGATGCTGCAGAACAACCGCGACCACCGCAAAATGGTGATAATCGACGGCAAGACAGCTTACACCGGCGGGGTAAACATCGGAGATGAGTATATGAACCGAATCGTAAGATTCGGCTACTGGAAGGACGGCGGGATAAAAGTCACCGGCCGCGCGGTCGACAGCTTTACGGTGATGTTTCTGCGTATGTTCGAGACAATCACAGGCTCCGACGAAGACTATTCCCTCTTCTACGGAACGCATGAAAAAAAGGAGGGCAAAAACCTCCTCATCCCCTACGACGACTCCCCTCTTGACAACGAACAGGTCTCGGAAAACGTCTATCTGCAGATAATCAACGGAGCGCAGAAATATCTCTACATCGAAACGCCGTATCTTATTCTTGACGACATCATGCTGACGGCGCTGCAGCTTTCGGCGAAAAGCGGCGTTGACGTGCGTATACTGACCCCGCACATACCCGACAAGAAATTCACCTTCCGCGTGACCCGCAGCTATTACCGCCCGCTGATGGAAGCCGGCGTCAAGATATACGAATACACCCCCGGCTTCAACCACGCGAAAGTGATAGTCTCGGACGACCTTACCGCCAACGTCGGAACCGCGAATTTCGACTACCGCAGCTTTTATCTGATGTATGAATGCGGCGTTTGGATGCAAGGAGAGATCGCCGCCGGGATCCGGCGGGATTTCGAGAAGACATTAAAGGAATGCGAGGAGATTACCTTCGACAGTCCGATAGTTAAAGAAAACGTGCGCAATCTGTTGCTTCGTCCCCTTTACCGTCTCCTGGCGCCGCTTCTTTGAGCGGCGTTGTCGACTCAAACAACAAAAAACCGCCGCCGTGAACTGCAAAATATTATGCAGTTCGGGGCGGCGGATATTTTTTAATTTCAATCTACCGTAATCGTCTTTATAACCTGGTCGACGAGCGGACGGTCGTTTGCGTCGGTATCGATCGCGGCTATCCTGTCTACCACATCCATTCCCTCGGTGACGGCGCCGAAAGCGGCGTATTGGCCGTCAAGGAAGGTTGCGTCTTCGTGGCAGATGAAGAACTGGGAGCTTGCCAGTCGTATTTCTGCGAACGCGCCATCGAGATTACGCCTCTTTTATGGCTTATGTCGTTCTTGACTCCGTTGTCGGCAAATTCGCCTTTGATGGTCTTGTCGGAGCCGCCCATACCGGTGCCGGTCGGGTCGCCGCCCTGAATCATAAAGCCGCTTATCACGCGATGGAAGATAAGACCGTCATAAAAGCCCTCCGAGGCGAGCTTCTTGAAATTCTCCACCGTTATCGGCGCCTTGTCCGGATAAAGCTCCAGCTTGATTACGCCGCCGTCCTGCATTGTTATTGTCACGTTTACTACCTCCGTATTTTCTCCTGCGCCTTCGCCGGCGCCGCTTCCCGCGCCCGAGCCGGCTCCCGCGCCCGAGCCGGCGCCGCTGTCGGTGTCGGAACCGCAGCCGCCGAGGGCAAGCGCCAGGGCGATGATTATGGCTGTCGCCGCGAATAAAAGTTTTCTTATTTTCATGATTTTTGCTCTTTCGTCAGATTATATTTCCACTCCCGCAGCATACTCGGCGCGGCGGCTGGAACAGTCAACGCGCGGGCAATACATACAGGATTTGAAGTCACGGTCGGATTCGAAGCCTATCGAGCTGCCGGATTTGCGCGGCAGCATCAGCATCGAGTCGGTCAAAGTTACCCCTATGCTCTCCCGGACGGCGTCTTCGCCTAAAAGCGAGAAGAGATAGGTTTGCCCGGAAAGCGGCCAGACGGGCAGCGAGCCGGGGGATAAATGGTTGAAATGCCCGCTTATGCGATACTCTTCGCGTATCTTCTTCCGAACATAAGCGGAAGCTATGCCGACATAGGCGTTCATCAGCCGATCGATCAGATACGCTTCGAGCGGGTCTTTTATTTCATTGTCCGCCCAGGAGACAAGCTCGACTCCGGCGGTGGCTATTGCCGGAAAACAGCGGCCGCAGCCGCGAAGCTGCTTTAAAAGCAGGGGATTGTCGGACTTTTTGCCGTCTATTATTACATGATCGTCGGAAAACTCAACCGGCAGCATCGCGTAAATGCCCTTCGGAACGGCTGTTTCGGCGGCTTTGTCGATAAGCTCGCTCAGTTCCGCCAACAACTCCTCGTCGTCGCCGCACTGTTCTTTTAAGCTGTCGGTAAGCGCCTGCGGGATTACTATCTCCTCCCGCGGCACCGTTAATACAACATTATCGGATATTGACATCGGAAAACCTGCCTTTCGGTTTTAAGGGTCATATCATAACTGTACAAATCACCTGCGCGTACACCCGCGCCAGCCAGTCATTGGGGTGGTTTATGTTGTTGCCGGTCATGTCGGCGAAGCGCTTGCGGGTGAGCAGATACCTGTGCATATTGGTAACCGGCGCCAGCGCCGCGATATCTCCCATCTCTCCCGTAAGCTCCGCCAAAAGCGCTTCATGCTCAAAGTGAAGCCCGGTTGTGAATCCGGCGGCTATCGGGTTGGGCAGCGTGGTCGAAACAAAGATAAATTCGCAGTCGGGGTTGATATCAAGCAGAATTTCGGCGATCTTCCGGTAATTCTCCTTGACAAACAGCGAGGTATATCGGCCGGAGGCGTCGTTCATGCCGTAAGCGATGACGCAGAGGTCCGGCGATTCTTTTCCGAAGGACTCGCGGGCGGTAAAGGCGCCCCAGTCGGAGCAGACGCCGCCGAGGGAGCGATTGATATTGACCGTCTTTCCCTCTTTTGAAGGATAATTGTCGTCGATAAAATCAGTCACCATATCCGGCCACATCGGCAGGAAAGGCGGCGCGTTTACGACAGCCGAGGAGTTTGCGCCGGTGGTTATCGAGTCGCCGGTGAAAGCTACCCGAACCTGTTCTCCCGCTCTTATCTTCGCCCGAAATTTCGGCAGCTTTTCTTCCGCCGCGCGGGGAATCGGTCCGAGCCAGGAGTCGCCGTGCTTATAGCTGACGGCGTACTGAAGCCGGTGCATCATATCGCCTTCGCCGTACAGCAGATATCCGCCGCCGAGCGAGGCAAAGCCTGTCGGCGTCATCGAATTCGGCTGCTCGGCTTGCGGGTTGTAGCTCTTCCACGGCACCGTTTTTATCGGGGAGCCCGGCGGAATTATCAGCTCTCCGCCCCAAAGCAGGTAGTCCTCCCCCTCCGAAAAAACGGTTTCCAGATTTGAAGACCGCACTTCGAGTATCTCGTCCGCAGAGTAGAGCAGCGGGACGCGGACAGGTTCGTCCTCCGCCGCTCCCTCGCAGGCAAGCGGCATGAACGACTCGAAAAGAGAGGTATCGCCCGACCAGATGGGAGCCATATAATCATAAGACTGATTTCTCATAATTCACCATCGCTTTTGTTTATGAGTTGGATTTCATCGGCAAAATTCTTCGGCTGCTGATATTATCGCGTATCTGCCGCTTTCATAGGTAAGGCCGCCCTGCAGAAAGGCGGTGTAGGGAGGACGCATCGGACCGTCGGCGGAAAGCTCTATCGAGCTTCCCTGAGTAAAAGCGCCCGCCGCCATGATGACTTTGTCGTCATATCCGGGCATATCCCACGGCTCGGGGGTAAAATAAGAATCAACCGGCGACGCCGCCTGAATCCCGCGGCAGAAAGCGCAAAGCCGTTCCGGAGCGCCGCACTCGACGGCCTGGATAATGTCGTGGCGAGGGTCGTCCCAAGCGGGGCTGACATTGCAGCCGAGAGCCGAGAAGACATACGCCGCCAAAGCCGCCGTCTTTTTTGCCTGCGCGACGACATGAGGCGCGAAGAAAAGCCCGCGATAAAGCGATTTGTTCGCTCCGAGCGAAGCGCCGACTTCAACTCCGGCGCCGACGGTGGTAAGCCTGTATCCGGCAAGCTCAACCGCGCGGCGGCTGCCGACGATATACCCGCCCGACTCGGCGATTCCCCCTCCGGGGTTCTTTATAAGCGAGCCTACGACAAGGTCGCCCTCCGGCTCCGTTTCGTCGGCGAATTCGCCGTAGCAGTTGTCGACGATGACAAAAGCGTCGGAAAGCTCTCTCACCCTTTTAATAATCTCGTTTATCTCCTCCGCGGGGATGGTGCGGCGGAGGCTGTAGCCGCGGCTGCGCTGGATGTAGACGACTTTTACGTCCGGTTTGTTTTTGAGAGCAGTCTCCCAGTCGCCGCCGAAAGGAACGTCCCTGTATTTTATCCCGAAATCGGCGAGGGAGCCGTCGGATACGGCGGGATGAGCGCCGTCCGGCCGCGGTTCTTCTTTGTCGGAAAGACCGATGACGCCCATCAAAGTGTCATACGGCTTGCCGGTTATCGAAAGCATGGTATCGCCGGGGCGGAGAACCGCCCAGAGGGCGATTGTCAGCGCGTGGGTACCGTTGGCTATCGTGTGGCGGACAAAACCGTCTTCGGCGCCGAAAACGCGGGCGTAAATCTTATCAAGGGTGTCGCGGCCTTTGTCGCCGTAGCCGTAGCCGTCGGTCGGGGCGAACATCGACTGGTCGACCCTGTATTCGCGGAAAGCGTCAAGGATGCGGGCGGTTACGGCGGCGGATATTTTGTCAAAACCGGCGAACACCGGCGCAAGCCTCGCCTCCGCTTCAAGGACTATATCTGTAATTTTGCGGGAATCCATTTTCAGTCGTACAGCGCCTCGATCATCGCTTTATACTCCGCCTGGATAAGGCGGCAGGTATCATAGTCGCGTCCGCCAATCTTTTCGCCGTCGAGCATGACGGCGCGGCGGATCATCGAAAAGGAAGCCGTCACCAGCGCCTCGTCGCAGCCGCGAAGCTCGTCGAGAGTGAAAGCGCGTTCAATTACCGGAATGCCTTTTTTTGCGCATATATTAAGCATATCATGCCGCACGGTTCCGGGCAGGATGAAGTTATCGGCGGGATGGGTATACAAAACGCCGTTTTTGAGGATAGAGATGTTCGAATGGGCGCATTCGGTGACTACCCCCCTGCGGTGCAGCACGGTCTCGTCGACGCCGTTCTTACGGGCTTCCTCCGACGCAAGGATCGAGGGGATGAGATTTAAAGTCTTTATATTGCAGATTTCAAAGCGGATGTCGGGGAGGGAGATAAGCTTTATCTCGCGGAAGAAATCCGGCATCTCTGCGGGATTTACAAAAACGAGCAGATTTGCCTTAGCGTCTGCGGGGAAAACATGGGCGCGCCTGGCGGTGCCGCGGTCAGCCTGCCAGTAGAGATGACCTGTCGGAGAGTCAAGCTTTGCGACGAGGGATTTAAGTATCTCGCAGAGCTCCTCCCGCGTCCACGCAGGCTGTATTTTGAGCAGCTTCATCGATGAAAAGAAGCGGTTGACGTGATTTTCAAGCTGAAAAATCCTGCGGTTTACGACAAAAGCCGCCTCATAGCAGCCGTCGCCGAAATAGACCGCCCTGCTCAGCGCCGGTATCTTAAGATCTTCCGTTTCGGCAATCTCACCGTTAAAATATCCAACAGTCCGCATTATATCCTCCGGTCTTTATGTAAAAAAGTATTTTTGATATTATGTTGTTGCCGCGCTTTTTGCATGGCACACGGAATTATTATATCTTTTATTCGAATTTCATTCAATTTTTTTAAGTTAATATAATGTTAATTTATCACTTTAAGGCAAAATCCGCGCCGGCAGAATAATACGGTTTTTTGGTGAAATTTCGACAAATTTACATTTATGTATATAATTTTTCCGCCCGGAGTGGTATCATTTATCCGGAACAATCAATATAAAAAACAGTCATATAAGAGGAAAGAAAATGAAAAGAAGATGTATGATAGTCATGCATATGATAATATATCCTATCCTTATTTACCGGAAGGTACTACCTATACTACATATTATATGAGTGGGCAGGGAGCGGCTTGTGATAGGTGCAGATGGTTCGGCTTATTATTCCCCTGATCATTACAGAACATGGTATAAAATGTAAGGAGAAATATGATAATGAATGACGTAACTGAGATAGTAGATCAACTCAAGGCAAAAGGCATACAGTTTTCTGATAATCTGACGGAAGAAGAACTGTGCAGAATCGAAACAATATATGATATTAAGTTCCCAAAATCACTGCGATGCTTTTACAGTCGTGGCATTCCTTTTACTGAGAAAGATAATCGTTTTCCTTGTTGGACAAATTATTCAGAGTCAAATATTTCTGAAATAAAACATCGTATTCAATTACCGTATGACTGGCTTTTGAAATCGGTATTGAGAGAATTCTGGATTCCTCAATGGGGGGAGAGACCCAAAGAACAGAACGAAATTATGAAACTTTTCATCCAGATAAGCGAGAAAGCGCCGCGATTAATTCCGATATTCTCACATCGTTATATGCCGCAGCTTCAGAATATGGATAGTCCTCCTGTCATCTCGACGGTTGGACGCGATACCATTTATTATGGAAGTGATTTACAGGATTACTTATATCATGAGTTTGAGATCGGTTGTCGTTGTTCCTCAAGTGAAAATTTAATGTACATTCCGTTTTGGAGCGACATCATTGATTATAAGGTGTAAGTATATTATTGGCCCAAGTGAAATGGAAATGCGGTGAGTCCGATGGTTTGAACCATTTTTGGCGGATATTTGTAATGTGAATATCTGCTGCATAAACGGGAAGACGACTTAATGAAAAACAAGACAAAAAAATGGAGTGCAAATGGTAGTGCCGCTTTATACTATGAAGATGGCTCTATTAAACAAATCAGATATTATGATAGCGAGGGACGTGCATACATGGATAACGGATTATACGGATCATGGAAGCCCAGGCACACATACGAATCCCCACGATCACTATTGGACACGGGATGAGAACGGAAATCCTACGAGGACTTGAACAATGGATGATTTATTTGAAATAAAAAACGAAAAAGATATAGTGTGTTTTCTTGATCAATGTGAATATTTTCATGACAGCTGTATATTTGAAATTCACTATAAAAGTGGAGCCTATGTGAGTGAAAATCTGACAATGCATCCTGTAAACTCTGTCAATACACTGACTATCCAATTTCACAGTCAAAATGAAACATGCAGAAGATTTGATGTAGTATTTACGGATTTGATTCATTTTCATTTTACGCCGCTTCCCTGCAGGTATTCATGTGAAATATTCAAAGGGAAATTGATGCAGCGGAACGGTGTTTTTTACTGGTCCCCGGAGGATGAATTTGATCCGGAGGATGTTTCCTGCCTGACGGATAATAATACAACATGGGTATGCTGCAAAAAAATAAAGTGGCGTATATATGATGCAGAGTCAGGTCATAATAATTAACTGATTTTCGTAGTCTGGAAGGATCGATACTATAAAAGGAGATTGATCCTTCCGGGATATCCATTTGCGTTATATAAAACACAAAATTATGGAAAAAGGCAATGCCGGACTATAAGCTCTATAAAGTGAGTGATCAGAACATTGTATTTGCAACGAAAGTTTCCAGAGATATAAAGAAGCTGGAAAGAAAGTATACACTTATAAACGATTGCATCCTGACAGGAATGATTGATATATATGGAGGAAAACCAAATGAAACACAGATTTCGGAAATTCGACTTCCCGCACGCGTCGCCGGAAAGCGAGGGGATTCCCTCCGGCGCGATAAACGCCTATCTTGACCGCATAAAAGAACTCGGCATCGGCATACAGGGCTTTATCCTTATGCGGCGAGGAAACATCGTCTCGGAGATGGCGGCGTCGCCGTATAAAATCACCGACCGGCGGCACGTCTATTCGATTTCAAAGTCATGGTGCGGCGCGGCGATAGGCATCGCCCGCGACGAGGGGCTGCTTTCGCTCTACGATAAAGTTATCTCCTTCTTCCCGGACAAGCTGCCGGAAACCGTTTCGGAGAATCTTTCGCTTATGACCGTCGCAGACCTGCTTTCGATGAGCTCCGGCCATGAAACCGACTCGACCGGCGCCTGCCTCAATTCTCCCGACGGCGACTGGGTGAAGACGTATCTCGCCTACGAAGTGAAATACCGCCCCGGCACCCATTGGTGCTACGATTCGGCGAATCAGTATATGCTCTGCGCAATTATCGAGCGGGTAGCCGGCGTTTCGGCTCTCGAATACCTGCGCCCGCGGCTGCTAAATCCGCTGGGGATAAGGTGTGAAGACGTAAAAACCGATTCCGGCATCGAGCGCGGCGTTGAATGGGACCGCTGCCCGCGGGGGATTTGCGAGGGCGGCTGGGGAATTCATGTCTCGCCTATCGATATGCTGAAATTGGGCTCGGTCTATCTGAACGACGGAATGTTCAACGGCAAGCGGATTTTCAGCCGGGACTGGGCGCGGCGCGCGTCGGCTTATCAAACCGAAAACAGCGGCACCGCCGACTGGAGCCAGGGGTATGGCTACACCCTCTGGCGGTGTCAGCATCAGTGCTTCCGCGGCGACGGCGCTTTCGGTCAGCTGATGGTGGTGCTGCCCGAACAGGAGGCGGTATGGATTCAGACCGCCGAAGACAACCGCTTTCAGGACGCGATGGACGCTTTCTGGGAGCTTATCTACCCGCACTTTAACCGCTCAGCGCTCCCGGAAGACGAAGCCGCGCTCTCGGAACTTCGCAAAACCGAGCAGTCGTTCGAGTTTCAGACGGCGCTCTGCGGAGGCGAAGAAAAGGACTTCGACGGCGAATTAAAAGTCAAAGAGCTTTTGGACGTCGAAAAAATCATGGTGAAGACAGAGGGCAAAAAAGCGATGCTTTGCTTCCTCTTGCCCGACGGGGCAAGGACGATCTGGGCTGTGAACGGCGGCTGGAGGCGCGGGATTATCGAAGACTTCCCTTCCGCGCTTTACGAATGGATGCTCCGCCCGGAGAGCCGCCGCCGCGCCGAAGCCGCCGCGACGTTTAAATGGGAGGGTAACCGGCTGTGTTTCAAAATTCAGTTCATCGACTCGCCACACGGTCAGAACTATGTGTTTGATTTCGACGAAAAGATTATGAACATCTCGGGGCAAACCATCCCGGACGGCAAGGTGGGAATGGCGGATGTGATGAGTTAACGCATCTCCCGCAATTTGCCGAATGATTGACTCCATTTTTGCGCCTGTTTTTGCCGGAATCCGAACAAACAACGAAGGGGAATTACTATGAAAAAGCTTATCTGCCTCATATCGGCAATAATAATGCTGATCGCCCTCGCCGCCTGCGAGGCAAAAGAGGCGGTTGCCGCAGAAACCCCCTCTGCGGAAATACCGCCCATAGAAGCTCCGCCCGCGGAAGCTCTTCCTGCGGAAGCTCCCCCAAACTACGACCCCGGAATGGGCAGAATTTCCCTGTCCGTCTGCCCTCATTCATTGATATTCTACAGAAACGAATACGCAAACTCCTACCATTTAATCGTGTATGAGCAGCTCGTCTGCCGGGAAGAATACCTCAAATGGTCGACATCCTACGGCGAAGACTATGAGAAGTATAACATCGCTCAGTTCATATCCGATTACAACATTCCGAGAGAGAAGTTTGAATTCGTAATAAAATACTCGGAAAACGTGAGATACCAACTGAATTACAATACCGACGCCATTTACGGCGGCACGGCGGACGAGTATTACAGCGACAAAAACCGGGATGAGCGGCTGCGGATTTTTTACCTCAACAGTTTCCTGTTCGATCTGAAATATAATCTGTTATCTTATGTAAAGGATAACCGACCGGACGCCTATGAAGCGTGGAAAAAGCGGCTCAACGAGACCCGCGAATGGCTCCGCGACCCGGTGCCCGAGGGGATAAGCGAAAATTTCCTGACTTTCAGCGGACAGATAAGCCGCTGGGATATCGCGCCGTTTATCGCCGAATTCGGCATAGACGAAGCGGTTGTCCGGCAGTCAATACCCTTTTCGTTAGCTGAGGACTACAACAGGCAGTCGCTTAAAATCGACGAGCTTTTCGCCGACGTCGCCTCCGGAAATTTCAAAGCGGACGAGGACTATGTTTTAAGCGCAGCGCCGGACATCGCGGCAGACGCCGAACCGGAAATGGCAACTCCGGTTGAAGTTATTCAGGATACGCCGCTTGCTCCGTAATATCGTAACATATCAATCCCGGGACTTAACCAAAGTCCCGGCTTTTTTATCGGCTTTCAGTTGTACTGCCTTTACCCCCGCCGCGCCCCGTACCACAGCCGCGCCGCGTGATACGCCGCTTCATAGAGATCGCCTTTGGCGCGTCCGGCAAGCTCTTCCGGGCGGACGGCGCCGCGCTGAGAGCAAAGTACCGCCGTTACGCCGTATTCCGACAGCAATTCCGGCGGGAGAACATCGGCAGCCCCGGCGATTACGAGTACCGGAACGCCCGCCGCTTTCGCCCTTGCCGCCGCCGCGCCAACCGCCTTTCCGTTGAGGCTGGTGTGGTCGAATTTCCCCTCTCCGGTTACTACAAGCGCGGCTTCTTTCAGCAGTCCGTCAAATCCGGCGACGTCAAGCACCACCTCGGCGCCCGGGCGAAGCCGTCCGCCCAAAAACACCGCCGCTCCGGCGCCCGCTCCGCCTGCGGCGCCCCCGCCTTCAAGCTCAAGTATGTCGGAGGAGCAAAGCCCGCTTTCCACCCAAAGCGCGGCGAGATGCCGCAGTCCTCTGTCAAGCCGCTCAACCATCGCCGCGTCCGCGCCTTTCTGCGGCGCGAAGTTCGCCGACGCTCCCCGCGCTCCCGCCATCGGGAATTTCACGTCGCACATGACGTCGACGTCAGTCCCGGCAAGCCGGGAATCCAGCCCGGAAAGGTCGATTTTCGCGATATCCGAAAGACTGCCGCCTGTGGGGATGAAGCTTCTGCCCTCTTTGTCGGTGAAAACAACGCCCAATGCCGCCGCCATCCCCGCGCCGCCGTCGTTTGTCGCGCTGCCGCCGAGGGTGAGTATCAGCCGCTTTGCCCCGAAGTCGAGGGCGGCTTTGATAAGCTCCCCGACGCCGTATGTCGTCGCGAGTTCCGGGTTTCGCCGCTCGCTTTGGGTAAGCGCCGCGGCGGCGGCAAGTTCGACAACGCCGGTAATACCGTCTTCCGCGTCCAGAATTCCGAAAAATCCCTTTACTCGCTGTCCCGTCGGCTCTCCTTTGAGCGATATGAGGGCGTCAGGCCCGCAGACGTCCTTATAAATCAGCTTTGCGCCGAGGGCGGCGGTCGTCCCCTCTCCGCCGTCCGCCATAATAAGGCGGCTGAGGCGCGGCGGCGAAGCGCCGATGTCGCAAGCGGCGGATTTGAACGCCTCCGCGATAATCTCCCCCGCATCGGCGGAGGATATTGTCCCCTTGAACGAATCGGGGGCTATGATAATTAATTCGGATGACTTCATTAATTTTTCCTTTCGCGCTTGACACGGCGCTTTCGGTGTGGTATCATTAAGATGACGAAACAGGTGTATTATTGAACATATAAAAGGATATACAAAATGAACGATATATTGGAAATCTCCGCGCTGTCGGCGGAACAGAAAGCAAAAATCGAGCGGCTGCGGGAAGCCGCGCTTCACTCCGGCTTTGACACATCGGAATACTGGTATCTTTTCTGGAAGAGTTTCCGGGAAAACAGCTGGACAGTCGGGCTTCAGACGCGGTACGCAAAGGCATTAAGCTATATGTTCGAAAACGTCGAAATCGCCCTCGACCCGAACGAACTCATCCCGGGGCGGATAAGCTCAAGAAAGCTGACCGAAGCGGAGGAAGAGGAATACAAGCTGCTGCGCGAATGGACGATGGCGGGCGGCGCCGCTCCGGTCGGGCAGGAGTCGCATATGGCTGTCGACTACGAGCTTCTGATGAAAGAAGGTCTTCGCGGGATATCCGAAAACATCGACCGGCATCTCTCCGTTCTTGATTTAAACACGCCGGACGGACTTGCAAAGCAGGAGTTTTACAATTCGGCGAAAAAATGCCTAAACGCCGTTGTAAACTTCGCCCACCGCTACGCCGACGCGGCGAGAGAGATGGCAAAAACCGCCTCCGGCGAGGACAAAGCCGAACTTGAGCTCATCGCCGACGACCTTCAAAGGGTGCCGGAATACCCGCCGGAGAGCTTTCTTCAGGCGGTAAGATCGGCGCATTTCGTGACGTTCTGTCTTACGATGAAGCCGCTGAAGCACGTTTCGAGCCAATACCAGCTCGGTCGCCCCGACAGATATCTCTACCCCTTTTACGAGCGGGATATCAAATCCGGCAGGCTCACTCCCGCCCGCGCGCGGCTTATCTGCGACGCGCTTGCGATATCCATCAACCGCCGGGTGCCGCACGGCCTCAGTTCCGGCTACATGGTCGGCGGAAGACGCCCCGACGGCTCTGTCGTTTCAAACGACCTTACCCGACTTCTGATGAACGCCGTCGCCGACACACGGCTTGTCTATCCGTCCGTCGGATTCTGCGTCTGCGCCGACGGAGAAGCGACGCCGGACGAAGACATCAATCTCGCCTGCAAAATCCTCGCCTCCGGCCGTTCGCATCCGGCCATTTTCAACGACGACGTCATCCGCCGCGGGCTTATGATGTACGGCGTTTCGGAGGAGGAAAGCTGCCTTTATATCCACTCGACCTGCGTCGAGATAACTCCGGCAAACTCATCCAACGTCTGGGTTGCAAGCCCTTATCACAACCTGGTTCAGACGCTGCTCGACACCCTCAAAGACAGAGACTTCGGCTCGACCGAAGAGATTTTAGGCGAGTTTTACCTTCAGCTTGCAAACCGCATCCGGCAGGGCTGGAAAAACGAGTGCCTCAACCGCTACGAGCGGACGCTGAGCTGCGACCCGCTGCTTTCCTGCTTTGTAAACGACTGTCTCGCCGAAGGCGTCGACATCGAGCGGGGCGGGGCGAGATACAACTGGATAATGCCCTCTTTTGTCGGGCTTTCCAACGTCTGCGACGCCCTCGCCGCTATTGAGGAGCTGGTTTTCAGCCAAAAACGGCTGACGCTTGACGAGATAAAAGCCGCCTGCTTAGCCGACTTCAAGGGAGCGGAAGAAATAAAAGAGCTGCTGCTCTCGGCGCCGAAATACGGCAACGACGACGACACAGTCGACAGACGGGCGCTTGAAATCTCCGATTTCATCAAAAATGAATGCAAAAAATACACAACGCCGCTTAAAAACGGCCGCCTCGTCCCCTCGATGTTCTGCTGGATAATGCACGACCACTTCGGTCAGGCCACCGGCGCATCCCCCGACGGCCGAAACGCGGGATTCCCGCTCGGCGACGGCTCGGGACCGGCGCAGGGGAGGGAGAGAAAAGGCCCGACTGCGTCGCTGATTTCAAGCACCAAATGGGACCACGCGCCGTTCATCGGCGGAGTTGCGGTGAATATCAAATTCTCGAAAAGCCTGCTTTCCGACAACGCAGTCCCGCTGCTCGCCGCCCTTACCAAGGGCTACCTGAAACGCGGCGGATTTGAGCTGCAGATAAACGTGACCGACAGAGAGCTGCTGCTCGACGCGGTGAAAAACCCGCAGAACCACCGCGATCTTATAGTCAGGATAGGCGGGTACAGCGATTATTTCGTCACCCTTTCAAAGACAATGCAGGCGGAAGTGCTCGCAAGAACCGAACATCAGATATAAAAGAATTAAAGCATATAAAAACAGCGCCGCGCCGGGAGATATTTCCGACGCGGCTTTTTAAGCTTATTCGACAAAGAAGCTGCGGTAGTTGTCCGCGACGAGTTCGTGCGCGTTCCAGCCGCCTTCGTCCTTTACGGGAGTGCCGAGCAGCTCAAGCATTACCTTTTTCGGGTCGCACCAGGTGGTTATCATCAGTCCCTTGATGTGTCCGCGGTCGCGGGAAACAGCGTAGTCGGCGAAAGCGTGCGCGTTTTTGCGGTAGCGCCACGGGCAGATGATGATTTCATAGCCGTGGTCGGCAAAGATGTCGACGGACGGATATTTCTCCATCATTTCGTAATGCCAGTCGCAGATGATGATGTCTTTCGGCAGCATATCTATCGCCAAGTCAGTTCCGTTGTTCGAAGCCTCCCAGCCGCCGTAGCCGGTTTCGTTGCCGTTTAAAAGGCGGTCGCCCCACATCATCGTCTTTATCCCCCGCTCGGCGAGATGCTCGTAAAGCGAATTTATCCAGCCGGCGAACAGCTCGGCGTTGGACTTCTTGCGGCAGAGGGGGCATTTTCCGATTTCAAACACCTCGTCGCAGCCGATATGCATTGTCGAAGCGCCGAAAGCGTCGCACATTTCGTCCATAAGGTTGCAGACAATGTTGAGGCACTCGCCGTTCGACGGGCAGAGGCTGCGGCAGTATTCGACGGCGTCGAGGTCGGGAGTTTCGTCGAATTCCGGATGCCCCCGGAGCAGTCCGTCCATGCTCTCGCGGCTTTTTCCCGACTGATGCCCCATTAAGTTCATCTTCGGTATCAGCTCGATTCCGGCGTCGGAGCAGATTTTCTTTATCCGCCGGGCGTCTTCGTAGCTTAAGGGGTTGTCGGCGCGGCATTCGGGGTGCGAATCGAAGGCGTAGCGATAGCGGGTGAGCAGCACGAGGGTGTTTATACCGTCCTTTTGAAGCCGCTCGTTTACGAATCTTTCGAACAGGCCGATATCGCCGCTCTGCGGCGCGCCGAGGCAGATTCCTTTCAATGGCCAGGGATAGCTGTACATTTCAATACCTCCGTTAAAAGCTGCGGGTGGATTCTCGTTTATCTCAGTTTTGGTTTTTCAGGCTCCAGAGACCGAGCGCCGGGTTCGGGATATAATAGATACGCTCGCCGTCGACTTCGTTGTATCCGATCTTGAGCTTTGACGGGTCGTATTTTTTAATCGTCTCCTCGTAATCCATCCATCCGAAGCTGACGCCGCGGACGGCTTCTTCGGTCAAGTTCTCCGGCTTCGTGCAGTAGGTTATGTTGAAGCGGCCGTCGGAGCTGCCGTGGATAAGGTGCGCCGCGACGGACATATTCGCAAGCAGGTCGGCGTTATTCTCGTCTTTTACCAAATCAAGCACATTTTCCCGGCCGACATAGCCGTATTTGCGGATAAGCCGGTCGTTTTCGTCGTCTTCGCCGAATTTAATGACGCCGGGCGCAAGCACGATAAGCTCCCCGTCGTCGGCAATCGCCATCCGGGTACGGTAAACCGCCTTGTTGCCGAGCCAGGTCGACTTGAACTCGCGCGGGTCGAGGAAAACGACGGCTTTTTTTATCGGCTCGTCAAGCGCAATGAGGTTGTAGCCCTGACTGTCCTTTACCGCCGCCTCAAAATATTCGCGGCCGCGGCCGATGTAAAGGCCGTGGATGAAGACGTCGTCGCCGACGTTTGTCGTCGTGGTAAGGACGTATAAAACCGGGAGGTCGGAGATGAAATGCGTCTCGGCGTAGTCAAACACCTTTCTCACCGGCGAAAAATCCCGCCCCATTATCCGCTCAAGGCCGTAAAACGCGCCGAGCATATGCGAGGAGTTTATCATCGAAGCGCCGCCGCATCCGACGAAGATGTTCTTCGAGTAGTTCGCCATGCCAACGACTTCGTGCGGCACGACCTGCCCCATCGAGATGATAAGGCCGTATTCGCCGGAAACGATATGCTTGTTGACTTCGACTTCGATAGGTGTGTCGACAAGCCCTTCCGACACTTCTTTTACAAATTCCGCCGGGACTTCGCCCAGCTTTACGACGTCATCCCTCCAGCGGTGGACTATGATTCTATCCATCGGCACAACGCCCAAAAAGAAGTCTTCGACTTCCGCCTCAGTCATCGGAACGTGCGTTCCCAGCGCCGGCATAACCCAGCACTCAACTCCCTGCGATTCAAGCCAGGAATAATATTCGGCGCAGATAAGCCCCGCGCCGCTGTAAAGGCGGGTATAGTCGGGCGGCAGCAGCAGCGCTTTTTTCGGAAGGTCGCCCGGCAGCGATTCTATCAGCGCTTTGCGTATCTCTTCGCGGGAAAGTCCCTCTTTGCTTCTGAGTATCATGAAATCCTCCTTATTTCAATCGGACAGCAGCGGAAGCCGTCCGGTTTATATTTCGTATTAATTAAGTTTCGGTTTCAAACATCGTCCGCGCAAGCTCGTAAGCAAACAGCAGGTGCATTTCGCGGGACGGGTGGTTCAAAAGGTTCGAAAGCAGCGCCGTCGTGTCAACTCCGCCCCGGCGCAAAGACATCCATCTTTCGTAGCAGTCGCAGAGGACGGCGCCCTCCGCCGCCGCCGTTTCGCGGGCGCAGTCGATATAAAGGTCAAGGACGCCGCCGTTCTGGAGCGCGGCGAATTTTTCGGCTATCTCCCGCTGCGTCTTGCTCAGCAGCCGCTTGTGAACGTAGTAATTCATCGGCTGCGGCGTCATGACTATGACTTCGCTCCCCGCGGCTTTGACGGCGCGGATAAGTCCGGTCATCGCTTCGCGGTAATTGCCGAGATTTTCTGGTCCGCCGTTTACGTCGTTGAGTCCGTAGCAGATAACAGTCAAATCCGGCTTATAAGGAATCAGATCGCGGTATACCCGCCGAAGTCCTCCCGGCGCCGAGTCGCCGTTTATCGCGGCGTTTACTATGTTGAGCTGCCCGTGGGGGTAAAGCGTCATCAGCATCCTGCGCAAAATCGACGCATAGTTGTTCTCGGTGTCGTAAACTGCTTCGATGCCGCCGTCCGAGTGGTCGAGCACTTCAAAACAGCCGTTTGAAACGCTGTCGCCGATGATGCCGAGAACGGCGGGGCGCGCGCCGTAAGCATCCGCCGACTTCACCGCCAGCAGTGACAAAAAATTCATCATAAAAATATATTCCTTATCCTGTATTTTATATGCGGCAAAGCCCGCCGCGGTCGGTGTTTTCCGCAGTTTCTTTAAGTTATATCAATTATACATCTTATATTTCTTTTTGTCAACCGCCTTATTGACAAAAGCGGAGGTATGCTGTATAATTTGAATCAAAGAAAGACGGAGGTGTTTTATTATGTCAAACCTTTTATATATCCTTTCAGGCGCCGATGAAAAAGCGGGCGGCGGCGTTCTGCTCTGCCGGAGCGACGGCGGACTTCCCGAAAAGGTAAAGCTTTTTCCGCTTACAAAACCGATGTATATGGAGCTTTCCGGCGGGCGGCTCGATGTCGTCTTCCGGGGTGACGGCGGAGCTTTCGGCGTTTTCGGCGACGTTGTATCCGAATCGTTTTATACCTGCGCAGAATCGGCGCCGGACGGCGAGCTTTCCGACTTTGCCCCGCCGGTGTCGTGTGAGGGGACTTCCGGATGCCACATTACCCGCGGCGGCGGCGATGTTTACGTTGCAAATTACGGCTCCGGCTCTGCCGTGAAGTTAAGCCCCGACGAAAACGGGAACTACCGGGTGACCGCAAGAGTGAAGCACGCCGGCAGCGGACCATTTGTCGGGCGGCAGGAGAAGGCGCATCTGCATCAGGTTATCTTCACCCCCGATGGCGAGCAAATTTGCGCCGTCGACCTCGGTATTGATAAAGTGGTTTTATACGACCGAGACCTGCGGATGCAAAGCTTCGTTTCGCTGCCGCCGAGATCGGGAGCGCGGCATATGATTTTCAGTCCGGACGGAAAGGCCGCGTACACGATAAACGAGCTTGACAGCACCGTCCACCGCCTTTCATACGACGGACGGCGGCTGAAATACGTCGCAAGCTACGATCTGCTTGAACCGGGACATGACACGGCTTACCGCGACCTCTGCACCGGCGCGGCGATAAGGTTCTCTCCCTGCGGAAACTATCTTTACACCTGCGTCCGCTATGACAACTCAATTCAAGTCTTCGCCCGCAGCCGGGACAACAGCCTTACAAAGCTGCAGCACATCCCCTGCGGCGGCGACTGGCCGAGAGATATCAATATCTCCCCCGACGGAAAACTTCTTCTCTCGGCAAACGAGCGGGAGAATACCGTGACCGCTTTTTCCGTCGGCGAAGACGGCATGCTTACCCGACTGCCGGGAGAACTTTCCGTTCCCGCGCCGAACAATATCGTATTTCTGAACTGACTGACATTACATTAACATAAAAATGAAAGGATAAAACCATGGCAAGAAAGATTAAAACCGGCGTCTTCGGCGGAGGTCGGGGACGTTCGATGATTTCGGCGCTGCTGCGGAATCCCGACGCCGAGCTTGTCGCCGTCTGCGACAAATACGTCCCGCTGCTTGATTCGGTAAAAGCCGAAGCGGACAAATTCGGAGTGAAAGTCGAGCTGTTCGACAACTTCGACGACTTTATCAAATGCGATATGGACGCCGTCGTCCTGGCAAACTATGCGACGGAGCACGGCATTTACGCGCTGAAATGCTTTGAAAAGGGAAAGCATGTCATGTCGGAGGTGCTACCGACCGAAACGATGGGTCAGCTCGTCGAGCTTATCGAAGCGGTTGAAGAAAGCGGGCTTGTCTACGCCTACGCCGAAAACTACTGCTACATGGACAAGACATTCGAAATGTGGCGGCGGTATCAGAACGGCGACATCGGCGAAGTCAATTACGCCGAATGTCATTACATCCACGACTGCGCCTCCTGCTGGCTGGATATAACCTACGGCGAAAAGAACCACTGGCGCAACCGGCTCATCCCGACATTCTACTGCACCCACTCATTGGGACCGATTATCATGGCGACAGGGCGGCGGCCGGTTCAGGTGGTCGGCTTTGAAAACCCGCCTATCGAGGAGTTCTATCACCTCGGACACCCCGGCGGCCACGCCTCCGGTATCGAGATGGTGACGCTCGACAACGGCGCCGTCGTAAAATCACTTCACGGGGCGCTCAAGCGCGGCGCCGAAGGAGTCTTCTATTCAATTTACGGCGAGCGCGGCTGTCTCGAAGCGCTCGGCGACGGCAAAGTCCGCTGCTATATCGAAAATCCCGACTGGAGCGGCAATAACGAGATATACGTCCCGGAAAAGTTCGTCTCGGCGGAGCTTGCCGCAAGAAGCGGAATGTCCGGCCACGGCGGCTCCGACTTCTATCCGACTTACTTCTTTATAGAAAAGATATTGGGACGCGAGGACGGCAAATGGTCTATCGACGTCCATCAGGCGGCGATGATGAGCATGTGCGGACTGCTCGCCTACCGCTCCATCCTCGACGGCAGCAAGCCGTGGGCTATCCCCGACCTGCGCGACAAGAAAGAGCGGAACAAATGGCGGAATGATCATCACTGCACAAATCCCGCCGTCGCAGGCGATCAGCTGCTTCCGACAAGCAAATACGGCGACAGGGACATCCCCGACTCCGTTTATGAGGGGCTGAGGAAGAAGTGGCTGGCAGGACAGGGGAAATAACCTTGGTTTTCCGATAAAAACAACAAAAAGGAACGGTTCATCACCGTTCCTTTATTATTCACACCACTCCGAAATACTTCAAAAGATTCCAGATATTGAGAAGAATTATCAGCGTTCCTACAATCCCCAGCAGCGGCTTTACCGGCAGCTTTTTGCAGAGAGTTGCCGCGAGCGGCGCGGCGATGACGCCGCCGATGACTATCGCAAGCACCATCTCCGCATACCGGAGAAACTCCGCTGTCAGAATCGGGATGAATGCGACAGTCTCCGCCATCGTGACGACGAATTCGGCGGTATTTACCGTGCCGATAGTGCGCTTGACGTCGTATCCGGTTGCGACCATCGTCGACGTGACGATAGGCCCCCAGCCCCCGCCGCCCGCGGCGTCGCAGAAGCCGCCGACAAGCCCCAGCGGATAAACGTATGCGCCCGGCTCCTTCGGGGGCTTCTCTTTTTTGGAAAAAGCCTTCGAGATTATTATCCCGCCCATTATGATAAGGTAAGCGTCGATAAACGGCTCTAAAAAATCGCCTTTGTTCGTCAGCAGATAAGCGCCGATAACGCCGCCGATAACGCCGGGAATCATCAACTTCAGAAGCAGCTTTTTGTCGACGTTTTTCAGCTTCATATGGGAGATGCCGGAAGCGAGCGTCGTCGGGACTTCGGAAAGATGCGTCAGCGCGGACGCCAGCGCCGCCGGAACTCCGGTCGTTTTCAGAAAGGTGCGGCAGGAGACGCCGTAAGCCATCCCCATCGTGCCGTCAATCATCTGGGCGCAGAAGCCGATAAGCATATAAACAAGAAATTTCAAAGCGGTTTCCATAAAGGCTGCCTCCGGTTTTTTTGTCGCCATGTATTATATCATATTAGTTATGATATTGCAACAAAAAAGTTATACTCAAATCCGACGAAGTTTAGCCCTTTGGGATAAACATTTTGTATATTCGGCCTAATTTTGACACCCGACGCGGCGCAAACCGGCTTTTTATAAACGAAAAACCGCTATCCGGCCTATTTGTTTTGAAAAAGTTAACTTTAAACAGCAATGAACGCTTGAAAAATCCGTCAAAATGAAGTATAATATTATTTTGAAAGCCGAAAAATTAAATTTACACAAACAAAATCGACTTATAATAACACATAATGAACAAAACTGCGAATATTAAAGACAAAACCGATTCCCGCTCGCTTATCGACGGAGATTTCATAAAAAATCCGGAGCAGGAAGCCGGTCATAACCCTTTTATCTGGTCGCTTCATAACCTGACCCCGGATCAGATTGCCGCGCCGGTCCCGCCGAAGAAGAAAAAAATCACCGATTATGTGATTGATATTGCGCGGAACCTGCTGCTTATTATCTGCCTCTGCGTTTTCGCCTATTCCGCCTACGCTATCGTACAGCAGCTGATAGACTACCGCAAAGCGGAGCTGCTTTACGCCGAAGCGGCGGACATGATGGGGGAATTTGACACGCTCAGCTTCGACCCGTCCGCTTTCGAAAACCCCGACAACGCCTATCAGGGCAACCCGGCGCTGAGAAAATCCGCGGCTATGCCCCGCTTTGACAACACAAAGATTGCCTCCGCCACCTCAGAGCAGCTTGACGAGGCGCTCTCTAACGTAACTCTCTCCGGCTACAACGCCCGACTTGAGAAGATGAAATCAAGGTTGAACGCGATGTCGCTGAAAAACCCCGACATCTTCGGCTGGATAATCGTCGGAGGGACGCAGATAAGCTATCCGATTGTGCAGAGCGAAGACAACGACTACTACCTCAGACGCGCCTACAACGGCGAGTATCTGCCCGCCGGCTCCATCTTCGCCGATTACCGCAACTATAAATCGATAATGAAAAATTTCAACACGGTAATCTACGGTCATAATATGCTGGACGGGCTGATGTTCAACGGAATTGTCTACTTTTTTGAAGAAGATTTCTTCAAAGAAAACAAATATATCGACATTTACACATCGGACGGAATATACACCTACGAAGTATTCAGCATATACAAGGCAAGATACGACGAGGGCTACATCCGCACCGAGTTCGAGAACTACGATCAGTTCATAGAGTTCGAGGAGCTGTGCAACTCAAAATCACTCTACCAGAGAGAGGGCATTGAGTTCAAAGAAGGCGACCGGATGCTGACGCTCTCCACCTGCACCAACGGTCCGTGGTATTATAGGTATGCCTTACACGCGATTCTTATCAATGTGCAAACATAACCAACCGACAGAGCGTGTAAGAGCTTCATTGCGCAACTTATAAATGTGCAAACGTGAATTTCCAACAGCGCGTGTAGGAGCCTCCAAGAGAATATCGGTAAACTTTACCCTTTTTGCTGCTATGCAAACGTAATTCCTCCGGTAATATCTCCCCTTCGTTTCCCCAATCAATCATAATATCAAATCAGCCTGCTCATTTCCGCAGCAATCAATCCGCTGCAAATTTAAAGGCAACGGCATATTATGAAAGGAGAAAAACGAAAATGGCAACTGATTTAACGAAAATAAAAGTCGGGGACAGCTACCTTTGTCCGGTATGCGGTCAGTATACTTTTGAAAGGGCGGGAGACGATGATATCTGTGATGTGTGCAACTGGCAAGACGAAATATTACAACTCCGAGACCCCGACGAGGAAGAGTGCGCAAACCGCATGAGCCTGAACCAGGCGAGAGAAGCCTGGAAAAAAGGGCAGAAAGTAGAGTAATTCTGCCCACAAAACAACACACCAAACAATCCCGGAAAAAAAATGAACCTCACCTTAGTCATCCCGATGTACAACGAATCGGCCATCGTCGCCGATACGATGAAGACCGTCGAGCGCTGGCTCGCCATAAACTTCCCCGACTCGGAAGCGATATTCGTAAACGACGGCTCGACCGACGACACAAAAACCGTCGCCGAAAAGGCGCTCGCCGACTGCCCGCATATCAGGCTCGGCGGTTACGAAAAAAACCGCGGCAAGGGCTTCGCCGTAAAAACCGGGATGCTTGAAGGCAGGGGCGAAATAATCGCCTTCACCGACTGCGACCTTGCCTACGGCCTCGATATCGTCGCCGATTTTTACAAGGCAAACCAAAACTGCGACATCGTCATCGGCTCCCGCCCGCTCCATCCGGAGGGTTACGCCGGCTACACGCCGCTGCGGAAACTGATGTCGAAGTCATATCTGCGGCTTGTCAAAATCGCCGCCGGTTTTCCCTGGTCGGACAGCCAGAGCGGGATAAAATCTTTCACCGCAGCCGCGGCGAAAAAAGTCTTCGGCGACCCCGACTTTCAGACCGACGGTTTCTCCTTCGACCTTGAAGCGCTGATGATAGCGCAGCGCGAGGGGCTTTCGGTGCGGGAGATGCCGGCAAAGATAATAAACCACCGCGAGTCGCATATCAGCCCGCTGCGCGATACCGCAAGGATGCTGCGCCAGCTTATGATAATAAAGCGGCGGGTGGGGAAAAAGAAATAACCCGATAAAAACTAAAACGCAACAAAAAGCCGCTCCGTTCAAATGATTCAAATGAACGGAGCGGTTAGTTTTATCTCCGGGACGCGGTTCTTCTGCGCAAACCGCAGTTATTTTCTTTTTCTGTAACGCCTTCCCGTCCTGACGAGAAAATCGTTCAGCGCCCCTATCCAGTCGGTTTGGATTATGTCGAAATTGTCGGCAGGCCAGCCCCAGCCGAACTCCGGATCGCCGGCAAGAGCGGTATCGTCCGAATGAAACGCCGACAGCACCGCCTTGTAGTTGTAGACTATCGTGTTTATCCATAAAAGCTTGCCGTCATAGCGCAGCGTATTGCGGTATTCCTCCGACGCCGTCTCGTCGTCCATGGTCGTAAACAAAAGCTCGGAGCCTATATAGTTGATGTTGCGGGCTTTCAGCATCTCGTGAACGCCGTTGTCGGCTTTTATTATCGGCAAGAACTGGATGTCGGGGGCGTAGGATTCGATTATGTCGAGGGCTTCGGGTTTCGGAGCGCACTTTAGGATTATCTGATCTTTCATGTCGTGCCGCTTGATTTTCGCGATTATCTCGGCGGGATGGTCGCCGAATTTGTCAACGTTTATGTAGCAGCGGCCTTTCAGCTGTTCGAGGATTTCGTCAAGGGTGTTGAGACCTATCTCGGTCGGGGCGCCGTCGTAGTTGCAGAGACGCAGCTCTTTAACTTCGGCGGTATTCATCCGCTCGATGTGAACATCCCGCCCGATATGGCGCTTCTCCATTCCCGGATGGAAGATAAACAGCTCGCCGTCTCCCGCCATTGTCACGTCTATCTCCACCATGTCTGCCCCCTGGGCAAGGGCTATTTCGTAAGCGAGGCTGTTATTGCAGGGGATATTGCCGCCCCACACCCCGCGATGGGCGCAGAGTACCACCCGTTCCGCCGCAGTTTCGCGTATGTCAAACTTCATATGGTATATGACCTCCCTTAATTTTTCCCTGCTTAAATCATAACGCTTTCTTTCGGATTTTTGTATCGTCTTTTTAGTTTTTTATAAAAAAGCCGCTCGGAGCCGTGTCTTCACAATAACCGCCCCGTTCATTTGAGCGGGGCGGCGAAGTTAAGGTTCAAAGGGCAATTAAAGCGCGTCGTAAGCGTCGATCAGCTGCTGCATCTTCTTCAGCGCGGTCTTTTCGCGGGAAGCGTACCAGGAGGAAAGGTCGGATTTCTTCGACTGAATCATGTTGCGGCCGGTATAGCCGAGGCTGTTGAATGCGTCGCCGAAGACATAGGCGATGTCGGTCATCGCGGTGTCGTGAAGCAGGTCGACTATCTGAGATGAAAGGTTGTCGCGGGTGTATTTGGTCTTGAGCGCGGTCTCGTAGTAAGCGGGAGTTACGCTCTTGTAGCTCTCGAAAGCCATCAGCTCAAGCACTGCCGAAACCTGCTCAAACTTCGTGCAGCTGGCGGGGAGACACTGAAGGGTTGCGATGTCGTGAACGACGGAGCTGTAATTTTCCTGCTCCTCGTTGAATTTCGGCGCCGGAATGATTCCGTAGTCCTGCGTCATGTCGCGGAGCAGCTCTGAGCTGTAAAGGAATCCGACGAGATATAGGGCGAGACCGTTGTTAAAGTCCTTGGTATTGTCAAGCGGAGGACCGAGCTTGACGCCGTCGTTTTCCATAACGACGTGATAGAGCGCTTCCATCGCGTTGATATTGCGCTCGGAGTTAAGCACGAGAACCGGGTTGCCGTCGGCGTCGCGGCCGGTCGTGCGCATCCCCATGCCGAAGAAGATAACGTCTATATTGTTATAGTTGTTGAGCAGCATGCCGAACTGGTCGGCGGCGCTTACCTTGTTGTCGCCGTCGAGGTCGGCGTATGAGGCGGCGGCGTTTTCGTACAGCCTGTCCACCGTCCATTTGCCGTCAAGCACCTGGCTGTACTGATCGTCGGGATTGCCGAAGTAGTTTTCATAGATCTGCTTGTTGAAATACATGCAGCCGATGCAGCGGATCATGTCGATGTCGATGTCGCCGCAGAGCAGGAATAGACTGGATTTGCCGATGTTTATCTCGCCGATATACTCGGTCGACCACCACGGCTCTTCGATATTGATATAAGGCGCGTTAATCATGTTCATGAACAGGCCTTCGGTGACGTATCTTGCGCTGTTCCACTGAACGACGTTGTAGAAGTCGTATTCATCGGAGCCGGCCATGATAAGCTTGCGCATCTCGGTTCCGGTGTCCGACGAGGCGACGCCGGTATCGACAAAGTTAAACTTCATGTTGAGCTGTTCTTCGACGCTCATGTTGCGCTCGTAAAGCGCGTCGTCGACGACCTCTCCCGACTGTTCGCCTTTCATGTCGATGAAAGATTCGGAAACGTCGCTGTTTTTGGTAAAATACCAGACGTTTATCACCTCTCCGCCGAGGTCGAGGTCGGCGGGGATGTTTTCGTTGCGTAAGACGGTCGTTGTTTCGGCTGCGGTGTCGCCGGCCGTGGTTACCGTATCGGGACCGCCGCCGGCCGGTTTGTCCCCGCCGCAGGCAGCCATGGCGGAGAGCAGCATAAGCCCGCAGATCATAATGGAAAGCAGGCGTTTAATAGAATTCATAATGAATTACCCCCTGTTGTGTTTTTTCAGCACTTCAATTTTATCACATGTAAATATTTTTGTCAATACAAAACGCGAATTATCCCGAGATAATATCCGCATTCTCAAACGATTATAAAATATGCGCGGCGGGACTTTCAAGTCTCGATAATCTCATTTGAACATCCTCTCAAAAAAATCGGCATAAATACAGCCGCCGCGTTTTTGAGGCGGCAGCCATAAAATCTCTTTAATTTTCTTTATAATTCGTTGTAAGCGTCGATAAGTATCTGCATTTTCTTCAGCGCGGCTTTTTCGTTGGTAGCATACCAGGAGGAAAGATTCGACGAATTTGACTGTATCATGCCGCGGCCGGTAAAGCCGAGCCCGTTGAAAGCGTCGGCGAAGACATAGGCGATATCTGTCATAGCGGTGTCGTGAAGTATGTCGATTATCTGAGAGGAAATATTGTCGCGGGTGTACTTTGTTTTGAGCGCAACCTCATAATATGCGGGAGTTACGCTCCTGTAGCTCTCGAAAGCCATAAGCTCAAGCACCGCCGAAACCTGTTCAAGCTTCCGGCAGTTGATCGGAATGCACTGAAGAGTGACGATGTCCTGGACGACCGAGCAGTAATTTTCCTGCTCCTCGTTGTATTTCGGCGCCGGAATGATGCCGTAGTCCTGCGTCATGTCGCGAAGCATCTCGGAGATGTAAAGGAAACCGACGAGATAGAGGGAGCGGCCTTCGTTGAAGCTGTTGGTATTGAACAGCGGCTCGCCGAGCCTTACGCCGACGGTTTTTCTGACGGTTTGGTTGTATGTCTGCATCGCGCCGAAGTTGCGCTCGTTGTTGAGTATAAGTTCGGGGTTGCCGTCGGCGTCGCGGCCGGTTACGCGGATGCCGAGACCGTAGAATAAAACATCGACATTGTTATAGTTGTTGAGCATCATTCCGAACTGGTCGGTTTTGCTTACCTTATTGTCGCCGTCGAGATCGGAGTAAACTATAACGGCGTTCTGAGAAATCACATCCATCGTCCATTTGCCGTCAAGAACCTGATTGTACTGATCTTCGGGATTGCCGAAGTAGTTTTCGTAAAGCTGCTTGTTGAAATACATGCAGCCGATGCAGCGGATCATATCGATGTCAATGTCGCCGCAAAGCAGGAAAATGCGGGATTTGCCGACGCCCATCTCTCTTATATATTCGGTCGCCCACCACGGCTCTTCAATATTCATATAAGGCGCGTCCGCCATGTTCATGAACAGCTTCTCGGTAACGAAGCTTGCGCCGGTCCACTGAACTATGTTGTATAAGTCGTAATCGGTTGAATCGGACATGATGAGCTTGCGCATTTCGGTTCCGGTCATCACCGCATCGAAGCCGCAATCATAGAAATTCAGCTTCACATTGAGCTGCTCTTCGACGCTCAGATTCCGCCAATAGAGCGCGTCGTCGACGACTTCGCCCGACTGTTCGCCTTTCATGTCGATGAAAGACTCGGTTGAAGAGCTGCATTGGGTGAAATACCAGATGTTTATAGTCTCTCCGCCTAAATCAAGGTCGGCGGGAATGTTTTCGTCACGGAAAACGGTCGTTGTTTCGGCAGTGACCTCCGCAGCCGCGGTTTCGGTGTCCCGATCGGCATCATCGGTTTTTTCGCTGCAGGCGGCCATGGCGGAAATGAAAATCGCAGCGCATATCGCAAGAGAAAGCAGGCGTTTTAATGTCAGCATAAAATTATCCCCCATAATGTCTTTAATGTAAACATATCAATTTTATCACACGTAATTGTTTTTGTCAATATGTATCGTGAATTATTTTTTAAGATAATATGATATAATAACATATAAAGTGTTTCCCTTGCGCCGGCAACATGAAAATCCCCATTACTCCGGCGAAATTTGTTTATTTTGTAAATTTTCACTCCGCGCTTGACTTATCGGCGGCTTTGTGGTATAATATTTCTCACGTCCGAAGACAGCAGGCGACAGTAAGTCCTGCCGAGGCGCACGATAAATCAATTCCGCGCTTTCAGCGCTCTATGTTTTATTGCCGCGATCTTCGGATCGGGGCGTTTTTTATTAAAAACAAGCCTCATCCATGAGTCTCTGCCGACTTTGTCGGCATAAACTCGACAATTTTCAACGGAGGTGAAAAGCACATGCCCAAAATGAAGGCAATCGATATCAAAAAGCAGATCGTAGCCGAACTGACAGAGCATCTCGACGGCGCCGTCGCCGGCGTAGTGGTCGATTTCTCCGGCGTCAACGTCGCTCAGGATACAACCATGAGAGCCGAGCTGAGAAAAGCCGGCGTGACTTACAGAGTCGCGAAAAACACTCTCATCGGCCGCGCCTGCGATAACGTCGGATACGGCGATATGGCTCAGTATCTTACCGGCAACACCGCGATAGCGATAAGCCGCGAAGACCCGGTAATCGCCGCGAAGATTCTCAAAAGCCATACCGGCAAAGAATCAAAGCTTGAGATCAAAGGCGGATTCTATGACGGCAAGGTAATCGACGCCGACATGGTAAGAACGCTTGCGGATACCCCGACTCCCGAAGAGTCGATAGCGAAGTTCTTAGGCTCTATCCAGTCAAGTCTTTACAATTTTGCATACGCCCTTCAGGCTATCGTCGACCGCGGCGAGGTTCTTCCCGCTTCGGCAGCTGAGGCGACAGCCGAAGCAGAGGCGCCGGCAGAACCGGCTCCCGCAGAGGCGGCGCCGACAGAAGCAGCAGAACCGGCAGCCGAAGCAACAGCCGAAGCAGCGCCGGCAGCCGAATAATTGCAGGACTAAAACCATAACAAAACAGTTTCAAAGAAACAATTTCAGAGAAAGTAAAACGGAGGAATAATAACCATGGCTAACGAAAAGACACAGCCGATCATTGACGCTCTTAAAACACTTACCATCCTTGAGCTCGCCGAGCTTGTTAAGGATATCGAAGCCGAGTTCGGCGTATCCGCCGCTCCGGTAGCGGTTGCCGGCGCAGCCGCCGCTCCCGCCGAAGCCGAAAAGACCGAATTCGACGTAGTTCTCAAGGCCGCCGGAGCCACCAAGCTCCAGGTCATCAAGGTCGTCCGCGAAGTTACCGGACTCGGCCTTAAGGATGCGAAGGATCTCGTCGACAGCGCTCCGAAGACCATCAAAGAAGGCCTCTCCAAGGCCGACGCCGAGGCTCTTCAGAAACAGTTGACCGATGTCGGCGCAGAAGTCGAGTTGAAGTAAGAATCGTTTGGATTTTCTTTCCGGAAAGGGGTTGCCCTTTCCGGAATTTTTATTTTTATATATATTTTTGATAAAAATATATGTTTGCTTCAGAAGCAGCTTACCGACGTCGGCGCAGAAGTCGAACTGAAGTAAGAATCGTTTGAATTTTCCTTCCGGAAAGGGGTTGATCTTTCCGGAATTTTTATTTTTATATATATTTTTGATAAAAATATATGTTTGCTTCAGAAGCAGCTTACCGACGTCGGCGCGGAGGTCGAGTTGAAGTAAGAGTTACCGCAAAAAGTGTTTTCCCGGGAAGTTTCAGCCTTTCCGGGAATTTTTGTTTTTTATATATTTTTTTGATAAAAATATATGTTTGCTTCAGAAGCAGCTTACCGATGTCGGCGCAGAAGTCGAGTTGAAGTAAGAATCGTTTGAATTTTCCTTCCGGAAAGAGGTTGCTCTTTACGGGGATTTTTATTTTTATATATATTTTATAAAATATATATGTTTTGCATGGAAGTCGAACTGAAGTAAGAGTTACCACAAAAAAGTGATTTCCCGGGAAGTTTCAGCCTTTCCGGGAATTTTTGTTTTTATGTATATTTTTTGATAAAAATATATGCTTACAGGGAGATATTTATATACTTTTTATCACTCATCCAGCCAGCTATACCCAACCGATATCTCGGTCGTCAGCGGGACTTTCAGCTCGACGGCGTTTTCCATGCAGTCTTTAAGCAACAGCTTCACATCCTCCGCGTCGCGCTCGGCGCACTCGACTATCAGTTCGTCATGCACCTGCAGGATAAGCTCGGCGTCAAGTCCGCTCTTTTTCAGCGCCTCCGCCGTTTTTACCATCGCAAGCTTGATTATGTCGGCGGCGGTCCCCTGAATCGGGCTGTTCATCGCGACGCGTTCGCCGAATTTGCGGAGCGGGAATTTCGGGCTTTTCAGCTCCGGAATATACCGGCGTCGACCGAACAGCGTCTCGACATACCCGATCTCTTTCGCCTGCTCGACAACGGCTTTCAAATACCCGTCAACGCCCGCGAAAGTCGCGAGGTAGCGCTTGATATAATTGTTCGCCTCGCGGAAGGAGACGCCGAGATCGTCGCCGAGAGAATGCCCGCCGATGCCGTAGACGATGCCGAAATTGACCGCTTTCGCCCGCTTGCGCAGCTCCGGCGTTACGGCGGACAGCGGTACTCCGAACACCTGGCTTGCCGTCGACGCGTGTATATCGGCGCCGGAGTTGAACGCCGCAATCATCACCGGGTCGTTCGCGATATGCGCCAGCAGCCGAAGTTCTATCTGCGAATAGTCGGCGTCGACCAAAACCCTGTCCTTGCGGCGGGCGGTAAAGAACCGCCGCAGCTGCCGCCCCTGTTCGGTTTTTATCGGGATGTTCTGAAGGTTCGGCTCGGTTGAGGAAAGCCTGCCGGTCGCCGTGACCGTCTGATTGAAATTGGTGTGGACAAGCCCGTTTTCGTCGGCGACGCCGTAAAGCCCGTCGCAGTAGGTGGATTTCAGCTTTGTTACACGGCGGTAATCAAACACCGTATCAATTATCGGGTGATAATCGGCTAATTTTTCAAGCACATCGACGGCGGTCGACCAGCCGGTCTTCGTCTTCGCGCCGCGCGGAGGCGGCAGTTTCATATGCTCAAACAGCGTCTCGCCTAACTGCTTCGGCGAATTCGGGTTGAACTCCCGCCCCGCCATCAGTTGGATATTTTCTTCATAAACCGCCGCCAGCGCGCCGAGTTTTTCCGAATATTCGGCAAGTCCGGCGGTGTCTACCCTGAATCCCGCCGTTTCCATATCGAAAAGCAGGTAAGCGAGCGGAAATTCTATCTCAAAATAAAGCCCGGAACTTCCCTCCTCGCGCATCCGGCGGTCTTGCTTCTCCGCCAGCGCGAGTATCTCCGCCGCCGCGTCCTCCCCTTTGTGCGGCACGCCCAGATGAGCGCCGATGAGTTTTGAAAGGTCGGTTCCGCTGTCGGAAGAATCGAGCAGGTAGGCGGCAAGCATCACGTCGAATTTTGCGTTTATCCTTATGCCGTAAGGCGCAAACCGATGCAGCAGCTTCTTTATGTCGTGGACGGCAAATCTGCGTTCGGAAGATTCGAGGAAACTCTTCATCGCCGAAATACCGGTCGGTTCGGAAAATTCGACTTTCAGCCGCTCCGAATCATTTGCGGCGCAGAGGGTCAGACCGTCGTCGGAAAACCAGAGCCCGCAGAGTTTTTTGCGGTCAAGCTCGGCGAATCGCGCGGCGGCTTTCTCTTCCGCAACCGCGATATATTCCTTATCTTCGGACGGCTCATTTATTTCGGGAACCGCGTCAAGCAGGCCGAAGCGGCTGATAAACTGATTCAGCTCAAGCTCGGTGCAGAATTCCAGCAAGCCTTTGCGGTCGGCGGGAGCGCGCGCCACGTCGCCGAGTTTTAGACCCAAGGGCGCTTCGCGGTCGATCTTCGCAAGGTCATACGAAAGATAAGCGTCATCCCGCCCGGCGCGGAGTTTTGAAAGCGTCGATTTTGTAATCTTCGGGTCGGAAAAATCCGGGTCGGATATCGCCTCGTAAAGCCCGTCAAGCGACTTGTATTCGGATATCAGATAAGGCGCGGTGACGGCGCCGACACCCCTGACGCCGGGGATTTTGTCGGAGGAGTCCCCCATGACTGCTTTTAAATCGACGTATTGCTCCGGCTGAACGGCGCATCTTTCGAAAAACTCGGCGCGGCCGATTTCTTCGGGGCCTTTGTTCGAGATATAAATAACGGTGGTATTATCGTCGATAAGCTGCCAGGAATCGCGGTCGCCGGTTAAAATATAGACGCGAAGTCCGCCGTCGGAGCCGATGCGGGAAAGGGTACCGATACCGTCGTCCGCCTCCCAGCCTTCAAGCTCGACGAGAGGAATACCTAAAAGACGGGTAAGCCTTTTAACATAAGGAAACTGCTCCGCCAGCTCATCCGACATCGGGCGCCGCCCCGCTTTATAGCCGTCATACAGCTTATGGCGGAAAGTCGGGGCGGGAAGGTCGAAGCAGACGGCAGCGTGGTCGGGCGATAGCTCAGCCAGATATTTCGCCAGCACATTCAGATAGCCGTACACCGCGTTGGTCGGAATCCCGCTTTTCGTCGAAAGCGGGCGGACGCCGTAAAACTCGCGGTTTATAAGGCTGTTTCCGTCCACCAAAAGCATAACGCCGGTCTTTTTCGGCGGGATATCAATATTCATCGTCTGCCTCTTTCAATTATCAGATATTGCTCGTTTAAATCACCTATTATTATATCACAACGCCCTTTATTTTGCAACATCTTATCAATTGACAAAGCTTCAATTAAATGATATAATATACAATCGGAATGAGATTATAACAGTGAAATAACCCTCGGAGGATAAATTTTATGTACGTAATCCCGAAGAAGCTTAAAGTCGGAGTTATAGGCGCGACCGGAATGGTCGGACAGCGGTTTCTTTCCCTGCTCGCCGATCATCCGTATTTTGATGTGATAAAATTAGCCGCGTCCGCCCGCTCGGCCGGAAAGAGCTACGAAGAAGCGCTCGCAGGCCGATGGAAGCTCGAAGAGCAGATGCCCGCGCAGTTCAAAGATATAATCGTCGAGAACGCGGCGGATGTTTCCGATTTTGCAAAGGATATCGACTTCGTTTTCTGCGCCGTCGACATGAAAGCCGACGAAACCGTAGCCCTCGAGACCGCCTACGCGAAGGCGGAATGCCCGGTTGTCTCGAACAACAAGGCCTGCCGCTGGATAGCAGACGTCCCGATGATGATTCCCGAACTAAACCCGGAACATATGGACGCAATCCCGCTTCAGCGCAAGCGCCTCGGCACAAATTACGGCTTTGTCGCCGCAAAACCCAACTGATCGATACAGAGCTATGTCCCGATGCTGACCCCCCTGCTCAAATACCGCCCGACGAAAGTCGCCGTCACCACCTATCAGGCGATTTCCGGCGCGGGAAAGACCTTCGCGGAATGGCCGGAGATGATCGACAACGTCATCCCGTACATCGGCGGCGAAGAAGAAAAATCGGAGATGGAACCGCTCAAAATCTGGGGAAAACTTACCGACAGCGGCATAGTCACGGCAAAAGAACCGATAATCTCGGCTCAATGCATCCGCGTTCCGGTGACGGACGGCCATATGGCGGCGGTGTTCGTAAGCTTCGAAGAAAAGCCGGCAGCGGAACAGATAATCTCCGAGTGGAAAAACTTCGAAGGCGAGCCGCAGCGCCTCGGATTGCCGAACGCGCCCGAACAATTCATCACCTATTTCGACGAGCCCGACCGCCCGCAGACGAAACTTGACCGGGACATCTACCGCGGAATGGGAATAACCGCCGGCCGCCTCCGCCCCGACACGATTTTTGACTACAAATTCATCGGCATCTCGCACAACACGCTGCGCGGCGCCGCAGGAGGCGCGGTGGAGACCGCCGAGCTGCTCGCGGCAAAAGGCTGGCTGCGCTCAAAGAGCTGACTTTTATTTTAATTCGGAAAACCGCTGCGGCGTTCATTGAATTGAACGCCGCATAAAACCGCAAACCAGATCGGAGGACAGTATGCTGCCATACGAAGCGCTTGCCTACGCGCTGCCGGAAAACATCCTTACGCTGAAATACTCCGGGCGATTCGAGGACGAATTGCGGCTGATAGACGAATATCTCGGCCGGCAGATTCCGGACACGCTCCGCCGCGCGCTGCTCTGCGAGAAATTTCTGGCGCAGACGCTGCCGGGGGAATATACCCTTTCATTCGACGAAGCTCTCGCCGAGCTTCGAGCCGTCCGGCCGGATTTCAAAGCCGAAACCCTCCGCAAAATGATGGACGACGGGCGGGCGGAATGGAGGATGGTAAACTGCGAGCCGAAGTTTCACGAGGACTTCCCCGCCTCGGCGCGGATAAACACTCCGGAAGCCCGCAAGCCCGACGCCGACAGCGGCGGAGAAAACGAGACCGACAGAACCATCCGCGAGATGAAGGAAAACGGCTCTTACGCGGTCCGGCTGACGGTTGAGCATAAACTTTCGATAGACGACGGCGCCGTCGAGCCGGGAACGCCGATTCGCGCCTGGCTGCCGCTGCCGATACCGACGGATGCGCAGTCGGAGATTGAGATTTCCACCGACGGCGTCATCTCACCGCCGGACGGCGCGCAGAGAACGGCTTATTTCGATATGCCGTATCGGCCGGGATTTGAATTTTCGGTAAAATACAGCCTCACCCGCCGCCAGATTTTGCATGACCTTGACCCGGCGAAAGCCGTCATAGGATTTGACGAATCCGTCACCGAAGACGACCTCGGAGAACAGCCGCCGCATATCCGCTTTACTCCGTATCTCCGCGCCCTCGCCGACGAGATTCGCGGAAATGAAACAAACCCGCTTGTCACGGCGAAAAAGTTCTACGATTGGATACTCGAAAACTGCGTCTATTCATATATGCGCAGCTACTCGCTTATCGAAAGCATCGCCGAGTTCGCCGCGCTGAACGGCCGGGGCGACTGCGGAGTTCAGGCGCTGCTCTTCATCACCTTCTGCCGCATCAGCGGCATTCCCGCAAAATGGGAATCGGGACACTCATGCAAACACGAGAGGATAGGCTCGCACGACTGGGCGCGATTTTACTGCGCCCCTTGGGGCTGGCTTTTCTGCGACCCGACCAACGCCGACGGCGGCAAGCTGACGCGCGAATTCTACTTCGGACACGTCGACCCGAGGCGGATCGCCTGCAACCGGCGTTTTCAGACGGATTTCTCCCCCGCCTGCCGCTTTGACCGCCTCGACCCTTACGACAGCCAGTCGGGAGAAGCCGAAACCGACACCCGCAAGTTGACTTATAAAGATATCACCACGCGCAGAACGCTCATATCAACAGAGATACTCTGACCCGGACTGCCGCAAAGTCCGAAACGACCGGCGGATAAGCCGGAAAACCAATTCAAAAATTTTATCATGAAAAAAACCGTTTCATACGTTATGATTATCGCCGCCGCGGCAGCGTGGGGGGTAATCGGACTGTTCATCAACGCCCTGCGGGCGGAAGGCTTTACCCTTACGCAGATAATCGCCTCAACCGCCCTCGTTACCGCCGCCGCGATGGCCGTCATAACCGCCGTCACCGACAAATCGAATTTCCGCATAAATCCGCGCGATTTCTGGATGTTCGCCGGAACCGGCATCGCAAGCTACACATTCGAAAGCTATTCATATTACACCGCTATCGGCCGCATCGGCCTCGGACCGGCGGCGGTGCTGCTTTACACTTCGCCCTTTTTTATCATGCTGCTTTCAAGGATAATCTGGAAAGAGAAGCTGACCGCCCGCAAGCTTACCGCAGTTCCGCTGGCTGTCGCCGGATGCGTCTGCGTCTCTGTCGCCCCTGCGATTGCCGAAGGCGGGATAGGCGCGCTTTTCTCCGGCGGTCTCGACCTTGCAGGAATCGCCATAGGGCTGTTCTCCGGATTTACTTTCGGGCTTTACACCATTTTCGGCAAGGCCGCCCTCGAAAAATACAGCGGAATTACCGTCACTCTCTGGAGCTTTATCTTCGCTTCGGCCGCTACGGTTCCCGCCGCCGTTATCCGAGGGGGCTGGCCGGCGCCGAATTTCAAAAGAGCCGCGCTGCTTATCTCGATGGCGCTTGTTTCCGGCGCTTTTGCCTACGGCCTTTACACCCTCGGTCTCGACGGCGTCAGCCCGACGCACGCCTCGGTACTCGCCACGATTGAGCCGGTTGTCGCCGCCGTCTGCGGCATCCTTTTCAACGAAGAACCTCTTGCGGCAGCCTCGATAATCGGAATCCTGCTTGTCGTCGCGGCAATCGCGGTGATGAACACAAAGCCGAAAGAAAAACCGCCCTCGCAGGCGCCCGAACCGACAGACGCCGCCGCAGAGAAGGCGTAAACGCCGCCGCAGAGAGCGCGTAGACGCCGCCGAAACATATAAAACATATAAAATATGAAAAAATCCGCGTCATATCTGATGATAATCATCGCCGCCGCGGCGTGGGGAGTAACCGGACTTTTTGTCAACGCCCTGCGCGCGGAGGGGTATTCTTTAAGCCAGATAATCGCCGTCCGCGCAAGTGTTACCGCTGCGGCGATGTCGATTCTGACCGCCCTCGCCGACAGGAAGAAATTTCGCATCAATCCGCGTGATATCTGGCTTTTCGCCGGTATGGGGATTATCAGCTTCACCCTTTGCAGCTACGCATATTTTGCCTCAATCGAGCGGATCGGTCTGGGACCGTCGGCGGTGCTGCTTTACAGCGCCCCCCTCTTTATAATGCTGATGTCAAGAATCATCTGGAAAGAGCCGCTGACCGCGCGAAAGCTGACCGCCGTTCCGCTCGCGGTTGCCGGATGCGTCTGCGTCTCCCTCGCCCCGGCAATAGCAGGCGGCGGGCTAAAAAACCTGCTATCCGGCGGATTAAATCTGATCGGCGTCGCCCTCGGGCTGCTCTCCGGCTTTGCATACGGTCTTTACAGCATCTTCGGCAAAATCGCCCTCAAAAAATACAGCGGCATGACAGTCACCCTCTGGACATTTATCTCCGCTTCGGCTCTGACGATACCTGTCGCAATATTATATGGCAGCTGGCCGGAAATGTCGCTAAAAAGAGCGGCGCTGCTTATCTCAATGGCGCTCGTTTCCGGCGCTCTGGCGTATGGTCTTTACACCCTCGGTCTCTCCGGCGTTGAACCGACTCACGCATCCGTCCTCGCCACAATCGAACCGGTAGTCGCCGCCGTCTGCGGCGTACTGTTCAACGGCGAGCCGATGCACATAGTCTCGGTTATAGGAATATTGCTGGTAGTCGCGGCGGTTGTGGTGATGAACACAAAGCCGAAAGAGGCGGAGGAAAAAGCCGCCGAACCGAATATATAAAAAATTCAAGCCCCTCGTTCAAAAAACGAAGGGCTTTTTTGGCGCGATTTATTCAAAAGAGGAAAATTTCCGGTTGATGTTTTGTTATTGTTTACATATCAGGAATTGACATCATCAATCAATTGTTATATAATATCAATCAAAAGGCATAAGGATGGTTTGTTATGACTACTTCAGAACAGATTCGCGTTTTATGTGTCAGAACAGGCGTCAGTTTATCCGAACTCGCACGAAGAATTAATCAGACACCGCAAAATTTCAATGCAAAGCTCAAGCGAAACACAATAACACAGGATGAACTTAATAAGATTGCCGAGGCTTTGGACGTTACATACGAGCAATACTTTGTTTTAAAAAACGGCGAGCTTGTCAGGTGAGAAAGGATCTTGTTATGACTGAGCATAAAATTATATTCGGCGACAGCCGTTCACTGAATAAAATCAAAGATAAGTCGGTGCAGCTGATTATAACCTCTCCGCCTTATTGGCAGCTGAAGGATTACGGCGCAGAGGATCAGATAGGTTTTAACGACAGCTATGAGGAATATATAAATAATCTTAATTTAGTCTGGAAAGAGTGTAACCGTGTGCTTTCCGACGGATGCAGATTGTGTATCAATATCGGAGATCAATTCGCCCGTTCGGTATACTACGGAAGATATAAGGTTATTCCTATCAGAACCGAGATAATCCGTTTCTGCGAAACTCTCGGTATGGATTATATGGGAGCTGTCATCTGGCAAAAAACAACAACTATGAATACCTCCGGCGGCGGAGCAGTTATGGGAAGTTTTCCATATCCTCGAAACGGTATTCTTAAAATAGATTATGAATTTATTTTACTTTTTAAAAAATTAGGTAATGCTCCAAAGCCAACCCCCGGGCAAAAAGAACAATCTGCTATGACAAAAGAAGAATGGGGGCAGTATTTTTCTTCTCATTGGTATTTCAACGGCGCCAAGCAAACGGAACATTTAGCTATGTTTCCGGAAGAACTGCCAAAACGATTGATTAAAATGTTTTCTTTTGTCGGAGAGACTGTTTTTGATCCTTTTGCAGGCAGCGGTACAACCTCACTTGCCGCAAAGAATCTTGGCAGGAATTCTATTGGATACGAAATCAACAAAGAGTTTTTGCCGATTATTCGCGAAAAACTTGAAGCCGATCAAATCACATTCGAAGACAACGCAAAGATAATTTTCTCCGAAGATACAGCCGGAAATACTTCTTCATTCGAACAGCTTCCTTACATATTCCGTGATCCTCATCGAATGGATAAAAAGGTTGATGTAAAAAAACTGCATTTTGGTTCAAAGATTGACAATTCGGAAGCCAAGCGAGATGATTTGTATTCCGTAAAAAGGGTTGTTGCTCCGGACAAGATAGAACTCAGCAACGGTCTTACCGTTCGCTTGCTTGGGGTAAAACCGAATCCGCGGTTTTTAGATGAGGCGGTTAGTTTTTTACAGGAGAAATTCCAAAAAAGAAAGGTGTTTCTGAAATATGATACTATAAAGTATGACACCGACAAAAATCTTCTTTGTTATGTTTACTTAGATAACAAGACTTTTATAAACAATCACCTTGTCAGAACGGGATATGTGGATGTTGATACTGAATTTGATTATTCTTGTAAAAAGAAGTTTTTGAATTCGGCGCCAAATTAAATAAACGCGGGCAGAGAACAAAATCCCTGCCCGCTTGCTTATTCTTCAACTTCAATACTTAGACCTGTCTTATCTTTTTTATAATAAATCATCTTTACATTGATAGTTTCGGAAAGCCTGTTCATAGTTTCTTTGTATGTGCTTGGTTTTATTGAATATGCGATATCTCCGACATATCCGTCAATACCGGCTGATTCATCTTCTTTCGTAGCCAATCTATATTTCTCACCTCGTCTTTCGGCGAGCTTGGAAAGAATAGCTTTTTGAACATACAAACCATAATATGTTTTTTCAACAACTAAATCTTCAACCCATTTCCGGATCATTTCTTTATCAATAAGCTTTATGGCTTCTTTAAGATTTTCTACTTGGGCGATGATTTTCTCGGTTGCATTATCGACAGCATCGGGATATTCCTTCAAATACCACTCACGCCAACTTTTAAGGGAAATATCATCTTCGTTCTCCCTCTCATATTTGGGAAAAATATCAGAAAGCTGTCCGACAACCTTAGGACGTGTTCCTTGTGCGTTTTGGTTTGCCAAGTTAATCAATTGAGATGTATATTTAGGAAAATCCGGAATCTTACCGTCGTTCAGCAAGATTAATTCCTCGTTTTTTATCTTGAATTTTTCCAATTCGTCTCCTCTATGGTTCTTATTGTTTATTCGCTGCCGATAATACTCGAATTAATTTTTATTTTTTAGTCTTCTCCCTCAATTCCCCGTAAGCTCATCAAACACCGGCCATGCAATATCCGGGTAGAACTGATGCCCTTCCTCTCCCGCGACGAGGGCGCAGGCGTCGGGAACGCCGGCGGCTTTGTAAATCTGCTTTACCGTATCAAAGCCTTCGAGCACGCCGTCGATCGGGAAGATGGAGTCCTTCTTTCCGGCGACGATAACAACCGGCGTCGGCGCCGAGAGCATCGCGAGGTCGGGCATCTCCATAAACTCCATGATGCGCGGGATGTGGTTGCAGAAGCAGTGATCCATTGCGAAAATCGATTTGCGGTAAGTATTGAACGCGCAGGAGGGCATCGCTCCGGCGAGGCGGTGTTCGACGGCCGCCGCGTGCCAGGAGGTAGTTCCGCCGCCGCTGTTGCCCATAACATATATCCTGCCGGTGTCGGCAGACGCAAAATCTCCGCCGAGAGGCAGCGACAGCGCGTCGATAAGCCTTGACACGTCAAATATCCGCTCGCCCAAAAGGGTGCGGCCGATAAGCAGCGCCTGAGACGCCGGAAGCAGGCAGGAGCCGTGACGCAGCTCGCCGAGTCCCCGCTGCTCCATAGCGATGGCAAGATAGCCGCGTCCGGCCGCCTGTATCGCGAAGTCTCTGCCGCCGGCGATGTCTTCTTCATCGCCGGGGAACTTCGGGCGCCCTATCGAGATGTGCATCCCGGTCGAATGTCCCTGGATGCAGATCATTACCGGCAAAAGCCCTCCCCGCGACTTTGCGGACGCCGCTTTAGGCATGAGCATATGGCAGGGGACGAAAAATCCCGGTTCCGACTCAAACGCAAACCGCGTTTCGGTGAACCGCGGGTCGGAGTCGTTTACAAATTCGACTTTGACGCTGACCTCTCCCTTTTTCTCGGGCATCCCCAGAAGCTCAAGGAATTTCTTTTCCGCGCGCGCCCGCTGCGGCTCAAACGGCTGAGACGGGTCGTAGGAATAAGGCAGGCGGCAGCCGGTGTCGGCCAGACTGTAATGCAGCTCTTTTAAATTCATTGTGATTTCTCCCGATAAGCAGTTTTGTTAATAATTTTTCGAAACTAAAACAAGTCTCCCGGTTGAATTATATATCAATCCGCCGAAAAAGTCAACTCTCCCGACGGATTTTTATTTTACCCCGATATTTCCGCAGCGGTCGGACGCAAAAACACTCCGGAGCGGGCATGCCGCGCATGGGACAAACATATATAGTGAATTTTTTATTACCTGCTCGTTAAATATTATCTTTTAATATCGTTGACTTTGAAAAATCTCTTATTTATGATATAATAGTTGGTATGATAGGAAAATTATCGAATAAAACGGTCCTCGCAGGGCTTGGCAGGAAAGAGCTCCGCGTTCTCGCCGTTTCATACGGAGAGTCTCCCTGGCGGGGAGATCAGATATACGAGGCGCTGATGCACGGCGCGTCGGAAATAAAATCGATGAACGGCCTGCCCGCCGTTTTCCGGCAGAAGCTCGACGCCGACTGCGAAACCGGCGTTCCGAAAATAAAAAAGGCGCTTCGCTCGAAGCTTGACGAAACCGTCAAATATCTCTTCGAATACCCGGACGGAGCGACGGTCGAAGCGGCGCTGATGAGCTACAAATACGGCCGAACCCTCTGCGTCAGCACGCAGGTCGGCTGCAATATGGGCTGCGCTTTCTGCGCCTCGGCTATCGGAGGAAAGCTGAGAGACCTCAACGCCGGGGAAATTTTAGGGCAAGTCTACGCGGCGGGGCGCGACTGCGGCGGGCGGATCGGCGGCGTCGTTATGATGGGAATGGGAGAGCCGCTCGACAACTACGAAAACTCGGTCAGATTCATCGGGCTTGTCACCTCGCCGGAAGGGCTGAATATCAGCGCCCGTCGGATATCTCTCTCGACCTGCGGGATATGCGACAAGATAACCCGTCTCTCGCAGGAAAAATACGACATCACCCTCTCCGTCTCCCTCCACGCCTCCGACGACGAGACGCGCAGCCGCCTGATGCCGATAAACCGCGCGTGCGGCGTCGATAAGCTGATGCGCGTATGCCGCGAATATTTCGACGTGACGGGACGGCGGATAAGCTTTGAATACACCCTTGTCCCGGGGGTAAACGACAGCGAAGACGACGCGCTGCGTCTGGCGCGGATGCTCAAGCGTTATTTTGAAGGCGCTCCTTTTCATGTAAACCTCATCCCGGTAAACGCGGTTGAGGGAAAAATCGGCGGCGCCGGACGCGGAGAAGCGCAGCGATTCCGCCGGACGCTTGACCGTATGGGGATAAACGCGACAGTCCGCCGAACCCTCGGCGCCGACATAAACGCCTCATGCGGACAGCTGCGTCGATCGGAAGAGCATAATATTAAAAACGAAGATGCCGGCGGCGAACGGTAAATCCGCCGGACAGCATAAGTTAAACGAAAGCAAAGAATCGGTCAAGAACCGAAATTTATAAACAGAGTAACGATATGAAACGAATTTTCGCAATCAATACCCTTTGCGGGGGAGGAATAATTAAGTGATCCGCTATTTCGGAGGAACCGACGTCGGACGAAAGCGCACGATAAATCAGGACGCCTTTACTGTCAAGACTCTTGCAACGGGAGAAGTACTTGCCGTTATCTGCGACGGCATGGGCGGATCCAACTCCGGCAATATCGCCTCATCCATCGCGCTTACCACCTTCACCGATTATGTCGAAACCGCGCTGACCGCATACGGAGCGCTGCTGGGCAATCTCTCCGGAAAAGTTGCCGACAAAAACAAGAAATCAAAGGATAAAGGCAAAGACGCCGCCGATAAGAAATCCAAATCGGACGACGATGACACCGGTATTCCGGCGCTTGACGGCGCGCTCAAATCCGGCATGATTTATCCCTCTGTCAACTACCCCGCCCTGCTTGAATCGGCGGCGGAGGAAGCGAACAGAGCCGTTTACGCAAAATCGCGCACCGCTCCCGAATACGACGGAATGGGCACCACCCTCGTCGCCGCGCTTGTCGTCGACGGAACGCTTTACTGCGCCAATGTCGGCGACTCGAGGCTGTATCTGGTTCAGGGCGACGCGATAAGACAAGTCACCCACGACCACAGCTATGTGCAGTATCTGGTCGACATCGGCCGCCTCAGTCAGACGGAGGCCGAAGTCAGCCCTTATAAAAATATCATTACCCGGTCGGTCGGCCGGGAAAAGACCGTCTCCTGCGACACCTATACCGTGCCGCTGAAGGCGGGCGCCGTCGCGCCGGAAGAATTTACCGACACGCGGGAAGCCGCGCCGAATATCCGCGCGATGAACGAACGCCGGGCAAAAGCCGGCGCCAAGCGCGGTCGCGAAGGCGATGATTCCAAAGACTCGACAAAGCCGATATATATCCTGCTCTGCTCGGACGGGCTTACAAACTATGTCCCGAAAGAAATTCTCCGCTGCGAGGTCATCGGTCAGGTGGTAAATATCGACATGCCGCCGGAAGACTTTGAGCCGGAGACGGACGGACAAAACAATCAGTCGGCGATTGCCGCCGCCGGGCTTGAAACGCCGGACGTCTCGGCTCTCCCCGCATCGGGGCCGGCCGCTCTGCCGGATCCCGCCGTCTTTGAGCTGGCCGCCGCCGAAGAAGCCGCCGCAAAAGAAGAGGCTATCCGCTCGGCGATAAAAGAAGAAGGTAAAACGCACAAAAAAGAAGAGGGGCGAAAGGCGACAAAAACCCCTCATAAACAGACGCCTGCCGCAGTTCCGGCAGCGCCGGACGCCCCGCCGACGCAAGACGCCGTATTGCCGGCAGCAGCTTCAAAAGAGACCGCTCCGGTGATTTCCTCGGCAAAAAAGAAGCGGGACCCGCTCGAACCGCCGGATCTCGAAGACCGCGTGGCGACGCTTATCCGCAGCGCAAACGAGGGCGGAGGAGGAGACAACATCACCGCCATAATAATCGAAAGCTCCCAAAGCTGACCGCGGAGTATCGATATGCTTAAAAACGGTATGTAAATATTATGGACGTATATGACAGATATGTGGGTCAGACTCTCGACAGGCGTTATCGGCTGCTTCGCATTATAGGCGTCGGCGGCATGGCGGTTGTTTACGAGGGTCGTGACCTTAACAACGGCCGCAGAGTAGCGGTAAAGATGCTCAAGGAGGAGTATGAAAACGACGCGCTCTCGGTGAGCCGCTTCGTCAACGAATCCCGGGCGATAGCCTCCCTCTCTCATCCGAACATTGTAAAGATTTACGACGTTTCGGTGAAGGAACGCCGCGGACCGAAATATATAATAATGGAGCTTATCGAGGGAATAACCCTCAAAAGCTACATGAACAAGACCGGCGCGCTGTCGACAAAAGAGCTGCTCTCTTATACCGAGCAGATACTCAAGGCGCTTGACCAGGCTCATTCGAAAAACATAATCCACCGCGATATCAAGCCGCAGAACATAATGCTGCTGCGCAGCGGCAGGATCAAAGTAACCGACTTCGGAATAGCCAAGCTTCCCAACGCCGACACGCTTACCATGACGGACAAAGCGATCGGCACCGTTTATTATATCAGCCCGGAGCAGGCGTCAGCCCAAAAGATCGACACCCGTTCCGACCTCTATTCTTTGGGCGTTATGCTGTATGAGATGGCGACGGGACAGCTTCCCTTCGTCGGCGACAGCCCGGTTCAGATAGCGCTGATGCAGGTAAACGACACACCCGTTCCGCCGAGAGACATAAATCCGAAGATACCGGTAGGGCTTGAGCAGATCATCATCGGGGCGATGCAAAAGGACCCCGACAGGCGATTTCAGACGGCGGGACAGATGCTTAAATTCGTCCGCCAGCTCCAGGACAACCCGAAGTTCATCTTCCGCGAATACCGCGACGAATACGGGGTAAGCCGTCCGCAGGTAGCGGGCAGGCTGCGCGGAATAACCGCCGGCAAGCGGGAGAGCCGCTCGATGCTGCCGGTAATCATGGGCGTCGCGACCGCTTTTCTTATAGTGGTGCTGACAAGCGCCGTGATAATCTTCAACAGCGTAACCAAAACCATGAGCGACAGCCAGACTCAGTCGATAACAATTCCGAATTTTGTCGGCGATATGTACGGTGTCGACATGGCAACGGAACAATCGGCGTATTATAATATCACAATAGATTACGTTTACAGCGCCGAATATCCGGAAAATCAGATAATCAGCCAGAAGCCGGAAGCCGGAGAGCGGCGGAAGGTGAAAGCCGGAGAGCAGAAATGCGACCTGACGCTCGTGGTGTCTATGGGAGCGAAAACGATACATCTGCCCGACCTGACGATTATGGACAGCCGCAAGGCGGAGATAAAGCTGAAAGCGCTGGGACTTATCACCACCGAGGTGACCGAATACAGCGGCACGGTGATCGAAGGCTATGTCATAGCGACCGAGCCGGAGCCGGGAACGCTTATGGAGTCCGGCTCAACCGTCAAACTCATCGTGTCGAAGGGGGCGAACATAAGTTATATCAAGATGCCGGATTATGTCGGCATGCTTGCCTCCGACTGCTATCCCAATCTTACCTCCCTCGGACTGAGGGTAAGAGATGTCAAATACAAAAGCTCAAATCAGCCGCGGGGGACTATTTTAAGCCAGTCCCGAACCTACAACGCCGACGTTCCGGTCGGAGCGCCGGTCGATTTCGTTCTATCATCGGGACCGGAAACGCCCCGTCCACCTTCTGAGTAATAATAAATTCATACGATAATCGAACGGAGGACGAGCGAACGCCCTCGGAGTGATAACAAATTCGTCTGATATATAGCGCCGCTTAAACGCGCGGCTGCTTTTTAAAATAAATCAAAAACCGGTTTTTACGGAACGACAAGAAACCCGCCGTATATCCAGAGATTCCGACTTAAGGAGGATTAAAATGCCGACATTCTGTCCGAGCTGCGGAAAATCCGTTCAAGGAAACGAAAAATTCTGCATAGGCTGCGGCGCCGAACTGCCGCAGACCCAAAATCAACCGCAACAAACAGCCGCATACACAGAAAACTATCAAGCCGCCGCTCCGGCTCAGAATTTTTGCGTCAACTGCGGAAATCCGTTTGACGCCGAATGGAAATTCTGTCATTGGTGCGGAACGGCGGCGGTAAAACAAAATATAAATACCTTCTCGCAAGCTTCGGCCGCTGCCAGCCTCGCTTGTTCTTACTGCGGTTCTCCTTTGGGCGGAGGCGGTAAATTCTGCGCAAACTGCGGCGCTCCCGCAAGCACCGGCGGCCGCTCCGGCAAAGCTGCCTGGCAGCATTCGCCGACAAGGGCTTCCGACAGCCGCGCCGCGAATTTTCAGGGAGGGTATCAGCAGCCTGCCTATCAGCAGCAAGCCGGCTTCAAACAGCAGCCCGTCCCTCCGCAGCAAACCAATTACGCGCAGCAACCTGCGTATCAGCAACAGGGAGCCTATCAGCAGCAACCCGCGTACCAGCAGCCTGCATATCAGCAGGGGCAATATGCCCAGGGACAGTATGCCCAGGGGCAGTATGCTCAATACGCGCAGCCGTATTATCCGGCGCGGGCAAAGAAAAAGTCGGGTTTCCTTGTCCCGAACATTCTGCTTATCTGCGTATGCGCTGCAATGATCGCGCTGCTCGCGATATACGCGCCGAAAAACATAGACGTGGCGAAGCGGGAGGAGCAAAGCTTCGAGACATTCCCCATCACGGATGACCTGAGAACCGCTTATGACAGAATTGTGATGGAACATATGATGAATCCGCCGGAAACGGTTGAAGTCGACCCGGATACCGGAGAGTAATGCTTTTAACTTTCAGAAGAGGATAGAACCATGAAAAGCAAACGTCTTTTTTTCGTAATGCTGTCATTGACGCTGGTACTTGGAATATTATGCGCCGGATTTATCCGTCCCGGATTTCTTTTGGGCGCGTTTCAATTCCGCGCGCCGGGTATTCCGAAGTCGGCGACTGTCGTTCCGGAAAATCCGGAGATACGCGGAAACAGCCGCGCGTTTGACATAACCCCCGTCGAAGGGGTAAGGATATCCGCCGAAGAAGGCGCCCTTGACCGCGACCGCGAGTTTAAAATGGAAGCGCTTTCCGAGGAGCAGCTTGAAGAGGCGCAGAACGCCCTCGAATATGATGAGGGATTTCTGTTAGGCGCCTGGGAACTTGACGCCGGCCTTGCCGACGACGAATACACCCCCGGCAGCTTTAAGATTGAGATTGATCTTGATACACTCGGCATCCCGGCGGAATATTATGAAGACATTCAGATTGTCAGGATAGATGACGACGGCAACAGCTATATTTACGCAAGCTCTCTCGACGGTTCTTTCATAAGCTGCGATTCCCGCCAGAACAGCATTGTCGGAATAACGATTGCCGTCGCCGTCGGCCTCGGCATCGGCGCGTTGGTCGGCGATACGATACAGCTCTTTCAGGGCAAGGCGATACTCAGCGGCGATAAGTTATATGTCGCTGCGCCTATCGAACACAGAATATACAAAAAAAAGGTCTTCCGGCTTGATTTCAAACCGAGCGGAGAGCTGAAAGCCCGTCGGGAAAAACTCAATCAAATGGTCGAGACTGTCCAAGTAGATAATTTACGCGATAAAGTAGAAGACTGGCTCATACGCAACACCGACGTTCGGGAATACAGTCAGGCAACGATGGAGCAGAAAGAGTTGGCGAAATTTAAGGTAAAATATCAAGAAGCCTCCTCCACCGACAAATTCAAAGCGCTCGAAAGAGAGATAAAAGACATCGAAAAAAAGGAAATGTCGGATATGGATACCATTAAAACCGTTGTCGACTGTTGCCTGACCGCTTATGAATATATGCGGGACGAGGCAAAAACCAAACTTCCGACATACATAGTCGACGTATACCTTCCGCCCACATTGACTGAACATGCGGCAGGCGTGACATTCACCAAATTCATAGGCGGCAGAGCGTTTATGTCTCTCAACATGACCCCTCTGAGAGACGGCAAGCGCGATCAGTTCCAGTCGACCTTTATCCATGAATTTACCCATGTGGTGCAGCGGGAGTATACATATCAGACAACCGGAAATATGCGCTTCGATGAAGGCACCGCAATGATGGTGGAAATGTTAGCGCACCCGTGGCTTATGGAAAGAGGGATAATTTCGGGACCGACCGACCTCAGCGATGCCGACCGGTTTGAGTTTTACGCAATCCCTCTCGATGAATTCAAAGCAAAGGGAACCCGATGGATATCTTCCGCAGTCAGAAACAGCGATGATTCCGATACCGGTTACCCTCTGGCGCATTTCTTCAAATTCGTTCATGACAGCAGGGGCGGGGGAAGGAATATAGGGCCTCTTTTTACTGCTTATGAGAACGCCGGAACTTTCTCCCGAAAGATAAGCGACGTTTTGAAAATGGCATACGGCTTAAGCTCCGAGGAGCTGACCGATTTATATTACCGGTTCGTCGGGCAGAACCGAGAAAAGATAGTCGAAGGATTGTTTAGCCACTACGGATACCACGTCGATACAAACTATCGCGCCGAGATAACAAACCAAGATTACTGCGTCAGACTCCGCAGACTTTTTCAACCTATGGCGGTCAGACCGGAAAGGAATTACCGCCCTCTTGTCAAAATCGACTCCGATTTTGCGGAAAAACTCCCGGATGTGCGGCTCGAGCCGTGCATTGACCTCGACTATGAGGAGTGTCTTTACGGATATTATTACAAAGAAAGACATAAGTCGGATCATTCGCTTGAATACATTCTCGAAATCGACGGCGGCATCGAGCAGGACACCGGATTCTTCAGCAGAGCCGGCAAATCCGGTTACACGGTGTATAATGTCATAGCCGAACCGAAGATAGAATGTGAAGTTTCAAACAACCGGCTGACCTTCACCCTGCCGGAAAAAAGCGAGGCGGCAAAAGCCGGCGTTGTAGAAGGCTTCCGCGTCACGATAACCTGCTCCGACGGCAAAGTAACCGAAAGGATCGCTTCTTTGCGCAGAGCGGGAAGAAAGGGCAGATACAGGGTAAGCGGACTCTGCAACCCCGGTTCCCTTGCGCAGGGCGCGCCCGATTTAAGCTTCAGCGTGACGGTTTGCGAACTAACCTTTGACCAAGACAAAGAATATCTCTACGGCCCCGAATCGGAAGGCGCCGAACTTACCCAGGAAATGGATGAACTGCTCGAGATTATGGGCGCTCAGTCGGGTAAGATAACCGTTTCGCTCGGCTGGCAAACCAAAGACGACCTCGACCTCCATGTCACCACCCCCGACGGCAGTCATATTTATTACGGCAACAAGTCCGCCGGAGGAGGCACCCTCGACGTCGATATGAACGTCCGCGAGGATGAATGCGGTCCCAGCGCCGTCGAGAACATCTACTTCCCTGAACCTATGCCGGGAGTATACAAGGTAAGCGTAGTCAACTACACCGACCGGACGGACGGCGATACGCCTTTCGTTGTCAGAGTAACCGTCGGTGAAACCCAAAAGGTGTTCCGATTAACAATAGGAAGTTACAGCTGCAACGTCACCGAATTTATATACGGCGACGACGGAGTTGAATTCGAGTGGCTTGAGGATTAAGCCGGCGCACCAATTCGCCGACACATTAATTTAACGGAGAATAACAAATAATGTCGATATCCGTATCGCTCATCAAATTCGGAAACAAAATCTTTCCTCCCGTCCGCCATCCCTTTAACCTGGCGGGCGAGGGGGAGATGAGCTACGCCGAATGGCAGTTCGAAAAAGGCGGCGACACCGTCGCCTGCTACGCGCCGAAATTCAAGGCTTACACGATGTTCGAGAACAAGACCGTCCTCGATATGGGCTGCGGCGCCGCCGGAAAGAGCATGTATTATATAAAACAGGGCGCCGACCGCGTCGTCGGCGTAGATATAGTGCAGAGATACGAGCGGGAAGCAGTCGAATTCGCGCGCAAATTAGGATATCAGGACCGCTTCTCTTTCGTCTGCGCCTCGGCTTTCGACCTGCCGTTCCCGAACGATTCCTTTGACACGGTGATAATGAACGACTTCATGGAACACGTCTCCGACCCGGCGGCTGCGCTTGTCGAGGCTTACCGCCTGATAAAACCCGGCGGAAGGATATTTATCAACTTCCCGCCCTATTACCATCCCTACGGAGCGCATCTGACCGACGCTATCAATATGCCCTGGTGCCAGGTATTCTTTTCGGAGAAGGCGCTCATCGCCGCCTACCGCGACCTTGTAAAGGGTCTTCCCGACGAAGAGGGGCGGCTGTCGCTGCGCTTTTCATACGACGAAAAGGGGCGGGAACACATAAGCTACATCAACAAAATGACGCTGAAGAAATTCAGGCGGATACTGAAAGAGACGGGACTTGCCCCCGAGCTGTACAAGGAAATCCCGCTGAGAAAAATACTTACCCCGCTTGCAAAACTGCCCGGACTCAAAGAAATGTTCGTCCGGATGGGCGTCTGCGTGATACGCAAGGACGGCTGACATGACCGAAAGAATAAAAACCCTCCGCGATTATATCGTCCCGCGAAGGCAGAAGGAGCGCCGCAAAGCCGATTTTCTCCGGGGCTTTGACCCTTCCGTTTACCGCTATTCCCCCGACCTCCGGCTGCGCTCATCGCAGCGCCTTCGCTGCGCCCTTGAAGCGGAAACGCCGGTAATCTTAGACGGCGAAAAAATAGTCTTTCTGCGGACGGTTCCGAATCTCCCCGATATTTTGAGCGAGACGGAGCAGGAGGAATTTTTCCGCGGACGCTCAAAGCATGAACTCGGCTTCGCCTTCAACATCGCGCCCGATTATGCGGCGCTGATGAGCGAGGGGCTTTCGGCGGTAAGAGAGCGATATTCCGCCGACGAGCCGACGGTAATTGCCCTCGACGCCGTGATGGATTTCGCAGAAAAATACCGCCGCAAAGCCGAAGAACTCGGACGGACGGACATCGCCGACGCGCTGAACCGAATCCCCGCAAAGCCGCCGCGGAGCTTTTACGAAGCGCTGCTCTTTTTGCGGCTGCTGCACTATGTAATCTGGGTCGAAGGCAGCTACCACGTGATTTTAGGGCGGTTCGACCAATATATGTACCCTTACCTTAAATCCGACCTTGAAAAGGGGCTTTCCCGCGCCGGCGCGCTTGAGCTTTTGGAGGAGTTTTTCCTCGGCTGCAACAAAGACTCCGATCTCTACCCCGGAATGCAGCAGGGGGACAACGGCCAATCTATCGTTTTAGGCGGCTACTCTCCCGACGGCGAAGACATGTACAACGTTCTCTCCGAGCTTGTAATAGAAGCCTCCCTTGATTTAAAGGTGATCGACCCGAAGATAAATCTGCGCGTCGGCGCAAAAACGCCGATTGAACGCTATGTCTTCGCGACAAAGCTCACCGCCGCCGGTCTCGGCTTCCCGCAGTATGAAAACGACGACGTCATCGCGCCGGGGCTTGTAAAACTCGGCTATTCAAAAGAAGACGCATGCGACTACTGCGTCGCCGCCTGCTGGGAGTTTATCGTCCCCTATGTCGGCGCGGATATCCCGAATATCGACGCGCTGAGTTTCGTCGCCTGCGTGAACGACGCGGTAAAATACGACCTTCAAAACTGCGGCAGCTACGAGGAATTCATCGCCGCGGCAGAAAAGCGGGTCGCGGAGGAAGCGAAGGCGATTACCCGCCGCCACGACAATATAAGGATGCGTCCGGCGCCGTTTATGTCGCTGATGTTTCGCGAAAAGAAGACAAACGACATCGCCGACGGCGCGAAATACAACAACTACGGCATCCACGGCACCGGACTCGCTCCGGCGGCCGATTCGCTTATAGCCGTGAAAAAGACGGTATTCGAAGAAAAAACGCTGACGCCGGAACAGCTCAACGACGCGCTCGACCATGACTTTTCCGGATATGAAGACATCCGGCATCAGATTAAAACCGACAAGCGCAAATTCGGCAACGGAGAGCCTGAGTCGGACGAAGCGGCGCGACGGCTGCTTTACGCCTTTTCCGACGCGCTAAATGGCATCAAAAACGACCGCGGCGGAATTTGGCGCGCCGGAACCGGCTCGGCGATGTATTACGTCACGCATGGCAAGACAGGCGCCTCCCCCGACGGCAGATTGTCGGGAGGCTTTTTGCCGGCGAATTACAGCCCGTCGATAGGATTAAAACCGGAAAGCCCGCTTTCGGTGATAAGAAGCTTCACCTCGCCCGACCTGACAAGGGCGATAAACGGCGGCCCGCTGACGCTCGAGTTCGACTCCGGCTCGGTCAGAGGCGAAGACGGTATTACCAAAATAGCGCAGCTCGTCCGCAGCTTTGTCCTTTTAGGCGGCCATCAGCTGCAGCTGAACGTTATCGATCGAAACCGGCTGCTCGACGCCCGCCGAAATCCGGAAAATCACAAAAATTTAGTCGTCCGCGTCTGGGGCTGGAGCGGTTACTTCGTTGAGCTTGACCGCTGCTACCAGGATCAAATCCTTGAGCGCGCCGAAATGACGCCGTAAAACCAAAGTAGAATTTATGAAAAAACACAAATACGCCCGTATCCCCCTTTATCTTATCGCCCTTTCCCTTATCTTCCCCCTTGCCGCCGGATGCGGCGGAGAGGCGGCCGAAACCGAAGGGGAGCTGCAGATAGTCACCCAGGCGCCCTTGGTAACCACCCCCGGCGCCGCGATGGAGGGCTATGACCTCGACCTTTTTTCCGAACACAAAATCAATGACGCCGTCGTGACCGCCGAAACGGAAGCAGACCCTGAAAAACCGACGGCAAAAGAAGGTTACAAAAACCCGAAAGCCGATTTCGACACCCCCGTCGATCTCTCCGGCGGCAGATTTATCCCCGTCGGCGACAGCGGCATCCTCTATGTCGAACTGCCGGAACCGCCGGAAACGACCGCCGCGGAAACCGAAAAGGCAAAATCCGGAAAAGATAAATCCGGAAAAAAGAAAGAGACGGAGACAACGGCAGAACCCGCCGAACCCGATATTACCGGTCTTCCCGTCTACGCCGTGATAAAAAAAGGGGAAACCTTCGACCGCTACCGCTGCTCCACCCTCGAATTCGACGCATTCAGAGTCGAAAAGGGCAACCGGCAGTACTCCGCCCGCGCCGGCGCGCTGTATGATTATTCCGGCGAAACGCTTATCATGTACCCGCGGCAGAGTATCGCCGATGTCTTCGAGATTCCGGCGTTTACCATTACGATAGACGAAAGCGCATTTGAAGGCGCCGCCCGCCTCATCGAAATATATCCCGACGCCGAACTCAGATACGTTTCGAACCGCGCCTTTGCCGGCTGCGCCGCCCTTACCGGAATTATCCTCGGAGATTCGGTCGAGTTTGTCGGCGACGAGGCGTTTTCCGGCTGCGCCGCGCTTAAAAGCCTTGTAATAGGCGCCTCCTGCCGGGTCATAGGCGCCGGGGTGGCGGACGGCTGCGCCTCTCTCGCGTATGTCCGGGTCAACGCCGACATATTCACGATAAAAACGCGGGAAGGCGAAATCCCTTTCGCCGAAACCCCGTGGTATAACGAAACCGACCGGGAATTTCTTACGATAGGCGCGCTGCTGCTCAGATACTCAGGAGCCGGCGGCGAAGTTATCATAGATTTTTCGGTAAAATACATCCCCGAGTACGTCTTTTCATCGGAAAACGTTACAAAGCTCGTAATGAGCCGCGACGTTTCGCTGCTGAATTATCATCTCTGGGACGAAAATATAGCCATTCAATACACATAACATCAAAAAATATCCATAGAGGAGAGCCTTCATGTCTCTTGTTTACGAATTAGCATCGCTTGCCGCGGCCAAGACCGCCCGCTTTGTTCAGAACCTGAGCCGCAAAAAGGCGCAGCCGCGGGTAGCCGTCGTCTGCTACGGCCCGAACAGAAACCAAAAGATAACGATACATTTCCCCAAAAAGAGAAGATTCAAGCCGGTGGTACTTTACTGGAACGGCGGAGGCTTCCTTTGCTCCGGGAACGATGACCGCGCCGCCGCCAAAAGGTTCAACCGCCTCGGCTGGGTATTCATCTCCTGCGGCTGCCGCCATATGCCGCTTCATCCCTTCCCCGCGCAGATCGAAGACGTGTTTCTTGCGACCGAAGCCGCGCTCGGCTTCATGCGGGAAACGGGACTGGGGAAAGAAATAATCTGCGCCGGAAACTCCGCCGGCGCGCTGCTCGCGGCAAATGTCGCCCTCAACTCCGAAAAACGCGAAGAGTTCAGCCTTGACGCCGTTGTAAAAGGGCTGCTTTTAGTCGGCGGAATACTCGACGCCGGACATTTCTTCAGCCGGATGAGTCCTGTTCGCCGCGGGGTAATCTCCGCCATATCACGCGCAGATACCGATGATTTTCTGGCTTTCTCGCCGATAGAACTGATCGATGAGGAAACGGATGTGCCGACCCTCTCTGTCCACGGCAAATACGACCATTTAGCGCCCTACGCAAACGCGATGCGCTTTGTCCGTAAGCTGAACGGAATAACCGGACGCCGTCTCGGCTCGATGATCGAGATAGACGACGCGGCTTACCGGCATTTCCGCTTAATACACGGACTCTGGCTTGAAAATCCGGCGAAAAGCCGGATACAGCGCGAGATATTCCGCTGGCTCGATACCCTCGAATGAGTATTATTCGGCAAATGACTTTAGTTCACATTTATACCGACGGCGCCTGCCGCGGAAATCCCGGGCCGGGCGGCTGGGCGGCGATACTCGTCACCGAAGCCGACGGAAAGAAAATCGAAAAGGAACTTTCCGGCGGCGAAAAGCTGACTACCAACAACCGCATGGAGCTGACCGCCGCCATCAAAGGGCTGGCGGCGCTGAAATACCGCTGCAAGGTAGTATTGACCTCCGACTCGAAGTACCTCTGCGACGCGGTGAATTTGGGCTGGGCGAAGTCGTGGCAAAAGCGCGGCTGGATTAAAAGCGATAAAAAACCGGCGCTGAACCCCGATTTATGGGAGCGGCTGTTGGAACTTTTGGACGCCCACGACGTCGAAACAGTATGGGTAAGAGGACACGCCGGTCACGAATACAACGAACGCTGCGACGCCCTCGCGACGGCTATGGCTGACAGCTTTAAAGACTGACACCGATAACGACGAGAACTGCAGATATTTTATAACTTAAATTAATGGCATACAGACTTTCACGCGCGAAAAAGCGCAGACGACTTAAGAGGATACTCGCCCCCGTCATAGCAGTCATGGCTGCGGCGGGGCTATACTTATTTATAGCCTTCACCGGCCTGCCGCTTATCGCCTACTGGCGGGGAATCTGGATCGAGACGGCGATGACGACCGGCGACCATCAGTGGCTGGCGACCCGCCTTTTTCCGCAGTCGGTGATAGACGAAGCGATGAACGGCGCCGTCGCGCGCAACGAGGACATAATAGGCGGCTCCGAGTGGCTGGAAACAAAGGACCCCGACGGCGAAACACTCCCTCCCGCGCCGGAGCCGACCATGACGGGACCCGAAGACAACGACAGCTCGCCGTATATCGACGAGCCCTCCGATCCGCTTTCAGCTAAAGAAATAACCGACAATAACGCGAATCCGAACGAATTTTCCCCTCTTTATCCGCCGCCCGACAACGCCTATCACAACACCGAAGAGGATATCTTAGGACTTGCCTATCTTGCTCCGGGCTTAAAAGACTACGCCGGAAACGCGGTGGAGACGGTTGATATCGCCGAGGGGCTTTACATAGCCGAAGTGTCCGGCTCCGGATATAAAGGCAAGGTAATGCTGATAGACGACCCGGGAAGGATATTTGTCGGCCGGACAATCTATTCAGATCAGGGAACGAGAATACGCAAGATGGCGGAAAGCTACAACGCCGTCGCCGGTATTAACGCCTCCGGCTTCCCCGACCCTGACGGTTCGGGCGACGGACGGATGCCGATGGGCACCGCAGCTTCCGGCGGGACAATTTGGGGTCAGTACGTCAACTTTTACGGCTCGGTGGTGTTCACCGACAGCGACAAATTAGTCGTCGGCAACATCGCGGTCTGGTCAAATTACGCAATCCGGGACGGCATTCAATTCGGTCCGATACTGATAGCCGACGGCAAAAGCCAGGTCAGCGGCTCGTCGGGATTCGGAATCCAGCCGCGCACCGCGATAGGCCAGCGGGACGACGGAGTTGTCGTCATGCTCGTCATCGACGGCCGCGATCCGCTGCACTCTTTAGGAGCTACCGTCGGCGACTGCGCCGATATCCTCTCAAAATACGGCTGCGTCAACGCCGCCTGCTGCGACGGCGGCTCCTCCTCGGTGATGGCATACGGCGGAGTTGTCATCAACCGCAACTGCTCACTTAATCCCGAATACGGCCGCCGCCTCCCCAACGCTTTTCTGGTGAGAAGCAAAAGCGAGGGTTAAACTCGCTTCTTTGTGCAAACAGACAAAGCCGCCGCCCGTAAGTATTTTGAAAGACGGTAACAGATTTAATGAAGAAAGTTTTAAACACAGGATTGTCCGGAATTGCCGCCGGAATGATATTATATATCGCGGCGTTTATCTATTACAAGATTTTAGGCGACGGCGCGGCTTCCCCGATTACGGCGCTTGCCGCTCCCATGATGCTTGCGGCCGGACTGCTGGCTGCGAATTTAGGCAAGCTGAAAATGTTTGCCGGCGCGGCGGGCTATTTTCTGTATGAAAAACCGGCGCTGAAATCGACCGGAAATCTTTTCCTGATATACGCGGCGAACTTTGCCGGCTGTTTTATCATGCACAATCTGCTCAGATTCTCTTTTTTGCTGCCCGGGCTCATATCGGGAACCGAAACGACGCTGAACGAACTTTTCAGCGGAGCTTGTCCGAGCGCCGTATCCGCGGCTTATAACTCGGTTTCAAATTCCTTCGGGACCGACGCGGGAGTTTTAATCGGTTTTGCCCCGTGGTTCATCGTCCGCTCGATGGTATGCGGGATTCTGACATTTATCGGAATTGAATATTATAAACGCGCCGGAAAATTTTACATGCTGATACTTGCGGTGTTCGGATATACCATCGGCGGGTTTTCCAACTGCATGACGACCCTTTCGGGGGTGCTGATTGCGTCAACCTTGTATGATTTTTCATTCGCGGCGCAGTTTATAATAATTTCAACGACTGCCCTCGGAAATATGCTCGGCGGAATGCTGGCGTCGGCGGTTTTGCGAGCCGTCAGAAACACGGCGGAACCGGCGGGCGCGGAAAACAAATAAAAGATGGTTTTAAATCAATGAATGGTCTTTCGGGATCATTCTTTTTTATTTAACTCATTTACTTGAAAAGCACGGCAAATTATGCTATAATCATTATACCGAAACGACGGAGTATATCAATGGAAAAGATAAACATTATGGGAGTGCCTTTCGACTCCTGCACCCTCGACGAAGCGGTCGAATTCTGCCGCGGGCTGCTCGCGGAAAAAGGCTGCAAAGCAATTCACACGCCGAACTCGGAGATAGTCCGGCTCTGCATAAAACAGCCGGAATATTACGATATAATCAACGACGCCGCCCTGATAATCCCCGACGGGGCGGGCGTTGTGCTGGCGTCGAAGATACTCGGCGCGCCGCTTAAAAAGGGCAAAGTCGCCGGGGTTGACCTGATGGGGCGGCTGATGACCCTTTCGGCGGAGATCGGAGTTCCGGTCTTCCTGCTCGGCGGCAAGCCGGGAGTCGCGGATACCGCGGCGGAAAATCTCAAAAAAGCCAATCCCGGACTTATCATAGCCGGTACCCGCGACGGATATTTCAAGGACGACGAAGAAGTCGTCCGGCAGATAAACGAAAGCGGCGCAAAACTGCTCTGCGTCTGCATGGGCGTTCCGCGGCAGGAGAGCTGGGTAAAAGAGAATAAAGCGAAATTCGAATCTGTCACCCTCGCCGGCTGCTTCGGCGGCTCCATCGACGTATACGCCGGCACGGCAAAGCGCGCGCCGCAATGGTTCATCGACCATCACCTCGAGTGGTTCTACCGGCTGATGAAACAGCCGAGCCGAATCGGACGGATGATGGCGCTCCCCGCCTTTATATTGAACGCCGTAGGATACCGCCTCAAACACGGAAAACCGAAAAAATGAGCGGTGAATTGCCGGAAGAAATTTCCGGAAGCGAAAACTCATTTGCCGGATTTGTCGGCGCAAAACGCTTACTCAGCCATGTCCGCCGCGCCGTCGAAGATTATGATATGATTGCCGACGGAGACAAAATCTTAGTCGGTCTCTCCGGCGGCAAAGACTCCGCCGCTCTTCTGGCGGCGCTTGTTGAGCTGAAAAAGTTTCTGCCGGTAAGTTTCGACATCTGCGCGGCGACTGTTGACATGGGCTTTGAAGGGGCGGATTTCTCCCCCGCCTCCGATTTCTGCCGCAGATACGGTATTGAATACCGCGTCATCCCGACGAAGACAGCGAAAATCGTCTTCGATGTAAGAAAAGAGTCAAACCCCTGCAGCCTCTGCGCCCGGATGCGGCGCGGCGCGCTTCACTCGGCGGCGCAGGATATGGGCGCGAACAAAGTCGCTTTAGGGCACCACTTCGATGACGTCGTCGACACCTTCATGCTGGCGCTGATACACGAAGGACGCATCGGAACACTTTCGCCGATTACCTATCTCGACCGGCGGGACATAACCCTCATCCGCCCGCTCTGCTATATTGAGGAGAAAGAGATAAAAAACTTCGTCGGCCGCAATTCCTCCCTGCCGCTGTTCCCGAATCTCTGCCCCGAAGACGGCAGAACCGAGCGGGAAGAAGCCCGAAAGCTGCTTGAATCGCTTGACAAAAAAGAAAAAGGGGTAAAGCAGCGTATCTTCGGCGCGATAAAAAAAGCCGGCCTCGACGGCTGGCGGGAAATTAAAAGTTAATTATACAAAATAAATCGACCAATACCGAATCAAGAGGTGCGATATGAGCAAAACGCTTCGCCAAAATACAATGGCTATCCTGAATTATCAGGACTACGACGCCCTTCCCTGCGTGCATTTCGGCGCGTGGGACGAGCTTTACGGCGTCTGGCACGCCCAGGGACACATCTCCGACGAAGATATGAAAGCCCCTGACAAGGAAAACCGCGTCTTCAAAAAATTGGGCTTCGATTACGGCTGGTACGCCTCCGTCGGCTCGCACGGCGGACTGCTGCCGGGATTTGAGTATAAGGAGCTTTCCCGCGACGGCGAATACGTCACATACGTAAACGGCGCCGGCATGATCGAGCGCAGCCGCCCCGGCGCCGACTCTTTCGCCCAGACTATCGGCACCCTTCTGACCGACAGAAAAGCCTTTGAGGAGCTTTATCTTCCTAAACTGCAGCCGTCTCCCGCCCGCTACAACCTTGAGCATTTAAAGCAGGTAGCGGCAAGGCAGGACGAGATACAGGACCGGCCTTTCGGGGTCCACGTCGGCTCACTTTACGGCTGCATCCGCGATATGTTAGGCGTCGAGGAGCTTTCCTACCTTTATTACGACGACGAAGAACTTTTTGCCGACCTGATAAACGCCGTCGCCGACGTCTGCTACACAAACTTAGAAGCGGTTTTAGGCGCCGGAATCCGCCCCGACTTCGGTCATTTTTGGGAGGATATCTGCTATAAAAACGGCCCTCTCGTAAAGCCGGATATCTTCGAAGAATTTGTCGGTCCGCACTACCGCCGCCTCACAGACCTGCTTGCAAAACACGGCTGCGAGCTGTCTTCCCTCGACTGCGACGGCAACATCGATCTTTTGGTGCCGATCTGGCTTGAAAACGGCGTAAATATAATGTTCCCGATCGAATACGGCACCTGGGAGGCTACCATTATCCCCTGGCGGGAAAAATACGGCCGCGGTCTTCGCGGCGTCGGCGGAATGAACAAGCTTATCCTCGCCGGCGACTATTCCGACGTTGACGCCGAACTCGAGCGGCTTAAAGCGCAAATCGACCTCGGCGGATTCATCCCCTGCCCCGATCACCGTCTCCCGCCCGACGCAAAATGGGAGAATGTTCAATACTACACCGACCGCTTTAAAAGGATATTTCAATGAAAAAATCCCTCTCGCTGCTGCTTTCGATATTAATTATATTATCTGCGATACCCTTTGCATCGTCTGCCTTTTATGACCCCGCCGGCGGCTTTTCCGTCTACAAAGAATCGCTGATAAGCAGCGAAACGCTCTCGGACGGACTTACCATGAGCCGGATATACGCCTGGAACCCCGAAAACGAAACACCCGGCGAAACGCTGCGGGGCTGGACGCTCTGCTGGGACCCGCGCTCATACGGCTCCGCCGCAATTTACACAAACGGTGGCTCGGTATACGGCCGCAAGACCCTGACTTCGATGGCGGAAACCGAGAAGATGACAAACCCGCAGGCGGCGTGGCTGCTTGCCGGGGTAAACCTCGATTTCTTCTCGATGAAGACCGGCGTTCCGTTGGGGATCTCAATAAAAGACAACATCCTGCTCTCAAGCGGCGAGGGGGCGTCTTTCGTCGTCACGTCAAACGGAGACGCGAGCATCCGCCGTCTCTCTACCCGGATAACCATATCATCCGGCGGAGCTGCGGCAAAGATCGACCATCTGAATAAATTCCCCGGCGTGTACGGCGCCTATCTTCTCAACACCGAATACGGCGAATCCACCCACTCGGAGCAGCCCTCCCGCGAAATCGTGATTCAGACGGGACAGACCGGCTTTTACGTAAACTCGACAATTCAGGGCGTCGTGCTGCGCGTCGACAACGACGTAACCGACACCCCGCTGACCCCCGGGTGCGCGGTGCTTTCGATAGCAAACGACAGCGCGGCTTTTTCCGATCCGCTCTTTTCATCATTGAAAGCCGGCGATCAAGTCTCGATAAACATCGACGTCGACGGACTGCCGCAACAAAGCGGAGTCGGATTCATTGATTCCTCGTCAGGGTTCGGCGGAGGCTCCCCCGCCTCTGCTTCTGATAATTCTTTCATTTCTTTTGCCTTCGGCGGGGGAGATGAGATCCTTCAAAACGGCTGTTTTGACGAAAACCTCACCGACGAAGACCATGAAAAGGAAAAGAATCCCCGTACTGCGGTCGGAATCCGCCCCGACGGCGGCGTAGTCTTTTTCTCCTGCGACGGAAAGCTGCCGGAGAAAGCCGAGGGGCTGACTCTCGCACAGCTTGCCGAAGCGATGAAGTCTCTGGGCTGTATAAACGCCCTCAACCTTGACGGCGGCGGCTCATCGACGGTAGCCGCCGACACCCCGCGGGGATTTGTTCCGGTAAACATCCCGAAAGACGGCGCCGAGCGCAAGATAAGCAACGCGCTGATCTTCTGCAAAAGACCCGGCGGCTACGACCTTCGCCTGCATATCGAGCCGGAAAAGCCGGCGGTAATGGCAGGCGGCAGCGTCGATTTTTCCTGCTGGCTGCGCTCAACGACCGGCTGGACGAAGCTTTCCCCCGACGATGTTTCGTACGGCGTAAATCAGAATTCCGGCAGCTTTTCAGGCTCGACATTCACGGCGGGAGCTCCCGGCAAAGCCGAGATATCCGCGTCTCTGCGCTCCGGCGGCCATGAAGGCTATGTCGAAATACCGACGGTATCCGCCGCGGTTATGGTCGCCGACAGGCTGACGCGGCTTATCCTGAGATCCTCCTCCGAGCGCGCCGCGCTTGACGGCTGGGTCGATTTTACCCCCGAGGGCAGCTATTACCCGCTCGACTGCGCCGTCGGCATAGACGATCTCAAATTCGGCGAAAACTACACCCCCGAACTCGACCCCACCTGGCGTCCCGACACCGCCGGACGAAACCGCGGCGAGCCGCCGGAAGACATTCTTTACTGGTCTCGCTTCGGATATATCGTCAGGGCGGACAACGCGGCAAGATACAAGCTCTATAACAACTACAACCTCGTCGGCGTTGACACCGACATAATCATAGCCGAAGCAGGCGCCGGCGGCGCGGCGGGAGAATATGAAATAAGCCTCGGCATCGGAACCGACCTGCTTTCCTCCGCCTCTTCCCGTCTTGAACCCGGGCTGCGCGGGATTGAGGTAACGGCGAACACAACCGACGCCGCCTCTCTCGCGGCGGAGCTGCGCGACGCCGACGGAAATACATTCGTCGTCGAATATCAGCCGAAAGCGGCGCTGAACCGCGCAAAAAAGACGATTCTGACGGCGGAAATCCCGAAAACCGCCGCTCAGCCGCTGACTTTCGTCCGGGTACTTTACAGCGCGGCCGACGCGGCAAGATACGTCTCCTATTCCGCCCTTAAAGCCGTATATTTAGAACCAGGCGACACCTTTGCCGATACCGGCGACAGCTGGGCTTATGAATACATCGAAAAAGCGCATCTGATGGGGATAGCGGACGGATACAAGATCGACGGCGGCAGGCGAGAATACCGCCCCGCCGGGCTTCTGACCCGCGCCGAATTCGCAAAGCTGCTGACAAGCTATCTTGAAATAAGCGACAACCCGTCGGTCGTAATTGCCGACAACTGCCCCGAATGGGCTAAGCCTTATGTCCGCGCCGCTGTTTCCGCCGGGCTGATGCGCGGCCGCGGGGATGGAGAAGACGTTATCTTCGCGGCGTCCGACAACATCACCCGGGCAGAGGTCATGCAGGTGCTGGGCGCCCTTCTGAAAGACAAACCCCCCGCCGCCATTGATTTCACCGACAAAGACAAGCTCCCCGCCTGGGCGGCCGACAACGCCGCGCTCTGCGTCGGGGCGGGAGTGATAAGCGGATATCCCGACGGCTCGCTGAAACCCGGCGGACTCGTCACCCGCGCCGAAATCGCGGCGATATTCGCAAAATTAGACGCGGCGATGTAAAACCGAAACCAAAAAACGAAAATATAAAAAACGGAGGCAAGTAAACTATGAAGACACTTAATGTCGGCCTTATCGGCTACAAATTCATGGGAAAGGCGCATTCCAACGCCTACGCGCGGCTCCCGATGTTCTTTGATCTCAGCGTCGGCTTGAACCGCAAAGCCATCTGCGGGCGGGACGGCGAGTGGCTGAAGCGCGCCGCCGACAAATTCGGCTGGGAGGACTGCGAGACCGACTGGAAAAAGCTGGTCAGCCGCCCGGATATCGACATGGTCGACATCACCTCCCCCTCGAACACCCACAAGGAAATCGCCATAGCGGCGGCGGCCGAAGGCAAGCACGTTTTCTGCGAAAAGCCGCTGGCGCTCAATCTCGCCGACGCCCGCGCGATGAAAGAAGCCGCCGACAAAGCCGGAGTCAAGGCGCAGATCGGATTTAACTACCGTTTCGCCCCGGCGGTGCAGCTGGCAAAGCAGCTCATCGACGAAGGCAAGATAGGCACAATCCGCCACATCCGCGCGTCATATCTCCAGGACTTCATAATCGACCCCGATTTTCCGCTCGTATGGCGGCTTCAGAAGGATATCTGTGGCTCCGGCTCGCTCGGCGACCTCGGCGCGCACTTCATCGACCTCGCCCGCTTCTTCGCCGGCGATTTCCGCTCGGTGATGGGAATGCAGAAGACGTTTATCGAGGAGCGCCCGCTTGCCGACTCGATGCAGGGTCTCTCCGCCTCCGCCGGTTCCGGCGGCCCCATGGGCAAAGTCGACGTCGACGACGGTACCACCTTCATCGCCGAGTTTGAAAACGGCGCTATGGGCGTGTTCGAAGCCACCCGCTTCGCGCAGGGACACAAGAACGACCTCTCAATCGAAGTCAACGGCGACAAGGGCTCTTTCAAATTCTCCTTTGAGCGGATGAACGAGCTGCAATACTACTCCGCCGACGACGAAGGCGGACTCCAGGGCTTCCGCCTGATTCAGGCGAGCGAAGGCGGCCATCCCTACATGCAGGCGTGGTGGCCGACCGGTCACGTTATCGGCTATGAGCACACCTTTGTCCACGAGCTGTATGAGTTTGTCGAGTCGATAGCCAACGACCGCCCGACTTCCCCCTGCTTCGGCGACGGCGTCGAGTGCAGCCGCGTAATCGAAGCGGTTGAGCTGAGCGCCCAGAGAAAAGCGCTGGTTGAGATTAAATCGCTTTAATTCATAAAAGCAAGAGAAAGCCTTCTCCGGAGGGCTTTCTTTTTTTTCCGGAAAATTCGGGCTGATGTTCACAAATTAACCTTTTATAACCGCCGCCGCTCATATATAATATAAATGTAAGACAGAACAACCGATTTTACGGTAAACGCCATGATTTTACTCTACCTCCGCCGCCGGATTGAGCGGCGTCCGGCCGACTTCGTCACCCTCTTTCTGGTGCTTTTCCTCGCAATCTTTTCGGCGTCGACGATAAGCTCAATCTTCGACGGCGCTTTCTGGGGAAGGCAGATAAATAATTACGAGCGGCACGGCGGCGCGTATCTTTATCTTCTGAATGCAGACGACGATGACACGGACTACCTCAAAGAACGCGGAATAAATTTTGAAGTTCGGGATGACAAAGTCTATATCAAAGAAGACGAAGAAACTTCAAGAAAACTCATGCAAGATATGCTCGCGCGGGTCAATGACGGCGAAAGCGGCTGCGGGGTTGTCTGGAGCGGCGAGATAAATAAATTCTACGACGAAAACCTGACAATCGTTTATGTTATAACCGCCTTTGCGCTGCTGCCTTCTCTTTTCGCGATAAGATATTCGGTGCGGGTATTTATCCTTCGCCAAAGCCGCAATTTAGGCATAATGCGGGCGCTCGGCATAAACGGCTCGAAAATGTACAAATCCCTCTCAATTCAGCTCCTCTCGGCGCTGCTCCCTGCTTTTGCGGCAGCGATTCCGGCGGGCAATTTCGCTTCGTTCCTGATAACGAAATATTTCTTCCGCATCGAAGGTTCGAACCTTATGCTCGGCAAAACGGTCTGGCATTTCTCCCCGAAACTCGCCGTATTTCTGTTCATCCTCGTGACCGCCGTCGCTTTTGCGGCGTTCCTCCGCCTTGCGCGGCAAATTGAAAAGACGCCGCCCGCCGAGGGAGTAAGGCTCCCCGAAGACTGCGCCCGACCCGGCTCCACCGTTTCGGTGATGGAGGAGACGTCGGCAACCCGCCGTATCATCTCCGCCGGAATCCTGCGGCAGCGGAAGTTGACGTCAGCCGCGCTTGCGATAACCATACCCGCGGTTTTGTTTATTTACACGGCGATATTTTACTCGAATTTAGACACAAATACCGTCTCCCGCCCCGACATAATCGTAGCCGAAAGCGCCGCCGAACCGCATCCGGAGGAGATGAAAGCGAGAATTCAAACGCTTTCTGGATTTGACGGCATAAAGGAGATGAATTTTCAGACCTCATACAATAATCTCAATTTAAAGCGCTTTTCCGACGACAACCTGCCCGGATATACCTCCATCGGCGACCGCGGCGGCTGGTATCACATCACCTTGTATCTTTTCGATGAGAACAGCGCCGACGGCCGGAAAGCCGCCGAGTATGACACGGAACTTTTCTCAAAACCGATGCATATTCTCGTAAATTCCCGCCTGAAACGCCATCTGCCGATCGGCTCGGTAATTGAATCCGCCCGGAGGGCCGAAGGCGAAACGACAAAGCTCACCGTCAGCGGCTACTTTGAAAGCGGCCACACCGGATTTTTCGACATATACGCCAAAAAAGCCGATTATGAAGAATTGAGCGGCTTTGAAGCGGTTCCGAACCGGATAGAGATTTACGCCGCCTCCGGCGCCGACATCGACGGGCTTTTCGGGGAGATATCCGCCCTCTTTCCGGAAGACCGCTTCAACCTTGTAAACAACAAAACGGAAGCTGCGGCTGAGGCCGAACTTATGCGCAGCCTGAACGCCCTTGCCCTGATTTCGGCGGCGCCGATGCTGCTCTCCGCCGCCCTGTCGCTCGCGGCTTTCGTCGCGGAAGATATATCCTCGAAAAAGAAAAAATGGACGACGATACACAACTGCGGACTTGACGACGGCGGGCTTATAAGGCTCATTTCGGCGGAATACGCGCTGCGCGGGGCTATGAACATCGCGGCGCTTATGCTGGCGGCGCTTGTCGTGTATCTTTTGATGCGGGCGGCGTTCCCGGTGTCGGTGAAGCTGTCGGCGGGGGCGATAATCTTTTCCCTCGCGGCCACGGCGGTGACGACCGCGGCGTATATCCTTCCGGCAGTCGCTTCGGGAAAGAAAATGCTGCCGGACGAAACAGGCAGACAAAAAACAGAAAACGCGATCACGGAGGCAGAATCATGAAAGCGCTGAAAACCGAAGGGCTGACGAAAATCTACCGCCAGGGCGACGAGACGATATACGCGGTGCATGACGCGAATTTCGAGCTTGACGACGGCGAAATGGCGGCGATAAAAGGCGCGTCGGGTTCGGGAAAGTCAACGCTGCTCCACCTTCTTGCAGGGCTTGACCGCCCCTCCCACGGAAAGATATTCCTGCGGAACAAAGATATCGCCTCCCTCGACTCAAAGGCGCTCGCCGAAATCCGCCGCCGGGAAATTGGATTCGTTTATCAGCAGTTCAATTTGGTCGATATCTTCACCGCCCGCGAAAACATCATCCTGCCCTCGCTGCTCGACGAAAAAAAGCCGGATGAGAAATGGTTCGACGAACTGACCGAAATGTTAGGAATCAGGGATCGCCTCGAACACCTGCCCTCCGAGCTTTCCGGCGGACAGCTTCAGCGCGTTGCGATAGCCCGCGCCCTGATAAATCGCCCCGCAGTACTTCTTGCCGACGAGCCGACCGGCAGCCTCGACCGCGAAACGGCGCAGGAGATAATAAGCCTTTTCCTCCGCCTCCATTCGATCGGCACAACTATAGCTATAGTCACCCACGATGAGAAGATCGCCGCCTCGGCGGATACCGTATGGGTGATGGACGGCGGGGAGATAAAAAGAGAATGACCGTAAATCCGCTTAAACCCCGCCTGTTAAATCCGGCGGGGGTTTTCATTTTGGAAACCGCCGCTGTAAAATCGCCGGCAACTCCGTGTAAGCTTTGCCCCCTGCTTGTTGACTTTTCCCCTTTGACAATGTATAATATTGTGTGGTCGAGCGACTGTTTTAAGTTAATAATAAATAACAAAATTCTGAAAGTAAAATAAAAAGAGGATACATCATGACTGTTTTTAAACGCCTTTTATTCATCGCGCTCGCCGCGGCAATGCTGCTTACCGCCCTCGCCTGCGGCTCCAATTCCGGAAAATCCGGCGAAACAACCGCGCCCGACGCGACCGCCGCCGCCGAAACCACCGAAGCCACAACCGAACCGCCGTATGAGTTCCTCAAAAACCCGGAAGACTTCGGCGGGCGGGAATTCAAGGTGCTGAACGGCGCCTACACAAAAGGCGACTATATCGACCTCGACGACAGCGTAAAACGCGGCGACGTCATCGTCGAAGCCGTTTACGAGCGCAACTCAAAGACGGAAGAACTGCTCAACATCAAAATAACTTCAACCAAAACCGAAGACTGGACCGCAATCGGCGCGGATATTCAGAAAATCGTGATGGCCGGCGACGGCGAATATTCGGCTGTCTTCGGCTCGATAGAGAAAGTCTCCGGCACTCTCGACAAGCATTATCTCATCGACATGAACACCGTCGAGACGATGGATATGACTCACCCGTGGTGGGACAAGGAAGTCATCGACATCTTCGGCTTCGGAACCGGCAAAGCGTTCATGGCGTGCGGCGAGATAAACTTCTGGGACGACCTTTCGACCGTCTGCCTCTATTTCAACAAAAGCCTGATGGCCGCAAACAACATCCCCTATCCCTATGACGCCGTCCGGGACAATCAGTGGACCTGCGACGCCTTCAAGGTTCTCGTCACAAACGCCTATCTCGACCTCAACGGCAACGGCGAGACCGACGAGTACGACCAATACGGCTATGTTTGCACCGCCTCGCACGCTTTCAACATGATGGTCGGCTTCGACACCCTCACCGTCGTTCCGGACAGCGAGGGAAAATACGAGTTTATCCTCGACGAGGAGTATTTCGTAAAATTCAGCCGCGCGATAAACGACTTCTGCAACACCGACGCCACCGTCGTCAAAGAACGCAAGTTCGGTTACGATTTAGGCGGTCAGATATTCAGCTTCGGCAACACCTATTTCGATTACTCGATGATAGGCTCCTGCCTCTCCTACCGCGCCCTTGAATTTGACATCGGCGTTGTGCCCTTCCCGAAATTCGACGAAAATCAGGAAAAATACCACGGCGTCTGCAATACCATGTACGCCAATGTCTACGGCATCCCCGCCGGCGCCGACGCGGAATTTGCCGGAACGGTACTTGAAACGATGAGCTGGTTTGCAATGCCGCAGCTCAAAGAGGCGGTCATCGATACCAGCGTCCTGATAAAAGGCGTCCGCGATCAGGACAGCTATGATATGTTCCATATCATCTTCGACTCGAAGACCTACGACCTTATCTACAACTTCAACTGGGGCGGATTCTACGGCAAGACCTGCGACATGGTCATCTCCGGCAAGGATAAACTCGCGTCGACCTACGCAAGCGTCAAGAAAGCCACCGACAAAGAGATGGCGAAATTCATCGAAGCGGTGCAGACCGGCGCGGCGGGTTAAAGCATCACGCACATAAAAATAATGCAAGACAAAAAGAAAAGGAATATCATGAAACCGAAAATTCGTCTTTTATCAGCTCTGCTTTTAGCGGCGCTGCTGATATCGTTTGTTATTACCTCCTGCGGCTCCGATTCCGGCAAATCCGGCGAAACAACCGCGCCCGATGGCTCGAAATCTGACGGCGCCGGCGCCGAAACCACCGAAGCCGTCACCGAACCGCCGTATGAATTTCTCAAAAATCCTCAGGATTTCGGCGGAAGAACTTTCACGGTACTGACGGGAAACGCCGAACCCATCGACCTTGACGACAGCGTAAAGCGCGGCGATGTTATAATAGAAGCGATCCACGAGCGCAATCTGAATACCGAGGAGCTGCTCAATGTAAAAATACGCTCGGTAAAGTCGGAAATCGACGTTATAAAAAAGATGAGCGAAGCGGTGCTTGCCAACACCGGCGACTACGACGCCGCCTTCCCAAGTATCTGGCATGCCGCGCTGGCGCTGCCGAATCACTATATGGTCGACTTCCGCGAAGTTGAGTCCATCGACCTCGAAAACCCCTGGTGGGGAAAAACTACCATCGAAACCTTCGACTTCGACTCCGGAAAAACATATATGATAGACGGCGAAATAAACTACATGGATGACCTCTCGATCATCTGCCTCTATTTTAACAAGGATCTGCTTACAAATGTCGGCCTTGAACTTCCCTATGACAAAGTCCGCGACGGAAGCTGGACTTTCGACGCCTTCCGCGAGATAGAAAAGGACGGCTACCTCGACCTCAACGGCAACGGCGAAGCCGATGAAAACGACCGCTACGGCTATGTAACAAACGGCTCAAACGCTTTCAACATGGTCACCGGAATGGGTTCGCTTACAACCCGCAAGAACAGCGACGGAGATGTTGAATTCGTCCTCGACGAGGCGTATTTCTCCAAATTCGACCTTGTTATAGATGTCCTCTCGAACAGTCCGTCCACCGTCATCATGGAGCGCAAGTTCGGATACGGTCTTGGCAACGAGATATTCGGCTTCGGCAACACCTATTTTGCCTATAACCTGATCGGCTCCTGTCTTTCCTACCGTTCCCTTGAATTTGACATCGGCGTTGTGCCGTTCCCGAAATACGACGAAAATCAGGACAGATATTACTGCCTTGTCAACACCGGCTACGCAACTGTCTATGTGCTGCCGCTCGGCTGCGACGCGGAGTTCTCCGGCGCGGTGCTTGAAGCGATGGGCTGGTTCGCATCGCATTGCCTGACCGAAGCCGTAATAGATCAAAGCGTCCTGATAAAAGGCGTCCGCGACGAAGACAGCTTTGATATGTTCAAGATAATTTTCGAAAGCAAGGTCCACGACCTCATATATACCCTCGACTGGGGCGGATATTACGGCAAGACCTGCGGCATGGTACAAAGCGGCAAAAATAAGTTGGCCTCGACTTACGCAAGTATAAAGAAATCCGTCGATAAGGACCTTGAAAAATATATCGAGGCGATTCGGACCGGCGCGGCGGGATAAAAAATAATATCAGGTGAATACAATGAAAATATCCTCCCGAACATCTTTGATTATACTCGCGGCAGCGCTGCTTGCGGCATTTATATTATCCGCCTGCGGCTCAAAACCCGCGGAAACGGCCGCGCCCGACGGCGCGAAATCTGACGGCGGCGCCGCCGAAACGACGGAAGCCGCAACCGAGCCGCCTTACGATTTCCTTAAATATCCGCAGGACTTCGGCGGACGGACTTTCACCGTTTTAAAACGCGAAATCGCCGAACCGATTGACCTTGACGAAAGCGTAAAGCGCGGCGATGTCATCATTGAAGCGATCCACGAGCGCAACCTGAATACCGAGGAGCTTTTGAACATAAAGCTAAAATCGGTCAATGTCGTCGAAGTGGAAGACCTTAATAACAAACTGAGCGCCGCGGTGCTTGCAAACACCGGCGAATTCGACGCCGCCTTCCCCTTTTTGGAACAGATTGCGAAAGTGCTGCCGAATCATTATCTGATGGACTTCCGCGAAGTCGAGTCCATCGACCTTGACAACCCCTGGTGGGACCAGACCACAATCGAAACCTTTGATTTCGACTCGGGGAAAGTGTATATGATAAACGGCGAAATCTGCTATACCGACGATCTTTCGACGATCTGCCTCTACTTCAACAAAGACCTTTTCAGAAATACCAACATCGAATTCCCCTATGACAAAGTCCGCGAAGGCAAGTGGACCTTCGACGCCTTCCGCGAGATTGAAAAGGACGGTTATCTCGATCTCAACGGCAACGGCGAAGAAGACGAACACGACCGCTACGGCTATGTGACGAACGGCTCCAACGCCTTCAACATGGTCGTCGGGATGGGTTCGCTTACCACCCGCAAAACCGGCGAAGGGGAGATTGAATTCGTCCTCGACGACGCTTATTTCACCAAGTTCGACCTTGCCGTAGGCGTCATTTCGAACAGCCCGTCAACCGTCATCGTTGAGCGCAAGTTCGGCTACGACTTGGGAGGTCAGATTTTCGGCTTCGGAAACACCTATTTTGCATACAACACAATCGGCGCCTGCCTCTCCTACCGCTCGCTTGACTTTGACATCGGCGTTGTCCCCTTCCCGAAATACGACGAAAATCAGGAAAAATATTACGGTCTTTCAAATACAGGCGGGGCGCCGGTCTACACCCTGCCGATCGGCTGCGACGCGGAATTCTCCGGCGCGGTGCTTGAAGCGATGGGCTACTTTGCCACGCCCGGCCTCACCGAAGCCGCGATAGATCAGAGCGTCCTGATAAAAGGCGTCCGCGACGAAGACAGCTACGATATGTTTAAAATCATCTTCGCAAGCAAAGTCTACGACCTCGTTTATACCCTCGACTGGGGCGGATATTACGGCAAAACGATAGGCATTGTCATGTCCGGCAATAACAAATTGGCGTCGACCTACGCGAGCGTAAAGAAATCCGTCGACAAAGCGATGGATAAATACATCGAAGCGATAAGAGAAGGCGCGGCGGGGTGAGAAGCATAAATTCTTCGCTTAAAACCGAAACGGATTTCTGCGACAAGACCTGCGGATATAGCCCGGCGGCAAGAACAGCCATGTCTCGACCTGCGCAAGCGTCAAAAAATCAGCCGAAAAGCATATGACAAAATACCCTGAGGAGCATAATGCCGGTCTTTTTGGTTGATATATCGAGCTTTATCAAAAAATTAACAATTTTTTTCACTCGCGCGGTGTACAAAACGCCGCTTATGTGGTATAATTTATTATGAAGCAACGAATAATCTATTTAGGAGGCATAACAATGAAAGTAATACAGGATATCAGAGATCGCTTTGTGCCCGTGCCTGAGCCGAAAGAATCAAAGCTTGACAAGGCTCTTAAGATAATCCTCTTCATCATCACCGTCGCCGGCATCGCCGCCCTCGCTTATATGGCATATAAGAAATTCAACGAATATATGCGCAACCTTTGCGAAGCCAACTGCGAGGACTACCTCGACGAGTGCTGCGGTTTTGAATTTGACGACGATGACGAAGCGATTTTCCTTGACGAAGATTGCTGCGACCGCGACATTGAAGTTGAAGTCGCCGACGAAGCAGATTTCGACGAGCCGGCTCCCGCCGACAAGCCGGAATAACAAGAGCTTACCCGAAACCGACGGGTAAACAACCGCGCAAACAACCAACTCCTTTCTTTGTTTTCACCGGGGAGCTTCATAAACGAAGTTTCCCCGGTTTTTTTCAATAATTTTTCCGCGGAAGTGACGTATTTTACACTTCCGCGGAATTTTTCTGTTTGATTTAATAATACTCATAGGTTTTTGTCGCAGATATCGGCCATCAGGCAGCCCTCGCACTTCGGCGAGCGGGCGGTGCAGTATTCGCGGCCGAATAAGACAAAACGGTGGCAGAACTCTACCTGTTCCTCCGGCGCTATAATCTCGGACAGCCGCATCTCGGTGCGGTACGGGTCGCGCTCCCCCGCCTCGGTCAGCCCTATGCGCGCGGAAAGTCTTATGCAGTGAGTATCGGCGACTATCGCCGGAAATCCGAAGATGTCGCCGCGAATGAGATTCGCTATCTTCCGCCCGACGCCGGGAAGCGCGGTAAGATCCTCCATCGACGACGGCAGCTCCCCGCCGTGTTTTGAGACGATAATTTCACAGGAGCCCTTTATCGCCGCCGCCTTGCCCCGCCAGAGGCCGCAGGTGCGGATAAGCCTCTCGATTTCCGAGATATCCGCTTCCGCCATCGAATAGACATCGGGATAAGCGGCGAAAAGCTCCTCGGCGATAATATTCACCCTGATATCGGTGCATTGCGCCGAAAGGATGCCCATCACAAGCAGCCGCCACGGCTCGCCCTCGTATTTGAGCTGACATTCGCCGTCGGGATAGACGGTTTTCAGCCGCGCGACAAGCTCCGCGCCCTTTTTAAGCAGGGCTTTGTCGGGAACAAATACCGGCTTTTTTGAAGCGGTTTTTTTAGCGGTTTTCTTCGCCGCGGCGGTCTTCTTTGACGGCGCTTTCTTCGCGCCGGATTTCTTTATATCGGCCTGTTTGACGGCGTTTTTCGTTTTTATCTCTTTCATTTCGGCTGTTTTTTCTTCGGTAAGTTTCGGTTTTGCCTGTTCCGCGCCGGCAGTTTTCCCGCCGGTTTTCTTTACGCCCGTCATCACGTCACCCCGAACCTGTCGTGCAGGATATGCCAGAGACGGCTGACCGGCAGTCCGATGACGTTGTAAAAATCCCCGTCGACGCGGTCGGCGAATATCGCGGCGCGCTCCTGAATCGCGTACCCGCCCGCCTTGTCATACGGCGGACATTCGCGGATATACCTGTCAATTTCGTAATCGGAAAGCTCGCGGAAATAAACGTCGGTGCGAACCGCCTCGGTAACGCAGATATCGCCGCGCAGAACGGTAATCCCGGTCCAGACTTCATGCCCCCGTCCGGAAAGGGAGCGGAGCATCCTGCGCGCGTCGTCGTAGTCCTTCGGCTTGCCGTATATCTCGCCGTTCCAGACAACGGTGTCGGCGCCGATGATGATATTTCCGCTTATATCGGTATCACGGGAAAGCAGGTTCGCCACCGCCTCCGCTTTGCGGCGGGAAAGCAGGGATACGGTTTCTTCCGCCCCCGTACCGTCGGGCAGGTCTTCCTCGGTGTCAACGGCAAGAACCGCAAAAGGCAGCCCGATAAGCTCCATCAGCTCCCGCCGCCGCGGGGATTTAGACGCTAAAATTATTGTGTCTTTGGTTATATGGTTTGTGTCGATTTCGTACATTGTAAAGTCAGCCTTTGCTTGTTTGTGTATATGTTGTTTATTAATAGTATAAGTTGTCGCTTGAGCGAACAAACGGTTTTTCAATCTCCCCGATAAATCTTCTCCAAAAACTCCCTCGCGGCAAAAACTCCGCCGCACCTCTTGAAGCTTTCGGAAATTTTCTTCGCCGCGCTTTTATATTCCGCGTTCGACAAAATCGTCTCAATCGCCGAAATAATGGCGCTCTCGCCTGTGTTTTTAAGAAACACTCCCGCATTCAGTTCTTCGGCTCTTTTTGCAACGGCGCCCTGCTCCGGCGTCTGCGGCAGCATAACGAGCGGCACCTCGTAATACAGCGCCTCCGAAACGGAATTCATCCCGCAGTGCGTCAAAAACACATCGGCTATCGACAACACCGCCATCTGGTCGACGGACTTGTAAATCCCGATATTTTCCGGTATATCTTCAATCTCAACGCTGTTGTCTCCCAGCGAAATAATCACCTGATAATCGGTGTTTCCGAGGGCTTTAATGCAGTTTACGTATATCTCTTTGTTTTTCATCACGGTTCCCATCGAAATATAAACGGTTTTTGCGGCCGTTTTCTTCATTTCGCTCTCGATGGGCCTGATCGACGGGCCGATAAAGCGGTATCTGTCGGAAAAAGTCTCCGAGCAGGGCTGAAACTCTTTTGAAGTGTAAACGATAGTATTTGTCTCGTTGTCGTTGCTGACGATATCATATATGTTTTTCACCGGATAGCCGTTATCGCGGAGCAGCTGCAGATATTTGTTTATCTTGGGCATGGTGAAAATCATTTTGATAATCTCCCCCGCCCCGCGTTTCAGATATCTTGACGAATACCGGTTGAACGCGAAAGTCGTGGTCGAAGAAACATAGGGAATACCGTATTTCATCGCAGTCAGTTTTCCCCAATAAGCGATAGAGTCCGACACAATCAGATCCGGCTTGATTTCCTTTACCTTTTCGGAAATCATCTCATCCAGCGCCAATGTCGCTTTGACCAGAAGTTCCGTTGCAAAGGCGATATCTTTCCCGACCCTGTCGGCGGCGTTCTTGTCCCGTATATCAAAATCAAAGCCGTCGCAGGAGATAAACACCGCCCCCGCCCGCTCAATCTTCTCGCGAAGCATTTCAAAGGAAAAGTAATAAACTTCATGTCCGGCGTTCGTCAATTCCTTTACCACTCCCAGAGTGGGATTGGTATGTCCGTGCGCCGGGATGCAAAACCATACTATTTTCATCGCAAAATTTCCCTTTCGTTTCCGCGATGAATTCCTCTCCGCCTTCATCCGCGGCGCCTGTGTGAAAATTGAACGTTATCCCTGAGATTCAACTCCCTTCACCGCTTTATTTTATCCCCGTCGACCCAAACCCCCGCCGGATTCCAGCTTATGTCAATTACTTCACCCCGGTAGAACCGAATCCGGAGCCGGATTCCACCGTATTTCAGAGAACCACTTCCCTTTATTACTTCACCCCGGTAGACCCGAATCCGGAGGCGCCCCTCCCCGTCTCGGAAAGCTCCTCTGCCTCGATAAACTCCGCCGCAAAGACCGGCAGAAAGACGAGCTGCGCTATCCTGTCGCCGGGATGAACGACGAAACTCTCCTCCCCGGTATTCACGAGGGTGACAATTATCTCGCCGCGGTAATCGGCGTCAATTACGCCGACAGAGTTCCGCAGCACAACGCCGTGTTTCGCGCCGAGCCCCGACCGCGGCAGGACAAAGCCGACGACGGCGTCGCTCTCCGGCTCAATCGCAATCCCGGTGGGGACAGCCGCCCAGCAGCCGGGCGGAATAATAATATCTTCATTGATCGCGGCGGAAAGGTCATATCCGGCGGCAATCACAGAACCCGAGTGCGGCAGCTTCGCGCTGTCACGCACCCGCTTGACTTTAACTTTAAGTTTCATTTTATTTTATATAATTATATTTTAATTAATTTGCTTTGAATAAGCGCTTTGCGGTTATTCAATCGTCCTTTTAGTTTCCCCGTCTTCCTCATACGCAAAAAATTTCTTCCGGTCGTATTTCTCGCCCAGCTCGTCAAAAACGACGTTCCAGCGGTCACGCATATCGTCGAGATAATACCACGGCATATACCCCAATTTAAGATACGTTTTCAGCGCCGGGATGCGGAAATCGTTTGTCAGCAGCCGGATGCTTCTGATACCGGCGTCGATCATCGCGTTTGTCGCGGCGGCGCAGACGGAAAAGGAAAGCCCCTGCCCCTGGCAGCAGTTGGCGACGCCGACCATGTGCAGCGACGGAGTTTCCGGGTTAATTTTGGCGGTGGCGGTGCCGCCGATAAAGTCGTCGGAGCGGCGGACGATATAGAAAATCCGCTCGGCGCCGCAGTCGGGGTCGCCTATCATGTCTTTATAAAAAGTCTCGCGCGGCTTTATGCTGCCGTTCAGGCTTTCGCAGGCAAGAAGCCAGCCGTCGGCCAGCTTTCCGTCGTATTCTTCGAGCTGTTCCTTTGAAGCCTTCGGGTTTGCTTCGGCGTACCGCCGCATCATGTCGGCGTGCGATAATATATACCAGCCGTCCGGCGCGTTCGCCGGGATATGAGTTCCGTCGACGAGAAGCATTCTGAGCTGTTCCATGATTTTATAACTTCCTTTCGGATAAATATTTTCATTTGCGGCATTTTCGGCGCATTCGCCGAAAAAAATCAAATTACGGGAAGAGCGCCGTGAGAATATATATTATTTTAAAGTCAAAAAACGCGGGGAGAGGCGCTTGCCCATCCCCGCGTCGGCGGTTAATCGTCTCTTCCGCGCCGCTGGCTTCTCGGAACATAAGGACTGCGGCGGGCTTCCGGGTCGACCGAGGGCGCTTTCGGCACCTCGGCGGCCTTCTCGTCGGCGGTCAGGGCGTCGCGGCGGCTGAGATTCATGCGGCCTTTTTCATCGACACCGAGATACTTGACCCGCATGGTGTCGCCTTCCTTGCAGATGTCCTCGACTTTTTCAACGCGGTAGTCGGCAAGCTTGGAGATGTGAACCATTCCCTCCTTGCCGGGAGCGAACTCGACGAAAGCGCCGATCGGGATGATCCTTGTTACAACGCCTTCGTAAATCGCGCCTTCCTCCGGCTCGAAGCAGATGTTTTCGATAATCTTCTGAGCTAAAAGACCTGCGTCGCGGTCGACGGCGGCGATAAAGATGGTTCCGTCGTCTTCGATGTCTATCTTCGCGCCGGTGTCGGCGGTAATCTTCTGAATGACCTTTCCGCCGCTGCCGATGACATCGCGGATAAAGTCGGGGTTGATATGCATGGTAATCATCTTCGGCGCGTACTTCGAAACGTCGGGACGCGGCGCCGGGATTGCGCGAAGCATCACATTCTCGATTATATAGTTGCGGGCGGCGTGGGTAGTCGTCAGCGCGGCCCAGATAATTTCCGGGGTAAGACCGTCGATTTTGAGGTCCATCTGAATCGCGGTGATGCCCTTGAGGGTACCGGCAACCTTGAAGTCCATGTCGCCGTAGAAGTCTTCAAGTCCCTGGATGTCAATCATCGTCATCCAGCGTTCTCCCTCGGTGATAAGTCCGCAGGAGATTCCGGCGACGGCGGCGGTAATCGGAACGCCGGCGTCCATCAGCGCGAGCGTAGAGCCGCAGACGGCGGCCTGAGAGGTGGAGCCGTTGGAGGAAACGACTTCGGAGACGCAGCGGATAGCGTACGGGAAGTCTTCAACCGTCGGAAGCACCGGGCTCAGCGCGCGTTCTGCGAGAGCGCCGTGACCTATCTCGCGGCGGCCGGGAGAGCGAACCGATCTCGCTTCGCCGGTCGAGAAGGGCGGCATATTGTAATGGTGCATATATCTCTTCGAGGTCGCCTCGTCGATGCCGTCAAGCAGCTGAGATTCGGCGAGAGAACCCAAAGTGCAGTTTGTAACCACCTGCGTCTGACCGCGGGCGAACATTCCGCTTCCGTGAACGCGCGGGAAGAGACCTACTTCGGCGGCGAGCGGACGAATCTGATCCATACCGCGGCCGTCGACGCGCTTCTTGTCGGTTATCAGCCATTCGCGGACGATATGCTTCTGTATCTGATAAAGTATCTCGTCGAGCATTCCGCGCTGATTCGGATACTTCTCGTCGTATTCGGCGTAAACGCGCTCAATTATCGGCTGGAGGCGGGCGTCGCGGACAGACTTGTCGTCGGTGTCAAGCGCGAGCTTCACATCCTCTTTTACCATCGCCTCGATTTCGGCTAAAAGCTCTGCGTCAATCGCGCCGGAGGGATATTCGAATTTCGGCTTGCCTATCTCGGCTACTATGCCGTTGATGAAGCGGCAAAGCCCTTTAACTTCCTCATGCGCGAGCATGATGGCGTCGAACATGTCTTTGTCGCCGACTTCGTTTGCGCCGGCTTCGATCATGACGACCTTTGCTTCGGAACCCGCGACGGTCAGCTCAAGGTCCGACTTCGCGCGCTGTTCCTGCGTCGGGTTGATGCAAAATTCTCCGTCGACCATGCCGACGAGAACGCCGGCGGTAGGGCCGTTCCACGGAATATCGGAAATCGAAAGGGCGACAGACGCGCCGAGCATTCCGCAAAACTCCGGGCTGCAGTCCTGTTCAACGCTCATAACCATCAGGTTGATAGCGATGTCGTTGCGCAGATCTTTCGGGAAAAGCGGGCGAATCTGGCGGTCGATTACGCGGGAAGAGAGAACCGCGTTTTCGGTCGGACGGCCTTCGCGCTTAAGGAAGGAGCCGGGAATATGACCGACGGCGTAAAGTCTTTCTTCATAATCGACGGAAAGCGGCAGAAAATCGATGCCTTCGCGGGGCATTTTAGACGCCGTCGCGCTGCAAAGCACCGCGGTGTCGCCGTAGCGGACGAGGCAGGAGCCGTTGGCGAGCCCCGCCATCTTGCCGGTTTCGATTACGAGTTTGCGTCCGGCAAGCTCGTACTCAAAAACCTTGAAATTACTGAACATTAAAAACCTCCTGTGGTTTGTTTTTTCATCCGCAGAGGTTTAGCACTCGAATACACGGCAAATCGGACAGCCGATATGCGGCATATTGAACTGCTAATCCTTATACGGATGAATGCTTGTTTATAAACTGCGTCCTTTGACGTTAATGGGGTACATAATAAAAAAGCGATTGGGAAATACAACACAAAAAACGACGGTTCGCCCGGGACAGACGCCTCGGGGCGAACCGTTTTGCTGTTATTTACGCAGACCGAGTTTGTCGACGATGGCGCGATAACGCATGATGTCGTTCTTCTGGAGATAACCCAAAAGTCCGCGGCGGCGGCCGACCATCATAAGAAGACCGCGGCGGGAGTGGTTATCCTTCGGATTTGCCTTAAGGTGTTCGGTAAGGCTTGTGATACGATAGGTAAGCAGCGCTATCTGAACCTCGGGGGAGCCGGTATCGTTCTCATGGATGCCGTACTCCTGCATAATTTCCTGTTTCTTTTCTTTGAGCATAATAAAATCTCCTCATAAAATATATTCTTGCCGAAAACAAAGCCGGGGCCTGAGGCGCCGCCGACCGTGCTTACGGTGTTTTCGCAGTGCTTTCCGCACTGCGATTATTATAATTATATCATATTCCGCCTGTATTTAAAAGACCGAATGTGATAAATTCACAGAATGTTTACTGCGTCTGCCGGCGCTCCGCGCCGGCTGTGAGTTTCACCTTCGGTGAAACATCACTCGCCCCTGAATGGCTGCTTCGCGCCATTCGCGAGTTTTGCCGGAGGCAAAACATCGCCGCACCAAAGTTTAGTTTTTATTGGTTTAAGCCGTACCTCGGCGCGGCGGCTGAAACACCTTAGATTACCTGACTATCTCTCCGTAAACTTCTCCGCCGGCGTTGGCGGCGTTCGATTCGTCGGTGTCGATGTGCATCGCGAGGGCGAACTTGGGGGAGACGCGGACGACGGTGTCGCCGGAGATTAAAGAGAAAGACCTTTTTTAAAAAAAGGTTTTTCTCACACCCAAAAAACTTAACTTACTATGAATAGCGCTTCGCGCTATTCGCGAGTTTTGCCGGGGGCAAAACATCGCTGTTCCGAAGTTTAGTTATTATATGTAATATCCGGTTTTAAGCCGTAACTCAGCGCGGCGGCTGAAAAACCTTAGATTACCTGACTATCTCTCCGTAAACTTCTCCGCCGGCGTTGGCGGCGTTTGATTCGTCGGTGTCAATGTGCATCGCAAGGGCGAACTTGGGGGAAACGCGGACGACGGTGTCGCCGAAAATCAGGGAACGGTCGGGGGTGTCTATTTTAACGGAGACGATGTCTTTGTCGGCGACTCCGAAAGCTTCGGCGTCGGCGGGGGTCATATGGATGTGGCGCTTGGCTATGATGACGCCCTTGTCGAGCTCAACTTCGCCGCAAGGGCCGATCAGCTTGCAGCCGGGAGTGCCGTCGATTACGCCGGATTCGCGGACGGGAGCTTTGATGCCGAGGGTGCGGGCGTGGGTGGCGGAAAGCTCGACCTGGCTCTCGGCGCGGACGGGACCTAAAACGCGAACGCGCTCAAGACGGCCGCGGGGGCCTTCAACTGCAACCTGCTCTTCGCAGGCAAACTGCCCCGGCTGGCTCAGCATCTTTCTGACGGTAAGCTCGGCGTCTTCGCCGAAAAGAATTGCAAGGTGTTCGGCGCTCAAATGAAGGTGGTGAGCGGAAGTCTCGACGATGAACTTGTTTGACATATTATATACTCCTTGTTTGATTATTTTCTTCCTCTATATTATACACCAATTAAGGTGAAATTTAAAGCGGATTGTGTTAATTTTAACACACGGCGCAAAATTTCGGCGGCTTTCGCCGTTTTCGGTAAAAGCCGCCGTTTTATTCAGATTAATCCGGGGGTCACACCGCCGAGTGTTCGGTGCGCTCAAGTATATCGCTCTGGACGCTTCGGTCGAGTCGGGTAAAGTATGCGCTGAAACCGGAAACGCGGACAACTAAGTTCTCGTATTTCTCCGGATGCTCCATCGCGTCTTTCAGCGTTTCGCGGCTGACGCTGTTTATCTGCATCTCCTGGCCGCCGCGGGCGAAATAAACCCGCAGAAGCGCCGTCAGCGCCGGCAGATTTGCCTCGGTAAAGACATTCGGGGTAAATTTCTGGTTCACTACCGAACCGCCGGAAACCTTTGTGTAGTCGGGCTTAACAAGGCTCAATACCGTTTGGGTGACGCCGCTTCTGTCGCAGCCGTAAGTCGGGCTGCCGGCGTCGGAGATAGGCTCGCGGGCGCGGCGGCCGTCGGGGGTGGCGGCGGTGTTGCGTCCGCTCCAGATATTTGAGGTGTTCGCGGCGCAAAGTATCACGAAATGACCGCCGTTCGGCGTTTTGTATGAATCAAACCGGGCGGCGAGGAAGTCGACGAACTCTATCGCGTATTTGTCGGCGTAATCGTCGTTGTTGCCGTATTTAGGCGCTGACAGAAGCTGACGGCGGGTTTCTTCAAAGCCGTCGAAATCGGCGCGAAGCGCCGCGACAAGCTCCTCCATCGTGACGGTCTTGTCGTCGTAGACGCACTTCTCGATTGCGGCAAGCGAGTCGGCGACGGTGCCGATGCCCATTACCGCCGCGCCGTGGTTTCCGGGATAAAGCGCGCCGCCGTCGCAGACGTCGAGTCCGCGGCCGATGCAGTCGTCGGTAATACAGGACATGAACGGATTGACGAAATTCTTCGGATTCAGCTTCTTCATCGTCGCGTTGATGTTCAGAACATAGCCCTTAATTGCGATGTCAAGCTGCTTTTTGTAGGCGTCCATGAACTGTTCCATTGTGTTGAACCCGGCGGGGTCGCCGCAGTCGACGCCGGTCTTTTTGCCGGTCAGCATATCGACGCCGCGGTTCAGCGTCAGCTCGATGTATTTCGGGGTGTCAAAACGGCCGTCGTTCCACGGCTCCTGCCGCCCCTCAATCAGATTCTCAATGCAGCCGACCATGCAGAAGTCGCGGGCATGCTCAATTGGATAGCCCAGTCGCGCCATAGAATCGACGTTGACCTCATCGTTCATCAGCGCCGGATATCCGAGGCCGGTGCCGATGACTTTAAGGCATTCGGGCAGAAACTCTGCGGGGTCGCCGGAGCCAATCCTCGCGGACAGGTTGGGGCCGGGGATATTGCAGCGGCGGACGGCGCCTAATACCGCATAAGAAAGCTCGTTTACCCCGTTTTCGCCGTCCGGCCTGACGCCGCCGATGCAGATGTTGCAGACGTCGTCGCCGCCGGTAAAAGCGCGCCGCTCGGCGATCTTCATAAAGGCGTTGGCAATAAGCGTCTCCGCCGATTCGCAGCTCTCCCTGCCCGCCTCGATATCGGCTTTATAGAACGGGTACAGATACTGGTCGATGCGCCCGAACGCCATCGCGTAAAGCCCCTGCATCGCAAAGACGATGTGCGCCATCCAGACAAGCTGGAGCGCCTGGCGGAAAGTCTTCGGAGCCGAGTAAGCGACGGCTTCAAGCGTCTCTTTCATCTCGGGAGAATTCGCCTCGTCGGCGTAATTTAAAAGCAGCGTCCGGAACGCCTCCATCGAGACGCGGCAGCACTCTAAGAAATCCACCTTGCCGGGGTCGTTTATATACTTTTTCTTCGATTCGGCGATGTCTTCGAGCAGCCCCGGAATTCCGCGAGAAAGCAGCTTTGAATAAAGCGGAGCGTAGTGGTCCGCCTGTTCGCGGAAACCGCGTTCGCCGTAAGCGCCGCAGACGGCGTTGCCCCTTTCAAGCTCGGAGGGGTCGAATTCGCCCTCGTCAAGGAAAAGCCCGCGGAGGGAGCCGGCGATGAGGTCGTTTTCGTAAACATGAACCTCCGACTGGGAAAGCAGCGCCGAAAAGGCATTCGCGCGGGCGCGCGCCGGAGAGACGGAAAGGTCGGCGTAGTATCCCCGTCCCTTGTAAAGGTTCGCGGCGTATACCGCCTTTTTCGGCGAATAAATTTCATTATAAAGCGGTTTCAGTTTTTCGTCCATATCAGAAACTCCTTTCGGCTCAAAAAAGCAGAGTCCGTGCCGGTTTGACGGATGAATTTATATATTATTTTTAATCGATGCGTCAGCCGAGTTCCATGAATTTCTCGTTGACCTTTTCATACTGTTTCAGAACCAGCTTCTCATACTTTGCGTAGACGGAGGCGAAGCTGCGGTCGGGGGTTTTAGTCAGATACCAGCCGACGCTGTTCAGGTCGTTGGAGTTGTCGAAGAAATAGTAGCCGATATCGAATACTCTGCCGGCGCGGATGATGTCGAGCATATCCTCCGATTCGGCGTCGCGGGTGAACTTGGTTGTCAGCACCACGTCATAATAGGTGGGCAGCACGGTAAGATAGCTCTCATAGGCGAGAGCCTCAAGAATGACCGACGCCTGCTCCGGGTCGGGATTTGTGACCGGAACGATGTAGAGGTTGCAGCCGGCGTCGACGTTGGCGTAATAGTTTTCGATGGTCTCGTCATATTTCGGCCAGGGGATAATGCCGAAATCCTCGTCCATGTCGCGCAGGCTCTCTACCCCTCCGATGTTGACATCGTAGAAAAGGGCGCGCCCGGAACGGAAGCAGTTAGTTACGAGAGTACCGTCGTCCTGGCAGTGAATATAGCCGCCTTCGCCGTCGGTGATGGCGAAGAACTTCTCAAAGGCATTGACGGTGGTCTCGGTGTTGAGGGTAAGATAAAGCAGGTCGTTTTCGTCCTTCCGGGCGATGCGCTGATCGGCGGAATAGAGCACCTGTATCGGTCCGCTCCAGTGGGTGGTGATGTAGCCGTAGCGGTCGTCGGCGATGTCATACTTGCCGTCGCCGTTAAGGTCGGACGCCGCGCTTTTGGTAAGCTCGGCCATTTTGTCCATCGTCCATTCTCCGGAAACTACCATCGGATACGGCGATTCGATTCCCAACTGATCGAGGATGTTCTTGTTGAAGAGCATACACTTGGTTGAGCCTAAATTGGTGTAGCTGATATCTCCCACCATCGCGAAAAGGCGGTTGCAGAGCGAGAAGGCGGCGCGCGCGTCGTCGTTCCACCAGGGCTTGTCGAGGTCGATATAAGGAAGGTCGGTATTCCAGTCGTAAAGCAGCCCTTCGAGGGCGTACGGGAATACGAATCTGGCGTGCGGCAGCAACAGGTCAAGACTCGAATCTCCGGCAAGAACGGCGGTTCGGGCGGTGTTCAGACCGAAATCGTCGTTGTCGCGGAGGAACTCGAAGACAATGTTGAACTTCTCTGAGACTCTTGAATTGCGCTCGAATATCGCGTCGTCCATGGTGTCGCCGGTAATCTCTTCCACGTCGAAGTCGGCGGCGAACCAGTCGCTCACCCGCATATATACGGTGAAAGTATCGCCGTTATAGTCAACATCGGGCAGGTCGGCTTTGACAGGCGCTTCGGTGGTCTCCTCGGGAGCGTCGGTCAGCGCCGCCGTGGTAACGGCCGTATCGCCGCCGGAATCGCCGCAGCCGGCGAAAGTTCCGAAAAGCATGACGAGGAGCAGAAACGCCGCTGTGATTTTGATTTTTTTCATATAAATATCCCCCCTCTGTTTTTATATTACATCAAATGACTTGTGTCGTTTTGCGGATTTACGCGAGTTTAGCGTGCGAATTTATATATATTTACTTCTTTCTCATCTCCGCAACCCGGTCATTCCCTCCCCAGTCGCGGGTCACCTTGCAGGAAAAGCCGTATTTTTCCGCCAAATCAATAATCCCCTCGCGCTGGTCGTAGCCGATCTCAAATATCATCACGCCGCCGTCGGCGAGCGCCGGGGAAAAATTCTCAATTATCGCGCGGTAGAAGCGAAAACCGTCCTCTCCGCCGTCGAGGGCGCAGAGCGGCTCAAAGTCCCTCACCGAAGCGTCAAGCGATTGGAGGTCGGCAGTCTTTATATAAGGCGGGTTCGCGGCGATTACGTCAAAATGTTTGCCGCGGGTGATTTCATCGGCGGCTTCTTTGTCTGTCACATCCGCCGCAATAAAACAAAAAACGTCGAAATTTTCCGGTCTGACGGCTTTATTGCGGTTGCGGTCGGCGTTTTTCCGAGCCACGGCAAGCGCGCCGGGGGAAATGTCAACCGCCGTGACCGAGGAAAGCCGCGCCGGGGTGTTCGCTGCGGCGGATATCGCGATACAGCCGCTTCCGGTACAGAGGTCGAGAAAATGCGCCCCGCCCCAAGGGGCGGCAACGTTCCGAAGGGCGGCGACGCCCCGCAGGGCGGCAATGTCCCGAAGGGCGGAAAGAACCGCCTCAACGACCCGCTCGGTATCCGGGCGGGGGATGAGGGTGTCCGGCGTGACAAGATAGCTCTCGCGGAAAAACGCCTGCTCGCCGGTTATAAGCGCGACAGGCTCTCCCGCTTCGGCGCGGGCGACGGCCGATTCAAATTCGGCTCCATGTCCAAAGACTTCGACCAGTCGTTCCTTGTCCTGCTTTGATAGTTTACTGAATGACCGGCTCATCGTCTTCGCCGGCGTCGGCAGGTTCCGGGGCTATGTCTTCCGAATCGCCATCCGCTGCGGGCTCTTCGGTATCTTCGGCGCTTGTTTCGGTTTCGGCAGCCAAAGCAGCGGCGGCTTTCGCCGCAAACCGTTCCCTGTCCTCATCTGTCACGCCGATTCCGTCAGTCGGCAGAACATCCGGATTCTTCACCGGGTCGTAGCCGGGAAAATTGTCGGGCAAAGCCGATTTCAGCGCGGCAATGCCGCACTCGATCATATCAGCCGAAGGCTCGCGGGTGGTTATCCGCTGCATCCAGAGACCGGGCGCCGAAAGGACGCGGATAAGCAGATTGTCGTGCTTTCCGGCAAACATGATGAACTCAAAGCCGATACCGACTATAACCGGCATCAGCGCTATCTTCGCAAGCATCCGCAGCAAGGTATTGTCCCACGGAACTATCGGCAGCGAATAGATAAGTATCGAAAGCAGCAGCATGACAAAGAGAAAGCTGGTGCCGCACCGCGGGTGAAAGCGGCTCTGCGCCGCCACGTTTTCGACCGTCAGCGGCAGCCCTTTTTCGTAGCAGAATATCGATTTATGTTCGGCGCCGTGGTACATGAAAACCCGCTTGATGTCGCTCATATGCGAGACGCCCCAGAGATACAGGACGAAAATGAGTATCTTCACAACGCCCTCTATCAGGTTTTTGAAAAATCCGAGTCCGCCGCCGACAGCCGTGTCGAGGATGCGGGTCAGAAATACCGGCAGCCACATAAAGAGCAAAAGCCCGATGCCGACGCCTAAAACCGACGCAATTCCCATTATAACGCCGACAATTTTACTGCCGAGTTTGCGGTCAAGCCACTTTTCAAATTTGCTTTCCGGCTCAATTTCGTCAATTCCCAGCGCTTCGGCGGAAACGCTGAGCGTTTTATAGCTGAGTATCATCATCTCGACGAAGTTGACAGCGCCGCGAATGAGCGGGATATTCAGAATTTTATACTTTTTCCTGATGCTCTGCCAGCGGGATTTTGTGATTTTAATCGAACCGTCCGGCAGACGGCTGGCGACGGCTAAGTTGTCGCCGCCCCGCATCATTACGCCTTCGATGACGGCCTGACCGCCGACGGTCGCAAGACGCGGGTTCTTTTCTTTTTTCTTTTTGTCTGACATTATATATTATTTCTCTTATATTTCGGGGTGTCTACCCGTTTGAACGAATTTATATTTTTACGGAATGTTTCACGCGAAACGCCGCAATATATACATTATTTAATTATTTCTTCCGCCGGAGATGCCGAGTATCGCGTGACCCGCCATCATAAGCCCGGCGGCCGCCGGTACCCAACTGTTCGACATTGGAACGCCGATATCGCTCCTCATCGGCGGCTCGTCGCTCCAGAGGGCGAGACAGTCAAGGTTCATTTCGCGGCATTTCAGCCGAACCGCCTTCGCAAGCGGGCAGGTGTGCGTTTTTTCGACCGGCGTCACCCGGAAGCGGGAGGGGTCAAGCTTGTTGCCGGTTCCCATGCAGCTGACAATCGCTGCGCCCGACTCCGCCGCGGCGGAAATAAGGGCGAGCTTGCCACCGACGTCGTCGATGCAGTCAAGAACCCAGGAAGCGCCGCCGATTACGGCGGCGGCATTCTCCGCCGTTATCCGCTCGTTTATCACGGTAACGCGGCAGTCGGGATTTATCGAACGAATCCGCTCCGCCGCGACAAGTGCCTTGCTCCTGCCTATGTTTTCGCGGGTAGCCAGAAGCTGCCGATTTAGATTCGTCTCATCAAAAACATCGCAATCGCAGACGCTGATATTCCCAATCCCGGCGCGGGCGAGCGCTTCAACGCAATGCCCTCCGACGCCGCCGAGACCGGCGACAAGCACCGTCGCGCTCATAAGGCGGGATATCGCCGCGTCGCCTAACATCGCGCGGGTGCGGCTGAGCCATTCGGGGATTATATACTTTTTTTCGCCGCTGTCTTCGCGGCTGTCCGGCGGTGTCCGGAGGTTTTCTTCGGTATCGTTTATATACTTTTTATCGTCATCCGGGCTTATTCGCGCTTCCATGTCGTCCCCTCGGGGGTGTCGGTGAGGCGGATGCCCCTTAAAGCGAGTTCGTCCCTTATCCGATCCGCTTCGGCGTAGTTTTTCGCCTTCTTCGCGGCGGTCCTTTCGGCGACGAGAGCGTTTATCTCGTCGGCTTCCGGGTCGGCGGCGTCTGATCCGGCTTCTTCTTCCGGCTCTTTGTCAAGGTCGAGCGCGAGAATCGTGTCGGCGTCAACTATCGCCCTGAAAATCTCGTCGTTTTTGCCGTCGAGCTTCGCCATCCCCCAGACAGCGCCTAAAGCGCGGGGGATATTTAGGTCGTCGAACACCGACTCGTCAAATTCGGCTTTCAGCTCATCCAGCCGGGCGCGGTCGAAATCCTCCCCGGCTCCCTTATGCGCCGAAACTGCGCGGCGAAGGTTCGCGAGGCTGCGCTTCGCGCCGTCCATCCCCTCAAAAGTGAAATTCAGCTTCTGCCGATAATGCGAGTTGAAGCAGAGATAACGGAAATCGAGCGGACTGTATCCCATCTCGGCAAGCTGCGCTATCGTGTATGTGTTGCCCAGCGATTTCGACATCTTGCCGCCGTCGACGAGCATAAATTCGCCGTGCAGCCAGAACGCCGCCGGAATCTCGCCGCAGCAGCCCCAGCCTTGGGCGATTTCGTTTTCATGATGCACCGGGATGTGGTCAACGCCTCCGGTGTGGATATCAAACCGCGCGCCTAAATATTTCAGCCCCATGGCGGAACACTCGATATGCCAGCCGGGATAACCCATTCCCCAAGGACTCGGCCACTGCATTATATGCTCTTTCGGCGCTTTCTTCCAGAGCGCGAAGTCGGCGGGATTCCGCTTCTCCGAGTTCACCTCAACCCTCGCGCCGCTCAATTGGTCGTCAAGCTTGAGCCGGGAAAGCATTCCGTATTCGGGGAATTTGCTGATATCATAGTAAATGCCGTCGGAAATTTCGTAGCCGAACCCGCCGTCGCAAAGCTCCTTTACAAACTCGATCATCTCGCCGATGTTGTCGGTCGCTTTGGCGATAATTTCGGGGCGGCTGATGTGCAGCGCGTCGACGTCGCGCATGAAGACGTCGGTGTAATATTCGGCGATCTCCCACGGGGTTTTCTTCTGCTCCCTCGACGCGACTTCTAACTTGTCCTCGCCGTCGTCGCCGTCGTCGGTAAGGTGTCCGACATCGGTGATGTTCATGACGTGAAGCAGGTCATACCCGCCGCGCTTCAGCACCCGGCGAAGGCTGTCCATGAAAATGTAAGTGCGCATATTGCCGATGTGCGCGTAGGAATAGACGGTCGGACCGCAGGAGTAGATGCGGACGGTATTCCCCTCAAGCGGGGCAAAATCCTCTTTCGAGCGGGTCAGGGTGTTGTAAAATCTGATAGCCATATATCTGTCCTTTTAAATCTGTCTTTTAAGTTTTATATGTCGGAATATGCGTTATTCGTCCTTTGAAACCGGGACTAAATCAGGAACTTCCTCTTCCGCGGCGGATGAAATTTCCTCTTTTTTCGGCTTCTTCGACTTCTTCGGTTTCTTCGAAACCGGAATAGCGGACTTTTCCTCCTCCGTTGCGGCAAGGACGCTTTCAATCTCCTCAACGGTGCGGCGGAGCGCTTCCAGCCGCACATTCAGGCGGCAGATTTCCTGCGACAGCGGGTCGGGAGTGCGGGTCTGGTCGAAGGGGTCGACCTTGCGGTTGTCGCGTCGGACGACCCGCGCCGGAATGCCGACGGCGGTCGAATTTTCCGGAATCTCGGTAAGTACCACCGCGTTGGCGGCGATTTTTACATTGTCGCCTATCTTCATCGGACCTAACACCTTCGCGCCGGTGCCGACCATTACGTTGTTGCCGAGCGTCGGATGGCGCTTGCCGGTCTCCTTGCCGGTACCGCCGAGGGTGACGCCCTGATAGATGGTGCAGTTGTCCCCGATCTCGCTGGTCTCGCCGATAACGACGCCGGAACCGTGGTCGATGAACAGCCCCTTGCCTATCTTCGCGCCGGGGTGTATCTCGATGCCGGTAAAAAAGCGGGAAAGCTGCGAGACAACCCTTGCCGGAAATTTGTCGCCGCGCAGATAGAGTGCGTGCGCGACGCGATGCAGCAGCAGCGCGTGAAGACCGGCATAAGTCAGCACCTCCGCAATCGAAGTCGCGGCGGGGTCGCGGCGGCGTATCGCGTTTATATCGCGCAGAACTTCGTGCGCGCCGCGGACGAGGACGCACATCAGCTGCTCAAAGCGGGTGCTCGTCTCGCAGCAGGGACGGCCGCGCGACTCGGCAAGACATTTTTCCCGTTCGGAGCAGAAATCGGCGCTGCGGCATACCGGACAGACCTCCGTCCGTTTCTCTTTTGCCGCTTTTATCTTCTCAAATGCGGCGGCGCCCGCGGCGGAAAGCTTTGTTTTGAGCGCCTCCGCGGCTTCGTTTATTGTAGTTTTATACTTATTTTCGTTCATAATCGGATTTTTGACACATATAATTTTTTCGGATTTCCCCCGCCCGCCGGCAAAGCCGAAACCAACCGGCACAAGAGGATAACTATTCAGGATATATTATACTATAATTCTCCTCGTTTGTAAAGCGAAATTCGTGAATTAATCGCTGTTATCCGGAAGATGCGGAGAAAAAATCCCCCAAATATTTACAATAAATCGTTTATTTACAATAAACCGTTTATCCAACCCGCATTGCATGATATAATAACTATGTTTGAACTTTTTTAACGTTTTGGAGCGTACTATGTCAGATAAAAAACCGAAAATCGGCTTCCTTTCGCTGGGATGCCCGAAAAATCAGATAGATACCGACGTCATGCTCAGAGAACTTGTCGACGCCGGATATGAGCTCGTCGCAAACGACTACGAAGCCGACGTCATGCTGATAAACACCTGCGCCTTCATAACGCCGGCAAAGCAGGAGTCGATAGACAACATCCTCGACGTCGCGTGGCTGAAGAAAAACCGCAGCCTCAAGGCGATAATCGTCACCGGCTGCCTCGCCGAGCGCTACCGCGATTCGATTATGGAGGAGCTTCCCGAAGTCGACGCGCTGCTCGGCGTCGGGTCGATACATAAGATAAAAGACGCCGTCGACGCGGTTCTGCGCGGGAAGGAATACAAGAGCTTTGAGCCGGTCGACGAATGTCCCTTAGGCGGCGAGCGCGTCGTGACTACGCCGGAATACACGGCTTACCTTAAGATTGCCGAGGGCTGCGACAGCCGCTGCACCTACTGCGCCATCCCGGCGCTGCGCGGCCGCTTCCGCTCCCGCAAAATCGAAGACATAATACATGAAGCCAAAGAGCTTGAAGAATTAGGCGTCCGAGAGCTTATTTTAGTCGCGCAGGACACCACCCGCTACGGCCTCGACATCTACGGCGAATACCGTCTCGACGAGCTGATCCGGCAAATCACGGCGGAGACGGAAATTCCGTGGATACGGCTGCTCTACTGCTACCCCGACAAAATCACCGACGGACTTCTCCGGGAATTCCGGGAAAACCCCCGCCTGCTCCGCTACATCGACATTCCGATACAGCATATAAACAAAGACATCCTCCGCCGGATGAACCGCCACGGCGGTGAAGACGCAGTTCGGAACGCCGTTGCGAAGCTCCGCGCGATAGGTCCGGATATGATTATCCGCACCACCGCCATCGTCGGATTCCCCGGCGAGCAGGAAGAAGATTTTTACGAGCTCTGCGATTTCATCGAGGAGACGAAATTCGACCGCTTCGGCGCGTTCGCGTACAGCCGCGAGGAAGGCACCCCCGCCGCCGACTTCCCGGATCAGACAGACGAGCAGACAAAGCAGGACCGCCTCGACAAGATAATGCAGCTCCAATACGAAATAAACGAAGAGCTGAACGAAAAAAAGGTCGGTCAGACCATCGAAGTTCTTTACGAGGGCTGGGACCCCGTCGCCGAAAGCTGCTACGGCCGCAGTTACGCCGACGCGCCGGAAATCGACGGAAAAATCTACTTCACGGCGAAACGCCGCCCGAAAGAGGGCGATTTCGTCCGGGTGAAGATAACCGAAGTCCTTGATTACGACCTCATCGGAGTTGCCGTTCAGAAGGATATAAAGAAAAAATAAGGCGATAAAAAACCGCGGCGAATACCGCGGCGGAAACACGAAACCATCATAACGAAAAAAGAGTAAATAAATCGACACATGAACATAACCGTATTATGCGGCGGCATCAGCCCGGAGCGGGACGTCTCGCTGCGCTCCGGCGCCCTTGTCGCAAACGCCCTTAAAACCTTAGGACACCACGTCGCCCTCGTCGATTCCTTCGCCGGAATCGATAACCCCGCGAGCGCCAATTTTACGACAGACCCATCCCCGGTGCCGTCTATTGCCAAAACGGAACCTAATCTTGACGAAGTGCGCGCAAAATACCGCGCCCCCGGCGACCGCTCTGTCATCGGACGCGGAGTTATCGACGTCTGCCGCCGCGCCGACGTCGTATTCATCGCGCTTCACGGCGGCGAGGGGGAAGGCGGGCAGATTCAGGCCGCCCTCGACTGCTTCGGCATCCGCTACACCGGTTCGGGACACACAGCAGCCGGAATCGCACTCGACAAAGACATAACCAAACGCCTCCTCCGCTTTGCCGGAGTTGACACCGCCGACTGGCTGCGCTTTGACGGCAATAATCAAAACGCCGGCGCCGACGAATACGGCGGCGGCAAATACTCAAACCACAACGGCCGCGCCGAAAAAATCCTGCGCGAAATCGGAATCCCCTGCGTTATAAAGCCGCTTACCGGCGGCTCTTCCTGCGGAGTTACGATAGTCCGCCGCGAATATGAGCTGAATGCGGCGATAGCGCTCGCCGAGAAATATCAATCCGATTTTATCGCCGAAAAATTCATCCCCGGCCGCGAGCTGACGGTAGGCGTGCTCGAAGACCCGGACACCCGCAGGGCGCGCGCCCTGCCCGTGGTTGAGATAATCCCGCGCGTCGGCGGATACGACTACGTAAACAAATACCAGGCGGGTGCGACGGCGGAAATCTGCCCCGCCGAAATTCCCGAAGACATAGCGCAAAGAGCCGCGAAAATCGCCGAGACCGTTCACCGTACCTTAGGGCTTCGCGGTTACAGCCGCACCGACATGATATACGAAGAATCGACCGGTCGGATAGTCACCCTTGAGGTTAACACCTCCCCCGGCATGACCGACACCAGCCTTATTCCCACCGCAGCAAAGGCCGCGGGGATAACCTTTCCGAGGCTGTGTGAGATAATAGCGACCCTTGAATAGCGCCGCAGGCGCTATTCGCGAGTTTTGCCGAAGGCAAAATCATCTCTGACTAACGCTTCGCGTTAGTCGCGAATATTGTCTTCGACAATATATCGCCGTTGGACAGTTTAGTCATAGCTTGTGTTTTTTCTAAGGAGGATTTTGTCGAAGACAAAATCAATTAAATGAATTTTCCCTCCCGCGGCAGGTTGGTTTTCTGTCGTGAGAGGGAGTTTTTTATCGTTCGCGATGGCGCGGAGCGCCGGATAAATTCACCTTGTTTCTTACCTTGCTTCGCTATCGCGTTCTTTCTTCTTTTTCGCAAGGGCTTTTTCGATAACATCATTGATGTTGTCTTCGCGTATGTAATTGGGATACTTTTTGTCGATTTCCAATACCGCTTCTCTTGCTTCGGCTTCGCTTTGAATCTGTTCGACGAACATTCTTTCAAGGTCGTCCGTTTCGAGAGCAGCCATCAGCAGACTGCGTGAAAACTCGTTGATTTTATCCCAACTGCCGTATAGGTTTATAACCGCCTTATCCACCGCTTCGTAAGTTATCGGCTTCCCGGCGCGGCTTTGTTCGTACAATATCCCGACGATATCGGAAAGATCTTTCTTATATTTTCTGCCGGAAACGAGTTTCATGGCAATAAGGTATTCGGCGCGTATCGTCCTGATTTCAAGTACATTCGAGTAGGTTCGATAGTATTCGGAATACTGAGCCAAACGCGGCGTAAACGAGTTCGTATTTTTAAAATCAGAATTCAGCCAGCCGTTAGGCAGACCGAGGGTGTCTCTCACCGCATTGATGGCTTCCTTCATCACACCGGGCGCGCTGTAATATGCATCGACATCGTAAGTCAATTCACGGAAGCCGTAATTAATCAGGACGGAAGCACCGCCGATAAGGATGATTTCCGCGCGGACACCTCCGCTTCTTTTACGGTATTCCTTCGCAAGCGCTTTGAGATATCCGTCGAGATTGGTTTTTGTAAAGGGAAAATCAACAGACATTTCGTATGTCGCTTTCTATGATATTATGACGCAAAAACTCCGGTATGGCGTCGCGTTTGCTTGCTTCTCTCAAATCAAGCTCGTCGCTGAGCCTCGCCGCAAATTCAATGTCGCGGGGATACAGCGTTTGCTTCAATGTGCAGCCGCGGATATCATTGTAATTATTACAAAGCGGAATATCGTTGATACGGCTGAGATAATCCACCATGGCAAGCAGATAAAACGCTTCCGGATACCATTTTTTATCAAAATAGCGCCGAATGTCGTCGGATTTCAAGGTATCAACGATGAAATCAATATCGCCTTTGTCTTTGACAAGATGACAAACATTGCTCTTAAATGTCTCAAACGCACTGCGGTATTCAATGCTGTCGGAGAGCAGTTCTTCCATCGGGACGTCAAGAACTTTTGCAAGCTTGAATACCGTTTCCGCCGTACAATTTTTGATTTTTGTTTTCCCGCGCAAAAGCTCTGACAGCGTCGTATACGGAACGCCGCTGAGCTTCGAGCATCTGTATGCGGTCATGTTTTTCTTTTGCAGTCTCTGCGCAAGCATCAAGCTCACCTCCTGATACTATTATAACGGAAAACCGTTATAATGTCAATAGTTTTTTCTAAGGAGGATTTTGTCTTCGCTGAATGGCGCTCCGCGCCATTCGAGAGTTTTTCCTACGGAAAAACATCTCCGCACCAAAGTAAAGTTTTTATTTATGTTTTTTCTAATAAAAGTTCCCTCCCGCGGCAGGTTGGGTTTTCTGCCGTGAGAGGGAGTTTTTTATTTTATTGAGAATCCGGGGATGCTCAAAACATTTACACTCCCCGCCGCACCACTTCCGCCGCCAATTCCGCGACGGCTTCTGCATCCGCCAACGACACTATCTCCGCCGGTCGGTGATGACTCCTTACCGGCGCCAGAATTCCGCCGGTTCGTACTCCGTAACCGGCGCGTCCCATCGCGAGGGCGTCGCTCATCCGCTCGGTTCCCATGTAGCGCTGAGTTTTTATGCCGGAATCGGCGGCAAGCGCTTCAAGCCCGGACGATATTTCCGGGTCGCAGACGACACGGCCGTCGGAGATGCGGATTGCCGCGCCGGCGCCTAAAACTCCCGCCGTCCGTTTCTTTGAGCGCGTCTCGGGGCAGCCGCCTATCTCAAGCGCGAAGTCAACGTCGCCGTCCTCGCCTAAACTGTAAAGCGCCGCGCCGGCGCCGCGGCTGCCCGCCGGAGTCTTCTGGGAGGCAAACACGAACCAGACGTCGTTCTCCGGCTTCGGAACCATCTTTGCGGCAGTTATCAGCGCCGCGCAGGCGACGGCGGAGGAAAGCGGCCAGCCGATAAGACAGCCGTCCGAAATTTCCGAAAGAAACGGCTTATAGACCGCCCATTCGCCGACCGCGACAAGCTCTTTCGCCTCATCAATGGCAGAAGCGCCGGTTTCGGCGGCAAATCCGCCCGGATTGTCTTCGTCCGACACGACAACACCTTCGGCGCCGCCGCCGAACACGATATGCGCGCCGACCGTGGCGTCCGTCTCGGCAAATCCGATAGGCGTCAGGCAAATCCGCCCGTTTTCGCGGTAATCGTTTGCCAGGAATCCCGGCGACGCCATCGGCGCTTCAAGCACTATCCGCTTGGAGTCGGAATCGGGGGCAAAACCTCCGGGCAGGTGCGCAATGACCGAACCGAGCCGGTCGACTTTGACTTTATCCACATACGGCGCGATAAGCTCCGAGATAAGCTCCGCCGCCGCCCTCTCCCGCCCCGCGATAGCCGCGGTTTCGATTAGCTTTCTTATAAGTTCAATATCCATTTCAAGTACCCGTTGTTATTTTAATTCATCGCCGTTTCGGCGGGAGTTTCCCCGCCGGCAAGTCTGCCGATGTTCCTTGCAATCTGAACAGTCAGCGCGACTACGCTCTCATAATCTCTCATGTCAACGACACTGTTAGCCGAATGAATATACCTCGCCGGAGCGGAAAGAGCGAGCACGGCGGCGCCGTCCCGCGAACGCTGAAATGCCGCCGCGTCGTTGCCTCCGGATGCGAGCCGCTTTGGCTGAGCCTTGATGCCGCGCTCCGCCGCAAGGTCAAGCGCAAATTTCACAAAACGCTCGTCGTAAACCGTCGCCGCATCGACCGGAGAAACAAGCCCGCCCTCCCCCTGCTCGCCGATACGGCTGCCCTGCGGCACATCGTGAAGATCGGCGCAAGCCGTCGCCTCAAGCGCGACGGCAAAATCGGGGCGGATATGCCACGCCGCCGCGGCCGCTCCCTGCATCCCCAGCTCCTCGCGGACGCTGAAGGCAAAATAGGTGTCAAAATCCGGCCGCTCCGCCTTAAGCGCGCGGATAGCCTCTATCATAACTGCGCAGCCGAATCGGTCGTCCATCGCCTTGCACTTGACTTTATGTTCTCCGAGCCGGATAAATTCCGAGTCGAAAACGCCGTAATCGCCGGGACGGACGAACTTCTCCGCCTCGGCTTTGTTTTTCGCGCCGATATCGATATAAAGCGAATCAACTCCCGGCGCGTCGGAGCCGCCCTGCAGATGTATCGGCTTTGAAGTGATATACCCGGAAATCCGCCGGCTGCCGTCATAGGAACCGAGAATCACCCGCCGCGCGGAAAGCACCCGGGTATCGATGCCGCCGAGCGTCGTGAAGCTGAGAAAACCGTCGTCGCCGATCGAGCGGATCATAAATCCGACTTCGTCCATATGCGCGTCGAAGACCAGACGCGGGCGGGTGTCGCGTTTTTTCCCGTTTATCCTGACTATCAGATTGCCGATGGGAAGAATTGTCATCGAGTCGGCGTCGCCGATCTCGCGGGCGATAAGCCGCCTTACCTCGTTTTCGCATCCGGAAGGGCCGAAAGCAAGGGAAAGCGCCGCCAGAAGTTCAGCGCCCCGGCTCATAACATCGCCTCCTTCGCATTTTTGTACCACAGGCCGAGTCCGTCGGGGTCGGCGATAAACTCGCCCAGAAGGTCGCCTGTATATTCGATGTCTTTCGTGTCGATAACTTCCGAATAGGTGTGCATGTTCCGCAAAGGCAGCGAAACAACCGCCGTCGGAACCCCTTCGAGGGCGATATTGACTTCGTCGGCGTTCGTGCCGGTGCCGCCGGCCGAGACGACCGTCTGGAATTTCCGCTCTTTTTTTCTGGCAAATTCGATAAGCGCGTCGGTGAGCGGCCGGTCGGTCGCGCCGGATATGGCTATCATCGGCCCGTCGCCCAGCTTGCCGGCGCCGGACCCGCTGACCCCCGGCTGAGCCGCGAAATCGACGTCGAGCACGAAAGCCGCGTCCGGCATGACGTTTATCGTACCGACCGCCGCGCCGCCCGCGCCGACTTCCTCGCCAGAGGCAAGCGAATATGCGATATTCCACTTAAGATTATCGCAGTTTTTCGAAAGATATTCCATCGCCCGCAGAACGCAGGCGGCGCAGGCTTTGTCATCGAAGGAGCGGCCGACGACGGCGCTTCCGAGCAGCCGCCCGAAGCGGGGGCGAAATGCGACGGGATCGCCTGTCCCGACGATTTTTTCAAGTTCGGCGAGTTCATATCCGGTGTCTATCAGAAGATCGCCAATCTGCGGCAGCTTTCCTCTCTCCTCAGCCGATGTCAGGTGCGGCGGGGTCGACGCGATGACTCCGGGTATCGTTTCGCGGCCGAATATAAGCATATCCGCCGCCGGAAGTATCCGCGCGTCAAGCCCGCCGATCGACCTGAAAGTAAGAAATCCGCCCTCGTAAATTCCGGTCACAACGCCGCCGACGTCGTCAAGATGGGTGTCGAACATCAGAGTCGGCGCCGCTTCATCGGCGCAGCGGCGGTTGAAGATAAGCCCGCCCGACGAAGTTTCGGCGCAGTCGCCGAAGAAGGGTTTGATCAGCGCCTTCGCCTTTTCATGCGCCCTCCGCTCAAAGCCGGAGATGCTCTCCGTCCCGCAGAATTCGCGGAGAAATCCGATTATATCAAGCATATGTCGAAAACACCTCCGAGATTAAAATATAAATTCAGAACAAATCCGCCGGAGTTAATTCCCCTTCGCGACTCTCGCCGCGCCGCCGCTCCTCGGCGCTCGCAGGGGGTTACTTTCCCTGTGCGACTCTCGCCGCGGCCGCCGCTCCTCGGCGCGTTGCTGCAATTACTTTCCCCTCGCGACTCTCGCCGCGGCCAACGCTCCTTGGCGCTCGCAGGCGGTTACTTTCCCCTCGCGACTCTCGCCGCGCCAAGGGCGCCGGTGTGGGCGGCGTAGCTTACCGTCACTTCATAACCGAGAGTATCTTCGATTATCTTCCGCCAGATTTTGCTGTTCGACGGACCTCCCGCCATCGCGGCGGAGGAGAAGCGCAGTCCCGACGATTCGGCAAGCGCGTCGAGGCGGTCTTTCAAGAGCCTTGCGGTGCCTTCCATCAAAGCGCGCGCGACATTTTTCGGCTCATAGGCGGAAAAATCGCGGTCGGCGTCCGCTGTCGGGTCGATGACAAGCCCGCCCGAGCCGGGTTCGGCCTGCTCGGCGGCGGCGTCGAAATGCTTTGCGCGGTTGGGAGCCGAACTGACGTATTTCGTTACGATTTTATCTATTTTCGCCGCGACCGACTCAAGGCTGAACATCCCGCCCCGGGGCGGGTAGCCCTCGAAGCGGTGAAACGGCTGCCGGAGTCACTTTCCCCTCGCGACTCTCGCCGCGCCAAGGGCGCCGGTGTGGGCAGCGTAGCTTACCGTCACTTCATAACCGAGAGTATCTTCGATTATCTTCCGCCAGATTTTGCTGTTCGACGGACCTCCCGCCATCGCGGCGGAGGAAAAACGAAGTCCCGATGATTCGGCAAGCGCGTCGAGGCGGTCTTTTAAGAGCCTTGCGGTGCCTTCCATCACGGCGCGGGCGACATTTTTCGGCTCATAGGCGGAGAAGTCGCGGCCGGCGTCCGCTGTCGGGTCGATGACAAGCCCACCCGAGCCGGGTTCGGCCTGCTCGGCGGCGGCGTCGAAATGCTTTGCGCGGTTGGGAGCCGAACTGACGTATTTCGTTACGATTTTATCGATTTTCGCCGCGACCGACTCAAGGCTGAACATCCCGCCCCAGGCGCCGCCGCGCATAGTCTCGAACGGATCGCAGAGCAGCCGCTCGCGTATAACCGTCTCTTTTTCGTTTATCGGCGCGAACACCACCCAGGAAGTGCCGCAGGAAAGCAGCAGCTGTCCCTCTCGGAGGACCCTCGGCGCAGCTCCCCTTGCCGCAGAAGGATGGTCAAAAGACCCCAATACCACCCGGCAGGAAGTCGGCAGTCCGCTGTCGGCGGCGGCCGCCGGAGTTATCTTCCCGACAGTTTCGCCGGTATAACCTATGCGCGGCAGCTGCTCTTGACGCACCCCGACCCGCTCATACATCGACGGCAGCCACTCGGCCTTTTCCTGATCGCAGAGATAACTCGGAGTCGCGGTGGAAGGATCGGTCGCCCACTCGCCGCAGAGGCGGTAAATTATATATTCGGTAGTCATCGCCGCCTTCGAGGCGTTCTTTATCAGCTCCGGCCGATGCGCGGCGATATACGAAAGGTGCCCGGGCGGGAATGTCGCGGATATCGGCCAGCCGCAGGCGCGGTAAACCTCCTCCGGGTCGACGGCGCCGAAGGGGGATTTTTCCCCGAAAAACCGGTCGTATTCCTCCTGCGCCGGAGGGGACGTCCAGGAAAAGGCGTCGTGCAGCGGCTCCCCTTTATCCGACACTAAAACCGTGTTGCCGGAAGCGGAGGCGATAGCCAGCCCTTTGACCGCGACGAGCTGAGTCAAAGACAGAGAATTCAGCAGCGCGCGGATAACGCCGCAGGCGTTTTGATAGAGCTTTTCGGCGGAGTAGCCGACGTATTCGGGGCCGTCTCCGAGCCGCGCCGGGTGATAGACCGTCTTTGTCCCTGCGATCGACGCGAGGCTTTCTTTATCTCCGTCATGGGAGAGCAGCACCCCTTTTATCGATGAAGTGCCGATGTCAAGACCTATGAAATATTCCATATCCGTCTCCGATATATAATTATTTTAATCGTAATATTCATCAGCGGCTTCAAACGACGAATCAACCCCCGCCGAACTTTCAAAGAAGCGGACGAGAGCGTTTATCGCTTTGACGCTCAGATGGTTTGACTGATTGTTCGAAGCGCCGACATTGCCGGATTCATATTTTATATAAAGCCGGTAGCCGAAATCGTCCGGCAAGCCGTTTACAAAATATTGCTCCCCGTTGTGGCTCTCAAGGTCAAGTTCCTTTATGAGTTCCGCCAGCCGCATGAGAAGCTCGTCCGATGAAGCAAATTCGGCGTAATAGCCGCCGTCGCCGCCGTATCTGAGGCTTTTCGACGCAGACCCCCGCCCGGCGTCAAGATAAAACGCAAATCTGCCGAGCGGAACGTCGTCGCTGCGGGAAAATGTCGAAAAATCGCACTCGAAGGAAATGAGCCGGCTCGGCTCCAATCGCGCGGCTTTCCGGCTGTAATCTTCGGCCTTTCCCGGCATATAATCGCCGTCTTTGCTTTCTTTGAACATTTTTAATATATCCGACATCAGCTTCCCGGGTTTGATTTTCTTCATTGATATAAACCTCAAAGATTCCGAGCTTAAGCGTGCTAAAACAGAAGCAGGAGAAAGAAAATCAGCAGATAACAACCGACTCAATGCCCAGCTCGTCGGCAAACACCGAAAGCTCCTCTGCCGACGCGCCGTAAACAAGCGCGCTGTGGTGAGTGCCTCCGGCGATGCTGTACTGCTCAAGCAGCTTGTTGACGCCGATGTTCGGGCGGAACCAGCCGGCGATGGTATTTTCAAAGCCGCCGATGTTGTCGGGCAGGTCGATCATCCGCCCGCTCGCGAGAATAAGGCGGAATTTTCCGGGACCGATCGGCGCTAAATTCACAACCGTCGCCCGCCCCTGGCGGAAGATGCCGTACATCGTAGTCGGCTCAAAGCAGTCGGCGTATTTGAAGCTGCGCATGACGATATGCCGCCGCTCCATAACGTTGAGATTCAGCTCTCCCATGTGCGAGAAGAAGATGTGATTTCCCGCCCAGTCGGGGCAGAACATCTCCATGAACGTGGTGTGCTTAAAGGAACGGAGCAGTGCGGCGCAGAGAGCGGCGGTGAGCATATCTCCCTCTCCGGCGTAGCCGATGCCGCGCGCCATCGCTTTTGAAGCCTCGGTAAACGGCATGGTGTCAAATCCGGGCAGCGTTCCGGCGGAGAGGAAATTCATGGTAAATCCGCCGATGCCCTCGTCTTCAAGCCAGCGGCGGACGGCAAGCCCGACCCGCTCGGTTTTTGCGTATTCTTCATAGCTGCAGCGGATCTCGGCGCGGCTCTTGTCGAGCTCGTATTCGGTTGCGATGTCGGAGTCGGAGACGAGATCGGGGCGAAGCCCTTTGCAGCTCACCGTTTCGATGCCTAAAGCTTCGTAGCCCTCGGCTCCGCAGTCAAAGTCGCCCATTCCGGCGAAAGGCTCGCCTATCATGCCCACCTTCGTGCCCCTGAGCGCATGAGCCGCCGCGGCGGCTTTGGCGGCGTTAGCAACCCGCTCGATTACGTTTGAATAGATGTAATGATCGGTGAAAATCCGAAACCGCTTGCCGTTGCGGATAAGCAGATTCGCCATATCCTGAACGCCGTGGATGCCGTGGTTGTAGCTGATGCCGTCTCCGGCTTCGATAGTCGGCACGAAGCTCAGCGTCGGAGTGGTGTTGAGAATAAGTATCGGCAGTTTTGTCGCCGCCAGAACAGCCGCCGACTCAAGCGACGGGCTGTACGCAAGGTGCAGGGTGACAATGGCGTCGGCGCCTCCCTCTTCAAAGGACGCAACGGCGGCTTTGAACTCCGGCTCGACGGCGCAGACCGGCGCTGCGATGACGTCGAGTCCCTGTTTTTCGAAAAGACCGGCAACTTCCCGCGCAAACCCCTCGACCGCCGGACGCATTTCCGGAGCGGCTTTGTCGTAAAGCGCGATATAAAGCGGCAGAAGCCCTATCTTCGGCTTTTTCATCTTTATTACCTCTTGTTTTATATGTTTTTTATAAGAATTTTTTATATTTGAATATTTATATATTTCGGATCGGCGCAAACCGAAAATCAGCCGATGACCGTCACCTGCGCGACTCTTTTTCTGGCGCGGGTGGTGTCGAAGTCGATGAAATAAATGAACCCGAAAGAGCCTAAATCAACCTCGCCGTCAATAATCGGAATCGTCTCCGAGCGGCCTATCAGCGCCGAGCGGAGATGGGCGTCGGTGTTGTGGCAGCCGCGGGCGTCCTCGTCGTGCTCCTCGGCGAATTTGAGCGCCTTCGGTCCCGGATGCAGGTAAATTCCCTCGCGGGTCTGGGTCGGAACCGCGTTTTCCAGCACCTCGACAAAATCCTGCTGCAGCGTCTCAAGCCCGGTTATCGACATATCGAACGCCGCTTCCTGAGTGATGACGGCGCAGGTCGTGTGATGGGAATAGACGGAGACAAGCCCGTTTTTTATCCCGGATTTCTCAACAATCCGCTTCACGTCGGCGGTCACATTATGAAAAGTGACAACGCCGTTGTTTGACATAAGCTCGACAGCTTCGCGATATACCATGATGCACCTCTTTTTAATGTATTTGTCGGTTTGATTTTACTTATTTCGGGCAAGGTCGTCCGCCGCGCGCCTTACGGCGGCTATCATCTCGTCTATCATCGCGGTAGGATCGGCGGCATTGCATATGCCGGACGCGGCGCCCGCCCCCTCCGAACCCGCCATGATGAAGTCGTAAACCTGCTGCCCGTTGGTTATCCCGGCGGCCTGCTCGACTAAAATATCCGGGTTAATGCTCTTTATCGACTCAATGCACTCGCGGACATAGCCCATGTCGGAAACTTCGCCGGTCCCGCCTCCGATAAGGGCGGAAGGTTCGGGGTTTATGATATCCGGACCTAACTGCGCTACCGCCATCGCCTCGGCGGGAGTGTCGGCGCAGGCAAATACCAGCATCGAAAGCTCGTGCGCCCGGTCGATCGTCGCCTTAATCGCGGGCAGGCTCATCGGCTTTTCGCAGTGGTTGACGACGACCCCGCGCGCTCCCGCGGCGTAAATCCCTTCCGGCAGGATGTCCGCCATCCCCCGGCCGGGACGCAGCGTGTCCATATACGGCGCGAGGATGACAAGCCTTGGGCAGTGTTCGGCAATCCGCCGTATCTCGACCGCCGGGGCGGTTATCAGGACGTCGATGTCGTATTTTTCGGCCGCGCGGTCGGCGGCAACAGCGTATTTCAGGGCGACGTCGCCCCAGACGTAGTTTTTCAGTCCGATTTCAAAAAAGGGGGCGCGAATTTTCGGCAGCATTGCGTGTACCTCCGGTGTATTTTATCAATCGAATTATATCACAAACGATATGCGTTGTCAAGAATTCCGGGACGCAAAATCCGGGCTTTTACGTCCGCCGCGCCGGTAATTTTGTAAATATTGTTTCGTTGCCGCATTTTAACGAAAAATCCGGATATGCTCCGGCAATTTTCGCGCGGGGGGAGATTTCCCCTCGACTTTTTAAAAAACCGGCATAAATCCCGCAAAAACAACCTCCGCGTCTATAATCATTGTCACTCTCTACATAATTATATATTGAATTCAAAGAATTTTTGTGCTATAATCTTTGGTAATAAACATAAATAAAGAGAGGACAGCATGGAAACATTATACACAATCCCGGTAAATATGGCGTTTGAGGCGTGCGCCGAATCCGAAGAAATCGCCTGCCCTTTCTGCAAGCTGTACAGGGAGCTTGAGGAAAACGAACTCGGCTATATTTTAGGCGCGTCGATGATGGAATCCGACGTGCGGATACGGGTAAACGACCTCGGCTTCTGCCCGAAGCACTACGAGCTGATGCTCGCGCGGCGCAACCGCCTGCCCTTCGCGCTGATGATGGAGAGCCACTTAAAGGAAATCGACGACAAATCCCGCCGCGGCTCCTTCGTCGAAAAGGACCTGCCGAAGCTCGAAAAATCCTGCTACATCTGCGCCCGGATAGACGAAAAATTCCCGCGGATGCTGGAAACGGCGGCAATCCTCTGGACGCGCGACCCGGCGTTCAAAAAGAAGCTGGCGGCGCAGAAGATGATCTGCCTGCCGCACTACCGCGGCTATCTCGCCGCCGGGAAATACATCGTCGGCCGGCGCCGGAACTTCGCCGACTTCAAAACCGACGTCGACGCAGTATTCCGCCCCTATTTCGAAAGCCTTTCGGCGGACATAAGCTGGTTCTGCAAGAAATTCGACTACCGCTACGACGACGAGCCCTGGGGCACCGCGAAGGACTCGCCGGAACGGGTGGTAAAGTTCCTGTGCGGGAATCTGCATGAGGAGTGAGGGCGGGAATATATAGTATTTATAACGCCGCTTGTTTTGTGTTTTAAAGCGGTCAGGCGGCGTTGGCGGATTGCCCTTTCGGGTTTTGGCTTTATTTTAAAGGGTGCGGGGTGACGAATAGGTATTCGAGTCCGATGAAAGTCGGGAAAAACCGAAACTGTTGATTCTGGATACGGTAGTCTTGAGGTGTTTTAGTTGTTGGAAATTTAGGTAAATAATAGAAAAACATATGGTATTTAATTCATATGATATGTATAAACACATAAGTTATAGTATTGGAAAACAATAACTTGATATTAGTTTATAACAGTATTCCTTTGATTCCGCCAAGACGAAGGATGATTGCCCGATGTGTAGTTTATCATACTGCCGATTTTTCTCTCTAATAATTGACGCAAATTACTCAAACCGGAGCCTTTACCCTTGGTACACAAATTAATTGTTGCAAAAGGACTCAGTGCCTTAAGTCTTCTTTCTATATCGCATGAATCTTCGTGAATAAAGCAAAGTATCCAGTTTATATCACGTTGTTTTTGGTTATCATCATTTTTGTCAAGATTTTCCCCCAAACTGCACTGATATTGAATTGAATTAATTAAAACAATATCATATGTACCTGATTTTAAATTTATATTATTTGATTTATTAATCGCTTTAACGAAATTTTTGAAAAACAATGTTCCTGTTGACCCCATAGCCGGACCAATCGGATAACCATTGGCATCAAATTCATCCCTGTGTGGACTTTCCAAAACAATTGCAATCGGACTAGACAATTTGTTGTTTACATAATTTTTTCCGCTCATGGTTTGGTAGTCAATATTTTGACGACAAACCTCAATAAAATCCCCATCCACCATTTTTCCTACAAGTTGATCGGGACAACACTTATCGCTATAGTTTCCGTTCTTCTTTAACCTTTTTAGCTTTCTTTTAATATTTTGATGCTGGGTGATAAGTTTTTCGAAATCAAAATTCCCCAAGTAATTAACCATTTGTTTACCTCCGTTTTTCACATAACAAACTCAAATATTTTCCCCGTATCCCCGTTCGGAATACAGTCTTTGCCTATATTATCCCGTAACAACTATTTCATAAAACCGCCTCCAATCAATACCAAACCACCCAAAAAAGGACACCCCGCCATGATATTCGAAGAAAAACAAATCTCCCTCAAAGACGGCCGCGCGGCCGTCCTCAAAAGCCCCAGCGCCGAAGACGCGGAAAAGCTGCTGAACTATATAAAGAAAGCCTGCGGCGAAACCGATTTTCTGGCGCGCTACCCCGAAGAATGGGACAACACCACCGTCGAGCAGGAAGAGGCGTGGGTGAACAGCCTGCGCACATCCCCGAACGCCGTGGCGATAACCTGCTGTGTCGAAAACGAAATCGCCGGAAACTGCGAGATAGGATTCAAAAGCGGGATAAAAACGTCTCACCGCGCATCAATCGGCATGGCTATTCTCAAAGACTATTGGAATCTGGGGATAGGCTCTGCCATGATGACGGAACTCATCGCAGCGGCGGAAGAAAGAGGCGCCGAAATCATCGAACTCGAATTCGTCGAGGGCAACGACCGCGCAAAGCGTCTCTACGAAAAATTCGGATTCAAAGTCGTCTGCGAAAAGCCGAACGCTTTCAAGCTCAAAGACGGAAGATACAGAAGCGAATTCCATATGCAGAAATATCTGCGCCGGGAATAAGCCGCAGCGCTCCGCAATCACATTATATCACAAAAACCACCCGAATAAAACAATATATGCAAAATAATTCACAAAAAACCGCCTGCGCCCTCACCACAACCGACAAAGGACTCATCGTCTCCGGACTCCGGGATTTTTCCGCAGCGCAGATATTCGACTGCGGGCAGTGCTTCCGCTTCGACGGCGGCGAGGAGGGCTCCGGCGACCGGGCGTCGCTTCGCGGCGCGACAAAATTCAGCGGCGTCGCGTTCGGGCGTTTCGCCGCGTTCACCGACCTCCCCCCGGACGAAAACGGCGCCGTACTTCTCGCCGAAGGGGTGACCGAGGAAGAATTCAAAACCGTCTGGGCGGATTACTTCGACCTTCAGACCGACTATTCGGCGATAAAGACCGAGATAATCTCCCGCTTCGACGAAGCCTGCCGCCGCGAAGACAAAACCATCCGCCAGGCCGTCGAGCGCGGCTGCGGCATCCGAATCCTCCGCGCCGACCCGTTCGAGACGCTGATTTCCTTCATAATCAGCCAGAATAACAACATCCCGCGGATAAAAAAGACGATAGCCGCCCTCTGCGCCGCCTACGGCGAGCCGATTAAGGTTGACCGAAACATTTCCGGCGATGAGGCGCAGACAAGATACGCTTTTCCGACGCCGGAGGCCATCGCCGCCGCCGGAGAAGAAGGAATCCGCGCCCTCAAAACCGGCTTCCGCGCAAAATACATCGTCGGAGCGGCGGAGGCTGTCGCCGAAGGCTCACTCGACCTTGCCGCCCTCGCCGCCGCGGACGGAGAGGAAGCGCGGGAACGACTGCAGCAGCTCCGCGGCGTCGGACCCAAAGTCGCCGGATGCGTCTCGCTGTTCGGACTGCACCATCTGGACGCCTTCCCGGTCGACGTCTGGATGAAAAAAGTCCTCGCCCTGCGCTACCCCGACGGGCTTGACATCGACGCCCTCGGCCGGTTCCGCGGCGTCGCCCAGCAGTATTTGTTCTATAATGAAAGGTGGATTTAACGGCTCCGCCGTTAAATCCAATTCCTGCAAAATCCCTTTACAACAAGTTTCGTTTCATATAAACGGTAAAAAACCAAAATGACACCTACAACAAAACCTGCGTCCGCCCTCAACAGCCGATTCTTCTTGTACGCAGCCGGATTTTTCGCCGGAATGTCGCTTATGGCGGTCGAGATCGGAGCGAACCGGCTGCTCGCGCCGTATTTTTCCTCCTCGCAGATAGTCTGGACGATTGTCATCGGCACGATAATGATAGCGATGGCGCTGGGCAACGTCTGGGGCGTCTGCGGACGCTTCGCGTCCGCTGCGAGTTTCACCTTCGGTGAAACGTCGCCGTTCCAAGAGAAGCCCATTAAAATAAGTTTCGTTTCATATAAACGGTAAAAAACCAAAATGACACCTACAACAAAACCTGCGTCTGCCCTCAACAGCCGATTCTTTTTGTACGCAGCCGGATTTTTCGCCGGAATGTCGCTTATGGCAGTCGAGATCGGAGCGAACCGGCTGCTCGCGCCGTATTTTTCCTCCTCGCAGATTGTCTGGACGATTGTCATCGGCACTATTATGATCGCGATGGCGCTGGGCAACGTTTGGGGTGGGCGGACAGCCGACCGCGACCCGAACCCCGACCGGCTGTTTCGGCGATTTCTTGTGGCCGCGATATGGATAGCGGCTATTCCGTCTGTCGGAAAGTATGTTATAATAGGCATCTCCGGGCTTGTCATCTTCGCCGTCAGCGGCAATTATCTTGTCTGGGCGGCGCTGGCTTCCTGCATCGCGCTGTTCGTCTTCCCGCTTTTTCTGCTCGGAACGACAACCCCCTCCCTCTGCCGCTATATCATTAAAAGCACCGAAGACTCCGGCTCCGTCGTCGGCAAATTAGGCGCGGCGAACACGATAGGCTCAATCATCGGCACCTTCCTGCCGACATTCGTCACAATTCCGGCGGCGGGAACGGCTGTCACCTTCCTCATCTTCGGCGGAGTGCTGCTCGCCGTCGCGGCAGTCTACTTCATCGGCGAAGCCGTCGGCGGAAAACGCCGGGGGCTTGTCGGACTTATCATATCCTGCCTGCTTTTCGCGGTATTCTGCGTCCTCGGACACGGCGGCTCATTTGCGTTCTGGGAGAAGGGACTTGCCTACGAAGGCGAATCGGTCTATAATTACCTTCAGGTAAAGGAAGACGACACAAGAGTCGTCCTCTCGACCAACGTACTCGTCGGCGTCCAATCTATCCGGATGAAACAGGGCGTTCTCACCGGCTTTTATTACGACGACGCCCTCGCCGCGCCGATGATGACAGAGGCCGGCGACAGCCCAAGGGTTCTAATATTAGGCAACGGCACCGGCACTTATATGAACCAGCTGAGGAGGTATTTCCCCGGCAGCCATGTCGACGGCGTCGAGATAGACGAAAAGATTACCGCCCTCGCCGACGAATATTTCGGTCTCGACCTCTCCGACCCGCAAATCAAAGTTTATACCGGCGACGGCCGCGCCTTTATCAACGCAAACACCAAGAAATACGACGTCATAATGGTAGACGCCTATCAGGACATCACCATCCCCTTTTCAATGTCAAGCGTCGAGTTTTTCACAAAGCTGCGCGACTCGCTTTCCCCCGGCGGGGTAATGGTAATGAACATGAACATGCGAAGCGGAGAAGACGGAATAAACGGCTACCTCTGCGACACCGCCGCCTCGGTTTTCAGCTCGGTCTTCTCCGGCGACGTATACGGTTCAACCAACCGCGAAATTTTCGCGTCAACGCGAGACGCCGATCAGCTGCTCGACATCTTTGCAAAAAACATCACCGCCTGCGCCGATCCCGCCCTCACCTCCCACATGCGTCAAATATATCTCCGCCTTGAAAGATATATACCGGGCGGCCGTATCTTAACAGACGACAAAGCGCCGGTTGAGCTGCTGGGCATGGCGGCGCTTGATAAAATTATCGAAGACGAAATATCCGACTTCAAAGAAATTTTCAAATCCGAAGGGATAAGCGGGCTGATAAGGGCGATCGGTTGATTTTAAGAAAAAATGCAGCTCCAAAAGAAGCTGCATTGCAGAATATCGAATAAAATTTGATCTTAAAGCGGAGATATTTCACCAAGGGCAACACCCGTAGGCTGCGCGGTTATTCGTCAGAGAGTTTTTCCATTAATTTTTCGAGATTTTTTGTCCATCTTTTTTCCTGACGGCTGAGCGTGCTGGAAATATCTTTATTCTGTATGTTGTCGTAGAAGATGTTCATTATCCCGCCGATGGTATCGCCCCAGGCGAAGGCGAAGTCGGCCGTTATGCTTTCGTGGATAAGGTCGATCATGCGGGCGGTCGTCTCGTCGCGGCTGTATTTGTTTTTCAGCGCGAGGTCGTAATAGACCGGAATAACCGTATCCGAGCTCATAGAGCACATCGCCTCAAGCGACGCGCCGACGATATCCGCCCGCTCCTCCGGCACAGTTACCGGGATTCCGAACAGCGGAACTCCGTCATACTGATTGACCCGGTATTTTTCCTGGCTTTCGTCGTATTTCGGCATCGGGATGATGAAGAAATCGTCCTCCATGCCGCGGACGGCCGTGTTGTCGGCAAATCCGAAGGTATGAGGCTCGAACAGCAGCCGCCCCTCGACGAACATATTTTTCGACTTCTCGTCGAATTCTTCGTTCAGAAGCATCTTTGCGTAATCGGTCTCATAGAAAAGACTGTGCAGCTTCATGAAGACGTCGATTGTGTGCTCGTTGTTGAGGGCGATGACATAGTCGCCGTTTTCGTCCTTCGACGTATACTTCGTACCGGTGGCGAAAGCCATGCCGTTCAGCACGTGGCCTTTCTGCATGACAATTCCCCAGGCGTCCTCGTCGTCGGCTTCGCCGTTGCCGTTAAGGTCGGCGTACGCGCCGGAGGCGTATTCGGAGAGCTTGTCAAGCGTCCATCTGCCCGCCTCGACTTCCGCGTAAAGGTCGATTCCGGAGTGATAATTCTGCCAGGTGCGGGAGTTGACAAACACCGCGTAGATATATCGGATGAAGCTGGTGGTTATATCTCCGGCCGCCCAGTAGTAGTTGTCCTTGTAGTTTACGTTCGATGTGTAAAGCTCGCTCCAGTAGGGTTTTGTGAAGTCGAGATATTCGACGTCGTTCAGGTTGAGCAGCATTTTCTCGGCGGCGAGGCTGATGTTGAACCTTGTGTGTCCGCAGAGAACTTCGTAGTCGTCGGAACCTGCGGCGATGGACTCGGTGGCGGCTTTGTTGAAATCGCCGAAGCCGGTGGTGCGGACAAGCACTATCTTTACATTCAGCCGGTTTTCAAGGTCTAAATTGCGCTGCCAGAGAGCGGCGTTGACGATATCGCCCAAATCGTCGTCCTCGCCTATCGCGATGCAGGTTTTTTCGACGGCAGACAGAAAACGGATCTCCGTCCCGTCGAAATCAAGCCCCTCCGGCAAATCGTCGCTGTAAGGATCCGTCGTTTCGGCGACAGCCTCCGTCGCGCCCGAATCCGATTCGCCCCCGGGAGAAGTCTTGTCGCCTCCGCAGGAAATCAGCGCAAGGCTGAGCGCCGCCGCAAGGAGCAGCGCCGTCAATCGAAAGATAAATAGCTTTTTATCCATGGTTTCCTCCCCGATAATATTCTGAATTTGTTTTATAAAAACCGATAAAAACTTGATTATCCGGCGGCGAATAACCGCCGCGCGGTTATTCATATAGTAACATAACCGTAAAAGTAATTCTACAATAAATTGTAAACGCTCAAGAAAAAATCAAAAGTTTTTTTAAATATAATACATAAAAAACACCGATAAAAACCTTGGACAGCGGTCGGCGCGGAACGCCGGCAGGAGGTATAAAAAATGTACACACCGCAAAAATCGCCTTATAATAAAGGCAAAGTAATCAGAAAACGCTACTCCGCCGTAGTCACCGGCGGCTCTTCCGGCATCGGCGCCGAGACGGTGCGCCTGCTCTCCAAAATGGGATACAGCGTCACCGCCGTCGGACGGGACGAAGCGAAGCTGCGGAAAATCGCCGTCGAAACCGGCTGCTCCGCCGTCGTCTGCGACCTTTCAAATGAAAAATCCGTCTCAAATCTGCTGAAATTGAGACCGACCGCCGATATCCTGATAAACTGCGCCGGATACGGCATTTACGGCGACTTTGTCAGCCGCGCCGAAAAAGACGGCGGAAAAAGCGGACTTGCCTTGCTTGACGTAAACGTCCGCGCCGCCCAGCAGCTTATGGCGGGATACCTGCCGCAGATGGTGAAGCGCGGCGGGGGGTATGTGCTGAATTATTCGTCGATCGCCGCGTTTATGCCGGGAGTGCATATGTCGGAATACTTCGCGTCGAAGGCGTATATATTAAGCCTCTCCCTCGCCGTAAACGAGGAGCTGAAGAAAAGCGGCAGTCCGGTTTATGTCGGCGCCGTCTGCCCCGGCCCCACCAACGGCAGCAAATTCTTCGAGCGCGCCGGAACCGCCTTCCGCCTGCCGGAACAGACCGCCCGACATGTGGCCGTCGCCGCCCTCAACGGAATGTTCCGCGAAGACCCGATTATCTTCACAAGTCCGATAAACGAAATACTCTCCCGCGGCGCCGCGTTCATCCCGGAAAAGCTGCTGGTGAAGATAATAGGGGATTTTTATACCGAGTAAAATAACCGCTTCGGAAAAAGGCGCTGTCGAAGGAACGATACGGCGGTTGTATTTGCGCGTCGACGGAAATCGAACACGCGGGAAACGTTGAGGGGTAATAAGAAAAGCGTCGCCGGAAACGGAAAAACAGCGAAGTGACAAAAATGTCACTTCAGACGTCCCCTCGGACAAAAATGTCACTTCGGATGTCACTTCGGACGAAAACGTCACTTTGAACAAAACCGAAAAAGCGGTTTATGCCATCTTGAAACAAAAACCCGATTCCTCAAGAGAAGAACTTTCCGACAAAATTTCCAAAACCGTAAGGACGGTTCAGAGAACGCTGAATTCGCTTACAAAAAAGGGATATATCCGGCGGATCGGCTCTAAAAAAGCCCCGACATGGGAAGTTCTGAAATAAGCCGTCCCGCTGCCCAAATTATTTAAAACCTCAAAACAGACAAGGAGACAGAAAATTGAAAGCCCTCGAATTCGGAGACAGTTCAAAAAGAAAGCTCGTTTTGATACACGGTTTTCAAATGCCTTATCAGATTTGGAATAAATATATAGAGCATTATTCGAGTAATTTTCACATAATCGTTCCTATCCTGCCCGGGCATTATCCGAATCATGAAGAGGATTTTGTCTCATTTTCCGTATCTGCCGAAGAATTCGAAAACTATTATATTCCGAAATACGGCGCGGATGTCTTTGCCGTTTACGCAATGTCTATGGGCGGCGTTTTAGCCGCGACCCTGTGGCGGCGGGATCGGCTTAAAATCGAAAAGCTGATTTTTGACAGCTCTCCGCTTATACCCGTAAATTTCCTGATGAAAAAAATGATACTCAATTTTTATCTGACCGCAACGCATAAATCGCAAAAGAGGGATAAAAAGGCTTTAAAGCAAGCAGAAAGCATGTGTCCGAAAGACTGTTTCGACGAATTTTTAAACGTTTTGGATTTTATGACGGACACCACGATACAAAACTGCGTAAAAGGCGTGGTCGATTATCGGCTGCCCCCGAATCTCGACGCCGAAAACACCCGGATTTATTACTTTCACGGAACGACAATCAACGAATTGCTTGCAAAAAAATCGGCCGGATTTATATCGAAACACTGCAAAAACAGTTTTATAAAAGAATTTAAAGGCAAGTCTCATTGTGAAAACATGCTGTTTTCCCCGCAAATAATGATTGAAGAATTGGACGGTATATTGATATAAATCCCATCCTGCCGCGCCAAATCCCCCTTCCCCGCACCCAATAAAAAAAATTGCCCCCCGCAATTATTGATATAAAAAAATAAAATACACGGAGGACCCAATGACAACACGCATCAAAACTACATCGGCGCTGCTTGCGGCGCTGCTGCTAATCTCGCTTCTGGCGCTCTCCTTCGCCGGCTGCGGCTCGAAAAAAAGCGACGCCCCCGGACAGGATACCGGCACGGCGGCCGCCGAAACCACGACCGAAGAAACCGCCCCTTCCGACGGCCTGCCGCCGGATCTCCGTTTCGACGGCGAAAAATATATAATTTACAGCCGAGAGGAGCATCTCTGGATGAACGAGATGGTCACCGACGACATGAACGGCGAGATCGTCAACGACGCGGTATACAATCGCCAGAAAGTCGTCGAAGACCGGCTCGGCGTCGATATCGGCGTCGTCCGCGCGCCCGGCAGCTGGGGCAGCCATATCCAGTTCCATGACAAAGTACGCGCCAACGTGCAGGCGGGAGACAACGAATTCCAACTCGTCGCCGGATACGCCTACTATGTGACGTCGATGGCGATAGAAGGGGTGTTTACAAACCTTCTGCACGTCCCCTATCTCAACTTCGACCGGCCGTGGTGGAACTCCAACCTCCGCGACGAGCTGACGCTCTACGATCAGCTCTACTATGCCGGCGGCGACCTCTCCTACACGATGATCGGCCAGATGTTCGCCACCTTCTTCAACAAGGACATGGCGGAGAAATTCAGCGTTCCCGACCTTTACGACACCGTCCGCGAAGGCAAATGGACATATGACACGATTTACACGCTTGTCGCGTCGATATCAAACGACATAGACGGCGACGGGAAGATGACCGTCAACGACGAATACGGCCTTGTCATACCCGACGGAAACCAGTGCGACCTTTTCTGGCCCGCCTTCAACCAGCCGCTTACCGCCCGCGACGAATCCGGCGAGATAGTGCTGAGAATGAACGACGAGCGAGCCGTCATGATCGCCGACGCGGTGCTGCAGCTCTTCACTAAAAACGAAGGCGTCTACACGGTAAACGAAGGGGATCCGGACGCCCACACCCCGTTCATTCACGGCCGCGCGCTGCTTGACATCAACGTGCTGAATTTCGCCATCGACAGACTCCGCGACTCCTCTTTTGAATACGGAATCATCCCGGTGCCGAAATACGACGAAAATCAGCAGAACTACCACACCCTCTCCCAGGACGCCTATTCCCTCTTCTGCATCCCGAAAAACGCCGGCGACCTTGAGATGATCGGCGCCGTGACCGAGGCGATGGCGGCGGAATCCTACTTCTCCGTCACCCCCGCCTTCTTCGAGACGGCGATGAAATACAAATACAGCACCGACGAAAACAGCATCGAGATGCTCGACATCGTCCGAGGGGGCGCCCTCTTCAACTTCGGCTTTGTCAACTCCGTCTCCTGCGAGAACATGATCCACATCTTCCGCTACATGGTAATGGAGAAGAAGCCGTTTACCTCCCTCTACGCCAAAAACGAGTCGAGGTATCAGGCGGCCCTGACAAAGCTTGTTGAGGGATATAAGGCGATGAAGCCGTGAATTTAATGCTTACAACATAAAAGAAAAACACGAGGCAGAAAAATGAGACTCCGGATAAAAACCGTATCGGCGCTGCTTGCGGCGCTGACGCTTGTTACGCTTTCAGCTATTTCCTTTGCCGGCTGCGGTTCGCCGCAAAAAGACACCGCCGAACAAACCGCAGACCCGGGCGAAATTACAACCGAAACCGCCGCCGAAACCGCCCCTTCCGACGGACTGCCGCCGAATCTCCGCTTCGACGGCGAGAAATACGTAATCTATTGCCGAGAAGACCTGCTCTGGCCGAATGAAATGGTCACCGACGAGATGAACGGCGAAATCGTAAACGATGCCGTCTACAACCGTCAGCGCGCCGTTGAGGAAAAACTCGGCGTCGACATCGGCGTTGTCCGCGCGCCCGGCATCTGGGGCAACGAGGGCAAATTCTTCGACAGGCTCCGCGGCTCGGTGCAGTCGGGAGACAACGAGTTCCAATTAGTCGCCGGTTACGCCTACTACGTAACGGCGCTGGCGACCGAGGGAATATTCACGAATCTGCTCGAAGTACCTTACCTCGATTTCGACCGGCCGTGGTGGAACTCCAACCTCCGCGACGAGCTGACGCTTTACGGGCAGCTCTATTTTGCCGGCGGCGACCTTTCCTACACGATGATAGCTCAGATGTTCGCCACCTTCTTCAACAAGAGTATGGCGGAAAAATACGCAGTCCCCGACCTTTACGAAACCGTCCGGGCGGGCAAATGGACATATGACACGCTCTACGAGCTTTCCGCGTCTATCGCAAACGACATCGACGGCGACGGGGAGATGACCGTCGACGACGAATACGGCCTCGTTATGCCGATAGGCAACAACTGCGACCTTTTCTTCCCGGCATTCGACCAGCCGCTTACCGCCCGCGACGAATCGGGAGAGATAGTGATAAGGATGGGCGACGAGAGAGCCGTCATGATAGCCGACGCGGTACTGCGCATTTACAAGGAAAACGAAGGCGTTTTCTCGATAATCGAGATGGAGCCGGATGCTCACACCCCGTTCATTCACGGCCGCGCGCTGCTCAACATCAACGTGCTGAATTTCGCCATCGACAGGCTCCGCGACTCCTCTTTCGAATACGGCATTATCCCGCCCCCGAAATACGACGAAAGTCAGAAGGATTATCACACCCTCTCACAGGACGCCTATTCCCTCTTCTGCATCCCGAAAAACGCCGGAGACCTTGACATGATCGGCGCCGTGACCGAGGCGATGGCGGCGGAATCCTACTTCTCCGTCACCCCCGCCTTCTTCGAGACGGCGATGAAATACAAATACAGCACCGACGAAAACAGCATCGAGATGCTTGACATCATCCGCTCCGGCGCTCTCTTCAACTTCGGATTCGTCAACTCCGTCTCCTGCGAGAACATGATCCACATCTTCCGCGCCATGGTCAAGAACAATACTCCGTATACTTCGCTCTATGCCAAAAACGAGTCGAAATATCAGGCGGCTCTGACGAAGCTTGTCGAGGCGTATAAAGAGCTGCAGCAGCTGCAGTAGCTGCAGTAGCTGCAGGGGTAAGTTTGACGGCGCATTGACTGCGCGGACTTGAATCCGGCGGTTTGCAGCCGCCGGGTTCGGGGCTGCGGCTCTTCTTTATTAACCGTAACAAACTGACCGCCGTAGCCGTGTTCGGGGAAAAAACGGCTGCCCCCGCTGCTTACGCGTGAAGCGCGGTTTAAAAAAAATTATAAATCACCACAGGCCATATAATCAGGAGGTATAAAATGCGATTAAAGATTAAAACCGTTTCGATTCTGCTTGCGGCGCTGCTTTTTCTCTCGCTTATTGCAATGTCGTTTACCGGCTGCGGCTCGTCAAGTGAAAGCCGGGAACAATCCGATACCGGCACGGCGACCGCGGAAACCACCGAAGAAACCGCTCCTCCCGACGGCCTGCCGCCCGACCTGCGCTTTGACGGCGAAGAATACATTATTTACAGCCGCGAAGAATATATCTTCGGCAACGAGATGGTCACCGACGAGATGAACGGCGAGATAGTCAACGACGCCGTTTACAACCGTCAAAAAGCCGTCGAAGACCGGCTCGGAGTCGATATCGGCGTCATCCGCGCTCTCGGCGCCTGGGGCAACCATATTCAATTTCTCGACCGCATCCGCGCCAACGTACAGGCGGGAGACGACGAATTTCAGCTTGTCGCCGGATACGCCTACTATGTGACGGCGCTGGCGATAGAGGGGGTATTAACCAATCTTTTGGACATTCCCTACCTCAATTTCGATCAGCCGTGGTGGAATTCCAACCTCCGCGACGAGCTGACGCTCTACGATCAGCTCTATTTTGCAAGCGGCGACCTTTCCACCTCGATGATAGGTCAGATGTTCGCCGTCTTCTTCAACAAAGACATGGCGGAGAGATACGCAGTTCCCGACCTTTACGACACCGTCAGAGCCGGCGACTGGACATATAACACGCTTTACGAGCTTGCCGCGTCTATCGCAAACGACATCGACGGCGACGGAAAGATGACCGTTGACGACGAATACGGACTCGTCCTTCCGATAGGCAATAACTGCGACCTTTTCTTCCCCGCCTTCAATCAGCCGCTTACCGCCCGCGACGAATCCGGCGAGCTTGTCATACGGATGAATGACGAGAGAGCCGTCAATATCGCCGACGCGGTGCTGCGTCTTTACAAGAAAAACGAAGGGGTTTACGCAAGAATTGAAAACGAAGACGATACCCATCCGCCGTTTTTAAACGGCCGCGCGCTGCTTGATATCAGCATGCTCAACTTCGCCGTCGACTTTCTGCGCGATTCCTCTTTTGAATACGGCATTATCCCGCCCCCGAAATACGACGAAAATCAGCAGAATTACCATACCCTCTCCCAGGACGCCTATTCCCTTTTCTGTGTCCCGAAAAACGCCGAAAACCTTGATATGATCGGCGCCGTGACCGAGGCGATGGCGGCGGAGTCGTATTTCTCCGTCACCCCCGCCTTCTTCGAGACGGCGATGAAATACAAATACAGCACCGATGAAAACAGCATCGAGATGCTCGACATAATCCGCTCCGGCGCCCTCTTTAATTTCGGTTTCGTCAACTCCGTCTCCTGCGATAACATGATCCACATCTTCCGCTACATGGTCGATGAAAACACCCCCTACACCTCTCTCTACGCCAGAAACGAGAAGAAGTACAATAAGTCTCTGGCGAAGCTCGTCGAGGGATATAAGGCGCTGAAGCCGTGAGATAAACGGTTTTGCCATCAGACTTATCTTGCCGGATATTAAAAATGACCTAAAGTCTTTGAAAGATTAGGGGGGTTGGGGGATAATAACAAAAAATTTACCAAAACCCCACCCCTCATCGCTTGATATAGGCGCCGCCGAGTGGTATAATATTATATTGAATAAAATAACCCTATATGAAAGGATCCTTAAAATGGCTCTTATAAACACCAAAGAAATGCTGATGAAGGCCTACGAAGGCGGATACGCGGTCGGCGCTTTCAACATCAACAATATGGAGATTATTCAGGGCGTTACCGAAGCCGCCGCCGAGCTGAAAGCTCCGCTCATCCTCCAGGCTTCCGCCGGCGCCCGCAAATACGCAAAGCCCGCCTATTTAAAGGCGCTTGCGCACGCCGCCTGCGAAGACTTAGGCATCGATTTCGCCCTCCACCTCGACCACGGCGGCGATTTCGAAACCTGCCGCGACTGCATCGACAGCGGATTTACCTCCGTCATGATTGACTACTCCTCCCATCCGTTTAAAGACAACATCGCCGAGACAAAAAGAGTCGTAGAATACGCGCGCGCCCGCGGCGTCACCGTCGAAGCCGAGCTGGGAACCCTCGCCGGCATCGAAGACGCCGTCTCCGTCGAAGCCGACAAGGCGATGTATACCGACCCGGACGAGGTTGAGGAATTCGTAAAGTCGACCGGCGTCGACTCCCTCGCCATCGCGATAGGCACCTCTCACGGCGCATACAAGTTCAAGCCCGGCGAAGACCCGCATCTCCGCTTTGACATCCTTGAAGAAATCGCCCGCCGCCTGCCCGGCTTCCCGATCGTTCTCCACGGCGCGTCCTCGGTGCCGCAGGAATACGTCCGCCAGATCAACGCGACCGGCGGCGCCCTCAAAGACGCCATCGGCATCCCGGAAGAGCAGCTCCGCCAGGCCGCCCGCGGCGCCGTCTGCAAGATAAACATCGACTCGGATATCCGCCTCGCGATGACCGCCGGCATCCGCAAAGTCATGTTCGAACAGCCCGACGTCTTCGACCCGCGCAGCTACCTCAAAGTCGCCCGCGACAACGTCAAGACTATCGTAAAGCATAAGATTAAGAATGTCCTCGGCTGCGAAGGCAAGGCATAACTGCGGACTTCGTCCGCAGTTATGCGAGAGTTTCGGCGAAGCCGAAACATCTCCGCACCAAAGTTAAGTCTTTACAGGTGTTTTTTCTGATAGCCGGTGAATATATTCCGCTTCGCAAAATAAATTAATCTGATTGCTTATACCGGCTGGCGCTTCACGCCAGCCGCGAGTTTTGCCCTATAAAACATATTGATTCACAGATAACTTATATATACTATTTTTGCCATGAATAACATTACCGATTCAAAAACCGCCTCTCCGGCGCCGGATCGCGACCGGAAGCACCACGAAGCTTTAAGAGTAGTCTCAAACGACATCGGCTGCAGCGGGTACGCGCGTCCGTCGGCGTTTATGCGATATCTTCAGGATACGGCGTCGATGCAGCATGAGATGAATCCGCCGACGACGGCGCAGCTGCGGGCGGAGATGCAGCGCGCGTTTATTTTAAGCCGCATTTCCCTTTCGATAAAAGCGGATTTGTTTGAGCACGACAAAATCGACTGCCTGGCGTGGATAGTGCCGTTCAGGGGAATGTCGATTGACCGCTGCTATGAAATCAGCCGCGGCGGCGAGACAGTCGCTCTGGGCGCGGCGGTCTGGGCGATATGCGACACCGAAACGCGCCGTTTTGTCCGCCCGGAACAGAAGCATTTCGGCTTCGGTTTTTCCGAGCCGCACGACTTTCCCTGCCGCAGGATAGCCATCCCGCGGGATATCAATATGGAAGAAGTCGGAGAATTCCGCGTCGCCTGGTCGTCGGCCGACATGAACCGCCATCTCAACAACACCGTTTACGCAGATATGTTCTGCGATTATCTGCCGGAGGGGATGCTTGACGACCGGAGAATCTCCGAATTTACGATAAGCTTCCTGCGCGAAGCGCCGCTGGGAGAAATCCTGACGATAAGCCGCGTCTCCGACGGCGGCGCCCCCGATGAAACATACTATTTCACCGCCCGTTTAAGCGACGGCAACATCGCCGCCGAAGCGAGCTTCCGGCTGACTGCCCCGACTGACTGCTGACCTCAGCCGCGCCGCTGCCTGCGCGCAAAAAAACTGCTGATTGAGCTTCTCTGTTTATTAATAGTATACCGAAGCGCGAATTATTGTTAATTATTTGTTAAACCATCTGAAATGATATTGACAATTTTTAACGCTCAAGGTATAATATGTCATGTACCGATTAGGTGTATAATAAAAACAATTCAGGAGGTATGCAGGATCGCGGTTCTGCCGATTTTTATGAAGATTACAAGTGAAACCGATTATGCCCTGCGTATTCTGCGCTGTCTCGGACAGCACGGGACGGTAGTCGGCTCAAAAATGATAGCCGAACAAATCGCCGTTCCCGAAAGATTCACATTAAAGATACTGCGCAAGCTGATGATATCCGGCTTTGTAAACTCAAAGCAGGGTCCCGGCGGCGGGTATTTCCTCGCCCGCGAAAACGACGACATCACCGTTCTCGAGGTAGTAGAGGCCGTTGACGGACCTATCATAGTGAACAAATGTCTCTCCCCCGACTACGAGTGCACCCGCGCCGCAAAACTCGGCAACACGCCGAAAGACTGTTACTTCCACTGCTTTATCTGTCGGGTAAACGAGGAAATCCGCTCAAAACTCGCCCAGGCGACGATAGCACAGGCAATCGAATACGAGGAGAAAAAACCCGGATCGGCCGCCGAAATAATCTTCGGCACAACGGACGAAAAAAAGTAAAAACTTAACTATCCAGCGGCGATATATTGCCGCTGGCAATATTCGCGAACAGCGCTTCGCGCTGTTCAGGGGCGAGCGACGTTTCGCCGAAGGCGAAACTCGCGAATAATGTCGGCGCGAAAGCACCACTTGATTATTGGTTTTGGCAAAGCCAAAACCTACATTAGAAAAAACACCTGTAAAAACTTGACTTTGGAACGGAGACGTTTTGGCGAAGCCAAAACTCTCGAATAATGTCGGCGCGAAAGCACCGACATTATTCATTGACAAACCCCATTAAAAATGATATAATCATAATAATAGAGAATAAAAATACATTATGTCTTTATAATTATGAGGAAATGTCATGAAAAAGAATATTTTATCTCTGACGCTTGCCCTGCTGCTCTTGTCAGGCGTCGTGGCGGGCGCTCTAATTTCCTGCGGCTCGGCTCCGACGCCGGCGGATCGGGGCGATGACACAACCGCCGAGGAAGAAGAAACGACCGTCTCCCCCGAACAGCAGCTTTTTGACGCCCTCGCCGTAAAAGACTACGGCGGATATGAATTCCGCGTGATGACGGCGTTTTCCAACTACGCAATCACCGCCTTCGACTTCGACACGATGTCCGGAGAGCTTATCGAAGACACCATCTACAACCGAAACCGCGCGGTCGAAGAGAAGCTCAACGTCAGGATAATCAATACCAAGGGCGCGGACGGCGATTACGGCGCGGTCGACAACATGCTGCGCAAGAACGCCGCGTCCGGCGACGATATGTTTGATTTGATGTTCTCGGAAGCGGGAATTTCCGGCAAAAGCGCCGCCGGCGGATATATGCTCAACCTGCTGGAAATCCCCGGCGTCGAGTGGTCTAACCCCTGGTGGGAGCAGAATGCGGTGGAACTCTATCAGATAAGCGACAGGCTATTTTACACCTATTCGCCGATGCACCTGCATTATTACGAGTCGGTGATAGCGCCCTGTTTCAACAAAACCGTCGCGAAGAATTACGGCATTGAGGATTTATACAAGACCGTCCGCGACAAAAAGTGGACGCTTGACCGTATGTTCGAAATCGCCTCCTCCGTCAACATCGACCTCGACGGAGACGGCGCGATGAACTCGGCAAACGACCTTTTCGGCATTGACGCATCGACTATTACCCTCTGCTATTTTGTTTTGGGCGCCGGCGGCAGCTTTATCGAAAGAAGCGGCGATTCGGTGACCTATGACGGACTTTCCGAACGCGTCGTTTCGATAGCCGAAAAGATGCAGACGATTTTCTCCGACAAAGCAAAATATATCGGCTACGACACCCCCGGCAACGAAAGTTACAACAACGGTTATATCGGCGCCTTCACCTCGAACCACGCGCTGTTTTTCGTCGACGTTCTGGGCGAAGTCAGGGGTCTCCGCGCGATGGACGCCGACTTCGGGATACTTCCGATGCCGATGTTCGATGAAAGCCAGCCGGATTATCTGAGCACCTGCTACTGCGGCGCCGCGATAATGTTCGTGCCGGTTTCAAACGCAGCTTACGCCGAGAACGGCCCCATCCTCGAGATGCTCGGTGCGTATTCGTACAGAGACCTCAAGCCCGCCTATTACGAGATAAACATCCAGGGCAAAGTTACCCGCGACGAAGAATCCGTCGAGATGCTGAAAATCCTCACCGACAACATGACCTTCGATTTAGGACTGCTGCTGCAATTAGGCGGCATGAACGGCAAATTCAACGAAGTCGCGATGTCGACAAAATCCCCGGTAACCGAATTTGAGAAGATAGCGAACAAGATTGGCGGGGACCTGGAGAAATTGCTGGAGAGCTATGAGAATTTGTGAGTCTCCGACTTTCATAAAGCTCATCCGGATAAATTGGTTTTGCTTTGCAAAACCTACATCAGAAAAAACATAGGTAAAGACTTGACTTTGGGGCGGAGATGTTTCGATGTAGTCGAAACTCTCGAATATCTGCTCTTATTGAGCAGATATTCATTGAAATATTAACACTATTTATGTTATAATAATATTGCTTACTTATGGGAGACGGGGGAGCCGCGCGGCATGTTGCCGAAAGGTATTGCCGTGAGGAAAGTCCGGGCTTCGAAGGGCAAGGATAACGGATAACGTCCGCCGGGGGAAACCCCAGGGAAAGTGCAACAGAAAGCAAACCGCCTCTTTTTGAGGTAAGGCTGAAACGGTGAGGTAAGAGCTCACCCGTCGCCCGGGTAACCGGGAGGCGCGGTAAACCCTATCCGAAGCAACACCGCAGGCGGGGCAAGAGGCTTGCCCGGCCCGTCCCCGCGGGTGGCACAGAACGGCGCGGCAACGCGTCTGTCAAGATAGATGGTTCCCGCTTCGCAAGAAGCACAGAACCCGGCTTACAAGTTTCCCTAATAAGTAATCCCCCGAGCAATCGGGGGATATTTTAATTAATTGATTTTGCTGATGGCAAAATCTTCCTTAGAAAAAACACAAATAAAAACTTAGCTTTGGGACAGCGACGTTTCGACGAAGTCGAAACTCGCAGAATAACCGCATAGCGGTTATTCACTTCCTATAGAAAAAACACAGATAATAACTGAACTTCGGAACGGAGAGTTTTGCCAAAGGTAAAACTCTCGGCTAATCGCTCCTGCGGAACGATTAGCCAATATAGGCTTCTACCGTCTTCTGTATCGCCGTTTCCGTTTTCTCCCTCAGCGATTCCAGCTTCGACACGACGTTTTCATCGCCCTTGCCGGCGAGCTTCATGACGGCGCCGATGCTGCCGCCCCACTGGTAGATATATGCGAGGTCGAAATATCTGCGGCCGAAGATAAGGTCTATCATCTCGGCGGAGTCGTTGTCGCGGGCGTATTTCGTCTTGAGCGAAACCTCGTAATAAGCCGGCATGACAAGCATCTTCGAATAGGCGTTCATCGCTTCAAGCACCGCGCCGGTCCTGTCGGGATCGGGAGCCGACGCCGGAACGCAGACAGCGGTCGCAAAGTCGCAGACCATGTTGATATATTCGCCCTGGGCTTCATCGTATTTCGGCACCGGAAGAATGCCGAAGTCGTCCTGCATCGCCCGCATCCGCTCGACGTTCTGCATACACTCGACGTAAAAGAGTATCTGATTCGACGAGAACATCGTCTCGGTGCGCCGCCAGTAGCCGCTGACACGCATGACATCCAGCGCGCAGCCGCCGTCGAAATAAAGGCTCAGCACCCGGGAAAATACCTCCGCAAGTTTCGGCGAATCCATCGCGTAGACCGGCAGGTCGCCGTCGTCCTTTTTTATCGTTTCGACGCCGCAGGAGTAGAGGAAAGCGAGCATAGTGCGGTCATACGGAGTGACAAGCCCGAACAGGTCGTCGTCGTTCACAACCCCGTCGCCGTTGAGGTCGTTATAAACGCCGGCGCACTTGCCGCGGAAGAGGTCGAAAGTCCACTTTCCGTCCGCAACCTCGGCGTAAAGATTCCCGACGCCGTATGACTCGGCGATTTTTTTGTTGAACATGACGAGCCAGGTGAGGTCCTTGTCGCAGATGTTCATGTCGCCGTAGGTGAAGAACAGCCGCCCGCCGATCGAAAGCGTCTTCGCAGCGTAAGCGTCCCACCAGGGATTTTCAAGGTCGAGCCCCGGCAGTTGTTTTATGTCGAACAAAAGCCCGTTCATGGCGGGAGAGGTTAGCTGAGGCGCCTGGATGAACAGCGCGTCGCAGGCGTTGTCCCCGGCTGTAACGGTGTTTTTTAAGAGCCGGACGAGGTCCCCGGTGAACAGCGGTTTGAGCGAAACGCTGTAAAGCTCGCTGACTTTAAGGTCGCGCTCGTAAAGGGCGTCGTTCAGCGTGTCGCCGGTCTGCTCCCCCTCGCCGAGTTCCCGACCCTTCCACTCGCCGTAGCCGTCGTTCTGGAGGACGAATCGGAACTCATATCCTTCGAAATCGGCCGGGGGCAATTCCGGCTCGGTCATCGCCGTGGTTTCGGGTTCGGCGGCCGTTTCGGCGATATCGGTTACTTCCGGGGCGGCGGTAACGTCCGCCCCGCCGGTTTCATCTCCGCAGCCGACAAGTACGGCGCCCGCGGAAAAAGCAACTGTCGCGGCAAGCAGCGCCGCTGAAATGCGATATATTTTTTTCATTTTATCATCTCGTTTCGGCAATGTTTTTCCTGCCGTAATTATAGCACCATCGGCGGGGTTTGTCAACATTATCGGGATAACGGATTAAATGATTTTGCGAAGCAAAATCATCCTTAGAAAAAACACAAATAAAGACTTAGCTTTGGGACAGCGACGTTTCGACGAAGTCGAAACTCGCAGAATAACCGCATAGCGGTTATTCACTTCCTATAGAAAAAACATAAGCTAAGACTTAACTTTGGGACTTGAGATGTTTCGGCTTTGCCGAAACTCTCGACTTGCGCCGTCAGGTGCAAGTCAGCGATGATTTCGCCAAAGGCGAAACTCGCGATTCCGCCAACACTCCGTGTTGGCGGAATCAATGAACTAAATGTAAATTCCCTCAATTCTTCAAATAAAAACCTCAAATATATTATATAATATATCTATACTCAAATTCAACGGAGAACACATCCATGAAATACACAAACCTCGGCTTTAAGACGGCGTCGGTCGTCGGGATCGGCATATCAAACCGCCCGCTCATCGGGTGGCTTACCGACCGCGGAATCCGCGTCACCGCGCGCGACATAAAGCCCCGCGACAAGCTTGAGCCGCTGGCGGAAGAGCTGGAAAAAGCCGGGGTCACGGTCGTCTGCGGAGAGGCTTATCTCGACGGCATTACTGACGAAGCCGTCTTCCGCGCGCCCGGCATCCGCTTTGACAAGCCGCAGTTTCTGGCGGCGGCAGAGCGCGGCGCCCTCATCACTTCGGAAATGGAGCTTTTTTTCGAGCTATGCCCCTGCCCGATAATCGGCGTCACCGGCTCCGACGGCAAAACCACCACGACAACCGTCATCGGCAGACTTCTTGAGCGGGCATTCCCCCGCGTCTTCCTCGGCGGCAACATCGGCGAGCCGCTGCTCCCGAAAGTCGAGGAAATGTCCCCTTCCGACATCGCCGCGGTCGAGCTTTCCTCCTTTCAGCTCCAGACAATGAAGCGCAGCCCGAATGTAGCCGTCATAACAAACATCACCCCCAACCACCTCGACTACCACCTCGACATGGACGAGTATATACAGGCGAAATCCAACATCTTCCGCCACCAGCGCCCCGGCGGCCGCCTTGTCCTGAACGCCGCAAACGAAATCACCCGGCGCTTCGCCGACGACGCGCAGGACGGCGTTGAAGTCGTATTGTTCGGAGAAGACGGCGATGTCCGCGAGCAGTTCATCGACGGCCGGAATTACATCTGCCGCCGAGGCGAGCCTGTTTTAGCGGCGGACGAAATCCGCGTCCCGGGTCATCACAACGTCGAAAACTATATGGCCGTCATCGCCGCGCTTGAGGGATTCGTCCCCGACGACGAAATACGCCGCTTCGCCCGCAGCTTCGGCGGAGTTGAGCACCGCATCGAGCTTGTCTGCGAAAGGGACGGGGTCAAGTTTTACAACAGCAGCATCGACTCCAGCCCCGCCCGAACGATAGCCGCGCTTGAGTCTTTCGATTACGACCCGAACCGCCTCCCCGGCGCGCCGATAACGGAAAAATCGCCCGACGAGCGGCGGCTGATAGTCATCATGGGCGGATATGACAAGAAAATTCCGTTTGAGCCGCTCTCCGAGCCGCTCTGCCGCCTTGCGAAGGCGGTCGTCTTCACCGGAGCCGCCGGAGAGAAGATAAAGCAGACCGTCACCCGCGGCGCCGAGTTTTCAAAGCGGCCGTTTGAATATCACTCGGTTCCCGACTTCGACGAAGCCGTCCGCGCCGCTGCGGCGCTTGCAAAAAGCGGCGACATCGTGATCCTTTCCCCCGCCTGCGCCAGCTTCGACGCTTTCCCGAACTTCATGGCGCGGGGAGAAAAATTCAGAAGTCTCATTTGTCAGACACGCCGAACAGGCGGTTAATCGGTTGACTTTGAGCGAATATATTATCTTTAAAATCAAACGATATTTCCGTTATTTTTATATAAAGAAACAACAACTCTATGAAGAAAAGACTTTTTTCATTGTTTTTCGCGGCGGTTTTGGCGTTTTTATGCTCTCTGCCGTCATTTGCGGCCTATCTTGAAGCGCCTAACGCGCCGGATACCGGGTATACCCGCGCCGTCATGATGTATCATCTCGAATCGGGGACGGTGCTTTATGCGAAAAACCCCGACACCCGACTTTATCCCGCTTCGACCGTCAAGCTGATGACGGCAATTCTGACCGCCGAGCATTTCGCCGGCGCGCTCGACACGACGGTTACCGTATCCTCATCCGCTGTCAGGGGCGTTGTCGGCAACTATATCGAGCTTTCGGCGGGGGAGAGGACCACCGTCGAAGCGCTGCTCTGCGCGATGGTCATCGGCGGAGCGAACGACGCCGCGAACGTTCTGGCGGAAGCCGTCTCCGGCTCAATTCCGGATTTCGTCGCCCTGATGAACGAGCGGGCGCTTGAACTCGGCTGCGAAAACACCAATTACGTGAACCCGACCGGCGTCGACGAAGAGGGCGTATACTCCACCGCCGCTGACACCGCGCGGATAGCGATGTACGCCGCGTCGATAGACATCATCGCAACCATCGCCGGAGAGCGAAGCTATGTCATGCCGGCGACGAACGTCGCGCCGGAGCGGACAATACGCAACCGCAACTACTTCATCTCGACCGCCATCACCGCCAAATACCGACGCCGCGACGTCACCGGATTAAACGCCGGTTCCAGCATGGGCGGCGGCGCCTCCCTCGTCGCGACGTCCGACGACGGTTCGTTTACCTATTTATGCGTGATTTTAGGCGCCTCGACCGACTCTGAGAATGTTTACAGCTATATCATCGCCTCCGATCTGCTCGACTGGGCTTACCGAAGTTACAACTACTCGGCGGCGGTCTCCCGCTCCGACCTTATCTGTGAGGTGCCTGTGCGGCTTGCAAGCGGCGCCGACTATGTCGTGCTGGCGCCGGCGGATGATATCGACCTCTTCCTGCCGAACAACTTTAACATCAGCACCGACGTCCGCGTCGACTACGTGGTAGAAAACGAAGTACTGACAGCCCCCGTCGAAAAGGGACAAAAAAACGGCGTCATCACCGTTTACGACAGGACATCGGGAGAGATTATCGGCTCAACCGACCTCGTTGCGGTATCAAACGTCGACCGCAGCGAATTCAAATACCGCCTGAATCAACTGAAAGAGCTGCTTATCCGCCCCCTGACATTAGCCGCCGCAGCCGCTTTCGGCGTCGTGGCGTTTATAGCGATTATAGTGACGGCGCATAGAAGAGCTCACTGAAAACTCGCCGTTCCAAAGTTAAGTTATTATTTATGTTTTTTTGAGGTACACGCATGCCTGTTTTTTATAGCAATTACCATAAATTTCTTATTGATAAACATACTCCTCTGCCGGACGAATCGGGCGGCGCATTATGAACGAACAGGTAAAATCCCGCCGGCGCGTCGCCGATCACGGCGAGGTATTCACCGCTGAGCGCGAAGTCAAGGCGATGTGCGATCTTGTCGACAACGAATGCAACCGCATAGATTCGCGGTTTTTGGAGCCGGCTTGCGGTGACGGCAACTTCCTCGCCGAAATACTCTCAAGAAAGCTCGCCTGCTCGGAAATGAAGAGATACCGAAAGCTGGCTTTCGACTGGGAGCGCAAGTCGCTGCTTGCCTTAGGCAGTCTTTACGGCGTCGATATCCTCGCCGACAACGCGCAGCGTTGCCGCGAGCGGCTTTATGAGATATGGGAAAAGGAATACGCCGACGTCTGCAAAAATGAATGCAATGAAGACACAAAAAAATCGGCGCGCTTTATCCTTGAGCGGAACATCGTCTGCGGAAACGCCCTTACCCTTATGTGTGTCGACGAGCGGCAGCAGGATACCGACGAACCCATCGTATTTTCCGAATGGACTCTCCCTTTCAACAACGCGAATATGCAGAGAAAGGATTACACGATGGCGGAGCTGCTGTCGGCTTCGGAAAAACCGGCTAAAACCAAAAAAGCAAAGCAGCTGTCGCTGTTTGCCGATGAAGAAAAAGAAGCCGAGCCGACGCTTAAAAAGGAATGGGAAATGAAACATTACAGGAGGCTTTGGGATAATGACTGACACAGGATTATATAACAGCGTCTATAACCCGGACGTGCTGTCCTGCCTCGCCAATCTTTCAAGCGACGAGGTATTCACCCCGCCGGGCGTTGTAAACGACATGCTGGATATGCTGCCCCGTGAGCTGTTTTGCAGCCCGGACACCACTTTTCTCGACCCCGCCTGCAAGACCGGCGTTTTTCTCCGCGAAATCGCCAAGCGCCTTTTGAAGGGGCTTGAGCCGATAATCCCGGATCTGCAGGAGCGGATCGACCATATCTTTCAAAAGCAGCTTTTCGGCATTGCGATAACCGAGCTTACAAGCCTTTTGTCGCGCAGAAGCGTTTACTGCTCGAAATTCCCGAACAGCCGGTTTTCGGTGACAAAATTCGGCGACGAGCAGGGGAATATCCGGTTTAAGCGGACGCGGCATAAGTGGAACAAAGGAAGATGCGTCTTTTGCGGAGCCGCCGAAAGTCAGTATAAGCGCAGCGACGACCTTGAAACCCACGCATATGAGTGGATTCATACAAAAAAGCCCGAGGAGATTTTTAATATGAAGTTTGATGTGATAATATCGAATCCGCCGTATCAGCTTAATGACGGAGGTCATGGTGTTAGTGCGGCACCAATATTTCATCATTTTGTGTCAAAAGCCATAAAACTTGCCCCACGTTATTTGTCAATGATTATTCCGGCACGTTGGTATGCTGGAGGAAAAGGGCTTAATGAGTTCAGAGAGATGATGCTCTCAGACAGTCGTATTAGGAAGCTAGTTGATTTTGAGAGCAGTAAGGATTGTTTTGATGGAGTGAATATTGCTGGCGGAATTTGTTATTTCTTGTGGGAGAGAGATAATCCAGGGCTTTGTGAAATAACAAATAGTAGTGACAAGAATCCGGTTGTTATGAAAAGGTCTCTAAATGAATTTCCGATACTAATACGCTCAAACTTAGCAGTATCAATCGTAAATAAAGTATTGGCTTCAGGTGTTGATATGCACAGCGAATACGCATATCCCAGAAACCCCTTTGGTTTTGCGACAAATTACCGTGGAAGAACTATAAGGCAAGAAGGAGACATTGAACTTCTTACAAGTGTTGGATTTCAATATGTTAAACGCTCTGATGTTACTAAAAACACAGATATTATCGATAGCTATAAGGTTCTCATTGGCAGATTAGTACCAAATAATGGTGAACTTGATGTAGATCCCAAAGAAGGATACAAAGTAATTACTGATACTAGAATAATTGGTCCAGGTCAAATAAATACAGAAACATATCTTGATATAGGTGTTTTTGATACTAGGCAAGAAGCTGAACATTTTGAATTATATTTGCAACAAAAATTACCTCGCTTCTTACTTCGCCAAGCAATATCATCGTTGAATGTTACTCGTGAATGCTTCAGATTTGTTCCGCACGAAGATTTTAGAGAAGAATGGAATGATGCAAAGCTATACAAAAAATACGCATTGTCAGAAGACGAAATAGCATTAGTTGAACGTACAATACGTCCAATGGAAGGTGTCAGCAATGCCTAACCAGGAATTCTTCATCCAACGCCCTCCCGTCACTCCGACAATCTACGCCTATTCCCTCCCCGACGTAACCACCCACAAAGGGTATATCAAAGTCGGCTACACCGGGCGGGACGCTAAAACCCGCGTTGAGGAACAGGTGGGGACAAGCGGTCTGCGCTACAAAATTCTGCTGGCCGAAAGCGCGATCCGCTCCGACGGCACCGTCTTTTCCGACCGCGACGTGCATAATCTGCTCGAAAGCCGGGGCTTTATGCGGCTGCGGGAAGGCGGCGGCAGCGAATGGTTCAACTGCACCGAGCGGGATGTAAAGACCGCCGCAGAGCAGCTCCGCACCGGCATTGTATACGAAGGGGACCGCACCGCGACATTCGAAATGCGCCCGGAACAGCGCGCCGCCGTCGAAAAAACTGCGGAATATTTCCGGCTGGCAAAAGCGGATGAGCCGGGACGCGCGCCCAAATTCCTCTGGAACGCGAAAATGCGCTTCGGCAAGACCTTCGCGTCTTATCAGCTCTGCAAAAAGATGAATTTCACCCGCGTGCTGGTGCTTACCTTCAAGCCCGCCGTCGAATCGGCGTGGGCGGAGGACCTGGCAAAACACGTCGATTTCAAGGGGTGGCAGTTCATCTCGAACAAAGACGCGCATAACAACAATATAAACATCGGCGAAGCATACGCCGAAGCGGATAAAACAAAGCCGATAGTCGTCTTCGGTTCCTTTCAGGACCTGCTCGGCAGCAACGACACGGGCGGCATAAAAAAGAAAAACGAGTTCATTCATACCGATAACTGGGACATCGTTATCTTTGACGAGTATCATTACGGCGCGTGGCGGGATAACGCCAAGAGCCTGTTCGAAGACCCGGACGAAGAAGCGGAAGTCGATTTCGACCCGGAAAAATACAAGAGAGACGAAGCGGGCAACTCACTCAACGAAACCTGGCTGAAGATTACCACCGATTATTATCTGTATCTGTCCGGCACCCCCTTCCGCGCCCTCAACAGCGGCGAATTTATCGAAGAACAGATTTACAACTGGACATATTCGGACGAGCAGAAGGCAAAGGAGGAATGGCAGGGAGACGACAACCCTTACGCGGCGCTTCCGCGGATGGTTATGCTCACCTATAAAATTCCCGACAGTATAAAACAGATCGCAATGCAGGGGGAGTTCGACGAGTTCGATTTAAACGTCTTTTTCTCGGCAAAATCGGAAAAGGGGCAGCCGGAAACTGCGTGGTTTGTATATGAGGATGAGGTGCAGAGCTGGCTCGACCTTATCCGAGGCTCATATCTGCCGTCGGGAGTTGATAATCTGAAGCTCGGCCGGGACGAGCGGCCGCCGATGCCGTATTCCGACACAAGGCTGCTGAGCGTGCTGTCGCATACCCTCTGGTTTCTGCCGAACGTGGCGAGCTGCTACGCAATGTACAACCTGCTTCTGCAGAAGCAGAACACCTTCTTTCATGATTATAAAATCAATGTCTGCGCCGGACCCGGCGCCGGAATCGGTCTTGACGCGCTGAAACCGGTTCAGCGCTCGATGGGAAATCCCCTTGAGACAAAGACCATAACTCTGACCTGCGGCAAGCTAACCACCGGCGTGACCGTGCGTCCCTGGACGGGCGTGTTTATGCTGCGCAATCTCAACTCGCCGGAAACTTATTTTCAGACCGCGTTCCGGGTGCAGTCTCCCTGGGAAATCAAGGACGACGACGGAAATAACATAATCATGAAACACGAGTGCTATGTATTTGACTTTGCCCTCGACCGCGCCCTGCGTCAGATTTCCGATTATTCCTGCCGCCTGAACGTCGACGAAAGCGACCCGGAAAAGAAGGTTGCCGAGTTTATCAGTTTTCTGCCCGTCCTTGCCTATGACGGAAGCGCGATGAAGCAGATCAGCGCGCAGGATATACTTGACATCACTCTTGCCGGCACATCGGCGACGCTGCTTGCAAGGCGCTGGGAGTCGGCGCTGCTCGTCAACGTCGATAACGACACCCTGCAAAGGCTTATAGACACTCCGGAAGCGCTGGACGCTCTTATGAATATCGAGGGCTTCCGTTCGCTGAATCAGGATATAGTAACTATAATAAATAAATCGGAAAAGGTCAAAAAGGCAAAACAGGAAGGCGAAGAAAACCTCACCAAAAAGGAAAAGAAAGAGCTTTCGGATGAAGAGAAGGAATACAAATCCCTGCGCAGGCAGATTCAGGAAAAGCTTATTAAATTCGCCACCCGCATACCGGTATTCATGTATCTGACCGATTATCGCGAGCGCAGTCTGAAAGACGTCATCACGCAGCTTGAGCCGGGGCTTTTCAAGAAGGTCACCGCCCTCGACGTGAAGGACTTCGAAAGCCTTTGCTCAATCGGCGTCTTCAACGGTCCGCTGATGAACGACGCAATATTCAAATTCAAGCGCTATGAAGATGCAAGCCTCGTCTACACCGGCATAAACAAACACGAAGACGAGGATGTCGGCGGCTGGGATACCGTCATCAGGCGGGAAGAATACGAAAAATTCTTCTACAATCAGCAGGCGGCGATGGAGGCGCCGGAAGAAGCCGACGAAACGGATTACGCTCCG
>JAAZIU010000027.1 GCA_012800735.1 Clostridiales bacterium | reverse complement strand
CGCCGATGGCGATTGTCCCGATGATTGCTGCTGTGATGATTGCTGTCCCGAAGGCGAAGACAACGCCGATGGCGATTGTACAGACGAATACTGTCCTGACGAGGAACTTAAAGAAAAAGTCGAAGAAGCTGCCGAGAAAATAACCGAAGCCGCGGACGCCGTATTCGACGCTGCTTCCGAACTTGCGGAAAAAGCAGCCGAAGCTGCAGACAAAGCTACCTATGCTGCGAAGAAGTTTGCCGCTAAAGCCGCCGAGGCAGCCGGAAACGTTGCCGATCGCATCCGCGAAGAGGTTGTTTCCGACAGAAACGACAAAAAAGAATCCGCTGACAGCAATGCGGACGAAGCCTGCCGCAAAGCCGCCGCTTCAATTACCGTAACCGCAATAATTCTCGAAGACGGACGGACGATTGCCCTCAATCCGGACGATCTCTGCATCATGACAGCCGGTCACGGCACAGGCTCCGCGATGTACGGCGCATCCGACACACCCGCATACAAAGAAACCGAAACGCGCGCCCCCTCGCTTTGGGAAAAGATCGCCGAGGGACGCCCCTCGCTCGGCGAACCGCAGCGCTTCTTCTCCGACGTAAAGGGTTCGGCTATCGAAACCTTCACCGTTACCAGCCGCGGCAACAAGCTTTTAAAGCTGTTTGAGAACCTCTCCGGAAATATTCCGGGGTCCGGCGGTCTTACAACGGTGAAAGACTGCGAATGGCTGCTTTCCGCCTCTGTTCCGGCTCAACCCCGTTTCAAGGATCAGGACATCGGAACTACGGTAATATACGGCTACGGTCTTTATCCGGAAAACATCGGCACATATGTTCGCAAGCCGATGAAGGACTGCACGGGACTTGAGATTCTCTATGAACTCGTCTGCCAGCTCCAGTGGGCGGATCGCTGGGAGGAGATCAAGGCTGATGTTATCTCTGTCGTTCCGGTTTATCTGCCGTATGCAGAAGCCGCTATTCTTCCCCGCGGAGAGAAAACCCGTCCGGCTGTTATCCCGGAGAGTTCGACCAATTTCGCCCTGATCGGACGCTATGCCGAGCTGCCGCTTGACACTACTTCTCAGGTTGAATATTCGGTTCGCTCCGCAAGAAAAGCAGTATATCGTCTGTTGAATTATCGCCGCAGTCTGGAACCGATAACGCAGAAGATGCTGAAACCGGACGCTCTTGTCAAAGCGCTGCAGGCAATATTTAAATAATCGATTGATTCCTTTCCTTACATACAATAATACACTGTAATTGAAAAAAAGCAGGACAGCCGATCGGCTGCCCTGCTTTTCTGTGTTTAAATATAAAATCAGCTTTCAAAAATCTTTTTGGCTTCGGCAAGGTCTTTGATCGCGCCGCCGTGCCTGTCCAATTTGTCATTCAGCGTCGGATACCAGACCGTCTGCTGAATACCGAGGATATTATCCTGCGGCAGCGCCTTTATATATTCCGCTGTCTTTTGGAGATTGCCCGCGACCGACCAGTTAGAGCCGGTCGGTATCTGATCGAAGCCGCGGTCGGCAAGCTCGTTATAATAACCTTGATACCTGTCGTCGGGATTGAAATTTCCGTAATACCAGTTAGACTGTACTACCTCTTTTGACATACGGGCGTAAAATTCCTCCGGGTGATGCCAGACGTAGTCAGACCATATCCACGGGCGCGCTCCCGCTCGCTCTACCGCATTGCAGATGATTTCGAAATCATACCACCACTGATCGCCTTGCCGGATGACGCAGTAGTTATAATTCTGCTGATGTGAATATGTCTCTTCATCCATTCCGATATGGAATAGTTCCGGATGGGAAAAGAGTTCGGAAACCTCGGCGATAAGGTCGCAAACGGTTTTGTAATACCCCTTTGTCGACAGCATATACGCCCATTCGCCGAGCCAGTAGTCGTGGCAGGCGGAGAAGTTCAGCTTCGGAATTACTTCAAAACCCATTCCTCTCAGTCTTGAAAGCTCATCATAAAGCTTCTGCTTCGACCATGATCCTTCAACCGCCAGCTCGGGATGACTGTCGTATCTGATGCCTTCGCCCAGGTCGAGAACTATCGTGCTCGCTCCTATGGCTTTCAGGTCGTCTGTTATTTTATGCCATGCGTCCTCATCGAAACGGAGCGTATACGATGCGATGGTTTGCGGCATTGTTGTCGGCTGACCGCGAAGACCGTTTTTATCAACCGCCGGATCACCCCACATATTATATCCGAGGTGCGCAAGATAAACCCATCTGAATTTGCTCATATTTACCGCCTTTCGCAGCTGTTGAATCTTAGTTTGTAAATTATTGCTATTGAATTTTAATAATATATATGGTAAAATATTATCTGATATCTTAACCGGAGATAAAATATGACACAACCAACAACCGCGAAACCTCGGGTCTTAGGGCTGTTTATAGCTAACGGCCTCGTTTACGGACTAAATACCTTTTACAACTGCTTTATCCCGCTCTATCTCGGAAAATATCATCCCCCGAGCCGCGTCGGGATGATAATCGCCGCAGCTTCTCTCGTCGCCATTGTTTTTCCGCTGCTTTGGGGGATGGCGGCTGACCGCGCCAAATATAAAAACAACGTATTGCTGACGGCAGTCCTGCTTTCGGCTTTGGTCTTCTCGCTTGTCGGGCTGAACCAGTCGTTTCCGTATCTTCTGCTGATTCTTATGCTGCTGATGGCCGTTATGTCGCCTTTTGCCGGACTTATCGACACCATCACGCTTGAATACAGCTCCTCGGCGGGAGTTAAATACGGACCGATCCGCAACACCGGAACGGTAATGTACGGCATTATCGGAATTATTCTCAGCCTGATAACCGGGAGCGGCATGAAAGCGATATTTCCCGCTTTCGTCGTAACGGCCGCAATATGCGCCGTCGGAATTATAATATCGCCGAAAGTCAAGGGACACAGTCACGGGCGCAAGGGATTTGATCTTAAACCGCTTTTAAAATACAAAAAGCTGTTTGTTATCTACGCGATTTTAGGTCTTTCGATGTTCGGCTGGAGCGTTTATTCAAACTTCTTCCCTACTTATATGACCGAAATGCTTAAACTTCCCGGCTGGGTCTGGGGGGTAAACGTCGCGCTGTCGGTTTTCGGTGAAATTCCCTTCTTTCTGTTTTTCGACCGGATATTCGACCGGCTCGGTATCAAGGGGGTGCTGCTTTCAAGCTCGGTTGTTATAACGCTTCGCTGCATTATGCTAGCGCTTTTGAAAACTACCGGCGGCATTTTAATCACAGCTCTGCTGACCGGTCCGGCAATTACCGTAACAATGTATTGCGCGGCGGTTTTCTGCAACAGATATGTCGATCCGGAGCTGAAAGCAACCGGACACAGTCTGAGTCAGGCGCTCCCCATGGGGGCAGTAAAGGTTCTGGCGGCGCTGCTCGGCGGATATCTTTCTCAATACCTCGGATTTCCCGGAGCTATGCTTATCTGCGCCGGACTCACGGCTCTGTCGCTTGTTCTTTGGTTCTTTTTTATAAGAACCGACAAAACCGGCCAACTTGACCCTAAAAAGTAAAAGGGCTTACATATTTCGCTCGATATAATCGCATACATCCCGGAAAGTATGCAGCTCTATAAGATCCTCGTCGGGAATGTTTACGCCGAAATCCTCTTCGATTGCCATAAGCATTTCAATGACATCAAGCGAGTCGGCGCCCAGATCATCCATAATGTCGGTAAAATCGTTTATGTCGTCTGGGTCTGAGTGAAGCTTGTCAATCAGAATATCGCGTATTGTGTCCTTAATCGTTTCATCCATCTGTCTCACCTCTTGCAGGGCGTTTGTTTGTTTAATTCAATCTTTTTCGCCCTTATTGCACTTATTGCTTTACAACTTTAACAATATATTTTAACGCTCACGTTTTTGCGGCGCTGTTTTCTTTATTCTGGCTTTATTATATCTTATGTCCCTGCAATTTGCAATACCTTTTAAAGATTTTTTTTAATTATCGTTGAATATCGTCGCATTGTATAGATAAAAAGGAGGAAAATATGTCCGAATATCCCGGATATCCGGTAAAACCTGAAAATGTTATGATAACGGCGGATGCAATACTCAGCTCCCGCTTCCCCCAAAGCAAAGCGGAGATCGCCGAGTTGACCCGCCTAAGCGTTATGACGGTAGGAAAGGTAACAGACGAGCTTTACAAAACCGGTCTTATCGAAATGTCAAAAGACGAAAGTACGGAAGCGGGGCGAAAAGCAGTGCTGCTCTCCCCGAATCCCGAAGTCCTTATTGCTGCCGCGGAGATTTCGGAAGGTTATATCACCCTTTCTTTATACAACCTTATTCCGGAGCTGCAAAAAAAAGAAACGGTAAAGGCGGATACAAAGAACAGCCGGGCGATATTTGCCGCTCTAAACAGCTTATGCGGCGAGATGAACGCAAAACCTGCCTGCTGTGTTATTACAGCAGAAAACCTTGTCTCCGACGCCGAAACCGGACGGCTGTCATCGCCGCAGACCGCGGCGGGCAGCGACCTTGGGGAACTGATCTCCGGAGCGCTGCGAGCCGACGTATTATTTGCTTCGGACAAACGAGCGGCAGAAGCAATGTCGGAGGCAAATGATATCGACAGCACGGTATTCTACGCAAATCTTGATTCTTATAAATACAGCCGTGTGGTTAGCGGGGGAAAGCTGCAAAAATACGGCGATATTTCCCTCTTGGGGTTTTCGCCGCAGGATAACGAAGCGCTTTCCTTTATCGTATCGGCGGCGGCGCGGCTTTGTCTTGCCGATCTTATAACAATAAAAACCGAAAACAAAGATTTATTCCTGGCGATCTCGGCTGCGTCGGCGCCTATCAAAACCGAAAGAGCTTTGAAAGATCCGCTTTCATATCCCGTTAAAATCGCTCGGGAACGGCTTGTCAGGCGGATGATTCGCCGGGGTCGCCGGGAACGCTAATTATGAATTTCCGGTAAAAAAATAAATTGCCCCTTGACAAGGTTTAACAAAAGTGATATAATGTTAGCCAGTCAAAAGCGAAGACCGAAAAACAGAGCGAAATGCCTCCGCCGCCGGAAATCCGGCCGACTGCCAAAAAGCGCGGGATAAAGGCAAGCCGCTTTGACACGGATTTTGTCGGACACAGAGAGCAGCCGGTTGGTGGAAGGCGCGCCGCACACGATCATGTGGTTACTTTTCGAGAGCTCTGCACCGAAAATGGCATAAGTAGGCTGCAGCGGCCGCGTCCGTTATAACGCAGGGGATATAAGTCCGCGCGATGAGCAAAGGAACCGTATCCCGACAAGAGGCAGACAAACAATACGTCTGCAATAGAGGTGGCACCGCGGAAATAATCCGTCCTCGTATCGAAAGATACAAGGGCGGTTTTTTTATATCATTTTTTATTTATACGGAGGAATACCCGCCATGTTCTGGAAAATTATGATGATCGCAATCTTTTTCATCGTCACTTTCGGAATCGGTATTTATTATCGAAAATCAGCCAACAATTCGTCTGACTTTATGCTCGGCGGCCGCAATGTCGGTCCCTGGCTTTCCGCCTTCGCTTACGGCACTACCTATTTTTCCGCAACGGTATTCGTCGGTTACGCGGGGCAGTTCGGCTGGTCTTTCGGCGTATCCGCCGTATGGGTCGGAATCGGAAACGCTTTAATCGGCTCGCTGCTTGCCTGGATGCTCTTAGGTCGGCGCACCCGTATCATGACCAAATGGACCGACAGCTCGACAATGCCGAATTTTTTCGAGAAGCGCTACAACAGCCGCGGACTTAAGCTCTTTTCTTCGCTTATTATAGTGATATTCCTTGTTCCCTATTCCGCGTCCGTTTACAAAGGTCTTTCCGAAATCTTCGCCCAATCTTTCAGCGTAGACTTCATCTGGTGCATTATCGGAATGGCGGTGCTGACCGGAGCTTTCGTTATCGCCGGCGGTTACATGGGTACTGCGGTTAACACCTTTATTCAGGGCATTATTATGCTCGTCGGAATGGTGCTCGTCATCGCAGGCGTACTCCGCGTTAACGGCGGACTGCTCGGCTCTTTCGAAGCGCTTTCCAAGTTCCGCTCAAACGCGATGCCTGAATTTGACGGGGTTTACGTTTCAATTTTGGGAACATCCCCGATCGATCTTTTATCCGTTGTCCTTCTGACATCTTTAGGAACTCTCGGATTGCCTCAGATGGTATCAAAATTTTACGCAATCAAAAACGAAAAAGCGATACGCATGGGAACTATTATCTCAACGGTTTTTGCGGTTATTATTGCCGGCGGATCTTACTTCATCGGCGCCTTCGCCCGCCTTTTCTGGGATAAAGGAGAGCCGGTTTTCGATCTGCTCGTGCCTAATATGATTTCTAAAGCTTTGCCGGATGCAATTATAGGTCTTGTATTGCTGATGGTTCTCTCTGCTTCGATAAGCTCGCTTGCTTCGCTTGCGCTGACTGCCGGTTCGACCTTTATAGTCGATCTTGTACAAAGCGTCAAAAAAGAAAAACTTGAGCCGAAAAAAGAAGTGCTTGCGGTAAAAGTGGTCTGCGGTATTTTCATAGTTGTATCGGTCGTAGTCGCCGTTATACCGAACTCGCTTATTACGGCGCTTATGGGACTTTCCTGGGGCGCGCTGGCCGGCGCTTTCCTTGGACCGTTCATCTACGGTCTCTTCTGGAAGAAGACCACTCCGACAGCCTGTCTTGTATCTATGATATTCGGCGTCGGATTTGTGACTGCAAATCAGATATTCCGCTTCCTCAGCCCTTCAATGGCCGGCTCCGCCGCGATGCTGGCGTCGCTTATCATAGTGCCGGTCGTGTCGCTGTTTACCCGCCGCCTTGACGAAAGCTATGTCGACAAAATATTTGCCTGCATGGAAGAAAAAGTTGTGGCTCCCGCAAAGGATGTGCTTGAGGAATATTAATAAGTGATGCCGGATTCATCGGATTCATTAGTTATTATTGAAATTTCCCGCCGAATCTGGTATAATATAATACGAAGATGAAAAGAATAATATTACAATCGGGAGATAGATAAATGTCCAGTGTTTACAATGAATTCGTAGAGCGGGATCTGATAGCTCAGGCTACCGACGAGGAAGCCATAGCGAAACTGCTCGAAAATGAAAAAGTGACTTTCTATATCGGCTTCGATCCGACCGCCGACTCGCTTCATGTCGGTCATTTCATGCAGATGATGATCATGGCGCGTATGCAGCGAGCCGGACATCGTCCGATAGCCCTTTTCGGCGGCGGAACCGGCATGATAGGTGACCCCTCCGGCAAGAGCGATATGCGCAAGCTGCTGACAGCGGAAATTATAGCGCACAACATCGACTGTTTTAAAAAGCAGATGTCGAAATTCATCGACACCTCCGACGGCAAAGCGTTGTTTTTAAACAACGGAGACTGGCTGCTCAGTCTCAACTATATCGATTTTATCCGAGATATCGGGGTACATTTCTCGGTAAACCGGATGCTCGGCGCCGAATGCTACAAAAAACGCCTCGAAACGGGGCTTACCTTCCTTGAATTCAACTATATGCTGATGCAGAGCTACGACTTCTACAAGCTCAATCAGGATTACGGCTGCAAGCTTCAGTTCGGCGGCGACGATCAGTGGTCGAATATATTGGGCGGAGTTGATCTTATCCGCCGCAAGTCCGCAGGCGAAGCCTACGGCATGACCTTCCGCCTGCTTACCAACTCCGAAGGCAACAAGATGGGCAAGACCGAGCGTGGGGCTGTCTGGCTGGATCCGGAAAAGACTTCTCCCTACGAATTCTTCCAGTATTGGCGCAACGTCGGCGACGCCGATGTTATCAAGTGCCTCAAAATGCTTACCTTCCTGCCTATCGAAAAGATAAACGAATACGCAAAGCTTGAGGGAGCTGCTCTTAATGAAGCAAAGGAAACGTTGGCTTATGAGCTGACGAGGCTGGTTCACAATCAGGCGGAGGCCGATAAGGCGCTTGACGCAGCTCGGGCGCTATTTACCTCCGACGGCGACACAGAGCATATGCCGACTACCGAGCTTTCTCCGGACGACTTTACCGACGGCGCCATCAGCCTTATCGATATGCTGATAAAAGCAAAGCTCTGTTCTTCAAGAGGCGAGGCGCGCCGGCTTATCACACAAAACGGAGTCGCTTTTAAGGGCGAGACAGTCGCCGATATCACAGCCTCTTTCCCCCCCTCCGATTTCGGTGACGACGCCATAATACGCAAGGGCAAGAAAGTATTTCACCGATTCATATTAATATAAAAGAGGTCAGATTCATGTCAATTGACGAAATTTTTGCCGAACTTGAAACGCTTGAATCCAAATTGCTTTGGATCGACGCCGAAAGGCTGCTCAAAAATGCCATAAATACTTATCCCGAAAGCGAAGAGCTCAAGGAAAGGCTTATCGCAGTCATGTTTCAGCTGATCCGCCGCAACCGGCCTGATTATCAGCGAGAAAAGCTGGCGCTTGAGCTTGGCGAAGCGCTTGTCAAAAACTCAGATAACTATGAGCTGATAAATTCGGTCAATCGTAACCTTTGCTTCATAGAGGCGCTGCACGGAAACAAGGAAGAAGCTAAGAAATATTACGACCGGCTTCCGACTTTAGATTCTACGCGCGAATTATACGCAGCCTATGTAATGGACGGCGACGAGCTGAAGGCTCAGCTGCAAAGCAACATCGAAACTTACATCACCGCTGCCGTTACCACGGCAAAACAGCTTGCCTTCCGCGAAAGCGGGGAAAAGGCCTGTAAGCTGCTTGAAAAAACTATCGAACTTTACGAGCTTTTATACGAGGGGGACGAATGCGGACCCTATCTTTCGGACATGGCGGTAAGCGCCCTCGATATCGCCTCCATCAGGGCTAAATGCGGAGATACGGAAGACTCGCTTTGTTCGCTTGAACGCGCCGTTGACTTCGCAAGACGCTACAACTCATCCGAGGGCAGCGAAGAGCGCAATTCGGTGCTGGTCGACAGGCTTCGGCCCAGGGCAAATTACGGCGGTGCAAATATCGCCGAGATCATAAAAGATGCCGTGAATACCTCCGACAACTTTGCCGATGTCCGCCGCGACGAAAGGCTGAAACCGATACTCGCAAAACTTAATGGTTAAAATACACCGTTTGCCGCGGCGGAGCGCCGCGGCTTGCCATTTTATAACTTGATATTTTCAGATGAATAAATTCAAGACCGTCCATGTCTCATCCGGCGGCTATGATGTCCTTATCGGACGCGGACTGCTTTTCGATGCGGGTCAGCTGATATCCCTCTGCCGTCCTGTTTGCAAAATCCTTGTTGTAACAGATGACAATGTTGCTCCTCTATGGCTTGAGAAAGTTACATCTTCGCTCCGCGCCGCAGGGTTTGAGACAGAAACAATGATTTTGCCGCACGGAGAAGGCTCAAAAAATCTTTCCTGCTACGGTCGGCTTTTGGAACGCTGCGCCGAAGCCGGACTGACACGGGGAGGCATGATTGCGGCTTTAGGCGGCGGCGTTATCGGCGATATCGCCGGATTTGCCGCAGCGACCTATATGCGCGGGATAGCTTATATTCAGCTTCCCACTACCCTGCTCGCCGCCGTTGATTCGTCGGTTGGCGGAAAAACCGCCGTTGATCTTGAAGCGGGAAAGAACCTCTGCGGCGCATTTTATCAGCCGCGGCTCGTACTCTGCGACCTTGATACCTTTTCAACATTGCCGGATGAAATTCTGTCCGACGGGGCGGCGGAAGTGATTAAATACGGCGTAATCGCAGACAGGGAGCTGTTCTCCGCGATGCTTAAAGGCAAACCGCTCGATGCGGAATATGTCGTCGAAACCTGCGTCAGAATCAAAGCCGATATCGTCGGTCGGGATTTTTACGATCGGGGAGAGCGGCGGGTGCTGAATTTCGGCCATACCGTCGGACACGCGATTGAAAAGCTCTCCGGTTATAAAATAACGCACGGTCATGCGGTCGCGGCGGGGATGGCGTATGAAACGGCTGCGGCTGCGGCAAATAACCTTTGTCCGAAAACTATCGCCGCAAAGATTGCCGAAGCAAATAAGGCTTGGAGGCTTCCCGTCAGCGCCGGTTTTTCCGCGTCAGAACTGGCGGCTGCCGCTATGCTCGACAAAAAAATAGACGGCGGGCGGCTGGCGATTATTATACCTAAAGCAGACGGCAGGGCTGAAATTCAAGAAATTGAAGCTGTCGATTTCGCAGCCTATCTGCAAGCCGGAGAAAGACTCCTCTCCGAGGTGGTGTGATGGATATCCGCATCGTTCCGCGCGTTTTGCGCGGCTGTGTGAAAGCGCCGCCGTCGAAGTCGCAGGCTGTCCGGCTGATTATCTGTGCGGCTTTGGCGGACTTGCCGACTCGTATCAATATTTGCGGCGATTTGTCGGACGATATAAAAGCCGCGCTTGACGCAGCCGCCGCGCTCGGCTGCGGTATTATTGAAGCTGACTGTTATGTTCTGATCTCTCCGCCGGTTGAATATCCGAAGAAAGCTGATATTTTCTGCCGGGAATCGGGCGCTGTTTCGCGATTTATGCTTCCGGTCGCGGCGGCGCTCTGCGATGAAGTATTAATCGACGGAGACGCCGGACTGCGGGCGCGGCCGATGGGTGAGCTTATATCCGAGATGGAACGGCGCGGCTGCTCTATCGACGGCGATTCCCTGCCGCTAAGAATTAAAGGGCGGCTGCGTCCCGGCGAATATATATCCGGCGGGAAAATAAGCTCACAATACGCAAGCGGATTGCTGCTGGCTTTATCGGTTTTGGCGGGCGAATCTGTTCTGACCCTTAATGACAGCCTTGAAAACTCAGGATATATCGCTATGACGGTCGAAGCGCTTCGGCTTTTCGGCGCAGATATCGAAATTCGGGTACAAAGGTTTTATATCAACGGCGGAAGACTTATATCTCCCGGTTCGGTCGATATCGAGGGCGACTGGTCCGGCGCGGCTTATCTGCTCGGCTGCGGTCGGGGAGTTGAATTGACCGGACTGAATCCGGAATCTTCACAAAAGGACAAGGAAATAGTTCCGCTGCTTTCTAAAATACGGGCTCTTCGCGACGGAGAGATTTATATCGACTGCGGAAATATCCCGGATTTGGCGCCGGTTTTAGCCGCCGTTGCCGCGTCCTGCCGAGGCGTTGTAAGGCTTTATAACATAAAGCGGCTCAGGTTCAAGGAAAGCGACAGAATCAAGGCGATTTGTGAAACTCTGTCAGCTTTAGGAGCGGATATATCGATTTCCGAAGAAGGGCTTGTGATTTGCGGCGCTGATAAGCTTCACGGCGCTGTCGTTTCATCTTTCGGTGACCATCGGATAGTTATGGCTGCTGTGGTTTCTGCTTCAGCGGCAGCAGAAACCGGAAAATTTGACGGAGAGCTTATAATCCGCGGCGCCGAGGCGGTGAATAAGTCCTATCCGGGCTTTTTTACCGACTATAAATCTTTGGGAGGGGAAATATATGGGCTTTAATTTCGGAGAAACGCTCCGAGTTCAGATATTCGGAGAATCTCACGGAGAAGCTGTAGGATGCGTCATTGAGGGGCTGCCGACAGGAATGCCGCTTGATCTTCAAAAGGTCGAGCGTTTCCTTTCTCGCCGTTCCCCCGGAAAAAGCAACATTTCAAGCGACAGAGTCGAGACAGATAAGCCGAAAATTATCTCCGGATTGAAAAACGAGCTTCTTACCGGCGCGCCGCTTGCTGCGATTTTCGAAAATCATGATGTTCGTTCCGGTGATTATGAAGCGATATCTGACACTCCGCGTCCGAATCATGCCGATTATGCGGCTTTTGTCAAATACGGCGGATACTCGGATATGCGCGGCGGCGGGCAGTTTTCCGGGCGGCTGACAGCTCCGCTCTGCTTCGCGGGCGCCTGCGCGATGCAGTTTCTTGAACATTCCGGAGTTCATATAGGCGCGCACATTGAGCGGATAGGCGATGTGGCTGACTGTCGATTCGACCCTTTGAATATAAGCGCCGAGCTGCTTGCCGATATTGCTTTGAAAGACTTCCCTGTTATCGACGAAAAAAAGAGCAAACGGATGATAGCCGTGATAGAAGCGGCGCGAGATGAGCTGGATTCCGTCGGCGGAGCCGTTGAGTGCGCGGCGGTCGGTTTGCCTGCCGGGCTCGGTGAGCCGCGATATTACGGAGTCGAAAACGCCGTTGCCCGGATAATCTTCGGCATACCGGCGGTTAAAGGGCTTGAATTCGGGCTGGGGTTCGGATTTGCCGAAGCTTATGGCTCTTATGCAAACGACAGCATGACGATAAAGGACGGCAAACCCGCATTTTTGTCAAACAACTGCGGCGGGTGCGTCGGGGGGATAACCGACGGTCGACCGCTTATCTTCCGCTGCGCTTTCAAGCCGACGCCTTCTATCGGGAGAAAACAGAACACCGTAAACCTTAAAGCCCGCGAAAACGCCGAAATCGAGATAAAGGGACGCCACGACCCATGCGTCGTCCCGCGCGCTGTTCCAGCGGTTGAAGCTGCCGCCGCGCTTGCGATAGCCGATCTTATGCTTTTGGCAAAACCGGTGTTCGGAGGGAGATAAATGAGCGAAAACAAAGATAACTTGAATCTTGCCGAGATAAGAGAAAAAATCGACGCTGCCGATGAGGAGCTTAAGAAAGCCTTTCTTCGCCGGATGGGGCTTGTAAAGCAGGTTGCCGAATATAAAAAAGCCCGCGGCACGGCGATAATCGACGCCGGACGCGAGCGGGAGATTATTGAGCGGGTGACTTGCGGCGAGGATGGGAGGACGAAGAAATATCTGACGGAGTTTTTCTCCGCTCTTTTTGCCATATCAAAGGAATTTCAAAAAGAAGAACTGCAGTAATATAATGCGGGCGCCCGAAAGCGCCCGTTTTTTTATACTTCTTCAAAACCTAACGGAGGACGCCCGTTCCAGCGGCAGAGCTTTACATTGGAGTCGCTTAATCCCTCCGGCGTTGTTCCGTGATAGCTGATATAAAAATATCCGTCTCCGAGGCTTGCGATACCGGTTGAACCGTGCAGCCATTCCCATCCCCAGACACCGCTTTTTTCGTCGTATATCCCGTCTTCGGCAAGACTTAACACCGGATGGACCTCCGGAGTTTTTTGGCCCCAAATCGCGGTTCTGACAGGCGCCTTCGCGCCGTCGATCATATAAAGCGGGAAATTCGGAAAGGTTTTTTTCTTACCCGGATAAACGCACATCAGCCAGCGGCGGGAATATTCGTCGTATTCGAGGTTCTGAACGCCGTAGGTCGTGTTGCCGGTGAAAACGAAGTATTTCTCGTCGGCGCGAAGACCGCTTTTGTGCGGGTCGTCCTGATTCAGCGGCTTTTCACAGTCTTTGAAGCGCCGCCAGTCATATTGAACGATTATCTGATAATCGTTGTCGTCGCGGCTGTTGTTGCGGTAGATGCCGTATGCTATCATCAGCATTTTCGGTGAATCGGGAGCTTCTCCGAACACGGGGCCGAATGCGGTGCCGTCGATGCCGGAGCAGCCGTAGCGGTGGTCGGGAGTATCGGCGGTGTCGCCGTCAAAAACTCCGCTTCCGTCCATAACTTCGCAGAAGTCCTCGACGACGTCGGGCAGATAGACGGTTTTCATAATACCGTCTTCTTCGGCGCTTAATCCGGGGCGGTCGATTTTATCGACGTCGAATGTTGCGCAGTAAAAGGCTTTTTTCGCCTTATATTCAAGCGAGCCGTAAACTTTACCGTCATCGTCGTTGAAATCAATGCAGCCGAGGTGACCGGTGAGCCCGCCGCAGCTGCCTATCAGCTTTCCCGACAGGTCGGTTTTAACAAGCATGGTGGTATAGGAAAAGTAGATGTATTTTCGCTCGGTGTCGATGGCGATGCCCTGGCAGTGCGGGGTTTTGAAGGCGCCGCTGTAAATATTATGCGGCAGAGATGTGGCGGACATATCGGGGGCTCCTTTCGGTCTTTTAACATTTCTGCATATATTATATCATTTACAGTATAAAAATTCTTTTTAATATTGTAAATCTGTAAGCTATATGGTATAATTGTAACAGAAATGAAAAATCAGGAGATTGAGATGAAACCTTATAAGATTTACATGGACGAGCCCGCCGCCGAATGGGAGACGGCAACTCCGATAGGAAACGGCCGGATGGGCGCGATGATTTACGGTATTCCCGGCTGCGAGAGAATACAGCTCTCGGAGGAGCGCATCTGGGCGGGAAAGAAGCAGGACGCCGTAAATCCCGGATTCCGCGACAAACTCGAATATCTGAGGCGGCTGCTGCTCGCCGGAAGAGGCGCTGCGGCGGACGAATGGGCGAACGCAAACATGGCGGGAGATTTTCACCGCGTTTCTTCATATGAAACCGCCGGCGATCTTATTATCGACACCGGAGATACCGACGAAGACGGCAAGGCTCAAAACTATCGCCGTTATCTTGACCTGATAAACGGAAACGCCCAGGTATCCTATATCCGCAAAGGGCATATCCGCTCAAGCGAATATTTCGCTTCGTATCCCGACGACGTCATAGCGGCGCGATTTTCCGGCCTTGATAAAGTGAAAACCGTTAAGCTGAGCTATGAGCGTGAAAATATCAAGAGCGTCAAAGCAGAAGGCAACATTCTGCGGATAGACGCCGCCACCGCCGACGATCTTCACGGCTTTACCGTGCTTATAAAAGTCATAACCAACGGCAAAGTCACGGCTGCGGAAAAAAGCCTTGAAGTGACAGGCGCGGCGGACATGGTCGTTCTCATAACCGCGGCAGTCGGCCGCGATCCGGTATTTCCGGTTTTCGAAGACTGGACACGCTTACGCGAAAGATCGGAGAAAGATCACCGCGCGATTATGGAAAGGTCGGAGATAATTTTGTCCGAGGGCGATTCTCCCGAACTTGCCGCTCTTCCGGTTCGCGAAAGGCTTAATCGTATACGAGCCGGAAAGACCGACGGAGGACTGCTTGAGCTTTATTATCAGTTCGGAAAATACCTGCTTGTCGGATCAAGCCGATACGGCACGCTGCCCGCTAACCTGCAGGGCGTCTGGAACGATTTTATTACGGCGCCGTGGAACTCCGACTATCATACAAATATCAACCTCCAGATGAACTATTGGCCGGTTGAAGCGGCTAATATCCAGGAATGCGCGGCTCCTCTCTTTGACTATATGAACTCAAATCTGCTTGAATCGGGACGGGAGACGGCAAGAGTCAACTATCGCTGCCGCGGCACCGTCTGTCATCATTTGAGCGACATATACGAATTCACCGCTCCGGCAGACGGGGTCTGGGGACTCTGGCCGCTCGGCTCGGCGTGGCTCTGCTTTAATATGTATGAGCATTACCTCTATTCCGGCGACCTTGATTTCCTTGCAAACACGGCGTACACATTCATTCACGACTCGGCTTTGTTCTTCCTCGACTACATGTATGAAGCAGACGAAGACGGCCAGCCGATACTGCTGACCGGACCTTCGGCTTCTCCGGAAAACCGGTATTTCGACGTTGAGGGCAAGCCCGCATATCTATGTATGTCGCCGACAATGGATGTTCAGATAGTTTCCGGGCTTCTCAGAATGTATATCGAGTGCGAGAAGCTGCTCTCCCGCGATCCTGCGCAGAAAGCGCGGGCGGAAAAGGCGCTCGCGAAGATGCCGAAGCCTCAAATCGGCCGCAAGGGCAACTTAATGGAGTGGCTGGTGGATTACGACGAGCCGGAACCCGGTCACCGCCATATTTCGCATATGTTCGCGCTTTATCCCGATTGCGCCATTAGCCGCGACACACCGGAACTTCTGGAAGCCGCAAGGAAAACTATTGAACTTCGTCTTAAAAGCGGCGGAGGACACACCGGCTGGTCTTGCGCATGGCTTATCAGCCTGTTCGCCCGTCTCGGCGACGGCGACGGCGTTGCGGATATGCTGCGCAAGCTGCTCTCCGACTCGACAAAGGACAACCTCTTCGATATCCATCCGCCGTTCCAAATCGACGGCAACTTCGGCGGCTGCGCTGCGATAATTGAGATGCTGCTCCAGAGCCACAACGGCAGAATCGAGCTGCTCCCCGCCCTTCCGAAAGAGCTGCCGTCCGGCAGCTTCAGGGGACTGCGCGCCAGAGGAGGGCTTACCGTAAACGCCGTCTGGCAGAAAGGCAAGGTTAAATCCGCCGAGATTACCGCCGCGAGGGATGCCGAGTTCATGTTCAGAGCGAACGGCGAAGAAAAGAAGGTAGCGCTCATGGCGGGGGAAGTTTACGAATACACCGCCTGACAAATATATCAAAAGACATAAATAAAAAAGAAGAGGCGCGATGCCTCTTCTTTTAATTATTGTGGTCGTTTAAACGGTAAGCGCTACTATATCCTTCCACGCCTCCGCGCTCGGCTTTGTTGTGCGCGACTCGACGCCGACATATTTCTTATAGCCGGACTCGGCAATCGCCGCAAAGACATTGCGGTAGTTTATCTCGCCGGTACCGGGTTCAAGCCGTCCCGGAACATCTGCGGTGTGGAAGTGGCCGATAAGCTCGATATTCTTCTTAATCGTCGGAATAAGGTTTCCTTCGGTTATCTGCTGGTGATAGACGTCATAAAGCACGCGGACATTCTTCTGATCGGCTTCCTCAATCATTGCGAAGGCTTCGTATGAAGAAGGCAGGAAGTAGCCGTGATGGTCGGTAAGAACGTTCAGCGGCTCAAGTACGAGTGTTACTCCGGCGTCCAGAAGCATCGGTCCCGCGGCTTTGAGACAGCGGACTACGTTGAGATGCTGCTCATAACGGGTAGCGTCCTTGCGTTCGTTGCCGGTCGTAACTATCAATGTGCGGACATCGAGTTCCTTTGCAACTGTGATTGACTGCTCGACTGCCTTAACGAAAACTTCAGGGCTTTCGCGATACAGCATGGCGTATTTATGCCACTGTTCCTTTACTATGGGGTCGAGGGTGTCAACGCACATTGCGGCGATGGGAAGGTTGTATTCGGTTTTCAGCTCTTTTATTCTGCCGATATCAAGTCGGCTCCAGCCCCAGAACTCCACCGCTTTTACACCGGCGTCATGGGCGGCTTTGAAGCGATCGTAGAATTCGTATTCGGAAAAGAGCATCTCGATGCAGGCGGAAAGATTGATCATTTGAGTTCCTTTGATAGTTTAATCAGGTTTATTTCTTCTTTTTAATAATAACTGCTCCGGAAAGAGCGGCTGCGGCGATGGTAAGCGCGAAGATATCGAAGGTCTGCGGCGAGGGCGCTGCTGCGGCAGGAACTGCTTCGGCTGCGGGCGCCGGTTCTGCTGCTGCGGGGGCTTCGACTGCTTCTGCAGCCGGTTCGGTTTCGATTATTACCGCTTCCTCGAATGAAACTTTACCGAAGACTGAGGGATCCTGCCAAGCGGTGTTGTCTTCGTCTGACCAGCCGTATGCGCCGGTGCGGCCATCGCCATCGTCGGCTTTGTTGTTGATCTGAATATCAAATCCTATAACTGTTCCGGCTTTCATATTGACTGCGCCGTTGAATTTATTGAGAGCAAAGGAAGCTTCATATATGAAACCGGTATCGGTAATGATGGAAACCAGTTCATAGCAATTTTTAAACGCCTCGATTCCGGTATCGGTTCCGGTAAAGCTGGTATTGGTAACATCGTCGGCTTTGAATCCGAAATATACAACTTCGTCTGTCGAGAAATCATTTACATCGGTATCAAGCGGGTCGAAATAAAGCTCGGCGCCGTCGCCCCAGGATACGTTGCCGTTGAAGTTATGGTCGGTGTCCTTAACTTCTATGTAGACATAAAAAGCGTTCTCGTCCCAGAGACCGCGCCATACGGCGGTAACTCCGCCGTCATCGCCGTCTTTCAGCTTGTCTATCTTATACTCTTCGGCAGTCTGCCAGACATCGTCCATAACGCCGTCTATAACGGGAGTGCCGTAGGCGGCTTTTGCGACAGGGACATCCGCAAATGCGGGGACTGCGAGCAGCGCGATAAGCGCGACTGCAAGCAACACAGTAAGCTTTCTCATTTTCTTCTTTTTTCCTTTCCGTTTTATATATATTTGATTTAATTATGCGACAAAAGCATATAAAGAGGGAAATATTCCCTCTTTATGTTTAATAGTTGAATACCTTGCCGGTCTTTATCGACTCGTTGGCGTCGATGCAGATGCGGAGAGTTTTGAGAGCGTCTGCATAAGGAGAACGGATAGCCGAGCCGTCGCCGGATTTGACTGCGTCGATGAATACGCGGTCTTCGGTAACGCCCTGATCTTCCTGGCGCGCGAACTGCTCGTCGCTGTCAGCGGTGCGGAAACGAACTCCGGAGCGCAGACGATACTCGACGGTAGCGTCTTTGCAGTTGATGGTCATGCCGCTGCCGGGAATTCCGCCGACTCCGACGTTGTAGCATGAGGTGAAGATATTGGCGATAACGCCGTTTTCAAAGGTGAGAACGCAAGAGGAATAGTCGTCGACATTGTAGCCGGGAACGTTGTATTCGGGAGCTTCCGGTTCAACTATGCCGCGGCCGCCGGCGCAGTAAAGGGTCTTGACTTCGCCGAAGAGATAACGGGCCATATCGAAAAGGTGAACGTTCTGCTCAACAATCTGTCCGCCGGATGTACCCTGACGTCTCCACCAGGCTACGCCGGGGATGCCGCCGATCCAAGCAGCCTGAACCAGACCTACTTTGCGGCCGGCGATGAAATCTTTGATGCGGTCGGTGATGTCCTGATATCTGTCCTGGAAGCCGACGCTGGTAAGAAGACCCTTCTTCTCAGCCTGCGCGCAAATGTCGGCAGCGAGGTCATAATCAAGCGCCATCGGCTTTTCAACGAAGAAATGGCAGCCTTTATCTATGGCATAATACTCGATTTCGCCATGGCAATAAGGCGGTACGCAAACATAAACCACTTCCGGTTTTGTTTCGTCGATCATCTGACGGAAATCGGAATATGATTCGCCGGTGCCGGCTCTTTCTTTAAAGCTGTCAGCCTTTGATTTGACCGTATCGGCAAAACCGACAAGCTCGACGTCATCGAAGTTGACAAGGTGGCTGAAATGATATCCGCCGATTCCGCCGCAGCCGACGATACCTACTCTTACTTTTTTCATAATAAACCGCTTTCTCCGACGCATATAAATATATTTTAACAGTCATTCCGACTTTTCCGGCATCGGTCGGAAAGCCGAATTTTCCAAATTTATGATAACACAAATACTCCGTTTTGTCAAGAGAATTTAGGAAAATAAGTTAACGCATCGGCGCAATAAAAAGTTTACAATTATTTGTCCCGCCGAGGGTTTAATAAAGCTTGTGTATAATGTATAATAAAAGGTAAGTTTATATCAAATCGGGAGTTAATGCAATCAAATGATTTTACAAAACATCTTTGCGCTGACGCTTGCGGAAACCGCGGCTGCTCCGGGAATGACCGGTTACGGCAGCTGGACGACGCTTATTATGCTGGCAATCGTTGCCGCCGTGTTCTATTTCTTCCTCTACCGCCCGCAGAAAAAGCAGGAGGCGGAAACAAATAAGATGCGCAACAGCCTTGAAGTCGGCGACGAAATTACAACCGTCGGCGGCATTATCGGAGCCATAGTTTCAATTAAGGGCGAGACGGTAACTATCGAGACCTCCGCCGACCGCACCAAAATAAGGGTTCTCCGCGATTCGATCCGTTCTATTGACGTCCCGATCAATCCCAATAAGGAAGAGCCCAAGACCCCCGCCAAACTGAAGAAAGCGGATAAGGCTGAAAAAACCGAGGAAAGCCCGAAAACCGAAGACGAAAAAAAGTAAGCCGAAATTAAATAATATTCAGAGGTAACTTACAATGAAAAACATTAAGACGCTCAATAAATCCACCTACGCAAAGAAGTCAGTTAACGCCGGCTGCGGCGAATGCCAGGCAAGCTGCCAATCCGCATGCAAGACCAGCTGCACCGTTGCCAACCAGAAGTGCGAGAAGAAGAGCAAGAAATAATCAATAATGCTGCATCAGTTTGAACAAAACGGATATAACATTGCATTGGACAGCGCTTCCGGCGCTGTCCATGTTTTAAGTCCGCTCGCCGCGTCGGTACTGCGGCAGATGGCTTCCCTTCCCCTGCCGCCGGCAAAGCAGCCGCCGGAAGGATATTCCGAAGAAAAAGCCGAATGCTGGGATGAGTTATATTCTCTTTACGAAAACGGAATGCTTTTCTCCGATGATATTGATACCGAGAACGCCTCTTACGCGAGCGGCTTTATTAAGTCAATCTGCCTGCATATCAGTCACGACTGCAATATGCGCTGCCGCTACTGCTTTGCCGGAACCGGAGATTTCCACCGCGGCAGACAGCTGATGGACCTTGAAACCGGAAAAAATGCTATTGACTTCCTTTTGAGAGAGTCGGGACCCATCAAAAATCTTGAGCTTGACTTTTTCGGCGGCGAGCCGCTTTTGAATTTCGACGTCGTAAAAGAGCTTGTCAGATACGGTCGGGAAAAGGAAGCGCCGCTCAAAAAGAACATCCGCTTTACGATAACCACCAACGGCGCCCTGCTTGACGACGACAGCATTGCGTTCATCAACGAACATATGTCCAACGCCGTTTTAAGCGTTGACGGCCGCCGCGAAGTAAACGACCTCAACCGTCCGTTTGAGGACGGCAGCGGCAGCTACGACACGATAATCCCGAAATTCAAGCAGCTTATCAAAGACAGAACCGCCGACTGGTATGTTCGCGGCACATACACCCGCGACAACCTTGATTTTGCCGAAGACGTGCTTTCTCTTAACGCCGAAGGCTTCGATCAGATATCGGTCGAGCCGGTAGTGCTGCCGGACGATAATCCGATGGCGCTGAGAGAAGAGGATTTATCGATAATTGAAGCGGAATACGAGCGGCTTGCAAAGGTGATGGTCGAGCGTTACCGCGAAGGAAGACCCTTTACCTTCTTCCACTTTATGATTGACCTTGACGCCGGTCCCTGTGTTTACAAGCGGCTGAAGGGCTGCGGATGCGGCGCGGAATACGTCGCGATAACCCCCGGCGGAGATATCTATCCCTGCCATCAGTTCGTCGAATACCCCGAATATAAGATGGGCAACGTAAACGACGGCAGCGTTGACCGCATAGCTCAGAAAAACTTCATGCGCTGCGCCATTGTAAGAAACGACGAATGCAAGCGCTGCTGGGCTAAATACTTCTGCGGCGGCGGCTGCCCCGCTAACAATTACGGCTTCAACCGCGATATCGAAAAGCCTTATAAGTTAGGCTGTGATATCGAGCGCAAGCGGGTAGAATGCGCTCTTATGATTAAAGCCGCCGAAGCGGAAATTGACAGCGAGCGCGAAGACTCGTAAGAAAAAACACGGTTGAGACTCAGAAGCCGTCATTCGCCAGATGTGCCGGTTCAGAATAATAAAAAAACGAGGACAGAAACGGAATTTTTCCGCTCTATCCTCGTTTTCTGTTTTTTGATTATCTGGAAACGACGTCGTCGAAGATTTTCTGAGCCCACTCTTCGATTCTGGCTTTTTCTTCGGGCTTGAGCTTTTTGATGAAGCTGAGGAAGGGGACATCGACATTCAGGATTTCGCCGACCACTTCGGTGCCGGCTTCGCGAAGTGTGTTTGCGACTGCGTTTATAGTCGATTCATCGCCGTTGCCGAAGATAGCGACATAGGTCGCCCGCGATTTATCCATCGAGCCGCAGAATAACCGAAGATCGTCAGGAAGCTGCCTGCCGACTTTTACTCCGATAAAAACAAGCCTGTCATTGTTGCAGGAATACGCAGGAGGTATTTTGTCTACCGGCTTCTCTCCGCCAAATAAGTCATAAATGGCTTCGCCGTAGCTTCTGATTTTGCCGGTTTCCGGATATACGAGTACGCGTGTTTTGATAGCCATAAATTTCACTCCCATCATAATATTTTGCCTATATTATTATAACATATTTAAAACAGTAATGTTATACATTTGGCGTAAATATTTTATTTTTGTCAAAACAGCATAAAATCAACTGATGGTATTTATATATAATGACGAATCGGCTATCTCTCTTCTATCGCTTGACAATTCGTCTGCCTTGTGGTATACTGAATCAAACTGTTTAAACGGAAGGTATTAATATGCTTATAACGATAATCGGCCGCGGTCACAGCGGTACCCGCGCCATAAGCAACACCCTTAAGGATTCCGGCGTATATATGGGCGAGCCGCTTAACGCCTCATATGATCTCATCCCTCCTCAGGATATGTATGAGGCGGCAAGGGTTTTCAGCTCTTATGTAAGCTACAAAGGAAACTTAGAGTGGGATTTTTCGAGAGTTCTTGACGGTCCCATCGATCCGAAATTTAAGCAGCTGATCGAAAACTACCTCCACACCGTGCTTTCTTCAAAGGCGGCTTATCGCGGCTGGAAAATCCCGGAGACCACCCTTGTTTACCCGTGGATAAAGCGGATGTTCCCGGAAATATTCTATATTTACTGGGTTCGCGACCCGCGCGACTGCATTTTAAACTCACATGTAACCGACGATCTCTCGTTTTTCAACGTACCCTACGACCATACCGACAATCTTCGTCTACGTCGGGCGATAAGCTGGAAATATCAGCGTGAAATAGTAAAGGCGACGCCCAGACCGAGATTCTGGCACACGGTCCGATTTGAAGATATGGTTATGGAGCAGGAAAAGACGCTTAAAAGCCTTGAAGGTTATCTCGGAATATCGCTGGCAAGAATAGAGATGAGACCTGAATCGGTCGGCAGGTACAAAACCGCGGAAGGCGAATATATGTTTGACTTCTTCAAAGAAGATATGGACGAATGCGGATATGAGCATTAAACAAGGGGGTTAATACATGAGAAAATTCAGCGAATGGAGATTAGGCGCGTCAACAGCCTGTTTCGGCGCCTGGACGCCCGAATTATGCGCCGAGTATCGTGACGCGGGAATCAAATCGATGGAGCTTTCCCAAGGCTACGATTCACTTTTAAATCAGCTTTTATTTATCGAGCGCGCCGAATATATAGGCGAAACAACCCGCTCATACGACGTCGAGCTGCGCTCGCTTCACCTGCCTTTCAGCGGAGAGCTTGATCTCAGCCGTCCCGACGAGTTTGCGGATAAAACGGTCGACATTCAACTGAGACTGATTGACGCGGCGAAAAGAGCCGGTATTCCGCTTATAGTGATTCATCCCTCCTCCGAGCCGATAAAAGACGAAGACAGACCGATGCGGCTGGAGATATCAAAGAAAAACCTGAAAATACTCGGCGAGAGATGCGCAGGCTACGGAATGAAGCTCTGCGTTGAAAATCTGCCCCGCACCTGTCTGGGGCGCTGCTCCGATGACTTGATTTATCTTATCGGAGACGAGCCGAATATTTTCTGTGTCTACGATACAAATCACCTGCTGATACAGGATAATGTTGAATTTATCCGCGATGTCGGGCACAAGATCATCGCCCTGCATGTCTCCGACTACGATTTCATCGACGAGCGGCACCTGATTCCGGGAGAGGGGAAAAACGATTGGAAGGCGATAATAAAGGCGCTCGAAGACGCCGGATATCCCGGAGACTGGACTTATGAGTTGAAGCGTCAATGGAGCGCAAAGCAAGTTTATGATAATAAAAAACAGCTTGAAGAGCTGATTTGAAAGGACTATATATCATGACTATATCCGAAGAAATCAGACGGCTGAATCTGCCGCCGATACTGAAATTCGCCGACGGACGAGATGTAACCGCCGAAAACTGGCCTCAGCGCCGTGATGAAATTCTGCGCATATTTGAGGAACATGAATATGGTTGTTCTCCGCGCGGTCCTTTTGAAGTGACGGGAGAACTTACCTACAAACGCGAAGACGATTACGCAAATAAGGTGCTTACCGAAAAATACCGCCTCACCGTTAATGACACCGCCGAAAACGTCAGTTTCAGTTTCCCCGTTGTCTTCCATACTCCGTACGGCGGGCGCAAGAAGCCGCTCTTTATTCTCATCAACTTCCGTGATCAGACCCCCGACGAGTATATGCCGGTCGAGGAGATTACCGATCGCGGCGCAGCCGTCGCGATGATATACTACAACGATGTCGCCGAAGACGCTAACGACGACTTCAAATCCGGCGTCGGACCGCTCTATCCGCGCGATAAATACGACTGGTCGAAGATCGGAATGTGGGCGTGGTCGATGTCGAGAACGCTTGATTTCGCGCTGTCGCTTGATCGCTACAACGAAAGAAAAATCGCCTGTGTAGGTCACTCAAGGCTTGGCAAGACTTCGCTCTGGTGCGGGGCTCAGGACGAACGCTTTAAATATGTATTTGTCAACGACAGCGGCTGCTCCGGAGACGCCGTGACCCGCGGCAAGACAGGCGAGAGGATAGTGCATATAACAAACGCTTTCCCCGTCTGGTCCAATGACAAATACAAGGAATACCGCGACCGGGAAGATGAAATGCCCTTTGATCAGCATATGCTGGTCGCCGCGGTTGCGCCGAGGCATGTATACGGCGGAACTGCGGTGCTTGACACCTGGGCTGACCCCTATTCGCAGTATATGTCTTATTACCTTGCAAACGATGTATATAAGCTGCTCGGCATGAAGCCCGCCGATTTCCCCGACCGCCGTCCGGACACCGGAGAACGGTTTATGGGCGGAGATATCGGGTTCCATATGAGACACGGAGCGCACTTCTTCAGCCGCGAAGACTGGCAGTGTTACTTAAACTTCATGGAGCTATAAATGGCGATATCGGAAATTGTCGTCACTAATATGGTAATGATAGAGGATAAAGCTGCGGGAAAGGTGCTGGCGCAGCGTCGCGTCAAGTCCTGGCGCGGAGTCGCTTTTCCCGGAGGGCATCTTGAAAACGGCGAGAGCCTCGAGCAGTCTGCCATTCGTGAGGTATACGAGGAAACCGGACTAAAAATAAGCGATCTGAAATTCTGCGGCATCGTCCACTGGACAAATTCGGATACCGGTTATAACGAGCTGATATTCTATTATTCCACCTCTGTCTTTGAAGGCGAACTGAAGCAAAGCGAAGAGGGGGAGAATTTCTGGGTCAGCCTCGACGAGCTGCGCCGGCTTGATCTCTCTCCGGGGTTTGACACCCAACTGGAGCTTTTCTTAAACGACAACGTTCACGAGCTGCTTATTAAGTATGACGACAGCGGCTCGCCGCTCATCCATCAATGGTTCTGAAACATAGTTCATAAATTTGCCGCCGGAGCGAAATTATTCGTTCCGGTGTTTTTTCTTCTATAACAATATTCCATAATTTAAGAGCTTATATTTTGTATATAACAGAGATTTTTTGTTTGTTTTTATGTTTTTGTTAATTTAGCTCAATTTTACACTTGATTTTTTGTGATTTTTTAAGTATAATATTCGCAACAACATATTTTTTATAATTATGATTATATTATCTTGTCTTTTAATCAGCTTACAACTGCCATTCAATCACGTACTCACGAGGGAACAATTATGAAAAAAAGAATCATGTCTGTTATTTTGCTCGCAGCTCTGTTCTCGTCCTTTGCCGTTTCCTGCGGTAAAAGCGACAAGGGCGCCCCGGCGGCAATTACGACTGCGGCAAACGCAGATGCATCCGACGCTTCGGCAGACGGTACGACTGCCGAGGTTGAACTTCAGCCGGAGCTTCCGAGTTACGACTGCGGCGGCGCAACATTTACCTTCCTTGTCCGCGGTCCTGCATTCAACGAATGGGAATCTCAGGACATTAAAGCCGAGGAGGAAAACGGAGAGCCGGTAAACGACTCTGTTTTCTCCCGAAATCTCTTTATAAGCGAAAAATACAACGTTGAGATAGTCGCAGCCGGAGTGGGTGACCCCGGTAATTCGGCAAAGAAAGCGGTGCAGGCGGGAGACCAGTCCTACGATATATTCATGGCAAACACCAGCGAATCCGCGTCTCTTGCCACGCAGGGATTCGTTTATAATCTCCACGACATCCCTTATCTGAATCTTGAAGCTGTTTGGTGGGATCAGCAGTCGATAAAAGATCTCTCGATGGCGAACCTGCTTTATTTCTGCACCGGCGACATTTCCATTATGTGCAACGACGCGACATGGATTCTGATGTTCAACAAGCAGATCGCCGAGGACTTTAAAATCAGCGCTATCTACGATCAGGTGAAGGAAGGCAAATGGACCTTTGATCAGATGATCGAATACATGGAGCTGGTTTCCGCCGACCTGAACGGCGACGGCATTATATCTCCGAAAGATGACCGCCTTGGTTTTGCGACGCATACTTCTTCCATTGAAGGTCTCTTCTTCGGCGCCGACCTGAAAACTATTTCGAAGGACGACAAAGATATTCCGTATATTGATATGGATACCGATAAAATTGTCAATGTAATTGAGAAGGCTAATGTCATAATGTGCGATACCAACATCGCATTTAACTTAAGCTCAAATAAATTTGGAATGTCAAACGCCATAACCGACCTCCAGCCGGTATTTGAAAACGGACATTCGCTCTTCTACGGCGAGGTAATGCAGTGCATCATCCGTCTCCGCGCCATGGAGACAAACTTCGGCGTAATTCCCTTCCCGAAAGCCGACGAGTTCCAGGAGAATTACAGTCACTTCGTTCACACCACCGGATGCATGGTTTCCGTTCCGCTTTCCTGTTATGACACTGAGCGCGCCGGTATAATTTTAGAAGCTATGGCTGCAAAATCGCGTTACACCCTTCGCCGCGCTTACTACGACATCTGCCTTGAAGGAAAGTTTATGCGCGACGTCGAGTCGGAAGACATGCTTGATATCATCCTCGCTTCCCGCAGCTGGGACCTCGGATATATCTACGGCTGGGGCGGTCTATTCTCTGCGTTCAGCAACTGCGTTTCCAAGAACAACACCGACTTTGCATCAAAGTTTGCATCAGCTGAAACAAAGGCCCAGACGGCTCTTGACAAAACCCTTTCCAAATGGGAAGAAAACACTTAATATCACCGCATTTCTTATAACAATATCAAAAAAGCGCGGGGGCTGTATCAAAACTCAAATTTTGTTACAGCCCCTTTTTTTATGAAACCCCGGTTAAAATTCACCCCAAACCTTTGGAAAAACGGCAAAAGAAAACAAAAAACATCATAAAAACACAGGGCATGACCGGATTCGGCATGTCCTTTTGTATGGATATTCGATT
>JAAZIU010000026.1 GCA_012800735.1 Clostridiales bacterium | reverse complement strand
TATTTGTGGGATAATTTACTTGGTTAATAGCTTTTTTCATAATACTATTATACCAAAAAACAGAGCCGTTTGCACTACTTTTGTGCAATTTGGCTCTGTTTTTTCGCGGGCTTTTGATACAGGCCCTCGATTATTCAGTTAAATATTTGCCTTGAATCAATCAGTTAAGTTCGTTAAGCTGCTGAAGCTTCTGGAACTTCTCTTTTGATTCCTCCTCTGCTCTGGCAAAGAGAGTCTTCGCGCGATCCGGGAAGGTTCTGGTAAGCGCGCTGTAACGGGTTTCCTTCATGATGAAGTCATTATAGGATTCGGTAGGTTCCTTGGAATCAAGGGTAAACGGCTTCTCGGCATCCGGATTGTAACGGAAATTGAACCAGTAGCCTGCATTGATCGCATTCTTCATCTGAGCCATGGCGCCCTTAAGTCCGCCTCTGATTCCGTGGTTGATACACGGAGCGTAGGCAATTATGATAGACGGGCCGTCGTAAGCTTCAGCCTCTGTGAACGCTTTGATGCACTGCGCCATATCGGCGCCCATAGCGACCTGAGCGACATAAACGTAGCCGTAAGTCATAGCTATAGCTGCAAGATCTTTCTTCTTTGTCGGCTTGCCGCTTGCGGCAAACTGAGCGGTAGAGCCGGTCGGAGTTGCCTTTGAAGCCTGTCCGCCGGTGTTGGAATAGACCTCGGTATCAAAGACGAGAATGTTTACATCCTGATTTGCAGCGATAACATGGTCGAGACCGCCGAAACCGATATCATAAGCCCAGCCGTCGCCGCCGAGGATCCAGAAGGACTTCTTGACGAGGAGATCCTTCATTGCAAGCGCCTGCTTGTAGAGTGAATCAACTTCGCAATCGCGGCTTCCGCACTCGGCGTCAGCCTTGAGAAGAGCGGCTTCAAGTTCGGCAGATGCCATCTTCGAGGCTTCGCCGTCATCTTTTGCCTCAAGCCATGCCTTTGCAGGTTCTTTAATTATATCGCAGCCGGATTCGGCTATTTTTTCGATAATAGCAGTCAGTTTTGCGCGGCGATGACGCGCTGCGGTCGCCATACCGAAACCGTATTCGGCGTTGTCTTCAAACAGGGAGTTGGCCCATGCCGGTCCGCGTCCGTCTTTATTGACGGTATACGGAGTGGACGGAGCCGAGCCGCCCCATATCGACGAGCAGCCGGTTGCGTTGGCGATATACATACGGTCGCCGAAGAGCTGGGTTATGAGGCGGGCATACGGAGTTTCTCCGCATCCGGGGCAAGCGCCGGAGAATTCAAGCAGGGGCTGCTTGAACTGGCTGCCCTTAACGGTCGTGGGCTTGAATTTCGCAAGAACTTCCGGATCGTCTGTATATTTGTATGCCAGCTCATCGAAATACTTCTGGCGGTATTCTTCCTGCTCAAGCGGTTTCATTTCAAGAGCCTTAACGCCTCTCTTGCCCGGGCAGACCGAGACGCAGGAGCCGCATCCGGTGCAGTCAAGAACCGAAGCGACGATGGAGAACTTATATCCGGGCATACCGGTCATCGGGATAGTCGGCTGTCCTTCCGGAACAGATTCTCCTTCCTTTATGGTAACCGGACGGATAACGGCATGAGGACATACATACGCGCAGAAGTTGCACTGGATACAGGTTTCCGGATTCCAGCTTGGAACTTCAACGGCAATACCGCGCTTTTCGAAAGCGGCAAGACCCTGCGGGAAGGTGCCGTCTGCGTAATCCTTAAACGCGGAAACAGGAAGATCGTCGCCCTTCTGAGCGTTAACAGGCTCAAGAATATCATTGATGAAGTAGTTGAGCATCGGATTGTCCGACTTCTTTGCTTCACCATCGCATCCGCTGCAGCCTTCGCAGCAGTCTTTTGCATCTGCCCAGGAAGCCGGTATATCGATTTTAACAAGAGATGACATACCGCGATCGATAGCTTCATGGTTCATGCGAACGATATCTTCGCCCTTACGGCTGAATTTAGCTGTCGCAGCGTCCTTCATGTATTTAACTGCGTCTTCGGCGGGAATGATGTTTGCAAGCTTGAAGAAGCAGGACTGGAGAGCGAGCGAGAAGTGATTGCCGAGTCCTATTTCGCGGGCGATGGTAACGCCGTCAACGATATAGAAGTTGATATTCTTCTTTGCAAGATCGCGCTTCACCGAAGCCGGAAGCTTCTCTTCAAGCTCATCCTTTGTCCAGATGGTGTTGAGAAGGAAAGTTCCGCCTTCTTTGATGTCGCCGGTCATATCGTATTTGCCGATATAAGCCTGGTTATGGCAGGCGACAAAGTCAGCTTTGTTTACATAATAGGTAGAGTGAATGGGTTTGTCGCCGAATCGGAGATGCGATACGGTAAGACCGCCGGACTTCTTCGAGTCGTAAGCGAAGTAAGCCTGAGCCTTTTTATCGGTGTTGTCACCGATAATTTTTATCGAATCTTTGTTTGCGCCGACGGTACCGTCAGAACCGATACCCCAGAACTTACAGGAAACGGTTCCGGCAGGAACGGTATCCGGATTCTCAACATCGGTAAGGGACAGGTGGGTAACGTCATCGTTAATGCTGATCGTGAAGTTATTCAGCGGCTTCTCGGCGTCAAGATTGCGGAAGACGGAGATAATGTTTGCGGGGGTGGTATCCTTTGAGCCGAGACCGTAACGGCCGCCGACAATAATGGCATCCTCAAAAGCGGTCCCGCGGACAGCGGAGACAACGTCGAGGTAAAGCGGCTCGCCTAAAGCGCCGGGTTCCTTGGTGCGATCAAGAACAGCTATTTTCTTAACGGTTTCGGGAATAACGTCAAGCAGGTGCTTTACGCTGAAAGGACGGTAGAGGCGAACCTTGATCATGCCGACCTTTTCACCCTTGCTGAGCAGATAATCCACCGTTTCTTCGCCGGTCTCGCAGACAGAGCCCATGGCTATTATGATCTTTTCAGCGTCCGGAGCGCCGTAGTAGTTGAAGAGCTTATAATCAGTGCCGATTTTAGCGTTGATCTTATTCATATAGTCTTCGACTATCGCAGGGACGGCTTTATAGTATAAGTTGGAAGCTTCGCGCGCCTGGAAAAAGATATCCGGGTTCTGGGCGGTGCCGCGGAGAACCGGTTTTTCCGGATTAAGAGCGTTTTTGCGGAAAGCGTTAACGGCGTCCATATCGACAAGACTCTTGAGGAACTCGTCGTTTGTATCCCAAGATTCGATCTTCTGAATCTCATGGGAGGTGCGGAAACCGTCGAAGAAATGCAGGAAGGGAACGCGGCCTTTTATCGCTGCAAGGTGAGCGATTGCGCCGAGATCCATGACTTCCTGAACGCTGTTGGAGCAAAGCATGGCAAAGCCGGTCTGTCGGCATGCCATAACGTCGCTGTGATCTCCGAAGATAGACAGCGCGTGAGAAGCGAGGGCGCGAGCGGAGACATGGAAGACGCCCGGGAGAAGCTCTCCTGCAATTTTATACATATTCGGAATCTTCAGCAGCAGACCCTGAGACGCGGTATAAGTTGTCGTCAGAGCGCCTGCGGCGAGAGAACCGTGAACAGTACCGGCGGCTCCGCCTTCACTCTGCATCTCGACTACTTTGACGGTCTGACCGAACATATTTTTACGGCCCTGAGCCGACCAAATATCGGTGTAATCCGCCATCGGAGATGAAGGAGTTATCGGGTAGATACCGGCAACTTCAGTGAACTGATATGAGACATGAGCGGCAGCTTCGTTGCCGTCAATGGTCATAAATTTTCTTGCCATTAGTGTACAGCCTCCTGGTAATTACATAAATTATTTTGCCATATATTATTATAGCATTTTATTAAGCAAATGTAAAGAAGGAAGCCGGCACAAAAGGTAAATAATCGGTTAATTCTGACAAAAAGTAAAATGGATATTGACGCCGGCGCAATTATGAGGTATAATTTAAACAGATATGATATCTCAGCTGCAAAAATATACCGGTACCGTTGTATTATCATACCATATGTTAATCTGACAAAAAGATAACTGACTGCTGCCGAGACTATCGATAAAACTCACGGAAAATTCCGTTTTCCTCTTTACTATTTTTTTGTTTGTGGTATAATTATAAGCGACATCCAAACCAAAAGGAGAAAACAGCATGATTAAACTTGGTGTAAACAGCGTTCTGTTTAAGAAATACGATTTTGCTACGGCGGCGAAAGCAATTAAAACCGCCGGATATGACGGAGTTGAAATTTCCGGTATCCAGGGAATGTGCGAGCATCTTAACCTTGAAACCTGGAAAGCGGACAAGCTTAACCTAAAAGCTATTTCCGACGGGCTTGAACTTCCCTTCCTTTCAACAGAAATAGCTTCGCTCGATCGAGAACGTCTGCTCAAGGCGTTTGAAGCCTGCGCCGAAATCGGTATACCTGTTGTCAACGTCGGTCCGGGAGGAAAAGCCGGCGATGATGAATCTCTGAAACAAACAATCGAAACACTTACTGCCCGCGCCGAGGACGCCGCCGAGTTCGGTGTCACCCTATGCTGCAAGGCTCATGTAGGCAGCTCGGTTCACGATACCCCTACTACGCTCAAGATGATTGAGGGTGTAAACCATCCCAATTTCGGCGTTGATATGGATCCTTCTCATATCTTCCGCGCCGGTGAGAACCCGGCAGAAGCGCTTCCGGCAGTTATCAAAGGAATGAAGCACATCCATATCAGAGACTGCAAGGGTCCGGGACCTTCTCCGGGCGCGCCTCAGAATCAAGCCTGCGGCCGCGGCGATATCGATCTTTGGGGATACCTCAGAGCCGTTGTCGAAAACAACTATAAAGGACCTGTCTGCCTTGAAGTCATAGGCCCCGACCAGGAACTTGTCGACGCAGCCATCATTGCTGCCGAATCTTACGGCTATATGAACGCCATACTGAAATCTTTCGGTCACACCGCCAAGGTTGTCCGTGGAAGATAAAACGCATTAACTATTGTCAAATTAAACTTTAGTCAAAAAGGAGAATAATATCATGTCAAAAGACAAACTCAGAATCGGTATAATCGGCTGCGGCGGAATCGCCCATGCTCATGCAAACGCTTATAAGAGCTTCGACGATGTTGAAGTAGTTGCCGGCGCGGATATCGTGCCCGGCAAGGCAAGAAAATTCCTTGACAGATTCGACTGGACAGATGCCGATGCTTATGACTCTACCGAAGAGCTGTGCGAACGCGACGATATCGACGCAGTTTCCATCTGCACTTATAACTCTCAGCACGCCGTATGCGCTGTCGCTGCTCTTAACGCCGGAATGCACGTCCTTCTTGAGAAACCGATGTCAGTCACCATCGAGCAGGGGCTTGAGATTATGGCTGCCGAAAAAGCTTCCGGCAAGATTGTTTCGATCGGATTCCAGCCTCGTTACGGCGCCAACTATCAGATGGTTCGCAATCTTATTGTCGATGAGAAAGCTTTAGGCGACGTTTATTATGTACAGACCGGCGGCGGCCGCAGACGCGGTATCCCCGGAGGCACTTTTATCTCCAAGGAAAAAGCCGGCGTCGGCGCTCTCGCAGATATCGGCTGCTATGCTCTTGACTTCGCTCTCAACTCAATAGGATATCCGAAACCGCTGACCGTTTCCGCGGTTAAATATGATCATTTCGGTAAGAACCCGAAATATTTTGGCGACTACAAAAACTTTGAAGTTGACGATTTCAGCGCAGCTTTTATCCGCCTCGAAGGCGGCATCACCCTTGATTTCAGGATGAGCTGGGCAATGCATATGGACACCGCCGGCGATTTCCTTTTCCTCGGAAAAGATGCCGGACTTAAGGTCAAACAGCCGAATATCGGCGCATGGAGCGGCGCATGGGACGGTACCGTCGGCGACATCACTCTTTTCCACGACCTTTACGGAAAACTCACCCAGACTCCCGTTCCGATTGAAACACAGGAAAAGGGCAATCTCTTCCAGAGCAAAGTACGCGCCTTTGTTGACGCCGTTCTTACAAAGGGCGAAGCTCCGATTCCGACTTCTCAGATCATCCGCAACCAGGCAATTATCGACGGCATTATCCGCTCCAGCGAATGCGGACATGAAGTCGAAGTCAAATATCTCGACAAAATCTAAACCAGACTTTTATATGGAGGAAACCGAATATGGCAAAGAAACCGAATATTCTTTTTTTAGGTATAGACAGTCTGCGCCGCGACCACACTTCTCTTTACGGCTATGACAAGCTTACCACTCCTTACATGGACAAATTCTTTTCTGAAAACAGCGTTATTTTTGAAAATATGTTCAGCCCTTCCATTCCGACCACTCCCGGTTACGCTTCGATGCTTACCGGAATGGACTGCTTCTCAACCCAGATAGTCGCTCTTCGTCATCAGGGCGGTATGAGCAAGGGACTTATTACTCTTCCGCAGATATTAGCCAACAACGGATATAACACTACCTGCGTAAATTACGGCGGTTTTAAAGGCTTTGATACACATCTGAGCATGGCTCAGACCTGGGGAAGCTATGCCGAGGGACGCTCGCGCAAAGCTGAATCGATGAATGACACGGCTCTTCCGGAAATCGAGAGACTCGCAAAGGAAGACAAGCCTTTTCTTCTCTTCCTCCGGCATATGGACCCCCACTCTCCGTATCTGCCGCCCGAGCCTTACGACAGACTTTTCTACTCCGGCAACGAATTTGATCCGGATAATCACTCTCTTGACCCGGTATATGCGTTCAAACCTTTCTGCGACTATTTCTATTCCTGGTTCCCGCCGGCTTGCACCGATCAGGAATACATTTGCGCGCAGTATGACGGCGCTATCGCTTATATGGACGCCTGCATTCAGCAGCTCTTCAACAAACTTGAAGAACTTGATATCGCGGATAACACCATTGTAGTTCTTACATCCGACCACGGCGAGACGCTTTACGACCATGACTGTTACTTCGACCATCACAGCACATATGACACGGTCCTCAACGTTCCTTTTGCAATAAAGTCTCCGTGCCTGCCAAAGGAAACTCAGCGCTTCGACCAAATCACCATGTCAAAGGACATCGTCCCCACCCTTCTCGCGCTGCTCGGTATCAACGCCGGAATAGAATTCGACGGGCGGAATATGTTTGACGTGGTATGCGGCAAAGCGCCGGAAGAGAACGAATTCTACTTCACCGAAGCTACCTGGATGCGCAAACATGGTTGGCGCACCCCCGAATGGAAACTTATCCGCGCTCTTGAACCGGACTTCCATTTTAAACCCGAAGTTGAACTCTACAACCTCAAGAACGATCCGACCGAATATCACAACTTAGCGCTTGAGCGCCCCGATATGGTTAAGAAGCTGACCGCTAAAATGGAAGCTCACATTGCCCGACGCGAAGCGGAAACCGGCAAGCGCGCTCCTATTTACACCAACCTTAACTGGTCCGGGCACGGCAAGCCCTTCGAATCATCCGACGAGGCTTACAACACCCTTCATATCGGATCTCCTGAAGAAGCAAAAAGAATTCAGGAACTCGCCGATAAGAAAAAGAAGGAAATGTCCGGAAACTGAAGACCCGCACGGGAATTCACGTTAATGTTAATTAACTCAACAGCGTATTAATGTTCTGCGCAGCGGCTCCGACCCAAAGCCGGAACTGCTGCGCGAACAGCGCATTTATGTGAAAGGATCTATATAATGCAAAGAGCTTGTGTAATAGGAATGGGGCATATCGGCTTTACTCATGCCCGCGCTTATCAAAGTTGTCCCGAAGCTGAGCTTGTAGGCGTCTGCGATATACGGCGCGACCGCGCGGATAACGCACGCGATACCTTCGGCGTCCCCTGCTTCTACGATGCTCAGGAAATGCTTGACTCTTTAAAACCGGACATAGTATCGATTTCAACCGGCGGATATGAGTATTCGAGCGATCATTATATCCCGACTATGCAGGCGCTTGAGGCGGGATGCCACGTATTGGGTGAAAAGCCTATATCAAACGACTTGAGGCATGCGGCGGAAATGGTTGCCAAAGCCAAAGAAATGAACGTTTGCTACGGAATCGACTTTAACCATCGTTTCACCCCTCCCGCAAGGCAGGCTGAGAAATGGATGGCGGACGAACGCATCGGCACGCTGCTTTTCTGCAACATGGCGCTTTGGATCGGCAAATTTATGCCTCTTGACTCGGTTTATTACCATCTTAAAGCACTCAACCCGCACAGCGTCAATATTATGGAGCATTTCATGGGACCTATCGAGAAGGTCTCCTGCTTTGCAATGAAGGCGCCCGGCAGAGATATCTGGTCTACCGCTTCGATAAACATGAAATTCGAATGCGGCGCCGTAGGACATCTGACCTCATCTTATGACATCAAACGCGGTCATCCGATGGAACGCTGTGAAGTTGCCGGAACCAACGGACGCTTTATCTTTGAAGATATGTGGCGAGAAGCCACCCTCTATCCGGCTGACACCATGGTAAAGGAAGTATACACAAACCCGGTTTTCGGCGGATACCGCGATTTCGAAGATACCTTCCGCTGCCGGATACACACTTTCGTCAAGCAAGTTGATTCGGGTTGCAAACCGGAAGAAATCGACGGAAGCGGACTCGAAGGATACAGCGCCCAGCGCGTTATCCACGCTGCGATAAAATCTCTTGACAACTGCGGCGAAGTAGTAAAAGTATCCGAAGTTTTTGACTGACAATGGGGGGTATCATGGGGATAAAATATAGACTTTCATCACTTGTTCTGGCGTTATTGCTTATAATTTCATTTATTACGGCTTGCGGCGGAACTTCTTCGACTTCAACACCTGAGCAGACCACCGCACAGCCTGAAGCCGAACTTACCGAAACCCAAACAGAAACCGAACTTACCGACAACCTACCCGCCGATCTTGATTTCGGCGGAGTTGAGATTAAAATTATTCACCGCTCGGACGGGGATCTTCTTGATCAGGAGATCTTCTCTGAAAGCGAAACCGGCGATGTCGTTGACACCGCAATTTTTCGCCGCAATCAGCAGATCGAGGACAGGCTTAATGTAAAAATTAAAGCGATTCCCATCAAAGCAACTGTTCACGGCGGATCGGAAATCAATACTCCCGTAAAAAAGGCGGTAACCTCAGGTTCCGACGAATATGACATCGCTGTCAACCATATGAGCCAAATGGCGCCTCTTGCGGTTGAAGGAATGTACTTAAACCTTTTAAACCTGCCTTACCTCGATTTTGATAAACCCTGGTGGGTAAATGACTTTATAACCAACCTTACCATTGACAACAAATGCTATCTGATGGCCGGCGACATTGCTATCACAATGATAGGTTCCACCTATCTCATGTTCTATAACAAAAATCTGTATGAAAGCATGTTCCGTGACAGCATGTATGATCTTGTCAACGGAGGCGGCTGGACACTTGACTCGATGTATGAAAGAGTGAGCGGAGCTTATCTCGACCTCAACGGCAACAGCAAAGTCGACGAGGAAGATCAATTCGGCTACTGCACCACTTCTATTCGTTTCATCGACGCTTTGCTTGTAGGCTCCGATGTCCGGATAACCGAGAAAGACGAAAACGGACAGCCATATTTTGTACTTGAGCAAAATCCCAAAACCTATCAATTTGTTGAAAAAGCCCACGCTCTGCTTTATGACAGCAATCATACGTGGGTAAGAAAAGATGATATAAAAGGTGACGTCGAGATATTCGAAAAATTCAATGCCGGAACCGTGCTCT
>JAAZIU010000002.1 GCA_012800735.1 Clostridiales bacterium | reverse complement strand
GTTTTCTATCCCTATAGAATTACACGACTCTCAAACCTTATGAAGACGTTATCAGTAATACAATGAGTTTTCTATCCCTATAGAATTACACGACTCTCAAACGATGATCAACTATTGATACTGTACGATCAGGTTTTCTATCCCTATAGAATTACACGACTCTCAAACCAGTGCAGGGGGACAGCCCGCAGGACAGCCGTTTTCTATCCCTATAGAATTACACGACTCTCAAACGATACTGTCATTGAACCATCCGCGGCTCAGGTTTTCTATCCCTATAGAATTACACGACTCTCAAACGACAAGAACAGTCAATATCTCGACGAGGCGGTTTTCTATCCCTATAGAATTACACGACTCTCAAACGGCCGCCGCTTTGGGCGGCTTGTAGCAATAGTTTTCTATCCCTATAGAATTACACGACTCTCAAACAAGAGAGGGCATATAGAATGGCTACATGCGGTTTTCTATCCCTATAGAATTACACGACTCTCAAACCGCTATCTGGTTCGCGCCGCTGATGATGTTGTTTTCTATCCCTATAGAATTACACGACTCTCAAACTCGTGTAGTGCTTACCTTTTATCTTGCAACGTTTTCTATCCCTATAGAATTACACGACTCTCAAACGCATGGACATCGCAGTTAAAGAAGCCAATAGTTTTCTATCCCTATAGAATTACACGACTCTCAAACAACATGAGAACAGGTCCGTATGGAACGCAGTTTTCTATCCCTATAGAATTACACGACTCTCAAACTTATCGTAATAGCAATACGGCGATTACAAAGTTTTCTATCCCTATAGAATTACACGACTCTCAAACTCGTCATACCCGCGTAAAGTGTAGGCGCACGTTTTCTATCCCTATAGAATTACACGACTCTCAAACTATCGGGGAGGGGGAACCGCTGTCCCCTGTGTTTTCTATCCCTATAGAATTACACGACTCTCAAACATCGGACACATCGTCGCTGGATATTTCCGCGTTTTCTATCCCTATAGAATTACACGACTCTCAAACATATAGGTAATGAAGGAGCGGAAAACCTTCGTTTTCTATCCCTATAGAATTACACGACTCTCAAACAAGTTTGATGGTTCAACAAGCAAAATCGGAGTTTTCTATCCCTATAGAATTACACGACTCTCAAACATATATGCGTGGGAGTTTGCGATAAGGCGGTGTTTTCTATCCCTATAGAATTACACGACTCTCAAACATTTCTAACATGTTTTCCTCCATTTTTGTTGTTTTCTATCCCTATAGAATTACACGACTCTCAAACCAGTGCGGGACAGCCCGCGTCCGTACCTACGTTTTCTATCCCTATAGAATTACACGACTCTCAAACGGCAACAGCGAGATTATGCTATACGCCGACGTTTTCTATCCCTATAGAATTACACGACTCTCAAACGAACCACATACACAGAGGAGAAAAGATGATGTTTTCTATCCCTATAGAATTACACGACTCTCAAACTGTTGTTTGTGGAATTGAAACGACCGGGTGTTTTCTATCCCTATAGAATTACACGACTCTCAAACGGGACGGGGCTAAACCTGCGGCGGCGGGGAGTTTTCTATCCCTATAGAATTACACGACTCTCAAACGCTGTTGTCTATTGAGAAGCTCATGCGGTTGTTTTCTATCCCTATAGAATTACACGACTCTCAAACAAACACCTCCCTCGCTATCTGCGCAATTTGGTTTTCTATCCCTATAGAATTACACGACTCTCAAACAGCCACTGCCGCATACGCTGATGTATGCCTGTTTTCTATCCCTATAGAATTACACGACTCTCAAACTCCTCGGCAATGCCCAAACGGATAAAGTCTGTTTTCTATCCCTATAGAATTACACGACTCTCAAACAAGCCGGAGAAGATCTATTCCTTACCGGCGGTTTTCTATCCCTATAGAATTACACGACTCTCAAACGAATTAACGGCGGCTTGATCCGCGACGTTAGTTTTCTATCCCTATAGAATTACACGACTCTCAAACAGGTGACTTTAACGGATCGCGAGTGGAACGGTTTTCTATCCCTATAGAATTACACGACTCTCAAACATTCCGCGATATACAAGCAAAGGCTTGTTCGTTTTCTATCCCTATAGAATTACACGACTCTCAAACAAAATCGAACCTCATTTACCCATCAACTTTGTTTTCTATCCCTATAGAATTACACGACTCTCAAACCATTGCAGGGACAGCCCGACAGCACGGGCAGTTTTCTATCCCTATAGAATTACACGACTCTCAAACAAGCGACTCTGTAAAGTCGCTATACCAAAAGTTTTCTATCCCTATAGAATTACACGACTCTCAAACGCTATGCATGCGATATCGGCAACCGGTATGGTTTTCTATCCCTATAGAATTACACGACTCTCAAACTGATTTAGAAGTTATAAATAATAAAGAAAAGTTTTCTATCCCTATAGAATTACACGACTCTCAAACCTCAAATTTTGAGATAGGTTACGACGAAACCCCGTGTAATTCTACAGGCAAAACAATTGTTTGGCTATATTTCGCATAAATCGCTGTCAATCAACAGCCTTTTTGTTCCGGGAATAATTTTTCTCGCCGAGCTTTCAAGCATCAAGACCTTAAAACCATTATCCCCGATTGTTTTTACAAACAATTCCATTTCCGAGTCCGGAAAATAGCTTCTGATATTAATCGTAACAAACAGCTTTTCGGAATCAAGCGTTGTGATAATATTCATGCAGTCAACAACTGCCTCAAGCTGGGTTGAGTAATCGTTTATAAATGATATCGCGACGCTTTTTATCAACGCTCCTGCGTTCAGCCTGCCGCATTCTACATCAAACGGCATCGAAAAACAGAGAGCGGTTATATAGTTTTCGATATCCGCAAGAATCCTCGAGGTTTCCAGATAATGTTCCGCATCATTCGCGGTTTTCTCCAATCGGGAGACGGCTTTCGAAATTAAAGATTTTGAGTTCAGGTCAAAGGGCGCGAAAGATTCGAATATCTCTACGCGTTTTGAAAAAGGAACCGGGGTATTGTTTTCGGATACCACAATATTTCCTTTTTCTCCGTTTTGCTGATAATGCATATCTTCGACTATTTCTCGAAACAGCTGCTGGTTTTCTATCGTCAGACTGAAAACCTCACCGTCTTTTATCTCGATGAGACTGTTCAGATAGGGGCAGACAAGTTTCAAAGAATCACCAGCCTTTCATCCGAATTGATAACGTCGGTTTTGGATTCCCCGACTATATATTCCATACCGGCAAACTGTTTTTCGGTAATTACCAGAGACTGAACGATACCGCCCGGCGGCTTGTTCTTTCTTATGGTATTCTGAACGGAAATCTGCATCGTCTGATTCAAGAGCAGTCGGCAATACACCGATTCCTGCATCATCAAAAAACCGTTTTTTATCAGCATTTTTCTGAACTTCCGGTATTCGCGGCGATCTGCGGCAGTTTCTGTCGGAAGATCGAAAAAAACAATCATTCTCATAAATCGGTAACTCATATCTCTGCAAAGCGTATTAGTGAATCGTCACCGGCATTTACGGCGTCGATGACGCTTTTTACGTAAATTTTAATCGCGTTCAGCAGCGTTTGTTGTGTGTCGTTTATTAAAAATCGGGCGTTAAGCAAAGAAAGTATACTACGCTTTTCCTCCGATTCGAATTTTGTATGTTTCAGACTTATAACCTTTCTGTCAATCAGAACCCGAAAGGGTTCCATCAGATCACAGGAAAAATTATAGGGATTAAACATATTGTCATGACAGAGCCCGAGCTGCGTATTAATTCCATTGATGGTTACTTCACGGTTTATTGCGGACAGAATGATACCGTATCCGTAATTGAGCGCGGCGTTTATATGATTTTCGTTTCCCCTTGAAAAGTCTTTCCCGAACAGCGCGTTGAAGTAGACTTTTGCGGCGTGTCCCTCGCGATTGCTTTCATCATTGAACAACAGTTCATCAATATATGACGAAAGCAGTCGGGATTCATCTTCATGACCGAGTTCCGCCAGCAGACGCGACTGATTCTTTATCTTCTCGGCGACAATAGCCGTCCATATCAAGCCCTTCTGCTCATCCGTCCATTTTATCTGAGTCCGCAGCTTATGAGAACAGTCGTAGCTTCCGTGATAAGGCTGCAGCTCGGCGTAGGGAGACCTTTTCTCGTTGCAGAAGATGACCCGCGCTTTTTTGTTTGCCAACTCATTCAAAAGGCATCCCGTTATGGAGACGGCGGGATTTTCAATGACGACGACGGCAATCTCATCAATGAAAATCCTTTTTATCTCCTCGCCGCGAATCACCATGTAGCCCATATTTAAGTCGAGCTTGCAGCGCCGGGATATAACCACCGTTCTCCAGCTCATAGGAATTCTCTCAGGTTTCTTGATCTTTCTTCGCGAAGTCCCGAAGCAGATCTGTCGATAATCCTTATATCATTATATTTTTTCAGCCAGTTACTTACATTTGAGCTTAATGTCAATTTTCCCGTGCTCTTTACGCCGCCGACCAATGTCATGTCGCAAACTGCGGCGCGGTTAGTTTTAAACTGATCGACGAGTACCGAAAGGACGATTATTTGTTCTTTCATTGTAAGTGAAACGAACTTATCCCGAGTATCGTCAGTTGTTTTCATATAAGTACACGGCATTTTACCGAAAATAGGATTTGTCTGCATGCCGATTAATTTGTCAAATAACTCCAAGCTGCGTTCGGCATCTATCCCGTCATATTTTGGATGTATCGAATAATCTCCGTTTTCTTTAATCTTATTTGAAACATTCTCGATTTTTTTAATGTAAAGAATGTCGCTGCGGTCATAAAAAGCGGTTGTCAGAGACCTTAATACTATTTTTGCGCCGCCGCTGTCTTTTCCGGATATGCATACCTCGAAACCGTCGAGAGAAATGACAGTGTTTATTTTGATTTTTCTTTTTCCCAACGGATAGAATATGTCTGATATCTTGTCGCCCAGCTTCTCGCGTATATACTCAAAAGCAAAGTCATCGTCAGCCATGAATTTATCGGCAACCAGCAGATCGACGAATAAAAATGTCAGTTCCTTTTTCTTTTTGTTTGTATATCCTACCAAAACGAAGAATGAGGCGGTCGGTTTGTTATACCCGCCGTATTTTTCGGTATCCAACCCTTTCTTTCTCGGTATTAAATCGGGATTAGTGCCTGCTTTGACAGGCATCTGGTCAAAGAATCCGCCTTTCTGGCAAGTCTGATATTTTGTGAGATGAATGTGCGGATTCGCCATTACTTTATCAACCGTCGCAAGGTCGCGCTGCGGTTCCCATGCGCCCTTTACCTCTTTGCCGAACAGCACAGGGTAATTCATCGAATATCTGTCTGTGCTTACATTAAACCATTTGCTGGTGAATTTCTCGTGGTAAACATTGCCGACGACGATATTGAGGTAAGCGTCGTTCGCGTGGTGGGTGTCGTTTATCGAACGGCATTTCACAAGCTGCATATCTCGAATTTCATCGTTTGTTTTTTCGAGCTGATATACCTTATTTTTGATTTCCCCGTATTCATGGCGGAAATCGGAAACAAGACCGGCTTTTACAAAGACAATTTCGCTGTCCGGATATGACTGGCGAAGTATCTCGGTAACCGCTTTTGTCGACTGCCTGGTTTCGACCAGCTGACGGTTGATAAATCCGAGTTTTTCATCGTCGGTAAAACCGGTTGTTCTGACAAGGCGCTTGTATTTTTCCTCGGTTATAAGTTTGTTTTCCCGCAGCATTTCCCAGAATGGACGCATACGGCTGCGCCACTCGGCAGGGAGAGGGTATTTATCTTCTTTCTCGCTGTTTTCCTTAGAGTGAACAAGGACTTTGTTGTTAAGGATACTGTCGTCCTTGACATAAGACTGCGGCCAGATATGGTCGATATCATAATATTCCTCGTTGTTTATCGACGCAAGATCAATAGGCTCGCCGCAATACATACAGCGTCCCATCTGGAGATAATACAGGTAAAGTTTTTGGCTCTGAAGCCTGTTATCCGCATCATCGCCTAATTTTTCAAGTTCCTCAGTCAAGCGTTTGGAATCATCGTTTTTAATTTGCTTATAGAGCTCAATAAGCTGATCCTTTCTTGATACCGTTCTTTTATTCTTTTGTTCCGCAGTTGCGCCGCGAGCCATTTCAACGAATATTTTTTCCGGTGCCGATTTCATAACTTTTGTGATTTCGGTTACGATATCCATTGTGCGGATAACCGGACGCTTTACGGCGTTTGAAAGTCCGAATGATTCAAGCTTATCGGCAAAAGTCATGGGATTTGCCGCATAATACTCATTTCTGATATCCCGAATGACATCGGCAAAGGTGTATCTGTTCGGGTCGGCTATTATTTCCATTAAATTGTCGTTTGTATTCCAAAGGAAATGGATAATTGTTCCGGTTTCGCCGGTTGTCTTATTCGTCCCTTCAATCCTGTTGAGCAGTTTGTCTGACAGTCTGCCGAAATCAGAATATTTGAGTCTCGAAACATAATTGATGTCGCTGTCGCTTAAGTTCGAATAATTGCTCTTAAGCCATTTTTTATAGCGCTCGCGGTCTTCGGTATATGTCGAATGGGCAATGATCTTATCAACATCACCTTCAGTCAAAACTTTGCCGGAAAGAAGACGGTTAAAGTCAAAGTAAGGTTTCAAATTCGATTTAATATCTATATCAATGCCGGATAATAAATCTTTTTCATTTTTAGACATTATTCCGCCTGAAATCAGATAATCTCTGATTTTTTTTACTGTTACTTTCGACCTGCTGCTATTTTCGGGCGTCGGCTTGAATACCTCGTTATAAAGTCCCTGCTTTGTCTCAACGGAAATCGGTCTGCCGTTGATTTTTATATTATTGATCTCATTCAGCACATTGAATTTACAATACAGGAGCGACCATTTGGGAAGAACGTCTTCATCGGGCAGATAAGTGCATTGGTTCGTCATGCGGTTGATAAACTGCTGCTCGCTTGCGTCCCTGTCAATCAATTCATCAAAGTTCCATGGGTATATCTTCCCCTCTGCTTTGCGTTCTAACCAGGCGAAATTGCTGTGGCTGTTCAGCGGGCCGACATAATACGGTATTCGGAAATTGAATATCGATTTGATTTTTTCCTTTACGGATAATCCATCTTCATCGGCGCTGTTTAAAAAATCGTAGTGAACGGATGCTTTTTCGAGTATCAATTTCAGCTCATGATAATAAAGCTGATGAGGGATAACGCGGTTATCTGTATCAACTTGTTTCGGAAGGAATGTTCCGGATTCGATTTTTTCGTTTATTTCCTTCAGAACGGCAGAATCTTCCGGCCGCACCGATAATTTTGAAGTTATTTTCTTAACTTCTTTATGAAAATCTTCTTTTGATGTTTTTTTACAATTCGATTTGTTTGAGACAAAATGCCCTACATATGATGTGTAACTATTAGGCACATCTTCTCTGAAGAAAAATCTATATTTATCTTTACGATATTTCCTGATGATATACTTGAGTTTCGCAAGGTCGCTTTTGTGATCGTCATAAATTTTAATTTTTGCTTCGGAAACGGAATTAACGCCGGCTAATATCCGGCTGAGCAGTGCGCAATCATACATTGCTTTCAGACGAATAATCAACCCGCCGTTATCACCGAGCTGCGCAATTTTAGCGGCAATGGAATCATCTTCTTTGGAAAGCGAGATGCTTTCATTGATTTCCGAAACCGACTCGTCGGCAATAAATATTTTTTTAATTTGCACGCTTCCGCCGGCAAGTAAATCTACCATTGCGGATTTTGAGAATGGATATTCTTCGGGATCATCTTTAGGCTTTTTAACGCCGAAAAGTATTCTTGTCAAAGCGGATTTTTTATAGGTTGTATTGCCTTTCCCCGATAGAATATCAGTCATTTCCTTTATGACATTTCCGGAATCGTTCCAGGGCTTGTCAATTAAGTTGTTATTTAACCATGAAATAAAATCGTCGTATATTGGGTCAAATTCTGTCAGCTGCTCAATATTCTCGCCGTCAATAGGGCTAAGAAAATGACCTCTGTGCGCAACCAGCCATGCGCAAGCCATATATACAAGCCGTATATCCTTTTTTTCATCGGAAGTCATCAGATCATTAATTAAGTGATGAACTGTTGGATATTCATCATGATAGTGCTTATCGGTCCAATAAGGATCCTTATAGAAAATTGAAGATTTGTTACCCGGTTCGGTTTTATCTTCTTGCCACAGAGCGCTCTCCTTAAGGCGTACATAGAATTTGGAATCAATTTTGTTGATTTCATCCGCAAAGAGCTCCTGTAATAAGCGCACTCTCTGCTGACGGCGATCAAGTCTTCTTCTTGCTGTGCGAAAACTCCTGCGGTCGGCCATCTGCTCCGCAGCTTCAAAAAGATGAGTTCCCCACATCGGCTCGCCTTTGAATTTTATCAGGTTATAATCCGGAGTAGTTACGGCATATCCTATAGAATCGGTTCCGATATCCAGACCGAGATAATATTTTTTGTTTTTCACTTGACAATTCCCCTCTCGATGTGTTATAATACATTTGTAAGTTTCTATCCCTATAGACTTACACGACGAGTTCAAATAAAAATTTATTTAAATCGTCGGGTAAATTCCCGGCTGCACAGGCGTGCGTTACACCTTCATGTTTTGAAGGTGTTTTTTTATTTTCGCTGATATTTTAAACATCCTGCATCTATTATAAAACATAAATGAACGAAAATCAATAGTTATTTGATGTTTTTGCAATAATCAGCCGAATAATTGTAGAACCTTTTAACATCAGATTTCTTAAGAACAGCAATCCCTGTTATTTCCGAATTACTCTCTTACAAAAGTCTCATAAAGATATTTATAATTTTCAAAGGTGTTGTTTTTTAGACTTCGTTTGATTTACTTCTACAAATTACAATTATGAAATGTCATTAACACAGGAAAAACGAAAATTGATTATATAAAACGTATATTTTCTTTGCCGCAATTTAGAGAATAAATCATGACACATGATTATAATGAAATGCTATTTAATAAATATTCATACTCAAATGATAAAATTATCAATACTATTAAAACCAAAATGCCTTCGATTATAAATAAATCTGTTTTTGGAGCAAATTTGTTTTCATTAATAAATTATGGCGTTCCTGCTGTATATTTGGGTTGGCAGGTCTTAAATAAGTTAATTAGTATTGGCGATTTTTCCACGCTTCTCATTGGTACTGCAAATTTAAGCAGTTCAATTTTCTATATGGCGATTTTAGCCCCACAGCTGGCACAGCACTCAACAATTTAAGAGAAATATTGGATTACAAATCTTCAATGGAGGCGACAGAAAATTTAAAGGTTGTTCAGAAAGAAAAAAGTCATTCTATAAATAACATTGGATAATGTGTCGTTCAAATACAATTCCAGTACGGACGATATTCTGAAAAATATTTCTCTAACAATAAACAAAGGTGAAAAAATTGCGTTGGTTGGAAAAAACGGTGCGGGGAAATCGACTTTGGTAAAATTGATTTTAAGGCTGTATGACCCGCAAAGCGGCGCGTTGTATTTTGATGATGAAAATAACAAAAGTTTAGATGTGGATTCACTAAGAAATGAAATCGCTATCGTTTATCAGGATTTTCAATCTTTTGCTTTTTCCATCGGAGAGAATGTGCTTACAAGGGAGTTAAATGGCAGCAAAGATGAACTTGCCATATGGGAAACCTTAAAGAGCAGCGGTCTTTACTCCAAGATTGAAAACTTGCCGGACAAATAATATACGCCGCTAACAAATAAGTTTGAAGAAAATGGGATAAATCTTTCGGGCGGCGAGAGCCAAAAACTTGCCATTTCCAAAGCGATACTCAAGGACGCTGGTGTGATTATAATGGATGAGCCATCAAGCAGTTTAGACCCGCTATCCGAGCATGAAATGTATTTGCGTATGTTTAATATGTGTAAAGACAAGACGCTGATTCTTATTTCACACCGATTGTATTCCACGAAAATGGTGGATAAAATTTATTAGATGGAAAACGGTTCCATATTGGAATGTGGGAGCCATGAGGAATTAATTAAGCTAAACGGTAAATATGCGAATAGGTAGTAAATTAATGAAAGTTATCAATAATAACTTATATTTGCTTAAAATGGTTTATGTCAGTGATAAAAAAGAATATTGTTTATGATTTTTCTTTCCGCGAATTGCAATAGTATTAAAAATAGCAACGACTTGTAGTAGAACGATGCGGGATAACGGAGAGATGGCGAAAGCAGAAGGACGGAATCCCACATCGGGTGCCGCCGGTCAGGCGGCGCAGATTCGATCAAGTTAGGCGTCAAACAGCCCCCCTCCGAGGGGCTCGTTAAAATAAATCTCAGGCATAATATCTCTGCAATACCTGAGAAAAAGCGGTAAAAAACAGAGCCGGTTGCACAAAAGCAATGCAACCGGCTCTGTTTTTTCAGGGGGTGATACAGACCCCTCGCGTCATTATCCCTCGGTGAACTTCTTTATTGTTTTTTCTATTTCTTTTGCTATTTGTTTTTCCTTTTTTGCGTATTTCGATGCCATATCGCGGTCATATGTCATGGTCATGTAGATAAGATCGGATCCGATGCCGCCAAAATCATATATTTCACCGTTATCATATATACGCGATGTGAAAATTATGTCAAGCATATCCAGGCTCTCGTTATCGCGCGTAAGCTTTGTTGTCAGCATGACTTCGTAATATGTAGGCTGCAGTATGTATTTTGACTCGGCCGAAATCGCTTCGATGAAGATGCCGGTAAGTTCAAGGTCGGGCGCGCTTTTGGGAACTATAACGGTCGCTCCTACATAAGGGTTCACGGAATGATAATAGCGATTCTGTTTTTCGTCCAGCTTCGGTATGGGCAGAATCCCGAAATCCACGTCCATCGTGCGCAGGTTTTCGACATCAGCCATACGTATCCACATAAACAGGGCGCTGTTTGACTGGAACATACGCGTCATGCCGTTTGTGAAACCTTCCGGTTTGGGATCAAAAAACTTCATTACGTGGAAGCATATTTCCTCGTTGTACAGATAGTCATAGAGTTTATCAAGTATTGCGAACGATTCTTCCGTATTGAGGAACATTACTGGCAGGTCGTTTTCGTCCTTCGCCGCAATAATGCCGCCGCAGCCGTTATAAAAGCTTGACATGGTATCGCGCTGATAAAGCAGACCGTAACGGTCATTGTCATCGAATTTGCCGTCTCCGTTCACATCCGACGAGATATTTGCCGACATCCCGATAAGCTTATCAATCGTCCAGCTGCCCGATTTTACCAGAGCATAAGGATCCTCGAGATTATAATCGGTGTGCATCTGTTTGTTGAAGACCATCCCCGTGGTGGCGTCTTTGTCCATTATGGTGTAATCGGAGCATACACCGTATAATTTATTGGCAATTGACAGACATTCAACCGAACTCGAGTCATACCACGGCATATCCAGGTTTATATAAGGTACCGAAGTCAGCTCGACCAGGGCGCCGGAACCGGCAAGCGCCGCGAATGTTTTAAGAGCGACCGTCGCCAGGTCAATGCTGCCGTCGGCAGCTGCGTTGGCGCGGTTTATAGCGGCTTTCTGGTCAAGTTCCTTTTTTGACACTATCGTAAGGTTATATCGTTCCTGAATGATGCTGTTGCGTTGGAAAACGGCGTCGTTTATAATTTCGCCGGTTATCTCTTCTGCCCATATATCGCGCTGAGCCCAAATGGGAATGGAATAGTCGATATTTACTACGGTTACCGTCGCGCCTTCTGCGTCATAATCGGGCAGCTCGGGATAAACTCGGGTATCTTCCGGTTCGGTTTCTGCGGTCGTTTCACTTTCGTCTGCCGTAACCGTATTTGACGCTGTATCCGAACAGGATGCAAACGGTATCAGAAGGGATAGAACAAGCAACAGGCATAATAACTGTTTAATCATTTCTTTCTCTCCTCTCCTTTAATTATTTGCGAAACTGACAGTTGGCAAAGCTTTATTACCGAAACTCTGAAATTCTGCGTTTTATTATATCGGTTTAATAGCTGCCTATTTTTTTCACCTCGTTAATTATAGCTTTGAAATTGTCAAGACTTACGGTGTTCGGAATCGAGTGATCTGAAGAGAATATGTATCCCCCGTTTTCTTTCAATACCGGTACAATTCTGTCTATTTCGGAAAGAATCGCCTCTTTATCATCCCATAAAACAGCATTGATTCCTCCGTGCAGCGTCAGAATATTGCCATATTGCTTTTTCAAGGCAACGGGATCCATGCCTGCTTTCACTTCAAGAGGGTTCAGCGCGTCAATTCCGATTTCGACAAGATCCGGAATGCGAGACATGATATTACCGCATGAGTGAAGATGAGCGTATATTCCTTTGTTATGCGCCCAGTCGACAGCTCGCTTATGCACCGGTTTAAGCAGCTCGCGATACATTTCATTCGAGAAAAATGTTGTGTTCTTATAACCCATGTCATCGGGCCACGAAATACAGTCAAATCTGTATCCCGCATCCCAGATCCTGTCAAAGTGCGCGATGCACATATCAAGATATGTTTCAAAGATATCTCTGACCCATTCGGGTTCTTCATACATGGCGACAAGCAGCGTTTCTGTCCCCGCCATCCATGAATGCGCCACGTCAAATCCGAACCAGAATTCAGCCGATATCCATCTTCCGTCGGCAATCCACCGAGGATAATGCTTCTTCAGATATTCCCAGTTTATGCGGCTGTCGTCGACGGTCATGCGGCGTTTGGCGTCCAGCCACGCTTCCGATGTATTTACTTTAAAGTCGATAAATTCGGGAGAAGAATCTTCTTTTTTAAAGCTTTTCTGCGTCGCGCCCCATGCGGTTGTATAAATTACATAGTCATCGGTTTCTTCGATAATACGGTGTTCATATCTCGGCGTGATATCGCAGCCGATACCGGCTGTCTTGTCGATATCGAAATATTCGGTCCAGTCGATATTTTCCGGCATCCCTTCGCGGTGCCATCTTCTTAACGTACCTGCCCAGGGCGAATCCACTATCGGTATACGGTCTGCTTCTTTGTGCTGATACATTCGGGTAAATCTTTCTTTTGAGGTCATGTGTTTCTCTCCTTTGCAACAAAAAATCCGGTTGAACATCAACAATTGAATTAATAAAAGAAAAGGATCGCTTCAAAGAAAACATCTTTGCCTGCAAACAACATCCCGTATTCCGTTAAGCGTATATCAAAAACGGCTGCCTTCGGGATACATCACTTCAAAAGCCGATTTGTTTTCGGAAACGACGTAAAGACCCGACGGCAGCCCGTCCTTTTTTGCCGCGAATTTGCGGTTGTTTATCATTTCGGTACTAATGAAGCCGAACGGATAATTTCAAAATCATGCCCTGTTAACTGATAATTTGGAATAAACGAGATTTGGCATTGACACCACGCTTTTTCGGCAAGATTGTTTTCGGATTTCGTTTTTCAGTTTACATTGGCGGAAAAAGCATCGATGGTTTTCTCAAGCGCCTTTTTTGCATGCTTTTCGCGTTTGGCGTAAAAAGACGCGAATTCTTTCTGGGCAATGATATTGGTCTGAATCCCGGAAGCCAATGTTCCCCAGTCATACATACGCGCAAGGTCATATACGGTACTTTTAAGTATGATATCAAGCATTTCGGCTGATTCTTCGTCACGCAATCCTTTTCCGGTAATGGTGATGTCATAGTAAGCGGGCGTCACATAATAGTCCGACAGAATAGCCAGCGTCTGAAGCACGACGCCCGATACATCGGTATCTTTTACCGTAATCGGTACGGAAGCCGCAAATATATCGTAGGGTATGACATATGTGTAATATTTTTCCTGAACGTCATCATACTTGGGCATCGGAATGATGCCGAAATCATCTTCCATACTGCGGTACAGACGCACGCATGCCAAAACCTGACCGCATAACAAAGACCGGCCGGCAATAAAAGTTTGTCCCTGGTATTCGATGACCGTCATGTCATTTTTCGGAAACAACGCGCATATTTTATCATAAACAGCCGTAAATCTTTGATCCCCGACCGTTATGACCGGCATTCCGTTACTGTCTTTACCCGCAAGAGGCTCACCCCCGGCTATCATCAGCGCGTAATAATTGACATCATGCGTAGCAAGACCGTACTGGTCGACATCTGCGGTCATTTTTCCGTCGCCGTTTAAATCCTTTGTCGCGACCGTCATCATTTCGTGAGATTTATCAAAAGTCCATTTCCCGTCCCGTACAAGCTGATACGGATTTTCAAGCGCATAATCGTCGATCAGTGTTTTGTTGAACATATAACACCATATCGCTTCGTTTTTACCCAGCGATATATCCGAAACCCCGTAATAAAGCTTGCCCGCTATCGAAAAATAATCGTTTGCATTCTGATCCCAAGCCGGATTTGTCATATCGAGCGAGGAGATCTTTTTCAGATTGACAAACATATCATCCGCGGCAAGCGTCGCGCTCTCATTCATATTCGGCATAACAAAATCATACTGATCATCATCCGCCATTATCAGCGAACGTATGGTTGTACCCACAGAATCCACATGTTCCACTTCGAAGGTGATTCTCAGCTGAGCTTCGAGTTTTAAATTGCGGTTATAAATGGCGTCGTTGATTACCTCGCCGTTTAATTCTTCAGAACTGATTTCGGTCAGCTGCCACCATGAGTCATTGCGGGCCAGAGCGCGAACGGTTATGTCCTCAAGGTTTACTTTGGGAAGCGTATCCAGTATCGATATCGTTTCCGACGATGTTGTTTCGGCTGCCGTTTCTGCCGCCGGTGTTGCCGCCGGTTTTCCGCACGCGGTTATGAGGGCAAAAACGAAAATAACGGCAAGTATGAGTGATAATGATTTTTTGCTGAAATTAAACATGGCGCCCCCCTGTTTTTTCACGGTACTGTCAAAAACAAATCGACTCGTTGTAAAATTAAGTTACAATTATAAAAAAGTAGATCCATAGCGAAGATTTTGCGGCGGAATTGAGTTAACCGGACAACAATTCGAAAGGAAACATCATTATGGACAAAATAATTATATCGCAGAACATCGCAAATGTCAACACCTGAATTCGGAAGATCGATGCGGAAATATGTCCTTTGGTGTAACATATAATTGACAAACTCACAAAATCATAGTATAATAAAATATACATTTGAATCGCTCGCTTCAAATCACATGAATTTAAAGAAAGAAAGCAAATTATGAAAAAGCATTTTGCGTCTTTATCGTTTTATCTGAAAACCATATGGGAAAGTGAAAAGCGGATATTTGTCATCATCGCGGTGTCTGTCCTGCTCGGAACGTTCACTTCATATGTGGGCATATATTTTCTGAAATTTCTCCTCGATTTTCTCGAAAGCGGATCGTATTCGATTGCGATTGTCTGGACACTTTTCTGCCTTGCCGTAATGTATCTCTCGGACAATATTTCAAGTGCGCTGAGTCTTGCGCTTTCAAACGCCTATTACCGCATAAATACACGACTTCGCTCAAAGATATTGAATATCAGCACGTCGATCAGGTTTGAAGAGCTTGAGGACCCCGAAATGCTGAAAAATTTTGAGCTCGCAAATGAATGTCTGAATAAGAGCGTATTCTCGAATTACACGCAGATTCTGGTAAATACGGTGTCGGCTGTCTTTGTAATCAGCGGAACTATATACATCACGTTTGAAATCAAATGGTGGATGGCGCTGCTTGCACTCACCGTAACGGCTGTGAACACGGTGTGCAATGTTTTGCTGTCGAAAAACGAGATTGAGCGCTTCGATGAGGAAACGGCTGTCGGCAAGCAGCTCGAATACAGCAGATTCTGGCTCACCGATATCAGCCGCGCAAAAGAGGTGCGCGCGTATTCGCTTCAAAGATACATCGTCGGCAAGCTGCGCGAATACAACGACAAGCTATTTACAGTACTTCACAGCTTCACGAAAAAGCAGAAAAATCCGCATCTCATAATTGAAATAATCAATTCTGTCCAGCTGTTTGTCGTATACGCTTTCTGCGCCTATCGCATGGTGGCTGACGGGATGAGCGCCGGAGATTTCATGCTTTACTCGTCGGCGGTGTTCGCCTTCGGAAATTCGCTCGGCAATGTCACGAACAGCGTAATCAGCTTCTGGCACACGAGCAGTCTTATGACGAAGCTCACCGATGTTCTGAATATTGAGAAAAAGCTCAAAGAGAAAGTACTTTATAATAAGGAACTCCGGACTATCGAATTCAGAAATGTTTCATTTGCATACGCCGGCAGTGATAAAAACGCCCTTGAGGACGTCAGCTTCATTGTCTGCGCAAATGAAAAAATCTCGCTCATCGGCGAAAACGGCGCCGGAAAGAGTACGCTTGTCAAGCTGCTGCTCGGTCTGTACGTTCCGAAAAAAGGCGCGATTTACATAAACGGCGAGCCGATGGATACTGACAAGTATGACTATACTCCGATGTTCAGCGCAGTGTTCCAGGATTTTAAAATCTTCAGCTTTACAGTAGAAGAGAATATAAAGATGAGCGAAAATACATTAACTGAAGCAGAAAAAGCAAAAATCCGCGCTTTGACCTCATCAATGGGAATGCCGGAGCTTGATACAAATTCATTTATCACACAGATTTTCTCGGATGACGGCATAGAATTCTCGGGCGGCGAAACGCAGAAAATCGCGTTGATCCGGGTGCTATATAAGAATTCTCCGCTGATAATACTCGACGAGCCGACCTCCGCGCTGTCACCGCAAAGTGAATATGAGATATATCACAATTTCAATTCTCTGACAAACGGAAAAACCGTTTTCTTCATATCCCACAGACTTTCAAGCTGCCGGATTTGCGACAGGATCATACTCCTTCACAACGGAAAATTGGAAGCAATCGGAACACACGAGGAGCTGTTTGAATCAAACGAGCTGTATAATCGTATGTTCTCCGCTCAAGCGGAATTGTACGCCGAATGATATCTGATATAATGATATTTAACGAAGGAAGGAATCAGGACATATGGCTTTCTTGACTGAAATAAAGAAAATATTCAGGACCGCTTTTGACTTGTCAGGCATGTTTATTAAAAACTGTAAAAAGCTCCTGTTAATGGATGTTTTTCTCGGCGTCAGCCGCGAGATCATTCAGCTTATAATCACCATACTGCCGTCTGTTGTAATCTGGCTGTGTATGAACCGGAGTTATGGTGCCGCCATTACGGCAATCGCGGTTATGGTCATAGCTCTGACATTGCTGAAAACGCTTGTCGAATACATTCAGCGGGATCTTTCGGACGAGTCGCTGCACGCGACAAATTCGCTGTACTATTATCTCAACGGCAAAAATGCCAGACTTGATTTGAGTGACGCGGAAGACGGTTCGATGATTGACGAATATTACAATGTATTTGACAACATATATAACTTCAGTGACGTTCATTACAGCATATTCTGTGTGCTTCTCTCGAAGCTGCTGTCATTTGCGATAATGAGCGCGTTCATCATTGCTGTTGATCTGCGTCTGTACGCGATAGTACTGCTTCAAAATCTCATCGTTCTGATTATAAACGCAAAGAAGGACAAGCTCGATCACGAATTTGATGAGGAGATGTCAAAAAATACCAAGCGTGTAAAATACCTTTCGGAGCTTACGGACGACTTCGAAGCCGGACGCGATCTCAGAATATATAACGGAAACGCTATGGTTTCGGACAAATATTCGAATGAACTTCTAAACAGCAGAAAAATCGAGATGAGAAAGCAGCGCTGTGATTTTCTCATAGAGCTTGCGATAAGCCTGCTCGGGCTCGGCGAGCTGTTCCTTATATATTTGTTTGCGATAAACAAATATGCCGCCGGCGGGCTGCTGCTGGCAAGCTTCATTCTGTATGTCAGCGCTTCAAAGCAGATAGCCTCGTCAATATCCGAAATTGTATGGGTTGCGGGTGTTTTGCACACGGCGTCAATCTACTACGATGATTTTGACAAATACCTGAAAATCGAGGAGAAAATGCGAAATACAGGCGCTGATAAGCCGGTCGAAGGCGAATCTGAGCCGTTTATTGAATTCAGAAATGTTTCGTTCAAATACCCAAATCAGACCGATTATGCAATAAAGGATTTCAGCTGCAAAATCGATTATGGCGAGCATATAGCAATCGTCGGAGACAACGGCGCGGGGAAGTCTACCTTTGTGAAACTTCTTTTGAGACTATACGATCCAACCGACGGAGCTATATATTACAAGGGTAAAAACATAAAGGAATATGACTACGATTCATATCAGGAGATATTTGCGCCGGTATTTCAGGATTATGTCCTAAACGCTTTCTCGATCCGTGAAAATCTGATTTTCGATTATACTGAAAGAGAGGGACTGATCAAAGGGGCGCTTGAAAAAACCGGAATGTACGACAAGATTACGGAGATCGGTCTTGACCGAACGTATAGCCGGAGATTTTCCGAAGACGGCGTCGAGCTGTCGGGCGGGGAGGAGCAGCGTCTTGTCATCTCGCGCGCATACTGCAAGAATTCAAATGTGGTTGTGCTCGACGAGCCGACCGCGGCGATAGACCCGCTGTCAGAGCGCAAATTGTTCCAAGATGTGTTTGACGGCATCGGGAACACAACGAGCATAATGATTTCACATCGGATGTCCTGCTCTAAATTTTCCAGCCGGATATTTGTGATGGAGCGGGGAAAGCTCGCAGAGAATGGAACGCACAGCGAACTATTGAATCTGGGCGGGCTGTATGCCTCGATGTACCGCCGTCAAGCCGAGTATTATTCCTGAGAAAAGATGAATCTGAAAAGCAACGGTATAAATACAGATGAAAGAAAGTAAGGAATTGCGCTCAAAGAATCCGCATTTGCCGTTAAGCTCACTCAATGAACCGCGCAGCCATTAACCCGATAAAAGGTGAATTAGCTGCGCCATATATTTGCTGTAAAAGCAGCCCCGGAAGTTTTTTTCCGAGGCTGTATTATTATTTGAATTTAGGTTTTCTGTTGCGCGTTCTTTTTTCTTCGTATAAGTTCGCGCATGGATTATTGTAAGATTGTTGTATTGTTGTACGTTTAACTTCACACAAGTCGTTATAAGCCGGTGTTTACAAGCAAAATCGCATCTTTCAGTCCAGCGGCTTCATCGTCGGAAACAGCAGCACGTCTCTTATCGACTGATTGTTTGTCAGCAGCATTACCAGGCGGTCGATGCCGTAGCCGATGCCGCCGGTGGGGGGCATGCCGATTTCAAGGGCGTTGATGAAATCTTCGTCAATTTTGTTCGCTTCTTCGTCGCCGAGGCGCCGCAGCTCCTCCTGAGCTTCGAAACGGCGGCGCTGATCGATCGGGTCGTTAAGCTCTGAATAGGCGTTTGCCATCTCGCGGGAGGTGATGAAAAGCTCGAAGCGCTGCGTCAGACGGGGATCGTCCGGCTTCATCTTGGTAAGAGGGCTTATCTCAATCGGATGCTCTGTCACAAATGTCGGCTGGATCAGTTTCTCCTCGCAGAATGTCTCAAAGAATGCGCTCATTATATCGCCGCGCTTATGACGCGACAGGTATTCGACGCCATGCTTATCCGCCGCTGCTCTCGCTTGTTCGAGAGTGTCGATTTCGTTGAAATCAACTCCGGTATATTCCTTTATGCATTCGGTCATCGTTATCCGCTTGAACGGGCTGCCTAAATCTATCACATATTCGCCGTATTCTATATCGGTCGTGCCGCAAACTTCAAGCGCCACATGGCGGAACATGTTCTCGGTAAGCTCCATCATTCCGTGGAAATCGGTGTATGCCTGATACAGCTCCATCAGGGTAAACTCCGGGTTGTGGCGGGAATCCATGCCCTCGTTACGGAAGACGCGTCCGATTTCATATACCTTTTCCATTCCGCCGACGATAAGCCTTTTCAGATAAAGCTCAAGCGAAATACGGAGGTTTATATCGATATTCAGCGCGTTATAGTGAGTAACAAACGGACGGGCGTTGGCGCCGCCGGCATTTTCGACCAGCATCGGCGTTTCCACTTCAAGAAAGCCCAATGCGTTTAAATAGTTCCGGATCGACGCCAAAATTTTCGAGCGCTTCACAAAAGTCTCCAAAACTCCCTCGCCGGTTATCAGGTCGACATAACGCTGACGGTAGCGCAGGTCGGTGTTTGTCAGTCCGTGGAACTTCTCCGGCAGAGGCGCAAGCGCCTTCGAAAGAAGAATGATTTCCTTTGCATGAACGGAAATTTCACCTGTCCTTGTCTTGAAGACAAAGCCTTTGACGCCTACTATATCGCCGATATCCCATTTTTTGAAGTCGTTGTATACATCTTCTCCGACATCATCGCGACGAACATAAGCCTGTATGCGTCCCTCCAGATCCTGAAGCGTAAAGAAGCTTGCCTTACCCATAATCCGGCGGGTCAGCATACGTCCGGCAATCGAGACATCCTTGCCTTCATAGCCCTCAAAATCGCTTGTTATCTGAGCCGAATGCTCGGTCTGGTCGTACCTTACAATCTCGTAAGGGTCACGGCCTTCCGATTGCAGCGCCTTGAGCTTGGCTACCCTTACCGCGCGCTGATCTGTTTCGTTTATAGTATCGGAATCTCTCGCTGCAGCCGTGTTCTCTCTGTTTTCGTCCATCTCTTATCTTAAGTATCCTCGGGAGAAGGTTTCGTATAATTACTTTTTAAAGGAAAGGTCCTCCTCCCGGACACCTTAACCCCTTGCTTGTAAACTTATTATTTCGAAATTTCCAGCACTTTGAGCTTGATATTTCCTATCGGCGCGACTGCGGTCACAACGTCGCCGACTTTGGCGCCCAAAAGCGCGTGTCCGATGGGAGAATGGTCGGAAATCTCGCCTACATCGGGATTTGCCTGAGTTGTTCCGACTATCTTATATTCCCTGTCCTCGTCAAATCTCTCGTCGCGAACCTTTACTTTGACTCCCACCGAAACGGTGTTGGTACTTACTGCGCTGTCGTCGATGACGCGGACATTTTTCAACATCTCCTCAAGCTCGGCTATGCGGTTTTCGACCTTCGACTGCGTGTCTTTCGCCTCGTCATATTCGGAGTTTTCGGAAAGGTCTCCGAAACTTCTCGCTTCTTTGAGCGCTTCGGCAACTTCCTTGCGTTTATTTGTTCGAAGATCTTCAAGCTCTTCGTTGAGCTTTTTCAGACCTTCGTTCGTTATTGTAATTTGCTTTGCCATAATAAATGGTTCTCCTTAGTGTGCTTTTTATTATTTTTCAGGTCACCAGATGACAATTTCAAAACTCAACGGCTCGGCGCCGGAAAGGCGTTTTATCCGGATTATATCCCCGGATTTGATTCCTTCGATGGATGCGTCATCCGGCATATCGCCGTTCAGCGCAATTATGATATCCGCCGCCTGAAGACCGGCGTTATACGCAGTTCCACCGACATCTACCGCCGTTACGGCGTATTCGCCGTTATCCGAATGGCGTCTGGCTTCAAATCCGCAGCTTTTACAGCTGACATATATGAAATTTCCCTCACCGATTTCGCCGGCAAAGGAATTTTTACACGCCGAGCAATCGGAAGCGAACTCCTCGATAAGAGCGTCATAGCGTGAGGAAACCGTTTTTTCGGTTATAAGATATGTTGCTCCGACCGCAGCGCAGACAAGGAGCAGAGCAACCCATACCGGGACGCGGTGCATAAAATAACCCCCAGTTTATCTACTCGAATGAAGCCTTGTGTCTGATTTCGTGATTACGGCTGAACGACGTACCAGTCGTTCTGAGAATTCAGCGGATTTTGAGTAGCTCCGTTTACACGTATCTCAAAATGACAGTGATTGCCGGTGGATGTGCCGGTAGAACCGCCGCCCGCTATCTGCTGCCCCGCCGCCACAACGTCTCCGGCTGAAACCAAAAGCCGGCTGTTGTGGGCATAAAGAGTCGCAAGACCGCTGCCATGGTCGATAAGAACATAGTACCCGTAGCTGTAATGCCAGGCTGAAGTAACCACGACACCGCCCGCGGCGGCGTATATCGGATCGCCGTATCTGACCGGAATGTCGATGCCGCGATGGAAAGCGGTCCTCCCCCAGATGGTGCGGTAACCATATCCGGAGGATACCGTTCGGTTAGATGCATCCACCGGCCATAACAGCGTGCCGCCGGTGGCGCCGGTCTTTGAATAGTTCTTTTTGATTCCCGCTGCGGCAGCTGCCGCCGCTGCCGCCGCCGCAGCCTTCTGCTGGGCTTCGTATTGAGCGTTTAGCTGCTTTTGACGCTGGATAAGGATCTGCTCGATTTCGGCGTCAAGCTCTTCCTCTGCCTTTTCAAGCTCTTTGCGGCGGTTTTCGCTGTCGCTTACGACATAATAAAGGTTATTGATATAATTATTGGCTTCTTCAATTCGGCGGTCGAGCGCTTCTTTGTCGGCGACAAGAGCTTTTCTCTGCTCTTCCGCCTTAGCCTCGTCCTCTTCGATCTTCGCCTTTGCCTGACGAACCGCAGCTTCCTGCTCCTCCAGCTCGTCCATTACCTTTTTTTCATAATCGAGCATTGAGGCTATCCGCTCGGCAGAAATCAGAAAATCGGTAAAGCTCTTCGCTTCGAACAGCATCTCAAGATGCGACATCGAGCCGTCTTCGTACGCTATCCGCATCCTTGTTTTAAACAGTTGGTATTTTTCGGCGTTCTCCTCGACAAGGTTTTCAATCTCGGCTTCCGCGCGGAGAATTTCGTTTTGATATTCGACTATCAACTGTTCTTTGATGGCAATCTCGTCGCTTTTGTTCTGTATTTGCTCATCAAGCTGCTTTTTAAAGGCGATGGTGTCGGTGATATTGTCTTTGGCTGAGGCTATCTCTCTTTCGAGCCTGTCCTGGTCGGCTTTGTTCTTTTTAAGCTTATCCTCCAGCTTCTGAATAGCCGCCTGACTTGTGTCCAGCGCCGAAGCCGGAAGAAAGACCGCCCCCAGCAGCAATAAGGCGATCGCCGCCGATAAAAGTCTCGGCAAAATTCGGTGTTTTTTCATAAATGCAACAGTTATGCCTTCATATATCTCTGAAGCGAAATAAGCGACCCTATCGCTCCGCACAGAAATCCGATCACGGCAAACGATCCCACAAGCATCCACATCAGCTGCGAGAACGGCATTACCATAATAAATTTGATATCGGAACCTATAACCGATTCTATGTATCGGTATACATTCCAGTCAACGACAAAGGCGATAGCGGCAGAAATGAGTCCGATAAGGACTCCTTCAATTATAAAAGGCACCGAAATAAACCAGTTTGTTGCGCCGATATAGCGCATGATGCCGATTTCCTGCCTTCTCGAAAAAATCGCTATATTTATCGTGTTGATTATTACAAACAGCGATACCAGCAGCAGCAAAATGAGAAACCAAAGACTGACGAAAATCACCGTGTTTTTGAAATTTCGGATTCCGGCGGCTATGTCGCTGCGGTAGCTTATTTTATAAATACCGTCAATCTGGTTCAGATTGTATTGCAGAGTCGGTACCTGATCGACGTTGACATAAGTGACGACAAGCGAGGCGTTGTACGGGTTATCGTTTTCCAGCTTTGCGAAAAGCTCGGGATATTCGGAATACTTTTCCTTTTCCGAGTTATACGCGTCTTCCTTTGATATGTATTTAACATCGGAGACGTTGTCCATAGCGAGGATATTGTCGCGTATTGCGAGTATTTCCTCATCGGTGAGCTCCGGTTCAAGGAAGGTGACTATCTGATTGACGGAACCTATAAGCTCGAGATTAAAATTTATATTCGCGACAAGCGTCGAAAAAGCGCCGAGCACTATAAGACAGGAAGTAAGAACCGCTACGGAGGCAAGGCTCATAAAACCGTTTCGCCAAAGTCCTTTAAACCCTTCGGCTAAAAAATACCTGAAACTATATCCGCGCATTACTCAAACATCCCGCCTATCCGGTCGCCGATGATATGTCCTTCGCTTAACGTGATGACCCGCTTCTGGAAATAATCCACCAGCGCTTTTTCATGCGTTACCACCAGCACCGTCTTATTGTTGTTCTTGTTGATCTTTACAAGCAGATTCATAATTTCCATGCTCATCTGCGGATCTATGTTTCCCGTAGGCTCGTCCGCTATAATCACCTTGGGATTGTTTGCAAGCGCCCTTGCCAGAGCGACGCGCTGCTGCTCTCCGCCGGAAAGCTCGTCGGGAAAACGCTTAAGCTTGTCGGAAAGACCGACCACATCAAGAAGCGCCGGCACCCGTCTTCTTATATTCCTTGCCGGCTCGCCCACCACCTGCATCGCAAAGGCGACGTTTTCGTAAACGGTTTTGTTCGGGAAAAGCCGGAAGTCCTGGAAGACCATACCTATCTGACGCCGGTAATAGGGAACGACCCTGTCGGGCATATCGTTCAAATGCATTTCATTTACGACAAGCTGACCCGCCGTCACCTTTTCCTCGCGCAGCAGAAGCTTTGCTATCGTAGATTTTCCGGCTCCGGATGCGCCGACGATAAAAGCAAATTCGGCATCTCCGACGTAAAAGGAAACATTGTCGAGAGCGACGGTGCCGTTGGGATATACTTTTTTGACCTTGCTGAATTCTATCATTTCGGGATATACCGTAAAAAATCAGTATTTGACCGGTTTTGAGGTAAGATATTTCTTTACCATCAAAGCAACCTTAAAGGTAATGGCAGAGTCAAAATCGCGCAGGTCAAGTCCGGTAAGCTTCTTTATTTTTTCAAGCCGGTAAACCAGGGTGTTGCGGTGTACGAACAGCTTTCGGGATGTTTCCGAGACGTTTAAGTTGTTGTCAAAGAAACATTGTATCGTCATAAGCGTTTCGCGATCCAGCGCCTCAAGCGAGCCGCGCTTGAATACTTCCTGCAAAAACATCTCGCAGAGGGTTGTCGGAAGCTGATATATAAGCCTGCCGATACCTAAGTTTTCATAAGAAATAATATCTTTCTCGGTATCGAACACCTTGCCGACTTCAAGCGCTATCTGCGCCTCTTCAAAGGAACGGGCAAGATCCTTGATGTTGTCGACCGGAGTGCCGATGCCTATCGAAACTTTGGTATAAAATTCGGTTGACAAAGTATCGATTATCTGACGCGCGATCTTGAGAATATCGTCGGCGGTGTAATTCGATTTGAGTTCCTTTACCAGGACGATATCGCGCTCTCCCACCGAGATGACATAATCGCGGCTGCGGTCGGGGAAAAGATTCGCAACCATTTCATACGGTATGACATCATTCTTCCCGCTGAATTTAATAAGGTACAGCACCCTTGTTACGTCAGACGCAAAATGCAGCTCCTTTGATTTGATATAAATGTCGCTCGGAAGGATATTGTCAAGCACGACATTCTTAATAAAGGAGCTTTTGTCGTATTTTTCGTCATAGAGGTTGAGCATATTGCCTAAAGCTATCGAAAGAACCAGGCTGTCTTTCTCGGCCGCTCTGTCTTCTCCTTCGACAAACACGGCGTAATCGCTGTGTGTGCCGGAGCTGACCAGACGATAGGTAAAGCCGCCGCTTGAGTAGGCGTCGCTGCCATAGCTCATATCATCGCGTATTCCGGGGCGGGTTTCTCCCATTCTTGAAGGTTCGCT